>JBBDID010000039.1:0-22103 GCA_040880585.1 Crocinitomicaceae bacterium | reverse complement strand
AATTAACAATAGGGCAATTAGCAATGGGGCAATTAGCAATGGGGCAATTAGCAATAGGACAATTAACAATTAGCAATAGGACAATTAGCAATTAGCAATAGGACAATTAGCAATTAGCAATGGGGCAATTAACAATTAACAATAGGGCAATTAACAATAGGGCAATTAACAATTAACAATAGGGCAATTAGCAATGGGGCAATTAGCAATGGGGCAATTAGCAATAGGACAATTAACAATTAGCAATAGGACAATTAGCAATTGAAAATTGATAATTGATAATTGATAATTGATAATTGATAATTGATAATTGATAATTGACAAATTGACAATTGACTAAACCGCTACATCATTCTCACGCAAGGCCTCATTCAATGACGTTTTTTTATCCGTGCTTTCTTTTCTTTGGCCGATAATCAATGCGCAAGGTACATTATACTGACCCGCAGCGAATTTTTTGGTATACGAACCCGGAATTACAACTGACCTTTCAGGGACATAACCTCTAATTTCTTTTGCCTGATTACCTGTTACATCAATGATTTTTGTAGACATGGTCAGCACCACATTTGCTCCGAGCACGGCTTCTCTCCCTACCCTAACACCTTCCACAACAATACATCTGGATCCGATAAAAGCGTTATCTTCTATGATCACTGGAGCTGCCTGTAAAGGCTCTAACACACCGCCAATCCCTACTCCACCACTCAGGTGAACGTTTTTACCAATTTGAGCACATGAACCTACAGTTGCCCAGGTATCTACCATTGTTCCCTCATCTACATACGCCCCAATATTCACATAAGACGGCATCATGATTACCCCCTTTGATATATAAGCTCCATAGCGAGCAATGGCATGTGGTACCACCCGAATCCCTTTTTCCTTATAGCCGGTTTTTAACGCCATTTTATCATGAAACTCAAAAGGACCCACTTCCACCGTTTCCATTTTTCGGATCGGAAAATACATCACCACCGCTTTTTTTACCCATTCATTTACCTGCCATTCTCCATTTGACATTGGCTCAGCTACGCGAAGTTCTCCTTCATCAATTTTCCGGATCACTTCATCAATCGCTGCCCTTACTTCCTGAGTTTCTAAAAGGGATCTGTTTTCCCACGCTTTTTCAATAATAGATTGCATACGCTCTGAATTTATCTCCAAAGATAGAAGTTGCTTCGCTTTATCTTGTGTATTTTTGAGTTTAATATTTAATCAATTTTTTAAGAAATGTTCGGAAATAATATGATGAAAAAGCTGCAAGAGATGCAGCAACAAGTAGAAGAAACTAAAAAAAGGCTGAATAATGTTAAGGTAGAAGGCGAATCCGGAGGGGTGAAAGTTGAAGTGAACGGAAATGGTGTGATTACGGATATTCAAGGGAAAGAAGGAATAGAACAAGAAGAATTGATCGATCATATTGTCATTGCCGCCAACAAAGCACTGGATCAGGCTAACCAAATGAAAGAACAGGAAATGGCAAAATCTGCCAAAGGATTAATGCCAGGCATGTAAAATGGATGTGTTCATTCTCATAGTCGTTGCTTTTGGCGCCAGTTGGCTCACCTTTTTCAGCGGATTTGGCCTGGGGACGCTACTCACTCCTGTTTTTTATTTTATCTTTCAGGATGTCGTTTTAGCCATTACCGGAACAGCAATCGTCCATTTCTTGAATAATGTGTTCAAGTTTACCCTCATGCAAAAAAGCATTGATTGGAAAATTGCTATTCCCTTTGGTTTAGCTGCAATTCCTGCTGCTTTTTTAGGCTCACAACTCATTTTTTATATGGAAGATAAGGTGGTCTTTGTCTATGAAATGGCTGGTGGAATATTTGAAGTGCGCCTGTTCAATTTAATTTTCTCCCTCATCCTTCTGGTATTTGCCCTGATTGAATTGATTCCGAAATGGAGCTTGATTTTTTCAAGGCAAAGTTTGTGGGTCGGCGGATTCATCAGTGGTTTTTTTGGAGGATTATCCGGACATCAGGGTGCGTTGAGAACCGCCTTTTTGATTCGTTACAAATTAGATAAAGAAGTGTTTATTGCAACAGGTATACTCGTTGCATTAGTAGTGGATGTGGTGCGAACGACAGTTTACTTTACAGAATACGATCTGGCGATTTTAGGAGATCAATGGCATTATCTCTTGATTGCTCTTCCTGCAGCGCTAATTGGAGCGATTACAGGAAAATTACTCCTCAAAAAAATGAAGATGAAATTTCTCACTAACTTTATTTCTGTGGCTATGATTGTTTTTGCAGTAGCATTGTCAGCAGGATGGTTAAATGGATAAAAAATGGAGAAATCAGAAATTCGAAAATTATATCTCGCAAAAAGAAGCGATCTCTCTTTCAAAGTTAGGGATCAATTATCAACTGAAATTGCTCACCGACTCTTGAATGAATTTGACCTGAGCAACAAAACAGTTAGTATTTTCTTACCCATTGAACGCTTTAAGGAGATCAATACCTGGAAAATCATTGATCAGTTGAACGCACAGTTTGTACTGCCTGTATTGAATGGCGATCAATTGAAACACATCCGCTATGAAGAGAAGGCTCAGCTTAAAATATCGGATTGGGGAATTCCGGAACCCACCTATGGAGATGAAGTAGCGATATCAACTATTGACTTTGTAATTGTTCCACTACTTGCCATAGACAAAAAAGGATACCGGGTAGGATATGGCAAAGGATTTTATGATCGTTTTTTGGCAAATTGTTCACCCAATTGCACCTTTATCGGCTTGAGTTATTTTGAACCGATTGATAAAGTGAAAGACACTCACCAGGCTGATGTGCGCTTGCATCATTGCATTACTCCCCAAAAAGTAATTACTTTTTAATGAGTAGATAAAAGGAGTTTTTTTTCCTAATCGCCTGCTGCATAAAAAATCAACACATCAATTTCTAAAATTATGGTGCAATATTTGTTATCTTAACTTCAGAAATATAATCCATCTTCTGTAAGTCCATTATTTTAAAGCCGACGAAGAAGATATAACAAGAAGTTACTATGAAGCAATTGGCACTATTTTTCACCTTATTTTTTAGCGTTTTTGCCTTTTCATCTGAACGGGCAGATCATTCTTTATGGACAGAATTACTGAAAAAGCACGTCTCTTCTCAAGGGAAAGTAGATTATAAAGGATTTATGGATGATATTGAACCCTTTGATAAGTACTTGATAGAACTGCGATCTCATGCTCCCATGAAAGATTGGTCATCTGACGAAAAAAAAGCATTTTACATTAACTGCTACAATGCGTACACCATCAAGTTTGTCATCACCAAATATCCGGTAAGTTCTCCAAAAGATGTGAAATTTTCAGGAAAAGACATGTGGAACTTCAGAATGGTTCAGGTAGGTCCCCAAAAATATTCTTTACAACAAGTAGAAGACAATATTTTAAGACGTATGGGGGATCCTCGCATTCATTTTGCCATCAATTGTGCGGCAAAATCCTGCCCAAAATTGCTCAATGAAGCTTATGAGGCTGATAAATTGAACGCCCAATTGAGTAAAGTAACAAAAGCATTTATCCGAAATGAAACACACAATGAGATCAAATCCAAAAAAATAGAGATTTCAAAAATATTTGAGTGGTATGCAGATGATTTTAAGGAAGGCGACATGACCCTTATTTCTTTCATCAATAAATACAGTGAAGTAACCGTCAATGAAGACGCAAAAATCGAATACAAAGAATATAACTGGTCGTTGAATGAGTAATACCTTGACAAAATTAACTCCAAAAGAGCAACTGAAAATTTTATCGGATCAATCGACCAGGATGCCCGCTTTTTCTGAAAAAATGCAGGAGATTGGCTTATTCCCTCTTCAACCACAGGATTTAGAAATTTTACAAATCAATGTCGGTTATTTGTGTAATCAACAATGTACGCATTGCCACGTAGATGCCAGCCCATACAGAAAAGAGATCACCCCAAAAGAAATTCTTCAACAATGCTTGCAGGTATTAGATGAAACACCGACTATCAAAACAGTAGATTTAACCGGTGGAGCTCCTGAAATGAATCCCCATTTTGAATGGTTGATTGAAAATCTGGCAAAAAGAAACGTAGAGATCATTGTACGATCCAACCTCACCATTTTGGTAGAGGGAAAATTTAAATCCTATCCTGAACTCTTTAAAAAATATCAGGTAACTGTGGTGTCATCTCTTCCTTGCTATACAGAAGAAAACACAGATAAACAAAGGGGAAATGGTGTTTTTGATAAGTCGATCAAAGCACTGCAAAAACTGAATGAATTGGGATATGGTCGAGAAGCAGATTATCGTCTTCATTTGGTGTACAATCCCGGCGGTCCATCAGTAGCGCCTAATCAGCAAGCGCTTCAGGCTGATTACAAACGTGAACTCAAAGAAAAATTTGACATTGACTTCAACGACCTTTACACCATTACCAATCTTCCAATCGCCAGGTATCTTGAATATTTATTGAGCATTGGGCGTTTTGAAGATTATATGATGTTGTTGGCAGATAGCTTTAATCCGTCAGCTGCAAAGGGAGTCATGTGCAGAAATACTTTATCGGTAGATTGGAACGGTGATCTTTTTGATTGTGATTTTAATCAAATGTTAGGTTTACCCTTAGCTGTTAAATCAGCTGATAATATCATGAAATTTGATCCGGATGAAATCAACAACAGAAATATCGTCCTCAACAATCACTGTTTTGGGTGTACCGCAGGGGAAGGATCCAGTTGTCAAGGCGCTATTGTCTGATTTTGAGAAGAAAGATAGAAATGCAATCTGAAAATTTACTCCTCATTTTTGTTAAAAACATTCGACTGTCTAAGGTAAAAACCCGGCTGGCCAAAACCATTGGTGACAAAGCTGCCTTTGAAGTCTACAAACATTTAGTTGAAATTACTGAGCAAGAGACAAAGTTACTTTCAGATAAAATTACAGTACATGTTTATTTTTCAGAAGTAATAATCGATTCCAAATGGCCCGGAAAGAAAAAATTTGTACAAGAAGGAAGAGATTTGGGAGAACGTATGAAAAATGCCTTCAAAAAAGGGTTTGAAATGGGATTCAAACGGGTGATAGGAATTGGAGCCGATCTGCCCGATCTTAAAAGTGATATTCTCTTGGACGCGCTGGAAATACTCCAGAAAGAGCAGATGGTTTTTGGTCCGGCTGAAGATGGGGGGTATTACTTATTGGGGATGAATAAAATGGTCAACTGCGTTTTTGAAGAAAAACCCTGGTCTACCCCTCAGCTGCTTCAACTTACCTTAGCTCAACTTCAGGCGCAAAAAATAAGCTATCATCTTCTTCCCCAACTAAACGATATTGATACCATTGAGGATTTAAAAACCTCCTCCCTCTCCCATAAATTCAAACACTTCTATGAGTTATCTTAAGGCTACAAACGATCTATATAAAGCAGCTGCACTCACTCCTGATGTAGGACTTTGTTGTACCACCAACCCGGTTTGGCAACTTCCCGGACTGGAAATTCCACGTATCATGCAAGAGATGAATTACGGATGCGGTAGTACTGTAAATCCCGGAGATCTTGCCAATGAACCACGCATACTTTATGTAGGAGTGGGCGGCGGAATGGAGCTCCTTCAATTTGCCTATTTTAACCGCAATAAAGGGGGTGTTGTGGGAGTAGATGTCTTAGATGAAATGCTGGAAGCTTCCCGCAAAAACCTCAAAGAAGCAGAAACCGTAAATCCCTGGTTTCAATCTGACTTTGTAGACTTAAAGAAAGGAGATGCATTGCATCTTCCCGTAGCAGATGAAAGCATTGATGTTGCAGCACAAAACTGTGTATTCAATATCTTCAAAACAGATGACTTAAAAAAAGCATTGAGCGAAATTTACCGGGTGCTTAAGCCTGCCGGACGCCTGGTCATGTCAGATCCCGTCTGTGAACAGCCCATGTCAAAAGAATTGCGGGAAGATGACAAACTACGAGCCG
Organism: Crocinitomicaceae bacterium; assembly: GCA_040880585.1. GTDB lineage: Bacteria > Bacteroidota > Bacteroidia > Flavobacteriales_D > Crocinitomicaceae > Paracrocinitomix. Next base: position 16,140 of record JBBDID010000039.1, on the reverse strand, counting down.
CTTGCTTAAGCGGTGCTATTCCTTTAAAAGATTACATCAAAGCCATTACAGATGCAGGATTTGGAACGGTTGAAGTGCGGGCAAAAAGAGCTTACCGCCTGCTTTCTCCCAAACATTATGCAACGGACGAATTAATTTACATTGAATCTGTTGAAGTCTGTGCCATTAAAGATCCTATGCCCAAAGACGGCCCTTGCGTATTTACCGGAAAAACAGCCATCTATTATGGTAGCGAAGCCTATTTTGATGATGGAGAAGGACATACCCTTTTATTGAATCAACCACTTGCAGTTTGTGATAAAACTGCCGCAGCACTTGCTGCCCTCAAACGGGATGATATTTTTATCGCTAAATCTACTTACCATTATAATGGTGGTGGCTGTTGTTGATATATGGGGTTTAAAAAATTGAAATCCAAAGGAGATAATACGGAGGTTTTGGTAGAATAGATGTTGTAGCAGAGAGTCAGCTTTTAGGTTTTTCATGCCTATTTTACTTCGTCATTCTTTTTTGAATATCGAATCTCGATTAACAAATGCTGAATGTTGAAGTTTACACCTCTATCCGCAATAAAGGTTTAGGCCTCTTCATTTTTGCACTGCTCTTCCGGGCGTGCGCCACAAAAACTACAGCTCTCTCCTTCTCCGTTAATTAATGGGTTGTTACTGGCACAAGTTCCGGCAAATTCACCGTTCTTTTTGCCCCATATTTTAACTGCTATTCCGGCAAATCCCAGTGCTAAAAGACCTATTGCGATTAATGCTAATTTCATCTTAATACTTTCAATTATTGCTTTACAAAGGTAGACGTTTCAGTGGAAAATACTTACAAAAAAACAGCTTTCTGAAAAAAATCAGAAAGCTGTTCTAAAGTATAAAAAAATACTGCTTTTATTTTGACTCAGGCATATTTTTCATTTGCATTCCAAATCCAACAATAAAACCTACAGATGCTAAACCTGAAACAATTGCCAGCCAGGCACCATTTGCTCCACTCAACAACATCAATAAAGCCCATAAACCGGTCACGATTGCATACAAAATGAATCCCGATTTTTTGCCTTTCATCATTTTAGATGCTCCTACAATTCCAAATACATTCAGAGCTATAAGTAGCAGAAAAACAATAATGATGGCCGCCATCATTCCTCCGGGATCAGCAATGGGTAAAAACCTTCCCAAACTAGCTGATGCAACCATCACGTAAAAAAGAGCTATTAGCATAATCAGCCCCCAAAGGCTTGATCCAATAATACTGATTATCCCTAAGGTTTTTACCGATTGGGGCACTTCTTGATTGGCATTTGAGCCACTTTCGTCAATAATATCTTCCATAGTGTTAGTTTTAATTTGCCTACAATATAGTAATTGTATTTATATATCAAGAACTTGACAAAAAAAAACGCCCTTTAAGGGCGTTTTTAATATCTAAAATTTATTCTCATTCAACTTTATTACTGAACATCTAACACTTCGTCAGTCAACGGGTTTTCAGCATCAACATATTTTGCATCACTGAAAGCAAGCATAGGCCAGAAAATAAAAGGCAAGAATACCATTCCAATAGCAAAGCCGGTATCTTTCCCAAAATTTTTCGCAACCTCTATATCGATAATAATCGCTGCAATCAAATTGGCAATTGGAATAAAAAATAAAATCATCCACCAAGCTTCTTTTTTTGCAACCACTGTCAAAATATACAAATTGTAAAAAGGCACAATTGCAGCCCAACCGGGTTGACCCGCTTTTTCAAACACTTTCCAAATTGAAGCCACCATCAATACAATAATGGCCAGATAAATTAAAACAACAATAATCATAATTTTAAGGTTTAAGTTATTAATAAAATTTTATTCCTCTCCTTTTTTCTCTTCTGTAGCGCCTTCTCCTTTTATTTCTTTAATGTCTTTATTAATAGAATCTTTTGAAGGCATTTCAAATTCACCGTCTGCTTTAATGGCAAATGGAATTGCAACAATAGCAAGACCGGCTAAAAGAGCTAAAAACACTCCAATCCCAAATCCCATAGCACTTCCCATTGCTCCTGACGAAGAAGCACTTAACCGAATAATAAAAATTAGTGGAAATAAAAAAGCTGCTGCGCCACCACCCAAAACAATTTTTTTGGTAGCTGCGTCAATTGCTGTATTTCTATCCTCTGCTTTGAAAAGAATTCCGGCTGCAGCTCCAAGCCCTGCAATAGTTGCCCATCCTTCCCATGGACTAAATCCATTCACAGACCCACTCATCCAGGCCACCTTCCAGGTTGCCCAAGGTAAAAGCACTCCTAAAAGTCCTACACCTGCCGCAATCAATATAAATAGTCTCTGTTTATGCATAATCTTTTCTTTTTTTATTGGTTTATCGTTTCAAAAGTAGTATTTATCCTGAAAAAACAAAGCCCTGTCAGCTTTTAAATTGAAATAGTTTTCAACGATTGTGGTAAGTTATACCCAAATTTATTCAAAAAGCCAGCTGTTTTACATTTTAATCAATTCCCCGCTGCCATTTCCTGCCAAACTCACCTCAATTGGAGTTCCGGTATAGAAAACATCTCCGATTCCCTGAATTTCAACTTCTAATTTAGTGTTGTCCGCATTAATTTTAATAGGAGCGGTTGAGTTTTGATAAACCAACAACTGATCTGCCTTAAAATTTCTTGCATCTCCATAGCCATTGTGTTGAACTTTGAGCTGGGCAGAGGTAGCTTTTCCGGATACTGTAAAATCACCCGAACCATGTGAAACCACCATGTATAAAAATCCCACATCTGTATTCAATTTCAAAGACCCACCGGCTTCTCTGATCTCAATTTTCAAAAAATCTCCCGATACTGTATTTTCAAAAGTTACAGAATCTGAAGGTTCTATATAAAAATCCTGTAAATACGGATAATGAATTTCAACCACTACATCCCGTTCATGATCCCTGAGGAAATTACAGGAATTATTATTGTCAATGTATAAAGTATCCTGCCTGTCTTCCACCTCAATTAAATTCACCATATTGGCGCCTCCCCTAATCACTACTTTATTGAGATCATCCTGATAAATTTTATATCGGATGCCTTTTCCCAGGTCAAATGACCTCACTGAATCAAGAGGGATCTCAATAAATGTTTCTTCCCCGTGCCCTTTCCAACATTTGCGATCTTCTTTCTTTTTGCATCCGAAAAAAGCCAGCAAAACTCCAACTGCTATGATATACTTTATTTTCCCCGCCATAATCGATATGCTATTCCAAATTCTAGATAATCCGCAATGCCCAAATGCGCTTTAATTCCAACCATACCGGAAATATGAGGCGTAAAATGATACCTGAATCCCAAACGATTGTATACCCAACCAAAAGGTTTTAAAGGACTCCAGGCATAAACACCTATTCCGGTCAAAAATTCTGCCCGATAAAAATGAATACTTGCCCCCACAAAAACACCCAACTGAAATGTTTCCCCAACCGTATAAGCAGAGGTGTCTAAATAATGTCGGTTAGCCCCGTTATACATCAAATCCACCCCAAAATCTACTTTCCAGCGTTTCCCGGTTTTCATGGAGTACAAACCCTGCATGGCAAGTACCGGATGCGTGCGCACCGGATTAAATCTTGGAATGTTTTGTTTGGCTCCTCCAATCACGAAAATTCGCAATTCATCTGCCATACGATCTTCATAAGCGGCATCCCGGCTTATTTTTTTAGTGTCCACCTGATGATCCACAGGATGGAGATCATACCCCACATCTATTCCCAATACCGGTAAGTTCAAACCCAAATTCGGAACTTTCATGGAAGCATTTGAATAATGTAAAAAATCAATGAACGTGCCGATATGCCAATGGTTAAAATATTTTTTCCAGCGAAACTGCAAACTCACAAAACCATTCAGATGAGTTCCTATGGCATTGTTCTTCAAATTCGTTTCTGTATTATAGATTTTGGTGATATATGAAATTCCGGTTCCACCCCTAAAATAAATGGTTCCGAAACGATCGTTTGAATACAAGGGAAAAGCAGTATGGGCAAAGATCGTCAAACCATTTCCCAGCACCTTTGAATTTCCAAAGTTTTGATATTGTAAAGAAACTCCACGAAAGGGTTTTTTATAAATTTCAGCCCAACGATTTGAAGTAGTATCCTGCTGACTCAGTTCCAATTCAAAAGCATACGAATTTTTCTGCGCTAAATGAGACATATTTGCCCGGTGTGCGATTAGAAAGCCCGTCTTTGAATGCAAGGAAACACTTCCGGGTACCCAAGAATTACGTTTTTGACTCAATCCGTTATGAAGTAAGCCCAAAAAAAGTATAAAATGTAATAACTTCACCAACACAATTCTTTGAGTGAATAAGTAATTAATTAAAATGAACGACAAAATTAAAGCATTTCAACGTCTTTTGGACATTATGGATGATCTCCGTGAAAAATGCCCCTGGGATCGCAAGCAAACTTTATCTTCTCTGAGACATCTAACGATAGAAGAAACCTATGAGTTGGCAGATGCAATTACCGCCAATGATATGGAAGAACTGAAAGGAGAAATAGGAGATTTGATGCTTCACATGGTCTTTTATTCCAAAATTGCTTCTGAAAAAGGCGCATTTGATATAGCGGATGTATTGCATGCCATCTGCGATAAATTGATTCACCGCCACCCACACATTTATGGAGATGTTGAAGCAAATACAGAGGATGAAGTAAAGGCAAATTGGGAGAAACTGAAATTAAAAGAAGGCAAAAAATCGGTCTTGGAGGGCGTACCCAAATCATTACCCGCAATGGTAAAAGCCGGTAGAATTCAGGACAAAGTAAAAGGGATAGGCTTTGAATGGGACAACAAAGATCAGGTGTGGGAAAAAGTACAGGAAGAATTGAGTGAATTCCATGCAGAATTAGAAGCACAGGATGAAGATAAGATGGAAGAAGAATTTGGGGATGTATTATTTTCACTGATCAACTATGCGCGTTGGATAGGTATTGATCCTGAAAATGCACTGTCAAAAACCAATCAAAAATTTATTCGCCGATTTCAGTGGATGGAAAAAGCCACTGCCGCAGATGGAAAAAGTATCAGTGAAATGAAGTTGGAAGAGATGGATAACTACTGGGAACGATCAAAAACGCAACAATAAATGAGTGGGAGTCAGGCTGTATTAATTGTTCTCTTTGGGGGCCTTTTTCTGGGGTTAATTACCGGATTAATCGTCAGACAAAATGGCTATTCCTTTAAGCGTTATTTCATTACGGGATTTTTAGCCGGTGCAGGAATCCTGGGAATTATCGTCAAAATCATCCGGGATTATCTATAACCGAAAAATCCAGTAAATTTGTTGTGATGGAAAAGTTATTTAAAGCATTTGATGCCGTCGGAATGGAGGAATGGGTAGACAAAATCTACGCTGACCTGAAAGGAAAATCTCCGGAGATATTGGTCTCACAACCAGAACGGGAATTAAAGATGAAAGCCTTTTATCACCGGGAAGAAGCCTCAGATCGCGGTTTTTCTACCGGTAAGTCTGCTAATTCATGGAAAAACAGACGGTATTATCAAAAGGGAAGTAAAAATAAAGATATACTGAACGATTTAAACGAAGGGATTGATTGTATCGGGATTGAATTCACAAATCAGGAAGCATTTAACCACCTCACCGAAGGCGTCCTCTTTGAACACGTAGAGTCAGATGTGCATTTTTCTACAGCAGAAGCAGCCACAACATTCACCGGACATCCGAGAAATCGGCTGAATTTTGACATTTTTGCGCTGGGTTTAATCAACGGAAAGTGGCATTACAAACTTTCAGATTTTCTCTCTTTTTTTGACAAACAAAGCGAACATCAGTGCATTTGGGTATCGGGCGATCTTTACGGAACAGCCGGAGCTTCTACCGTACAGGAATTAGCCTTTGCCTGTAATCACCTCAATGAATACATCCAATTGTTGACAGATAAAGGCGTGACCCTTGAAGAGATCAATCAAAAAATTGTGGTTGAATTATCGGTGAATGAAGATTATTTCGTCAATATCGCCAAGCTGAAAGTATTTAGAAAATTAGTGTCCCTTATTTTTAGTGCTTACGACCCAAATTATTCGGCAGCTCCCATCACTCTCTATGTCAAAACGTCTCAACGCTTTCTGGCTCAAAATGATAAAAACAACAATTTATTGCGACAAACTACCCAGGCCATGTCTGCAGTAATTGGAGGATGTGATGTGTTAAACATTCAGACACTGCCCGATTCATCTCCCCTCTACCAAAGAATGGCTAAAAATATTTCTTTACTACTTAAAGAAGAATCCTATCTTGACAAAGTAGCGGATGTTGCAGAAGGTGCTTATTTTATGGATCAACTGTGCGCTGAAATCGAATCAAAAAGTTGGGATCTATTTAAAAATGTAGAAAAAATGGGGGGATTGATTGAAGCGGTGAATGTCAATTACATCCAAAATGAAATTGCAGCTAACCAGGCTTACCTACTGGAACAGGTAACATCCGGAGAAAAAACATTTTTAGGCGTTAATAAATATCCTTCTTCATTGGAAAAATGGAAAACGGTTGATCCTTCAACAAAAGCCCTAACAGCTGATTTCAAAGCGTTACAAGTATTCAGAGTAGAAGAACATTACAAAACAAGCCAGCATGAGCAGAGTAAAGTTTGATCATATCGTTCCCACATCTGTGGGGAAAAAACCGGCTGATGCTCAAGAAGAAGAATTTCAAACGGCAGAAAAAATCAGTCTTAAATCCAATTACACAAAAGCCGATTTAAAAGAAGTTGAGCAGTTGGGGTTTGTATCCGGAATTGCTCCTTACCTACGCGGGCCATACAGCACCATGTATACCATTCGCCCCTGGACTGTTAGGCAATATGCGGGTTTCTCAACGGCAGAAGAATCCAATGCTTTTTACAGAAGAAATTTAGCCGCCGGTCAAAAAGGGCTTTCGGTTGCCTTTGATTTGGCTACGCACAGGGGCTATGATTCAGATCATGAACGGGTAGTTGGTGATGTAGGAAAAGCCGGGGTGGCTATTGATTCAGTTGAGGATATGAAAATTCTCTTTGATCAAATTCCTTTGGATAAGATGTCAGTTTCCATGACCATGAACGGAGCGGTGATTCCGATTTTGGCTTTTTACATTGTAGCAGCTGAAGAGCAAGGCGTTTCTACCGAACAACTTTCAGGCACCATCCAGAATGACATTTTGAAAGAATTTATGGTGAGAAACACCTATATCTATCCACCGAAACACTCCATGACCATCATAGCCGATATTTTTAAATACACGGCTCAAAATATGCCCAAATTCAATTCCATTTCCATTTCAGGCTATCACATGCAAGAAGCCGGTGCAACCGCAGATTTGGAGTTGGCTTACACCCTGGCAGATGGCCTGGAGTATATCCGTTCAGGAATTTCAGCCGGAATGAAAATCGATCAATTTGCTCCCCGCTTATCTTTTTTCTGGGCAATTGGGATGAACCATTTTATGGAAATTGCCAAAATGCGTGCTGCCCGTATGTTGTGGGCCAAGATCGTGAAAGAATTTCAGCCGGAAAACCCAAAATCTATGGTCTTGCGGACCCATTGTCAAACTTCGGGCTGGAGTTTAACCGAGCAAGACCCTTTTAATAATGTAGCAAGAACCTGTATAGAAGCCTTGGCTGCTGCTTTTGGCGGCACACAATCCTTGCACACCAATGCACTGGATGAGGCCATTGCGCTGCCCACCGATTTTTCAGCGCAGATTGCACGAAACACACAAATTTATCTGCAAGAAGAAACCGGCATCACCCAAGTAATCGACCCTTGGGGGGGGTCGTATTATGTAGAGCGCCTCACCCATGAGATTGCACAAAAAGCCTGGCAGCATATTCAGGAAGTGGAAGAACTGGGCGGGATGGCAAAAGCCATTGAATCAGGTGTACCTAAAATGCGCATTGAAGAAGCTGCCGCACGTAAGCAAGCAAAAATTGACGCCGGCAAAGATGTAATTGTTGGAGTAAATCGCTATACAACGGATGAAAAAAGTGAGATGGACATCCGACAAGTGGACAATACAAAAGTACGCTCCTCTCAAATTGAACGGCTGGAAAAAATGAGAGCAGAACGTAACGAAGATGCCGTTCAACAAGCACTGGATGCCCTTGCTGCTGCAGCAAAAAAATCTACCCATAAAAGTGGAGATGACAGAAATGGGCAAGAAAATTTGTTGACACTGGCAGTTGAATGTGCGCGAAAAAGAGCATCTTTAGGAGAAATCTCGGACGCCATGGAACGGGCATTTGGTCGATATCAAGCCACCATACGCTCCATTTCAGGCGTATACTCATCAGAAGCAATGGAAGATAAAGATTTTAATACCGCCCGTGAAAAGGTAGAGAAGTTTACAGAGTTAGAAGGTAGACGCCCCCGGATCATGGTTGCAAAAATGGGGCAGGACGGACATGACCGTGGGGCAAAAGTTATCGCTACCTCATTCGCAGACATTGGATTTGATGTTGATATCGGTCCTTTATTTCAAACGCCCAAAGAAGCCGTCAAACAAGCCATTGAAAATGATGTTCACATCTTAGGGGTGAGCTCACTGGCCGCCGGACACAAAACCCTTATTCCTCATGTTATTCAAGAATTAAAAGCCCAGGGAAGAGAAGATATTATGGTCATTGCGGGGGGTGTAATACCCCAGCAGGATTACGATTTTTTGTATGATGCCGGTGTGTTGGGAATTTTTGGTCCGGGAACTAAGATCTCTACCGCCGCAATTGATATTCTCAATATTCTACTGAAATATTATGATTAAGCTGTTTTTGTTAAATAATTCTTAATTTCGTAAAAATGTAACTTTTGGCATCTATTTTGAGTTTATTAATAGAAAATTACAAGTGAAAGATTCTACAAAAACAACCGGAAGGAGAACGATAGCAATGAAAAAATTAACGATATTATTAGTATTTGTTTCAGGTATTATTTTTAATGCAAACACCCAACCGCCAACTTACGACGATCTGGTGATCTATTACGCAGATGGGGATTATGAGAAACTACTGAAAAAAGCAGAAAAATATACGCAAAAGGATGAAAGTGCTAAAGATGCAATCCCTTACTATTGGTTGGCCAAGACTAATTTTGAAATGTCAAAAGACCAAAAATGGAAAGAAAAATATCCGAAAGCATATAATGATGCTATTCGCTATGCTGGAAATGCATTGAAAAAGGATAAAGACGGACAACTTTATGAAAAATATACTGATTTTTTTACCGACCTCAAGGTTGCTGTTGTAGAAGATATTAAAAATATGGTCGATCAGGAACAGTGGATGCGATTAAGGGGTGGAATAGCAAAACTTCACCGATTTGATAGAGATGACGTAGGGTCTTACTTCTTACAAGCCGGAGCTGAACTGTTTAATAAAAATAAAAGTGGAGCCAAACTGACTTCTCAAGAGGCTTTTGAAAGGTTAGATAAAGTTGAAAATGTAGATAATTGGAGACCGATTGATAAAGAAATGCTGCGGGTAGGAGTCATTACCTACTGCAACGCTCAAATCGATATTTTGAGGCAAACACAACCGGCTAAAGACCTACTTGGAAGAGTAAAACAATGGTTGGAAGATGACGAAATTTTCATGGAGTATTATGATAAAGTAGTCAATTAAGCAAGGATTAAAAAAAAAAATAGAAAGCCTTATCTGCAAATGGCAGATAAGGCTTTTTTTGTGATACCTCAATCTAAATCCTTGTGTTGCTCAACAAAAATGAGAATGTGTCGATATATCATTTCCAACTCATCATTTAATATTCCGTAAGGTGGATTTACAAAAATCACATTTCCCAAGGGGCGCAACAGTATTTCATTTTCAAGAAAATACCGGTAGGCCTTTTCGCGGAGAGATGAAAAATAAGAACTGTCCTCATCCCCCTTAACTTCTAAACTAAGAATGGTTCCGCAGCTTTTTACCGATTTAAATGCCGGATGATCCTTCAACTGTTCACAGAATTGTTTATTTTTCTCACTAATGGTCTTTATTCGTTGAAGTGTTTGGGGTTTTTCCAATATATCCAAAGAAGCACAGGCCGCAGCACAGGCGATTGGATTACCGGTAAAAGAATGTCCATGTAACAAAGCTTTTGCCACTTCATCTGACAAAAAAGAATCGTACATTTTTTGGGTGGTTACTGTTAAAGCCATAGCCATAACACCTCCCGTCAATCCTTTGGATAAACAAATTATGTCCACTTTCTCTTTCAACTGCTCAATGGCAAATAAATTTCCGGTTCGATAAAAACCCGTCATCACTTCGTCTGCCACAGTTATGATGTCGTATTGCTTTGCGATTTTTAAGAGCTGATCCAAAAAACTAGCATTATAAATACGCATACCTGCTGCTCCCTGCACCAAGGGCTCAAAAATAAACCCGGCTACTTCTCCTGAGCTGAAGATTTCTTCTGCTTTCATAAGAACTTCATCAATTGACGTCTCTGTAGGAAACGGCAGGTAATCCACATCAAAAAATAAATGCTCAAAAGGGCGGTTAAAATAATCCCTCTCCCCTACACTCATGGCGCCAAATGTATCTCCGTGATAGGCGCCTTCAATCGCCACGAACTTTTTCTTGGGTGTTCCTTTATTGTGCCAGTATTGGTAAACCATTTTAATGGCTACTTCTGTGGCTGTAGATCCATTATCGGAAAAAAAAGCCTTTGCAAAGTGATCGGGAAGGGCTTTGACGATTCGTTCTGCAATTTCAACGCCTTTGGGGTGAGTGGCTCCGGCAAAAATGACATGATCTAATTCAGCGAGCTGTTTACTGATTTCTTTTACGATATGCGGATGACAATGCCCGTGTAAAATGGTCCACCAGGAAGAATTGGCATCTAAATAACGATTTCCTGTTTCATCCTCTAGCCAAACGCCTTCTGCTTTTACAATGGGTAATGGCGTAGGGGCAATTTGTGCCTGAGTAAAGGGATGCCAGACGTATTGTTGGTCACGCTCTTTTAAACCCATTACAGCAAATCTGTTATCTGTTCTACACCAACCGGTCGTGAAACCGTAAATCCCTCTCCATATTTTGCCCCAATGTACCGTCCAAAATCTGACCATCTCCCTTTCAAAAAGTCAAAGAATTCTTCACCACTGATAGGCGTCACCGGAGCTACACTCTTGGGATCATAAAATTGTGTTTTGTACGCTTTAATAGCAGCCAATTTCTCTTCCACCTCATCTGTGATATCAATAACAACATCCGGTTTGATGTAATAATCCTGAATATAATGATACACCGCTTTCGGGCGCCAAGGGGCTTGATTCTCTGCATCCCAAAGTGTTTTAATCTTTATCAGTCCGGACAAAAAGCAAGCTTTCTGTACCAATTTTGCCGCTCTACCGTGATCGGGATGACGGTCTGACACCGCATTTGCCAAAATAACCTCCGGCTTGTATTTTCTGATTTGCTGAATGATCAGGCTGATATTTTCACGATTATCCTCAAAATAGCCATCCCACATCCCTAAATTTACACGAACATCTGCCTGCATAATTGCAGTGGCATCTTTTGCTTCCTGCTCTCTGGTTTCTGCGGTACCTCTTGAGCCCAACTCGCCCTGAGTTAAGTCAACAATCCCTATCTTCTTCCCCGCTTTTTTTGCTTTGATTAAGGTTCCGGCTGCCGATAATTCCGCATCATCAGGGTGTGCAGCAAAAGCTAAAATATCTAATTTCATAATCCTTCTTTTAGACGACGAAGCTCAATATTCGTCTTGAACAATCGCAAATAAATGGTATACAAAGTTAAAGATTGTGATCTAACCGATAGAAAAAAGCCGTAATAACTTATTCTTATTTTACCGATTCAAATGAATCAATGTGTGCTATAATTTCTTCCAACTTTAACGACAAGCTAACCGGATCAACAACCACCGGTGTACCAAATTGATCTATATTTTGTTTCAACAAGCGTTCTATGGCCTGATTTTTCGCCTTTTTTAAATACGCCTGATTTTTTTTTACCCGAATGATCAACAAATCATTTTTGAGCGATTCTTCCCGGTCGATTTGTTGAATATCCCCCCAGCTGATCATCCCTAAACTCAATTCAGAAGAGGCATCCCGTATCCCTTCTTTACTAATTGTTAAACCAGCTTCCCGTTCAGAGCGTTTCTTTAATTTTGCTCCGGCGGCAATCAAAGTAAATAAAGCGATAACCACCCCTAGTGTTTTCCAAACATAGCCCCAGGAATCATATTTTTCTGCCAATACAAAAAAGCCGAATAAGACTGAAAAAGCTAAGATGGTGAACACAATCGCTTGTATCAGCAACCTTCTTTTATTGACCGATATGTGAATTTCTTGACTCATGAAATACGAAAAAATGATTTTAATTGTATCCGGATATCAGATCGACAGGTATTTTTAAAGATCTCATAAAACATCAATCCAAAAACGATAAGGTATTCAAAAGAGATGAACAACAGATCTTCTTTAAATCCGGGATTTGCATAAGCCACATAGCTCAACATGACCAACAATGACCAGATCAGTGCAAACTTATACGGGGTAAATATCGATAAAATAAGGATCATACTGATATACCAGGGGTGCACTGTTGTCGCCAAAGCGTAATAGATGACCAAAGCGAACATCATACCGGTAAAAATAGAACGATCACTTTTCTGCGCTTTAAAAACTGCCAGTAATCCAATACCTACAATTGCAATTTTTGATAAAAGCGGGCCGATTTGGGCAATGTTATCATAGCCGTCCGTGAAAAAACTGTACTCCCTAAAAAGGTAAAAAACACTGGCATTGAATTCAAAAGAACGAAAATACAGATCAATGGACTGCATAAAGTGGTCGATAAATTCGCCTTTCAACATCAACGAACTCAAAGCTATTACCGTTAAAATCGTCATGGCTGTATATCCCACTGCTTTTACAATTTTCAACTTTTTAAACACAAAGGGGATCAGCAAAATCGGAATTAATTTTACCTGTATTGCAATTCCCATAAAAACAGCAGCTGCCAACCATTTATCGGTTAAAATCAAATAGAGGGAGAATAAGAGAAAAAAGATCATCACTCCTTCAAAATGCAGGTTCCCGGTAAATTCAAGAATAATAAACGGATTTAGCGCAAACAAGAAAATCAAATGCGCAGGTTTATTCAGTTTTTGAAGAATTTTTCTGCCGATTAAGATCGTCCCTATATCTGCCAAAATAATAAGCATTTTCATACTGATCACATTGGCTTTTATACCATCAAAAATCGCAGTAGGCAAGGCAAAAAGCAATTGATTGAACACCGGGTAACAGCTGTAATTTTGCTGGGATAAATCCCCCATACCGTGATACAATACCCGCCAATACTGATCAGTATAGAAAGGGGCTTGTGAAATGAGGTCATTTGGCGTGTGTGCATACGGATTAATGCCCAAATTCACTAATTCTCCATCCCAAATGAAACGGTAAAAATCGTTAGAAAGTTCAGGAACTGAAAAAAGTAGTATCAGCCGCAGTATTATTGCCACGGCAAAAAACATATTAAAACTCCACCCCTGACGATTTAAAAATAAGATGTAGAATAAAGAAAAACCGACAAGGTAGTATAAAATAAATACGTGAAATGCAGTACGATCTGTCTGATAAGCGATCCAATAAATAATGATCGCATAGAGGAATGTCAGCACAAAAGCTGCAATGGAATTCCTATTCAAAACTGTAGAATCAATTTTCACAAGGGACAAAATTCATCATTTTATATCAAATTGAACAAAAAAAATTACTTTTGCACTCAATTATAGACACAAGCATGGCTAAAAATAAGAATTCAAAGAAAGAGGAACTGGAGCAGTTAACTACAACTGAAAGCTTTTTTGATAAAAACAAAAAGATATTGATAGGTGGTGGAGTCATTGTACTACTCATCATTATTAGTTTGGTAGGATATAAACAATTCATTCACAAACCCAAGGTTGAAGCGTCTCACAATGCGTATTGGGAGGCCTTTTTTGCCTATCAGAATAATGATACTACCAATGTTGCACTGGTAGGAAATGAAAATTTTGTAGGTCTGGAAGATGTTGCTGCTGAATACGACGGCACACCGGGTGGTGAAATTGCAAACTACGCCACTGCAACAGAATATATGGAAAGAGGGCAATTTAACGAAGCTCTTTCTTACCTGGATGATACCGATTTTGATGATGTCATGTTGGGAACGCTTGTCATTGGATTAAAAGGCGACTGTTATGTAGAGTTAGGTGAATTGGATAATGCCGTAGAAAAGTTTGAAGAAGCCGCAAACAGAGAGCCCAATGAGTATACATCTCCAATTTTTTTGAAAAAAGCAGGTTTGGTGTATGAAAAATTAGACAATAAAGAGGCAGCCGTAAAAGCTTACCAGCGCATTAAAGACGAGTGGGAAACCTCATCTGAAGCTACTGACATTGACAAGTACATTGTACGAGCACAAAACTAATGGCTACTTCAGGTAAAAATTTATCTGCTTACGATAAAAATGCGATTCCAAACGGTGCCGGTTATAAGATCGGTATTGTTGTTTCTGAATGGAATGATGACATTACCTTTAATTTACTGAACGGCGCACAACGCACTTTGATTGACAATGGCGTAAAAGCCGACAATATTATTGTCAAATACGTTCCCGGAACTTTTGAATTGCCTTTGGGATGCCAGTTTTTACTGGAAGCTGATGAGGATATAGACGGTGTCATTGCCATTGGCTGTGTGATCCAGGGAGAAACCAAACATTTCGACTTCGTCTGTGATGGTGCCACAAGAGGCATTATGGAAGTTCAACTGGAATACAACACCCCCATTTCTTTTTGTGTACTGACAGACAATACCAAACAACAATCCATTGACCGCTCAGGTGGCAAACACGGTAACAAAGGTATTGAATGTGCTGTAGCTTGTTTGAAAATGATTGACCTTCAGGAAGATTTGGACAATTAATTTTCGCTTTTCTCCAACCTTTTTAGTTGTTTTTTCGTGTACTGATTTGATTCTATTTATGAAATAAACCTAACACGAAAAATTATGAAAAAGTTAATGCTATTACTCCTTCCTTTTACGCCTTTTGTTTTAAATGCGCAATGTGGTGATACCACTCCCCCAACAGGAACGGCACCTGCTGATGTTTCAGTTCAATGTATTGGTGATGTTCCGGCACCGGATCCTTTATTGATTACAGATGAAGCAGATAACGTTACACCAAACCCAACAGTCACTCATATTTCAGATGTATCAGACGGCAGCACCTGTCCTGAGACAATTACACGTACTTATCGAATTGAAGATGATTGTAACAACTTTATTGATGTGACGCAAATTATCACAGTTGACGATATAACAAACCCAACAGGAAGTGCGCCAGCAGATACAGCTGTTTACTATATAGGAGATGTCCCGGCTATTGATGTGAATGCAATTACTGATGAAGCAGATAATTGTACGGCTAGTCCTATTGTTACGCACATATCAGATGTATCAGACGGCTTAAGCTGTCCCGAAACCATTACACGCACTTACGGAATAGCTGATGATTGTGGTAATTCTATTTTCGTGAATCAAACCATCACGGTAAATGGTGTAAATGCATCCGTTTCGATTAGTACAAATGGAGATACGCTAACCGCTAATTTAGCCGGTGCAACCTACCAGTGGCTGGATTGCGACAATAATATGACTGCAGTTACAGGTGCAAACACACAGTGGTATTCTCCTCCGGTAGCGGGTAATTTTGCGGTTTATGTTAACGATTTTGGATGTGCTGATACTTCTGACTGTTATACGACAAGTTCTTTAAGTGTTAGTGAACTACAAAATGAATTTTTCTCTGTATACCCCCAACCTGCAGCAGATTTTATTACCGTTGAATTTACAGGTGAAGATGAAAGAATTCTGACACTACTGGATATTTCCGGAAAAGTTATCCGTTCAGTTAAAACCGGCAATTTGGTAGAAACACTGGATGTTTCAGGGGTTGAAGCAGGAACCTATATTCTGAATATCCGTTCAGATAAGGGAAGTGTTTCAAAACGATTGATGATTGAGTAGCCCAGTGCCGTGCAAGGCTGCGCAGGATATCCATCCTGCGCTAACTGCAAATTCAGCGGATATTCATC
>JBBDID010000038.1:0-22415 GCA_040880585.1 Crocinitomicaceae bacterium | reverse complement strand
CCCCCCAACTCTTCAACGTTTTGAATAAAACAGAGGGCAAAGATAGCCCCTTTTTATTTCTTACAAACTTTTAATCGCTGCTTTTTTTGGTTTTTCGATCTATCCTTTTTTATTGCCGACGAAGCCCATTATATAGTGAGCTATCTAAAAGGAAAAACATAGAATTTAATTTAAACTAACATCTATCTGTTGAAACGAAGCTGCTTCTTCCCTTATAAGGCATAGAGATTATTGGTAATTTCGTAGTTCATTTACTAGTAACATGGCTACGGGAGCAAACGAATACATTGAGCAAGAGGCAGACGTGAAGATCGACGGGGATTCGAAAAGAAAACGCCGTTTGAGAAAAAAATCGCCAAAAAATGAGGGAAGCAGAGATAAATCGGCTAGGAAAATAAATCTTTTAAAACCTCTGGAGCAACTGTTCAGTGAAAAAAACAGAAAATTGAACTTATCCGTAGGAGCTTTCTTTCTGCTGTTTTCATTTTATCTGCTACTCGCTTTTATCTCTTATCTATTCACCTGGAAAGAAGATCAGAACCTCGTCATGAATCAGGAACTTGGTGGATTTCTATTTAGTGGGGAAGAACTTCTGGTTGGTAATCATCTGGGGAAATTCGGAGCATGGATTTCTCATCAATTTATCTATGAGTGGTTTGGATTATCTTCTTTTCTTTTTCCACTTATGTTTATTGTTCTTGGCATCTACCTTTTATTCCGGATAAAAATTTTACCCCTGGGTCGAACGATAGGCAACTCCCTAATCGGGATTGTTATTCTATCTCTATGTCTGGGGTTTATTACTGTTGAAACATCTTTTCCTTACGGCGGGGCTTTTGGATATGAATTCAATGCATGGCTCAAGTTAACCGTAGGAAGTTTTGGGGCATTTTTATTTTTGACCGCTATCACATTCATTACTGTTGTTCTTTTATTCAACCCTGATTTTAGAAAATTAGCCAATCAACTGCACTTTTTACTTCCGAAGAAAAAAGAAAAATCATCTCAAGAGAATCCTGAAGGAGAGCTAGACATTAAGGTGGTCAACACCATTAAGGAATCCGAAATAGAAACGGATGATGTGAGTGAAGAGATTGATTTTGAAGAAGGGAATGAAGAAGAAGGGGATGAAGATGAAGGGGATATAGCAGAGAATGATGAAGCGGAGGAAAATAACAATCAAGCAGAAGATGAAGAGGATGACGAAGATTTTAAAGTAGAAGTAGCTAAATCTGATGAAAAAACACTCAGTGACAGTGAAATCAATACAACACTTGAAAAATTTGGAGAATATGATCCAAAGCTTGACCTGTCTTCTTATAAACTACCTCCAATTGATTTGCTGGAAAAACATGGAAGTGGACAACTGAATATAAACAAAGAAGAGCTTGAAGAAAACAAAAATCGAATTGTTGAGGCGCTCGGGCATTATAAGATTGAAATCTCTAAAATTAAGGCAACAGTTGGTCCCACCGTTACTTTGTATGAAATCATTCCGGCACCGGGAGTACGAATTTCAAAGATCAAAAACTTGTCAGATGATATTGCTTTGAGTTTAGCCGCTAATGGAATCCGTATCATTGCCCCCATCCCCGGAAAAGGAACAATTGGTATAGAGGTTCCCAATTCAGATCCCAATATCGTGTCAATGCGTGCCATGATCGCCTCAGAGAAATTCCAGAATACCGATATGGAGTTGCCTATAGTATTGGGTAAAACAATTTCTAATGAGACATTTATTTTTGATTTGGCCAAAGCCCCTCACCTTCTTGCTGCGGGAGCCACCGGACAGGGAAAATCAGTAGGAATTAATGCCATTCTTGTTTCATTGCTCTATAAAAAACATCCGGCACAAGTAAAATTTGTATTGGTAGATCCAAAAAAAGTAGAGCTAACGCTTTACAACAAAATTGAACGTCATTTTTTAGCCAAATTACCTGGTGAAGAAGATGCCATTATAACCGATACAAGTAAAGTGGTCAACACCATGAATTCGCTCTGCATGGAGATGGACGAACGTTATGATTTACTTAAAGAAGCGCATGTGCGGAACATTAAAGAGTATAATAAAAAATTCTCCAAACGAAAATTAAATCCAGAAAACGGTCACCGCTATTTACCTTATATTGTGGTGGTAATTGATGAGTTTGCAGATTTGATCATGACCGCAGGAAAAGAAATTGAGCATCCGATTGCACGATTGGCGCAATTAGCACGAGCTATCGGGATTCATTTAATTGTCGCTACACAACGTCCTTCTGTTAATGTCATTACCGGTATGATTAAAGCCAACTTCCCTGCACGAATTGCATTCAGGGTATTGTCTAAAATTGATTCACGAACGATTCTAGATGCACAAGGTGCCGATCAATTGATTGGACGGGGAGATATGTTGATCTCTTTTGGCAATGACATCACCCGCTTACAATGCGCCTTCGTTGACACCCCTGAAGTTGAAAAGATTTGTGAGTATATCGGCGATCAAAGAGCGTATCCGGATGCCATGATGTTACCTGAATATGTAAGTGAGACTGAAGAAAGTTCAGACATGAACATGGATGAAAAAGATGACTTATTTGAAGAGGCAGCAAAAGTTTTGGTCACCCATCAACAGGGTTCGGCATCTTTATTGCAAAGAAAACTTAAGATTGGATACAACCGCGCAGGAAGAATCATAGATCAACTGGAAGCTGCAGGAGTAATTGGTCCCTTTAAAGGAAGTAAAGCCAGAGAGGTGTTAATTACAGATTTAGTCGCTCTGGAACTTTTTCTTGCAGATGTTAACTAGATTTGGCATAATTTTGGATATTTGAACACGAAAAACACATAATGAAGAAAATAACACACCTAATCATTGCCGTTTTATTTGCAATTACTGGAATTGCACAAGATGAAAAAGCAAAAGAAATATTAGACAAGGCCTCTGCAAAATTGGATGGTTATAAAACCCTTACCATTAAGTTCAGTATGACAATTATACCTCCTGAAGGAGAAGGTGAACCCATCTCTCAAAAGGGAAAAATCTATGTAAAAGGTGAGAAATATATGCTGGATGTCACGGATCAAGAAGTTTATAGTGATGGAGAGAACATTGTCACCTACTTTAAAGAGGATAATGAATGTTATCGATCTACAGTAGAAGAAGCCGAAGAAGATGTATTGGCTCCCACTGAATTGCTCACACTATGGGAAAAAGGATATAATTATAAATACGGAGAAACTCAAGAATACGCCGGTTCAACTTGCGACGTTGTGTTTCTTTATCCAAAAAATCCAAAAGACAGTAAATTTCACACAGTGAAAATGTTACTCAGTCAGGAGACGAACGAAGTGGTCTATGTTTATCTTAAAGGAAAAGATGGCACCAATATGCAATACAAGCTTGTGAGCATGGAACTTGATCTGGAAATTCCGGATTCAAAATTTGTTTTCAACGAAGCTGAGCACCCGGGTGTAGAGTGTTTTGATGAGTAATATTGTGCTTTAATAAAGTGGGAAGGAGAAAACTAAAAGGTTATATCAATGCACAGCTCAAGTTAATGGATGTCATTGTCAAGCATCAGGAGGCCATGTTGAAAACCCACTATGCCATTGGCGATTTAGAAAATGTTATCACGGTTAATTAAAAAACGACCAATCTTTTAGTGATCACCTCACCATGATCTGATTCAAACTGTATGATATAAACTCCCTCTACTAAATGAGAAACGTCAACCAATAGTAGTTCTAGTGGCTGAACAGGCAGACGCATTAACTGCTTCCCGCTTAAATTTCGCAGAATCAACTCTCCTTTTGAATGAAGGGATAATTTGACATTTAGTAGCTCATGAGCCGGATTGGGGAACAATTGTAAGGCACTGCTTTCAAGATCAGTTAACCCCAAATCTGTATTCACCTGAACACATTGACCAATTGAATCTAAATCACTGTAATGTAAAGTTTGATGATTAAAAAAACAACTCAAATTTCCCGCCTGATTAAAATCAGGAGGTGCTCCGGGTGTATTAATCAGAGATCGGGAGCCAATTCCTTCTATCCAAATCGCTCCTGTAGAAAGTGATTGCGTTGTATCTAATGCGGTGAGAAAAAAATGCCGGTAATCATTCCCATCTACATGCGTTTGGGTGATAATAGAATCCAGCAAAAAGTAGCCTGCATCAGTAGGATATGGACTAATGGGATTATGTACCTCCATAGAATCACCCAGTTGTAGGGAAAAGTCATACAATAAATACTCTTCTCCGTTTTTTGAGCCCGTAATTAAGTGCAAGTACACTTTTCGTTCAGTGATATCTTCTCGTAACAAAAATGTCCCGGAGATATAGTGATAACCATCTAAAATGTGATACGTATTCCCATTAAAAGAAGTGTCTTTGTAGGTGTAATACACATCCGTAAGGCAAGAATTATTACAATTAGTCACCTGCCATTCATTGAATTGTGACAGCATGGGAAGGTAAACCTGACCAAAAGCAGAAGTTGTGATTCCAAACCAACAAAAAAACAAAATTCGCATATCAATAAACTTGAATCCTTCAAAGATAACTTTTATTCGTATTCATTAATGAACAGGAACTCCCATTTTCCAGATCGTAAAAATCTCTCTCCCACTCATTGAAGAATTAAACAAAAAATGCTTCCCGGAAAGCAGTTCCCGATAAAAATTTCTACCCCTATTTTTAGTCCTGAAAAGAAATAGCAGTTTTAGAACTCAGTTTAAATACTGATTTGTAGTACATTTGACTTATGAACAAAACATTTCTTCTTTTGGTAGGTGTGCTATCTTCTCTGTTGGTTTATTCTCAGAATTTTCAAGCTTCTAATACTTATCATATAACGGGGATTAATTATGAATATCGAATGGGGTATTACGAAGACTCTTCGGATACGCTACTACATGCATATCTGGTTCTGTCAAATGATACCACAAATCAACTTATAGAATACAGCCTTCCAGATATTGATACTTATGATTCAGTTTATGTGAGAGAATGGATTATGCCGGGATACAAAAATGTTGACAGGATATTATGGGTGCAATTTGAATATATGTCCGGATGTTTTGATTATGAGGTTTATTATTACATCATCACAAAAAGGGGAAAATTGGTGCCGTTTCCTGCCATTTATTATTCAATGTGTGATTATCCGGGAGATATTGAGGAGTTTATGTTCGATCCCAAAAAAGGAACCTTTCAACATGTGATCAATACCTATCTGGACAAAGACACAATAGAAAAAACCACCGAACTGGAAACCTTATTTTGGAACGGAAAAACCATCCAGACGTCTGAATAGACACTTATTCAAACAAATATTAAGATTGTTCTAAAATTTTAAATTCTTAAGCGTGAATACGTAGCTTTACCCCTCACCTTCTTCTTACCGCAATAGATATCCTAATTAATTTACTAACTTCAATAAACCATTAAAGTACGGACAAAAAAATGATGCTGTTAATTACTATAGGAATTACTTTTGCAATGGGGCTGAGCTTTTTTCTACTCTACACGAGAATGAAAAAATGGTGTACCAACAAGTTCCGTTGGAGAATCACGGGTATATTTTTAATTGTAGGGCTAATTGGACTAATCGGATCATTCATTTTCGACATGAAAACAGAAAAAGGATTGAGGATATTGTTTTCGAGCATGATAGTTCCATTTATTTATAATTCTGTTGATAGATTTTTCAAACAAATGAGTGAAAAGTATCAAAAGCGGGATTTCTTGCTCTACCTGAGATTTTCACCTGATATCGATAAACTCAGTGAAATCGGCGCGTCTAATCCACACATAAAGCGATTGGATGCTTTTTTTTCAATTACACTGTTAATATTCATTGTATTGATAATGTTCATTCCCATGATCGTTTTCATATGAAAAATCAAATGCTTATTTGATTAATCCTGATAACATCTCATTCTTCATTTGGGACTCCTTCCCACATTTATGAATTTAGAAATATTAACAGTAGAAAAGCTTATCTTTGACACCGTTTTATCAATCAACAATAATGATCCAACACATAGAAAATATAGAATTGCATTTTTTAACTATTGACGACTATCAACAGTTAAAAAATGCCATGATTGAGGCATACACCAATATGCCGGATGCCTATTGGTCGGCTTCCCATATCCAATCACTGATTGATAAATTTCCTGAGGGGCAGACGGTCATTAAAGTAAATGGTCAATTGGCCGGTTGTGCTTTGTCTATCATTCTGGATTATAATAAATTTGATGATCACCACACTTATAGAGAAATTACAGGGAATTACACCTTTGACACACACACAGATGATGGAGATGTTTTGTACGGAATAGACGTCTTTATCAAAGATGAATTCCGCGGACTAAGACTGGGGCGTAGAATGTACGATTACCGCAAAGAATTATGTGAAAAGTTAAATCTTCGCGGTATTGCTTTTGGTGGACGAATCCCTAATTACCATAAGTATTCAGACTCCCTTTCACCCAAAGAGTATATAGAAAAAGTCAAGAGAAAAGAAATTCAGGATCCGGTCTTGAATTTTCAAATCTCCAACGATTTTCACCCTTCAAAAATATTAAAAGGTTACCTGGAAGCAGATGAAGCTTCAAATGATGTGGCTGTTTTACTGGAATGGGATAATATTTATTACGAGAAACCAAGCAGCAAGGCGGCGACTCAAAAAAAGGTAGTGAGAATTGGTTTGATTCAATGGCAAATGCGCTTGTATAAAGATCTGGTAGGATTGATGCAACAAGCAGAATATTTTATTGATGCTGTTTCTGCTTACCGGTCTGACTTTGCCTTGTTTCCTGAATTTTTCAACGCCCCTTTAATGGCAAAAAACAATCACCTTTCAGAATCTGAGGCGATACGAGAATTAGCAAAACACACCCCCGAAATTGTCAAACAATTTTCAAAACTTGCCATTTCCTACAACATTAATGTGATCACAGGGAGCATGCCCGAATTAAAAAACAACCTCTTATACAACGTAGGGTATTTGTGTAAAAGAGATGGCACAACAGAACGGTATGAAAAACTTCATGTCACTCCGGATGAAGCGAAAATCTGGGGAATGCAGGGAGGAAGTGAACTGAAGACTTATGATACCGACTGCGGAAAAATAGGCATTCTCATTTGTTACGACTCTGAATTTCCTGAATTGAGTAGAATTTTGGCCGACGAAGGAATGGATATTTTATTTGTCCCTTTTTTAACAGATACTCAAAATGGTTATTCAAGAGTACGACACTGTGCACAAGCCAGAGCCATTGAAAACGAATGTTACGTCGCCATTGCCGGAAGTGTTGGAAACCTGCCTAAAGTCCATAATATGGACATTCAATTTGCCCAATCCATGGTGTTTACTCCCTGTGACTTTTCTTTTCCCCCAAATGGAATAAAAGCAGAGGCAACAACCAATACAGAAATGATATTAATTGCAGATGTCGATATCGATTTACTGAGGGAACTGAATCAATTTGGCAGCGTTAGAAATCTGAAAGATCGAAGAAAAGATATTTTTGAACTGAAAAAAAAGTGATCCAGTAAAAAGGAAGATGATTGCCAAATATCAATCGTAATGAATATTCTCCTCTTTTTGGCTTCAAAAGATAAAAAACATCTATTTTAGTTCAAAATCAAGCTGTTTATCCAAAAACATGATCGAAATCATCCTCTATTTGTTTTTCTTTCTTCTTGGCTTTGGGACGCTTTTAGCCGGAATTATATTATTGATTTATGGCTTATACAGTATGTCAATTCCCGGTTTTGACCCTTTTATTAGACGATTCAGCTTAATAACAGGTACCCTCTTGATTTCAGTTGTGCTTTCTGTGTATTTTTATATTTCATAAAGGTTGGAAAGTTGGCGTACTTTTGATTTTGAGCAGACTTGTAAGGTCGAAATAGTAAGTACCGACACGAAATAGCAAGGCTTAGACGTTGTAAAAATAAATGGTTTAACCGTTTTAAAAGCGAGGGGTAATCCCCCCGAAAAAGAAACAAAATTGGCGTTTAAAAGAATAGGTGAATAGTACTTATTCACCGCTTTTTCAGAATCTTATCCCCAACTATATTTTGCGCTTCGGATAAATCGGGTCACCTTTGTTGTAACTGATCAATAGTAATCAATCCACAATTTAAAACAAAAGGAATTTAATTTGAAATTATATATAAAATACATGGTGAGTCTACGTTGTAAAATAGTAGTACAGGAGGAATTGAAAAACCTGGGGCTTGATTATGCTTATGTCAATTTGGGTGAAGTAAGTCTCCTGGAATACATTACAGCTGAACAACGAAAAGAACTTAAGGACGTTTTACTTCATTCAGGTTTGGAACTAATGAATGACAAAAAGGCCATCCTTATTGAAAGAATAAAAAGTGGCGTCATTGATATGGTGCATCATTCTGATACGTTGCCTAAAATGAAGTTCTCTGATTTTATCAGTAAAAAACTGGATTATGATTACACTTACCTCTCCAATATTTTTTCAGAAGCACAGGGAGTAACTATTTCACACTTCATTCTTCTTCATAAAGTGGAAAGAATTAAAGAATTGATTCTTTATGATGAGCTCAACCTCACTGAAATATCTTATCGGTTAAATTACAGCAGTGTTGCAGCACTTTCTAATCAATTCAAAAAAATAACCGGATTAACCCCTTCTTTTTTTAAATCACTGAAAAACAAAAGAGAGAAAATGCTCGAAAATGTGTGAATGATGTAATTTTATGCTAAAGTGATGTAAGCCTTCTTGTTTTTAGATCAATGACATTTGTAGTGTGAAAATATATTCACAACTAAATAACAAATAAAATGAAAAAATCATTGATCACCTTCGGCTTAGCTTTTACGTTTTTGACCGTCGCAACACCATTAAGCGCTCAGAGTGATAATAATGAGTCACGTGAAGTCTTTACCTTCGGTTTGAAAGCTGGAATAAATTATTCTAATGTGTGGGATGAACAAGGGGAGGATTTTAGAGCAGATGCAAAAGTAGGCTTTGCAGGAGGCGTCTTTATAGGAATTCCTTTTGGAAAATTTCTTGGATTTCAACCTGAGTTTTTAATTTCTCAAAAAGGATTTAAAGGTGCAGGAACACTTTTAGGGACACCTTATTCTTTTACAAGAACAACCACTTTTATTGATGTTCCGCTACTGTTACAAGTAAAACCGGCAGAATTTATCACCTTTGTTGTGGGTCCCCAATACTCCTACCTCGCACATCAAAAGGATGTTTACACTTTTGGGGTTAACAGTATAGAACAAGAGCAGGAATTTGAAAACGATAACATCCGTAGAAATATTTTGGGTTTTTCAATAGGAGCAGATGTTAACATTAAGCACTTTGTACTATCCGGAAGAGCAGCCTGGGATTTTCAATCCAATCATGGAGACGGATCATCATCTACTCCGCGTTACAAAAATCAGTGGTTACAATTCACAGTGGGGTATAGATTTTATTAATCAGGCCTTAAAAAACTAATTAAATATCAACCAAAGCCATCCATTACAAAGATGGGTGGCTTTACTAAAACTAAAAAAAATGAGTGATTTACTTTATGTTGTTGCTGTTGTTCTTCTGATTCTCTGGGCAATAGGCTATCTCGGTTTCAACACCGGAGGAATTATACATGTATTACTTATAATCGCAGTGATTGCAGTTATTCTTAGAATCATACAGGGAAGAAGGACCCTTTAAACCTTTAAACCTTTAAACAAATTAATAATTAAACAGATGGAAAAATCAAATAACAATACAGGAAAAATAGTAGGGGCAGTATTGATAGGTGCAGCAATTGGTGGTGCACTTGGAATTCTTTTCGCACCTAATAAAGGAAGCGTTACACGGAAGAAGATGCTTTCAAAAGGTGAAGAGTTGAAAGACACTTTACAAGAAAAATATGATGCGCTTTTGAATAGTCAAAAAAACAATAAAGAAAAAACTAAAGTTTAATTCATTGTATTATGAAAAATTCAAACAACACAGGTAAAATAATAGGTGCGGCTCTTGCGGGGGTGGCAATTGGTGGTGTTCTAGGAATTCTATTTGCCCCTGATAAAGGATCAGAAACCAGAAGAAAGTTACTTGAAAAAGGAGCAGATTTAAAAGATCTAATTCAAGATAAAATTGCCAGAGCGATTGATCAAATCAATCCAGATCAGCAGTTGAAAATTGAAAATAAAAACTAACCGCGTTAACTGAGGGAGGATTTGTTAGTTTTAACTCCCTTTGACAAACAAAGATGGTCAGTATGAGAAATCAATCTGGCCATTTTTAATCTATTTTTTTATGCCAACGAAAGAACAAATTATAACATCACTACTTATTAAAGTTGAAGCGTACAGTAAAACAAACTATGAACTCTTGAAGTTAAAAACTGTTGACAAAACGGCAAATATTGCTTCCAGACTTCTATCCCGTATGTTGCTACTCATTGCTTTATCTTTTTTTGGGCTTTTTATCAATATCGGATTATCCTTTTGGGTGGGTGAGTTGTTGGGTGAAGTCTATTATGGATTTGCTGTAGTTGCTGGTTTTTATGCGCTTATAAGCATAGCACTACTCTTTACGCACCAACGTTTCATTCGCAAAATAAAGGATCGGATTATTTCACACCTATTACATTGAAATATGAGTAAAATAAGCAATATAAACGAGCTTCAAGCAAGAATAATTGAATTGCAGCTACAGGGCAAAGAAGAAGGCGTTGCTTTAAAAGCAGAGTTATCCTTCATCATTGATAATATACATCCCATTCAACTTTTAACACATGGTTTTAAGGAAATCATTAATTCCCCTGAAGTAAAAAGTGAACTTTTCAGTTTATCATTGGGAATGAGCAGCGGCTATGTTGCTAAAAAATTAGTAATCGGGAAATCAGAAAACACCTTGCAACATATTGCCGGGAATGTTTTGGGTATGTTGGTAACTAAAAACGTAGCCCTCCATTCAGATGAAATTCGATCAACGACTTTTTCTCTTTTAAAAAGCCTATTTGTTAAAAAGAAATCACAAGAAGAACAAGAAGATACTACAAATTAACACAACAAATAGTTGCCGGGAGACTGCTGATTATCGTGTCAATTGGACACACCTAATGTGTGAATGATGTAACTATTTACTAAAGTGATGTAAGTCTTCTTGAATTTAGATCAACGAACTTTGTGCTGTGAGAATAAATTCACAACTCCGTAAATTTTCGGAAAAATAAAAAATACAATGAAAAAAATAAACTTACTATTAAGCACACTTGCTGTAGGCGCATTACTAATTATGACCGCTTGTAAAAAAGATGATAACGAAGTAATCAATCAAAAAATAACCATGGATAAGGTAGATTTGAATGAGGCCTCTGACTTTGCTGTTTTAGCCGGATCTGCGGTGACCAACACAGGAGAAACCACCATTACCGGAGATCTTGGACTAAGTCCCGGGACTTCTGTTGACGGATTTCCTCCCGGAATCATCAATGGAACCTTGAGAATCAATGATGAAACTGCCAACCAGGCTAAACTGGATTTAACCACAGCCTACAATGATGCGGCAGGACGTACTTCTAAAGATATGGTCTCTCTATCGGGAAATATTGGTGGTCTTACCCTTACTCCCGGTCTTTACAAATCAACTTCATCTCTTGAAATATCATCCGGTGATGTTACCTTTGATGCAAAAGGAGATGAAAATGCCGTATTTATCATTCAAATCGCATCTTCACTGACAACTACATCCGGACGTAAAGTAATTCTTGCCGGCGGAGCATTGGCTTCTAATATTTTTTGGCAAGTATCCAGTTCAGCAAGCTTTGGAACCACCTCCGTTTTTAAAGGAACGGTTATGGCCCTGGAATCCATTACTTTTGATACAGGAGCAACGCTTGATGGTAAAGCTTTAGCAAGAAACGGAGCGGTTACTATGGATGCTAATACCATTGTAAAAAAATAAAATAAAAGTTTTATTTCTAAAAGCACTTTTCCTTAAAAAAGAGAAGTGCTTTTTTTATTCCATTCTTTGCTTTTTACAATGAGGGTCGTTTTCAGCATTGACAAATTTTGGAAACAATGACTCCCATTTCCGCCATTTCATTTCCCCATCCGCCAACTGGCGGATGTGAAATGGCTTGACCTTAGTGTTATCAAGCGATCCCACCCTTCAGAGAAATTAATGATTTTTACAATGTGTGAATTATGTAACTCTTTGATGAAATAGTGTAACACATACTCACCTAAAGATGTCTACCTTTCGTACAGTATAAATAAACTAACATTTTAATACATAATATTATGAAAACAAAAATACATAAGATTTTAACGGCAGTTATACTGCTCTTCACCCCTGCCCTTATATATGGGCAAGCACCTAATTTAGGTACTACTGCTAATTTTGTCCTGTTCTCTACAACTGGGTCAGTAAGCAACACGGGGATTTCACACTTAACCGGAAAAGTAGGAACCAATGGAGCTTCCAGTACCGGATTTGGAAACGTAAACGGTGGAATGCATGATGGTGATGCAACAAGCGCACAAGCATCTACAGATTTACTGGTAGCTTATAATGATCTTGACTTGGCAACCCCTGATTACAGCCCGGTGTGGACAGCCTTTGGAGGCGGACAGGTACTAACCCCAGGTGTTTATTATATCTCAGCTCCTGCAACACTTGATCTGGATCTCACTTTAGATGGAGAAAATGACCCCAATGCCGTCTTTATTTTTCAAATTGAGGGTGCTTTTTCTACCAGTGCGCAGTCAAAAGTTAAATTGATCAACCAGACGCAAGCCTGTAATGTGTTCTGGAAAGTAGAAGGACAAGTGGATATGGCAACAGGGACAACCATGAGAGGAACCATAGTTGCTAATAATGCCGCTATCAACATGAATACAGGAGACACCCTTGAAGGAAGAGCGCTTGCTATTGCAGGAGCCATCACAATAGATGGTGTATTGGCTTACACTCCAATTGGCTGTGGAAGTCCTGTTCTTACCGGTCCTGCAGCACCTGTATTTGGTGAGGTTGGATGTTACGGAATATTTTCATCTGACGGTCCTGTTGAAAATGCAGGTATTACCAATGTTGTTGGTGATGTGGGATGCAACGTAGGATTAACTTCCGGTTTTGACTCCTTATTGGTAACCGGAAACATTCACCCGATTCCGGATGGCTCTACGGCAGCAGCAGCTTCAGATTTAATCACGGTGTACAATTATTTAAACACCTTGACCCATGATATTGAACTGCTCTACCCTGCACAATTCGGAGCCAATCTGGTGTTGACCCCGCATACTTATCTGCTTGACGCAGCCACTACATTTACGGATACACTTTACCTGAATGCTCAGGGAAATGCAGATGCCGTATTTGTTATGCAGATTGAGGGAGCACTTTCTACCAGTACTTATTCTAAGGTTATTCTAACCAACGGAACACAGGCAAAAAATGTGTATTGGTTGGTAAACGGAGCAGTAGAAATCAACGATTATTCGGTATTTAACGGAACTATTGTTTCACAAGGCGCCATTAACCTGTTTACAGGTGTAACCATTAACGGACGTGCCCTAACCGGTGTTGGCGCATTATCTACCAGTGCTATTGATGCTGCTGCGGCTATTGATGTTTCCAATTGTGAAACAGTAGTAGGTGGTCCGGTATCTGTAGATGAATTTGAAGCTGTGAAAACGGTAAGTATTTATCCAAATCCATTCCAGAACTCGGTTACTATCCGTGTTGAAAATACGCAAAATGAGGATTATACATTCAAAGTATACAATAGTTTGGGAGCTGTAGTTTACCAAACTATACTTATAAATGAATCCACTACCTTAAACTTAAGTGAACTGAATTCAGGAGCTTATTTTTATAGGGTGATGAGCGATTCTCAACTTATAAAATCAGGTAAACTGCTTGCTCAGTAGTAAGCATTATAAACATTTTACTTTACCAATTACCACACTAACCGCCTTGATTGTATCAGGGCGGTTTTTTTGTTTGAATACAGCGGGCGGGGGTCAAAAAGAGATAGGAATCTGTCTTTGGTTGTTTTTTATTTGGCGCTTGCCTCCCTTACCTGCACTCCCCTGTCGGTGATTTTTGGCAAGCGAGGCCGGTCTGCGTGCAGTCGCTTCCACCGGGACTTCGACTCCGCTCAGTCACCGGTGGCAGTCGACTGCACTTCGAATTAACCGGATTAGCTAAACCTTTTCTGCCCCGCATTGAACGGATAGCTTGCTGAGGCAAATGCATTTACTGAACTAAGCCATTAGCGGCGATTTTATGAGCCCGCTGAGGGCACAGTGAAATATGCATTTGCAAAGCAACTAGTGTGGTGATTGGTAAGAAAGGTAACTAAAATTTTGCGCTCGTTTTTTCTTTAGGCAAGGCAAAATTTGCAAGCATAGCCATAGCTAAGTTTAAGAATTTTAACGCGGCATAAAGGAAAAAGGGTGGAAAATTAGTTGACTTTTTTAGCAATCACCACACTAAAAGGGAAAGGCGGTTAAGGCAGCCAGATAAATCATTTAATGATCAGGAAATATTTTACCGGGATTTAAGATGTTATTGGGATCAAAAAGCTGCTTAATTCCCCTCATGAGATTCAGTTCTACTTTTCCGAAAGGGATATCCATGTAATTTTTTTGGACGTGGCCGATTCCATGCTCACCGGAAATGGTACCACCGAGTTTTACCGTAAGTTCAAATATTTCCCGAATGGCGGTTGAGAGTTCGTTATTCCATTTGTCATCCGGCATATCACCTTTGATGATGTTGACGTGCAGATTTCCGTCTCCGGCATGGCCATAACAAACGGATTTAAAACCGTATTTCTTTCCAATTGCTTTAACTCCTGCAAGCAAGCGTGGCAATTCATACCTCGGCACAACGGTATCTTCTTCTTTATATACAGATTGGGATTTAACAGCCTCCCCCACTTTTCTGCGTAAACTCCACAACACCTCTTTTTGCGCCTCACTTTCTGCAAATAAAATTTCACCTACGTCAAATTTTTCCACTACACTTAAGATTTGCTCACATTCTTTCATCAGCACATCTGTATCATTCCCATCTACCTCAATGAGCAAATGTGCCTGTATGTTATCAGGGATAAGGATGGAGGTGTCTCCGGTGAATGCTTTGGTCCACAACAGCGCGTCCCGCTCCATGAATTCCATGCCGCTGGGGGTGATTCCTTCCTGAAAAATGGCGGCCACGGCAGCACAAGCTTGCTCAGCTGTTGTAAAAGGGACAAGCATCAGTCTGTTGTGGCGAGGGTGGGGAATCAATTTTAAGACGGCTTTGGTGATCACAGCCAGGGTTCCTTCAGATCCAACAATGAGCTGGGTTAAATTGTAGCCCGTTGCATTTTTAAGCACATTGGCTCCGGTCCAAATGATTTCTCCGTTCGGTAAGACAACTTCTAAATTGAGCACGTATTCATTGGTCACACCATATTTTACGGCTTTTGGTCCGCCGGAATTTTCTGCTAAATTGCCACCTATTGAACAAGAGCCTCTGCTTGCGGGATCAGGAGGATAAAACAATCCTTTTTCAGCTACAGCTTCTTGTAAAACTTGCGTAATTACGGCAGGTTCTACCGTTACCTGACCGTTTTTGGTGTCGATTTCAATGATTTTATTTAATTTTTCCAACGACAGAGCCACTCCTCCATAAAGCGGCAAAGCACCTCCACTTAAACCCGTTCTTGCCCCCTGGGGAGTTACGGGAATTAATTGCTGGTTGGCATACTTAAGAATTTGGCTGATTTCTTCTACATTTTGAGGGATAAGCAGCACTTCCGGTGAAAATCGAAGATCTTCGGTTTCATCATGCGTATAGCGCTCAATAGATGCTTGATCTACTTTGACATTCTCTTGAGATAATAAGTCGGTAAAATAGGCAATATCCTCTTTCCCCACTTGACTGTAGCGCATACAAGGGCTAGGATTTTATTTGGGACTCTGCTTCAGAAATATCCTCTGCAATATTCAGTACGTTGTTCAACTGTGAGATTTCTACCAACTTTACTACGTTGGGCTGAAGGCCTGAAATGACAAATTTCCCCCCTGAGTCTTTACACAAACGGTTACCTATGAGAATTGCGCTTAACCCGGAAGAGTCACAGTACCTTGACTTTGACATATCTAACACTATGTTGTTCACTGCATTTTTATTGATCAATACCAGCTCAGATTTTAATTCAGGCGCATTCGTAGAATCCAACTTTTCAACGTTTGAAGTCACTACTGTGTACTTGTCTTTTTCTTCTTTCGAAAAATTCATAGGTTCGTTGTTTACACCAAAATTAAAATAATTTTTGAATTAGCAGATTTAAAGATCGGGGAGTTAAGAACAAAAAGCAGTTAATTATTGTGAATAATGGATATTCATCCGTTCCAAAAGGCTTAAAACAAATCGCTTCTGAACATTCTTCTTTCATGATGTACTGTTTATTATAAGCGCAAATTATTGTTCGATTTTTCATTTTTCTTTTTCTTGGTACACCCGAACATAATCATACACTGCCCGATCAGGATATGTGGAGTTTCTATGCTCCCCTCCCCAATCGACAAGCTCAACACTTAAAATAATGTACTGCATTACCTTGGAGAGGGCTTTTCGGGTACACCAGCTTCGCTTGCCATCCACATAAAAAACGTATTTTTTTTCAGTCCATTTCAAGCCAAAAGTATGGAATCCCTCTTCCACTCCCTTCACTTTTTTTCGTTTTCCTTTCTGTTGATGATGCTCTCTATATCCGTCCCAATGCACGGTGTGGTAGATATTATTGGTGCCATCTTTTCGCTTGTATTCCATGATATCGATTTCTGCACCGGCTTTATCAACTTCTCCAATATGGGATCCATATTTTGGCGATTGCAGCCAAAATGCAGTGCTGGGTCCCAACTGATTATTTAGCTTTGCGCGACATTCAAAATAACCGTAGCGCCATAACTGCGTCTGATGGGTGGCAATTTGCCCGACATAATAATTGGTGTCTTGCTTGCTGGCTTCAATAATAAGATGTCCCTTCTGATCTAAATAACAATTCTCTTTGCGTACAAGGGCATTCCCCCTTTTACTGCCTGCTGCGCGATAACTCCATTTTGTCATATCCAGTTCTCTGCCGTCAAATTCATCTTGCCATACCAATTCATAATTTTCAAGGATTTTCTCAGGCGTTTGACACCATCCAAAACTAAGCCCCGTAAGGACATTCAGTAGAATTAATATGTGTTTTATCTTCATTTGCAATCACTTTTTTATAAGATAACGAATATTACCGGATTCATCACCTACTGTAGCAAATACTTCTAGTAAAATTTGATAAGATGTACCTCTGCGAATTGCAAAATCCCGGATGTGTAGAATTACCGTTGAATCTTAGCCGCGAGCAGATAAATAATTGCCATGCGAATTGCCACTCCGTTCTCTACCTGCTGAAGAATAATGGATTGATCAGAATCTGCTACATCAGATGCTATTTCAACCCCTCGATTGATGGGTCCCGGGTGCATAATCGTAATTCTTTTGTCCAGACCATCCAGCATTTCTTTTGTGAGTCCAAAGAGCATGGTGTACTCTCTCAAAGAAGGGAAATATTGGATTTCCTGTCTTTCTAGCTGAATGCGCAACATGTTGGCCACATCACACCATTCCAAAGCTCTTCTGAGGTTGTGCTCTACTTTTACGCCCAATTGGTCAATAAATTTCGGAATCAAAGTAGTGGGACCACATACCATCACTTCAGCGCCCAGCTTTTGCAGGCAAAAAATATTTGACAACGCTACTCTGGAATGCGAAATATCGCCTACAATCACAACTTTTTTCCCTTTAAAATCGTCCCCGTATTTTTCACGAATAGAATAGGCATCTAACAAGGCTTGTGTGGGATGCTCATGCGTTCCGTCTCCGGCATTGATCACCCTTGCTTTCACCCGTTCGGATAAGAATTTTGCCGCTCCGGGATTGGGGTGTCTCATCACCACCAGATCCACCTTCATGGCTAAAATGTTATTCACGGTATCAATCAGGGTTTCTCCCTTTTTAACAGAAGAACTGGCCGCAGAAAAGTTAACCACATCTGCAGAAAGTCTTTTCTCTGCCAACTCAAATGAAAGGCGGGTACGGGTAGAATTTTCAAAAAATAAATTGGCGATTGTAATATCCCTGAGTGAAGGCACTTTCTTAATCGGACGGTTAATGACTTGTTTAAAGCTATCCGCCGTTTTAAAAATGAGCTCAATATCTGATTTTGATAAGTCTTTGATCCCGATCAAATGTTCTACACTCAAGTTATCCATGATTATTATCTTCTGTGGTTAACACTACTTTATCTTCCCCGTCAATTTGCTCCCATTCTACTGACACCACTTGTGAAGTCAAGGTATTTACAGCTTTTCCCACATAATCCGGTTGGATGGGGAGATGCCTTTCAAATTGCCGGTCAATCAAAACCAACAATTCTACGTGTTTAGGCCGGCCAAATGCCAGAAGCGCATCTAAACCTGAACGAATGGAACGACCCGTGTACAGCACATCATCAATCAGCACTACTTTTTTATCTTCAATCATAAAGTCAATATTGCTTACTGATGGAATGAGGGGTTGTTCCCTTCTTCTAAAATCGTCCCGATAAAAAGTGATGTCCAGTTGGCCACAGATCAATGGTGCATTTAGATCAGCTTCCAGGATTTTTTTCAATCGTTCTAAAACGTGAATGCCACGCGGTTGCAAAGCAATTAAAACCGTATCCGAGAAGTCTCTGTGATTTTCTTTTAACTGACTAGCCAAGCGTTTGAGCGTAATTTCAAGATGCTTACTATTTAAAATCGTGCGCTTGTCCATCTATCAAATGATTAAGCAAAGTTAATTTTTCTACAACTAAATCCTGCTTTTCTGAGAATTATTTTTACCCGTCCTAAAAAAAGTTTACATTGGCACGAGCAAGACCCCGAAGTGTCGGGACAGACTGCTCGCGCCGGCATGGTAGGTGCGCACTGGTCTAAGACAAGCGCGCATTCGTTTTCCAAAAAATTTTTGAGAGATCGGTCTAATTTTTGTAAATTTAAATTGAATACAAAACGCGAAGCATGAATAAATTAGTTTTGACACTTTTCCTTTTTCCGTCTGTCATTGGTTATGGAAATGAAGAAGATATTCAGCAAATAAAAGAATGGTACAAACAAATTGAAGACAATCTGGACAATTGCGTTAAAGTTCCGCTCACTGCTTTTTATGATGAAGATTACGTAACGGGCGGTTCAAGCGATTTGGAAGGATATATTGATACCACCACAAATCAGCTGGTGAAGATTATCGAACATACCTATTATGATTGGGCTGAAGATGTAAATTCCTATTATTTTCATGAGGGCAATTTGTTTTTTATTTTCAGCCACGGCAATTATCCGGGAGAGATGTACACAGCAGAAGAGCTTGAAATATCTGAAGATGAGCTTTGGCAACGCGGTGGTGAAGCCAAAACCATCAATTACTATGAGCGGCGTGTTTACTACAAATCTGCTGTATGCATTCGACACCAATACAAAGAAAAAGAATATGATGTGGAAGCACAGCCTGATTTAAAATTAGAAAAAAATGATGAACCTCCCTTAGCAGATGACGCAACAAAAGATCTTTTCAAGCATGGAAGTGTCTTGTACCGTGCATTTCAGGTCAACCTAAAAAAATAACTCAATTGAGTTTGCGTTCCATTGGCTGATTGTGATGTTGCCACGTACTTAGCACGAGCGAGAATTATTTTTACCCGTCCTAAAAAAAGTTTACACTAGCACGAGCGAGACCCCGAAGTGTCGGGACAGACTGCTCGCGCCGGCGTGGTTAGAACTTATGCTTGGGTTATTAGAAAAGGATATACTAGTTATCTTAAATTCATTTGTTTTCTGAATATTTTTATAATAAATGATCTTTCCTTTTTGCAGAAACTCAATTGAAAAAGAAGCATTTTGATTGTCAGGGTTAAGCGTATCAACCCAAGTTGGTGGATTACAAGTGTTATTGACTTCTGATGAATAAACCCAATTCCATTTTCCCACTAAAATTTCACTATTTCCTGCCAGTTTTTCTTTTTTGCACGAAAACAGTAATAATAAAACTGGCACTATTTTTATTGTAAATTTCATTCTCTTACAAAATAGCTTGTATAATTGTCGCAGTCTGTATCTGGAAATGGAAGACCTTTAACAACAACCATTGAATCTATGCCTACAAAACCAGATATCTGATTTTCTTGTTCTCCATCTAGGTAGATTGAAAACTCAAAATCATAGTTGATATAAGTCGTATTTTCACTAAAATAAACTAATTGTAAATTGAAGGAGGATTTTTGACTCGAATCTTCAATAAAATGAACTCGACCTTTTTTCTCAATTTGCAGATGATAATTTTTATCAAAATTTGAAGGATTTACAATGGAATCATAACTTGGTGGATTACAAATTTCATAGGTCGTATTAGTGTAAAACCATTCCCATTCACCAACCAAAATTTCCTGCTCATCTTTGAGTTTATCCTTTTTACATGAAATATTTATTAACAAAGTCAAAAAAATCCAGAAACATCTAATTTTTCCCGTAAGAATCATTGCTTAATAATTTTAAAGGATTGCCTTACTTCTTCGTTTTGAATATGCAAATAATACATTCCACTTTCTAAAACGGAAAGATCAACAGTAAAGTTTGGTTCTGCGATATTTCCTGACCTTACATTTTTACCATGAACATCTGTTATAAACCATCTTAAGTAACTCATCTGGTGATTACTAATTTTTACATTAATTACTGATGTTGTTGGGTTTGGTGATATTGTTATAACTTCAGTTTCTATTTCACCTAAGTTTGAAGTTTCAAATTTTTGTTTGTCAGTAATTGTATGTTCTCCGATAATCGTATCAGTATTTTGTGAGGATTTAAACGAACTTCCTTGCGGATAAACTTCAAAAAATAAAATTGGTCTGCTGGCATTCCCCGTAAGTTTACCTGGAAACTCTAGTTCAACATTTTCAAGTAAACCTGAATTGTCTTGAGAAGTATCTAAAGGAATGCCGGTTAAACCATCATACCAATTAATATAGTAATCTTTTGTAGTACCCATATTTGGAATTTTAAGATTTAGATCGTCAATATCGTGATATTCATAATTCGTGGGGACATTGTAAGGAAGATCAGGATCATTTGTATTAGATATACATGGCAAACCATCCCCTTGTGTAAAGTAATTATACGTTCTATTGCAAATCACCCCCACCGCTTTTCTTGGTGCATTAGTTGAAGATTGTTCACTCACCAAATAATAGACTTCAATGGGTTCATCATCTGTATTCGTTGGTACAATCGGCACTCGTCTGATACGCGTTACAAACTCGCACCAATTCGATTGCGCTAACGCACTTTACTCTCTAACAAAATGGTTTACATAATCTTCGCATTGAGTATCTTCAAAAGGAAAACCATAAATTATTTTTAAGGAATCTTCTTTTACAAATCCTTGAATATTATTATACTCTTCATTATCTACAACAATATTAAATTGATAAGGGTAACTACTTGTTGATACAATATTTTTTTCAAAAATCAGATCTTTAATCAAATACTTAGAAGATTCAACGGAGTTTTCTATAAAAATAATCTTCCCCTGCTTCATAAACTCAAGTGAGAAGGACACATCTTGATTGATAGGAGTAAGCAAATCCTCTGATGTTGGTGGTGTGCAAATATTTGTTATTCTGTACGAAAACACCCACACCCATTCTCCAATTAATATTTCCGAATCTCCCTCAAGTTTCTCTTTTTTGCAGCTTATGCAGAAAATCAAACAAGTAATCAAAATTAAAGTCTTCATTGTTTAACAAAATAACTCCAATAAACTTCACATCCTTCATCCGTTTCAAATGGAAAACTTAAACTAGAACATTCGATTGTATCACTATTAACGCATCCCCATATTCTCATAGAAGATTCATTATCTGGGTATATTTCAAATTCGTAACCATTGTTTATTGAACAATACCCTTCTTCAGGTTCATCAAATTCACGAAAAACAAGATTATGTGAAGTTACTTTCTCACCATCAGAAATAAAACGGACTTTACCCTTTTCCATAAATTCAAAACCATAACTATGCTGAACGTCTTGTTCTGAAATACTATCTGATATTTGCTGGTTCTCACACCAACCATAAGAATGATTAGAATAAATCCAATTCCATTTACCTTTGAAAATTGTTTTTTCTCCTTCCAGCCTATCCTTCTTACAAGAACCAAATATGAATATACAACTAATGATTAACAGACTAATTTTACTCATTGTTTTATAATTTTAAATGTTTGTATATCCTGTTCACTTTCAATCCGTAGATAATACATTCCTCTTTCATAAACGGTTAGGTCTATGGTAAAGGT
>JBBDID010000037.1:49625-106411 GCA_040880585.1 Crocinitomicaceae bacterium | reverse complement strand
GATGGGGTGAAGTGGTATTTGAATCGTACAATTCAGATTTTGGCTGGGATGGTACTTACGGAGACGGAGGCCTTGTGCAAGACGGTGTATATGTCTGGCAGATTAAATTTGGAGAAACCGGAACTGATAAAAAACGAACCGTTAGAGGACATGTGACGGTCTTGAAGTAACCAGATAGTAATAAAAGAAAGAAGGGGAGAACGAAAGTTTCCCCCTTTATTTTTTCTTTTTCTTTCGTCTGTTTTTCTTCAGTGCCTCATCATTTTCAATGAGTGTTTTCCAGTCATGAGAGCCGTCATCCGTAAACAGAATTGTATTTTTATATTCCCCTTTTTCAATGGCTGCTTCTTCAATAGGTACAGTAATATAAGATTCAATTTCTTCTAGCATTTCCTTTTCTTCTTTACTACAAAAAGAGATAGCTGTTCCTTTGCTCTTTCCTCGCCCGGTTCGCCCAACACGGTGAACATAATTCTCTGCTTTATCGGGTAAATCATAATTGACGACAAAATCGATATCGGGAATATCAATCCCTCTGGCACTGACATCTGTTGCGATTAATACATTATTTATCCCCTTTTTAAAATCAGTAAGCGCTTGCTCACGGCTTTCTTGTTCTTTATCCCCGTGGATGGTTTCTGTTTCAATAGCGACTCGCTCCATGGCTGACTTGACACGCTCAGCCCTTACTTTGGTGCGAACAAAAACTAAAAACTTCAATGTTTTATTTTCTTTGATGAGTCTCTCCAGAAAAAATCGCTTGTCGTCCATTTCAATAAAAGCTACAGAATGCGTGACATTTTTAGAAACAGGGTCTTTGGGAGAAATTTGAATCCGAATAGCATTTCGCACAAGTGAATAAGCTAATTTCTTTATATTTTTATCGATAGTGGCAGAGAAAAATAATGTTTGCCTTTTTTCAGGCAGATAGCGAATGAGATCCTGAATGTCTTTATAAAATCCAAGATCCAGCATGTGATCAGCTTCATCCAGCACCAGGATTTCAACACGGCTCATTTTTATATATCCCTGACTGGCCAGGTCAAACATTCTTCCCGGAGTGGTTACAATAATGTCAACACCGTTCACTAATGCTTCAATCTGCTTGTCTTGCTCAACACCACCGTAAATGCATTCGGTTCTGACTTTTGTGTTTTTGCTCAATTCGTGAAAAACAGTTGTAATCTGAAGTGCCAACTCCCGTGTGGGCGCCATTATAACAGCACGGATAGAAGTGGCGCGCATTTTTTTCTTAAGGTACTGAACCCGATCAATAATAGGGATAGCAAAAGCTGCTGTTTTACCGGTTCCTGTTTGAGCAATTGCAAGAAGATCTTCTCCCTTTTGAATATGTGGAATGCATTTAAACTGAATGTCCGTTGGGCGATTAAATCCCATCCTTTTCAGGTTAGACTTAATTTCAGCTGATATTTTATAATCTTCAAATTTCATAAGGTTTTCTTCTGTTTCAAAGATAGAGTATCATAATGAATCGGTTGAAATTATTTCTTCTTTTAAGCTAACCAAAGGGAATTAATTAGCAAGGGGCCAATAAGTGTTCAAGAATAAGGAATAAAAGAACCAAACGTTTCTTTCGTTAACTTTGTAGTATGAAAGAAGAAATCGTGAATAAAATAGCAGAGGCAAAAATCAAACAGATTGATTTAAAATCGTTTGATGTGGTAAATGAAGTGATTTCTATCGATCTGAAAGAAAGGCTTTGGAATGAACTGGTTTTAAAAGAAAAAGATTTCAGGGAGTGGATAAAAGAACAGGACTGGTCGGTCTATAAGGAAAAAAATGTGTGTATTTTTTGTTCTACAGATGCCATTATCCCCGCCTGGGCTTTTATGTTGCTTACCGCACATTTACAGCATGCAAAAAATGTTGTTTATCAACATCCTGAAAAAGCCAGAGAGGATTTCTTTTTTGAGAATCTACGGCAATGGGATGTGACAGAATTAAAAGATCAACGGGTGATGGTAAAAGGTTGCTCTGACATTCCTAACCCAAATAAGGCGTATACAGAGTTGACAAAGAAATTGACCCCCATTGTAAAAAGCCTGATGTTTGGAGAACCATGCTCTGCCGTTCCGGTTTATAAAAAGCGTTAGTGTGGTGATTGCTAAAAAAGCCAACTAATTCTTCGTTGTTGTCGTGAAGTAACGGACGGCATTTTTCACAGCATCTTTTATAGGAATAAACTCAAAGTTTAATTGGGACTTAATTTTATCATTTGAATAGGTAGTGACAGTCATAGCACTTTTAGCCGTTTCTTTAGTTATGTTTTGTTTGCGACCAAAAAGAAAATGGAGAAATCCTTCAACTCTCCAGGCAAGTGCTGCCATCCACCTTTTTACTTTAATAGTAGGCGGCGGCACATCAAATTCACGAGCAATTAACTCAAACAGATCTTTGTAATAAAGGTTTTCTGAGATCACCAGAAATCGATCGTTGAAAACCCCTCTTTTAGCAAGTTCTGCGGCTATAAAAGCAACATCCCGCACATCTACAAAAGCATTCATTCCGGAAGTATAAAATTTAAGCCCGCGCTTCACAACTTTAAAAATACTCAGGCTACTCTCATTCCAGTTTCCCGGACCTAAAATAACGGAAGGATTTACGATCACTGCATTTAACCCCTCTGCAGCACCACGCCAAACTTCCATTTCAGCACTATGCTTGGTCACAGCATAATTAGAATTTTCACGGTTATTTACCCATTTATTTTCCTCGGTATTGGGTTGGGTTTTATTACTTTTTCCTATTGCGGCTGTAGAGGAAATATGGCAGAGGTACTCAACCTTTTGGCCAAGGCAAACATTTACCACATTTTCTGTTCCTATTTTATTAATGCGCCACATTTTATTGAAATCCCTTTTTGCAAATGAAACGGTAGCCGCACAATGATAAACAGCAGAACAACCTTTTATTCCTTCTTCCAAAGAAACAATATCCAACAAGTCTCCATTTACCCACTCTATTTTATTGAATTCACTTTTAGCCTTCTCATTCAGATAAAATTGAAAAACACGCAGGGGTTGTTCCAGATCAGAGGATTCTCTTTTGAGCGCGCGAATATCTTCCCCTCTTGAAAGCAGCTCAAGCAATACATGTGTTCCTAAAACTCCGGTTCCTCCGGTGACAAAAACCATAGTTCAAATTTAGCTGATTTTTTTTCCTTAGCGTATTTGTAAACTGCTAATCTCACAAGCTGTTTCACCCAAGGGTAACAAATTGCTATATTTGTTAAAAAATCAATCGATAAAATGAGAAAATTTCTTTTAGCACTGATATCAATCACCTCTTTTGCCAGCTTTTCACAAGTAGAGTTGGAAGATGGCTTATACGCAGTAGTACATACCAGTAAGGGAGATATTACGATTTCTTTGGAATACCAGAAAGTGCCAATGACAGTGGCAAGTTTTGTTGGTTTGGCAGAAGGTAAGATCAAGTACGATACTGTGAAAATTAAAGAACCCTTTTTTGATGGGATTATCTTTCACCGTGTCATCAGTGATTTTATGATACAAGGCGGGGATCCTACCGGAAAGGGATCAGGAAATCCGGGATATTTTTTCCCGGATGAATTTGACTCCACTTTGCTACACACAGGACCCGGCATTCTCTCCATGGCCAATTCAGGTCCAAATACAAATGGTTCTCAGTTTTTTATAACACATAAATCAACCCCCTGGCTAAACATGAAACACGCCGTATTTGGTTCTGTGATAAGCGGACAGGAAGTAGTGGATAAAATTGCACAGGGAGACACCATACAAACCATTGAAATTGTGTGTGTGGGAAAAGAAGCGAAAAAATTCAAGGCTTCGAAGGTTTTTAATAAGGAGATGGAGCGCATCATTGAAGAAAAAGAAGCGGCCTTAAAGCAACGAAGAGAAGCTTTTCAAGAAAAAATGGGAGAAAAATTTCCTGAAGCTGTTCAAACCGAATCTGGGTTGATGTATATAGAATTGGCTGAAGGAGAAGGACAATTTCCAAAAGCCGGAGATGAAATTGAACTACACTATACGGGATATCTCGAGGATGAAAGTAAGTTTGAATCCTCTGTTGATCAAGGAAAGCCGGTTAAATTTGTATTTAAGAAGCAACCGATATTAAAGGGATGGGATGAGGCTTTAGAACTTATGAAACCAGGTAGTAAGATGAAGATCATGGTTCCTTCATGGTTAGGTTTTGGAGAAGCAGGAAGTGGAAAAGTTCCGCCTAATACAGATTTAATCTTTGAAATTGAGTTAATCGGACTTCGTGATTTAGCGGCAGAACTCAAAAAAGATGGGGAAGAATTCAAGACAGAAATGAAAGAAAAATTTCCGGAGGCAAAGCAAACCGAATCCGGTTTAATGTATGTAATAGAGGAGAAGGGGAGTGCTGAGAAACCAAAAGCAGGAGATAAGGTAGAAGTGCATTATACAGGAACTTTTGTCAATGGTGAAAAATTTGATTCTTCAAGAGATCGTGATCAACCTTTTGTGTTTCCGCTTGGACAAGGGCGTGTAATTAAGGGATGGGATGAAGGAATTCAGTTAGTAGGTATTGGAGGAAAAATCAAGTTGATTATTCCCTATTGGTTGGGTTACGGAGAAAAAGGAAATGCCAGAATTCCGGGAATGTCAACACTAATATTTGATGTAGAAGTTTTGGGAGTTAAATAAGAAAGACACCTATTTTACTTTAGGTTTTTTGATAATTCAGAGAAATAATCCTGGAAACGTTTGGATTCTATTAGTTTGTCATCTCCTACTATTAAAATAGTGTCCGGCTGATTATTTTCTAACCAAAACCTCAACGAAAATATTGTGATCGGGACAGATGATTACTAAAGGATGATTAATAGACAAACAATTATGTACCTTTATTTATCACGAAATAACCTACGGCTTTAATGACGATCTTTATTTACTAAAACAGACAGCAAATTTGGTAAAATGGATTATCAAGGAATATTTTTTGCCAACAGATTTTAATTGAAGGCGTTGTTTTTTAATGAGAATATACAGTAATGAAAATTTCAATTTTTTGGTTCAGAAGAGATT
Source organism: Crocinitomicaceae bacterium (assembly GCA_040880585.1). Taxonomy (GTDB): domain Bacteria; phylum Bacteroidota; class Bacteroidia; order Flavobacteriales_D; family Crocinitomicaceae; genus Paracrocinitomix. The sequence goes on along the minus strand of JBBDID010000037.1, from coordinate 101,354 downwards.
TACGCCTGATTGATAATACAGCTTTACATTATGCGCTGGAATCCGGAAGGCCGGTGAAAGCGCTGTTCATCTTTGATGAAAATATTATTGAAGGATTAGCCGAAAATGATGCCCGTCTCAATTTTATTTATGAGCAACTCCAAATAATTCACGAAAAATTGACCCAATATGGAACCGCCCTGGAAGTCATGAAGGGGAAGCCTGAAAATTGCTGGAAGCAACTAATTCAGGATTACGAAATCGATCGGGTTTATATCAATCGGGATTATGAACCTTATGCTATTCAACGAGATAAAAATGTAGAAGAACAGCTAAGCAATCACGGAATTGAGTTGAAAACCTTCAAAGATCAGGTTATTTTTGAAGCAAGGGAGATACTAAAAGAAGACGGAGAGCCTTACGTGGTATATACCCCTTACCGGAAAAAATGGGAGTCAACCTTTATCTCAACAGAACACACACCCCTTAAAAATACCCAATTCAATCATTTTTACCCTTTTAAAAAAAGCTTTCCCACAAGAAATACACTGAACATCAAAAATAACAAGATAAAAGTGCCTGATTATGATCTCTCAAACATAAAAAACTATACCCAAACGAGGGATTATCCTTCTATTGAAACTAGCCGCTTGGGACCGCATTTGAGATTTGGAACTGTAAGTATTCGGCAATTGATTAAAAAGATTGGGAAGAAAGAAGAGACCTTCAAAAGCGAACTGATCTGGCGTGAGTTTTTTATGCAGATTCTGTTTCATTATCCGAAAACAGCTGAGAGAAACTTTAAATCAAAATATGATGGGGTAGAATGGCGAAATGATGAAGCAGATTTTAATAAATGGTGTGAAGGAAAAACGGGATATCCGATTGTAGATGCCGGGATGCGCCAATTAAATGAAACCGGCTTTATGCACAATAGGCTCCGTATGATAACAGCCGGATTTTTATGTAAGCATTTACTAATTCACTGGAGTTGGGGTGAGGCGTATTTTGCCCAAAAGTTATTGGATTATGAATTAGCTTCAAATGTAGGTAATTGGCAATGGGCTGCCGGAACAGGGGTGGATGCCGCTCCCTATTTCCGTATTTTTAATCCCATCACTCAAACTGATAAATTTGATAAAGACAAGACGTTCATCAAAAAATGGTTGCCTGAATATGGATCTGAAGATTATCCTGAACCTATGGTTGATCACAAAGTAGCTAGAGAACGTTGTTTGAAGGTTTATAAAAAGGGAATAGGGATGTAAATAATAACCTCTTTGATATTCTACACTATTTTGCTTACCTTTAGTTGTACAGGAATCAACAAACAAGACAGAGCAATAATGACAGAGGAGAAAACACTTTCAGAACGGATTAAAGAGTACGAAAAGAATGGGTACACCAGAAACTTTGAGTTAACAGAAAATTATTTAAGGTGTATAGATACCAAAAGAAAATACGACCCCAAAGACTTCCATATTGTTGAAGTGTATCGCTTTGATGGGATGACCAATCCGGATGATGAAGCAGTATTGTACGTGATTGAGGCAGACGAAGGAAAGACAAAAGGATTATTGGTAGATGCCTATGGAATGTATGCCGATTCTTTGTCTTTTGAGATGATCGAAAAATTAAAAATTGATCGTAGCAAATCAGGTCAAAAGAACTGATTTAATCCTTATAAATTAGCGCATCAGGATAAAAAGCAAACATGGCAAAGGCGAAATGTGTTCCGTGGGGCAGGGTAGTAAGTTCTTTGCCTTTTAACTCCCCTTTTATGCATTCCCCTTTCATGTTCCACACCGATTTGGTTTGATGATCGATAAAATCGTCTTTTTTCTTTTTAAAAGTAAGTACTCGCCCATCTACCTCTGCCCAAAAGACATTGACAGCTCCTATCGTTTTGCTTTTTTTAATATCAGCAGAATCGAGTACAGAGACAACTTTTTCTGTATAAAAAATACTGATCGGGCGTTGTTCAAATGAGTCATTGATTACCTTTTCTTTGCTAACCACTTTCAGCGGATAAATTTTATGTTTTTGGCCAACGATTACGTCAACTACACGGCTCATAGCAGGTAATCTGTCATCCACTTCGTCAAAAAATAATCTTGGTTTTTCATGCGCTATGTCATCATAGCCTACATAGGGATTATGCCCGTAGCTAAACTCCGCTTCCCCTTTATCATCTAACACTTTAGCCAGCACCCGACCGTTCGGATAAAGTGCTGCAAATTCATCTAAAGAGATTACCGGGGCAGGAATGATATCAAGCTGAGCACCCATTAAAGCTCCAACAAGTGCTTCTCCCATGAATTGTTGCCACCAACTTTCGGTTTGTCGATCGTACATCACCATATCCGATTTTCGCAACATACCTGAAACCCCAAAATCCAAATGGTATGACTTTCCTTTGTAAACTAAATCCCGATTAAAAACTAAAGCCGAGTTACAGAGCGGGCAATAGGTTACTGTAATGCCTGTGCCACCCAAAGAATCATTTACAATCTCATGAAACATCAAAACCGATAGAGGATAGGCTTTGGCTTTTCCATCTATTTCAACCGCAATAACCGGTTCAAAAGCAAAGTATTCTTTTTTGGCGTTTTCGAGATCATAAAAATCAGGGTCATCAATTGGCGGAATGCCGTCTGCATACATTAAAGCTGTAAATTCATTGAGAGGAATGGTAGTATTATTTGTGTCGGTTTTCCATTTTAGATCAAGATCCCGGGGATTTTTTTGTGCGATTAATCCAAAAACTGAATGCAATAAAAAGGTAATAAAGAGTAAACTTTTCATGAGTTTGTTTTAAAGTTGGTAGGGTAAGGACAGCAAAACTTACAACTCAATCACTTACAAACTCAATTTCAATGCGACGGTTGATGTCACGCCCCCACTTATAGCGATTGGGTGCTATTGGACTTTCAGCACCATAGCCCCTGTGGTAAATCCGACTCGCAGAAATTCCTTTTGACACCAAATAATCGTAGACAGATTTGGCCCGATCTTCAGATAGTATTTTGTTATTTTCAGCAATGCCGGATGCATCTGTATAACCATTAATACTGATCTTTACATATTTCTGTTTGTTCATATAATCCACCAACTGATCCAACATTTCAACACCCGTCCCATTTTCTGGTAAAGCAGCAGTTCCCGAATCAAAAATTAAAGAATCTACAATGTACGTGCTCCCTAAATCCTCACTCCCTTGATTTTTGAGGAAGTAAGACAGGTATGATTTTTCCATCTTTTCGACATCATACACATTTGGATCATCATAAATGCTTTCATCTACCAGTGTATTTCCACCATGAACAGTTTTGTTGATTACCTTAACTTCAATTCTTCGGTTGCCCTCTCGCGTTGATTTATAGCGATTACTAAAAATGGGCTTATTAGACCCATATCCTTTATAAGTAATACGATCAGCAGTATATCCCGATTGAATCAAATGATCGTAAACAAACTTTGCCCGTTGTTCAGAAAGTTGAAGGTTTTTAGAATAATTACCGGAGTTGTCTGTGTATCCCCCAATCTCTACTGTCAATTGAGGATCATTATCTAAAGCCTGTTTAAGGTAAGCAATGTCTTGATTTTCTGAAATGTTGGGGAAAGACGTACGTCCAGGAGCAAATTTTACGTTGTACAACACAATATCAAAACCCACAGGAATTGCTTCCGGAACTACGACTAAGTGCTCAATTTCAATATGTAGTTGGCTGCTGTCAATATTTGCAGGCATAGGCGGGCAAAGACAAGATTGTAAAGAGTCTGAAAGCATAAACTCCTTGTAAGGTTGAAATTCTTTAATTTGCTCCCGTTGCTCTTGATAACGAGGTGAGGTGTTAGCTCCGTCGGTTCCAATATCCCAGTAATTAACCGCATCCCAGCTGGATAAACCACAAAATTGTTTCAACATCACTGCTGAAAGATAACCGGAGGCATGCCAGCCGTTCCAGCAGTGTAAATAAACCGGTCCCACTTCAGGTTTTGTTGCCGCTTCGTACGTCATTTGAAGCATATCGTAAATGTGAGTTGAATCGTAATAATCGTACTGATAATAACTGAACTTATTCCAACTGTCGTTTACACACTGGCAAGTATCGCCCAAAGGCCCCGCTTCAAAATTGTTTCTGTAAAGATAAATTCCCGCAGAAAATCCTTCCTGACATAAACCGTGTAGGCCATCAAGGGGCAGGGGATTCTGATTTTTTCGCTTATCACTCTTGTGGTAATAATTGTTTGCTCCTCCACGGTATGCAACACCATGTAAAATTGGGCGCATGTTTCTGGTGCCGTAGAGACTGTCAAAACCATCTCCCTTATTATTGGTGATTTTATACATTAAATCCGTCTCTCCATAGCGTTCTTTGTAGAACCTATGATCCAATTGTTTGGAAGGATCCAATGATAAAAGAGAATCGATATCTAGCCCCGAAGAATCCGCTACTATAACATACGAATTCAACCCAATTTTCACAGTATCTGATTGTGAAAAGAGGGGGAAAGCAAAACCGATTAATAATATTCCTAAAATCCTTCTCATGTATGCAAATTTACGTCTCTATTTCAAATACATCAAAAGTCATGCTAAAGTTTTTCACACTTTATTATGAGTTTGTCAAAAGTTGGCAGGGAAATTTCGAGCGTGAAGGCTTGTGTTTGCTGGCAAGACTCCATTTTTCTTGCGTCCCCCAGGCGGACGGAATAAAAATTAGCCGAAGTCCAGTGGACACAATGCTTTGCGCGCAGTTTTTCTTGTTGAATTTTGACAAGCTCTATGTGTAACGGTATCTTGATGATTCGTTTTGACAAGGTATAACGGTAAAATAAAGTTTTTGTTTCCGAAGCATTATTTATAATGCAAGATTTATATTTTAGCACTAAATTAGTGGTTATGAAATGTTTCCTTTTAATTGCTTATGTACTAATAATCACTTGTGGTTGTGCTCAAGGTATAAATAATGTAAAGGCAGATTCAATAAAATACGTCCGGGACAGTACCAGAGCGGTATTGAAAAAAGGAAAAAAAACGGGCTTGTACAATGTGAAGAAAGAAGTTTTTGAAATTCCTTATTCAAAAAACACAAGTATTGTCGTCTTTGAAGAGAAGGAGGTATATGTCGCACTTACTAAATCAGGCTTTGAACTATACGTTTCTAAAGGAGAATCACTGGCCAACCAAACCTTCATTTATGAAGGGGAGTTGAAAAATGATCATTTTCGGATAGAGCAATTGGATGAAGAACGTTTCTTGTTTGTAATCTTTGATGAAGCAGCAATTCAAATAAATGAAAATGGTTTTTCTGTTTCCGGAGATTCAGGCAATTATTTTTCAGGGGTATATGATTGCAGTAACGAAAAGTGGAGTATTCCCTCCAAATATGAACAGGTGGATAAGGTCAATGAATATATTATCTGTAGAAAAGTCCATACGCTCCCCTATCAGGAAAACTATCTTGAAGGACAATTTTATCAGGAATTTACTTATGATATCTACCGGTACACTCCAGAGGGAATTAAGGGGATCAAAAAAAACTTAAAGACGGCAGATCCACAACTTTTCTCACAGTTATTGCAGGTAGATTCCGTGTCGATTCAATCTGATTCTTTGCACATGCTTTGCTGGAGAGCGGGGAAGGCCGGTTTAGTCAGATACCATCTTCCCTTCTCCCTGATGGAGGCATATTATGATAATGGCAGTGACAGGCTTCCGTTTTTTGAAAAAGTGTTGGATATTCAATATGATGTAATCAGTATGTCTGATTTTAATGATTTGTTGGTGCTGTTTAACAAGAACGATACAATGGCTCCTTTAAAAATATTGGAAAAGCAAGAGGATCAAAAATGGGATACCATTGCTACGGCTCAAAAAAAGCTATTGATAGAACGACAATTTGACAATATTTTGAACCTTTTAGAAGATGAAAAACTCACAACAGGAGAAATAGATTATTGGCATGAACTGGATTTTTCTGAAGAAGTGCTCGGACTTGAGTTGCTAAATGACACACAAATTGTGGTGACAAATTACTATTTTCAATCTTCTGTTTATGATGCGCGAACTGAATTAGGAGAACCACTTCTCAATAGCTCAGGAAATCCAGTTTATTTAAAAGAGACGGAATACGAGCAAAATTCCGGGGTGTACCATTTGCATCAGAAAAAGTGGGGGCTTGATCAGAACCACCAAAATGTGTATAGAATAAAAAGTGGTTGGTTGGTAAGCGATATGCTACCTGAAGGTGAAAGTATGTACCCCGGTTATAATGAAAACTATCAAATACTGGATGTTAATCAGGAGGGAATTGAAAGCGGGCTTGATGTGGATGGATTATTGACAGATCCTGACTTTATTCCTGAATTTCTCTACGACAAACAAGTAGATTCGGTTTATCCGGTGCCCACGGGTCAGCCAGATTTGGATTGGATCATGACAGAAAATAATTATTATGTAGAAATACCGAATGAGGGATTAGGGTTTTTTAGGGGGAGTAAAGATTTTGGAACGTTGTATGAACTGGATATTGCAGATCAATTTGTGTATTTTAACCCGGAGTTTAAATTCGGGATTCTTGTGAATGACTCAGCATGGGAAATTCGTTTGCGAAATGACACTTTAACAGTTGAAGCACCAAAAAGCTTTGATCTGAAAATTTATGCAGAAATTGAAGTAGACGGTGTAGTAAAAGATCTTTATCAGTTAACGCTAGTCAGTTTTGAAGGGGATACTACTCATCTTTCTACTATACCAGACGAGCGGAAAAAATCTATTACTGAGCCATCTTATGAGTATCATATTCACCAGCTAGGGGATGTTGTTGTTGTGAATGAGAAAAGAGAGGAGATGTACCCTTATTTTGACAGTTGGGGGTATGGGGGTGACTTGATACAAGAGACAGAAGGCTCTGCCGTTTGGAAAAAAACAGAAAGCCATTGGAGAAAGGTTTCGCCCTATTATGCATCTATTGAAGTAATCCCTTTTGGGTTTATAGCAAAAACGGCAGAATTATCCGGGAACCCAAAACTAGATGAGCATGGGGTTGTATACTATGACGAACAAAACGAAATGGTGCTTGAGGGCAGCCGGAAAGGAAGATACATTTTACTGGACAGTTCGTTGAGTGCAATTAATTTTTTGGATTATTTTGAGTTTGAAAAGATAGAAGATCTGGATTATGGCGTCAAAGTATGTACTGATAACGGCTGCATGTTTGTAGATTACTCAGGAAATGCACTTACAGTTGCTGAATGGGATGAGTTTGAACGAGTAGGGGAACAAATTAAAGCCATCAAAAAAGGGGTAGAGAAAATCGACCCTTTTGGAGCCATTGAACTGGATGAAAATGGAGATGTAATCTATACATCCGAACCCAAAGAAGCCTTTTTTAAATTACCTAAGAAATAATCCCTTGCTGCTCTAACATCCGCTTCACGTACTTACCAATAATATCAAATTCAAGATTGACCTGGGATCCGACTTTCAAGTTATGAAAATTGGTGTACTCAATGGTGTAGGGAATAATATGCACAGAAAAGCGGTTTTTTTCAGACTGTACGACTGTTAAACTCACCCCATTGACAGTAATAGAGCCTTTGGGAACAGTGACGTCCTCATAATCATATTGGAAAACAAACTCGGTGCTTCCATCTTTTGGATTGATTTCGATACAATCGGCAGTGGTGTCAACATGACCCTGGACAATGTGGCCATCTAATCGCCCTCCTATTTGCATACAGCGCTCAACATTTACGAGATCACCAAGCTGCAGATCGCCTAAATTTGTTCTGTGCAACGTCTCCTCAATAGCAGTTACGGTATAAGTGCCTTCTTTTATTTTCACTACTGTCAAACAACAACCGTTGTGCGCCACGCTTTGATCCACTTTTAATTCTTGTGTAAAAGGAGCACTAAAAGTGAAATGGACATTGGTGGTATCCTTTTCTATTTTTTCAACTTTTGCGAGGGCTTCAATTATTCCGGTAAACATTTCTATTGTGAATTAATAATCGTGACAATTCCCTGAAATGAGCGCGGTTCTAATCCGGCTAACTTGATTTCATACACAGTGACATTGTAAAAGTATACCCCGTCGTTACATTGCTTATTTTCCAAATTGTAGCCATCCCAGTTAATATCCGGATCAGTTGTTTCAAACATCAAAACACCCCAGCGATTGAATATTTTTAGGTCGATACTATCCACAAATTTATACGGTAAAAGCGGGTGAAAAAGGTCATTTTTATCCGACTTATCAGGGGTAAACACATTGGGCAATTCATAATAACCGGCACAGTTATCAATACAGGCAATGTTTGAAGGCTCACTTTCGTTGTTGTACTGAGCAGAATCAACGGCAGTAGCATAATAGCAACCGGCAATACTTCCCCTGTCTGCATGAGTGAAACTGGTATCCAGGTCTGAATTGAAACTGCTGAGTAACTCCAAGCTGTCTCCTTCAAAAGGAGCGAAATATAGGTGGTAACGGGTCACGTCATCTGCACAGGAATTATTTGGATTCGTCCAACTGAGATAAGTCTCTTCCAGGTCACAGTCTCCATCAATAGATAAAACCGGAGGGCAGGGTGGTGTCAGGTCAATCGGAACGTCGCAAATTTCCTGTGACCAGTTTTCAAGTGGAGAGACAATGCCTTCAGAAGAATATTTTCCAATGGTTTTAATTTTGTAGCAATAACTTGCTCCATTAACGAGGCCGGTATCCACATAACCAATTGTGTTTGTGCTGCCAATAAGGTTAAAAATCCCACTTCCCGGAGCACTTTCTCTATAAATTTCATAGGTGTAATTATCCCAGGGAATGGCTTCCACCCAGTTGATCGCTATTTCATTGTCGTTGGGAACGGTTGATAAATAAATAGAAGAAGCCGTTAAGGAACTTCCCAAAAGCGTATTGTCATTGTAAAGTTCAACCCTGTAGGTGTAGGGATTGTTTTCTGTATCCAAATTCAAATCCTCAAAAGTAGTGTCCGGATTAACGATAGATGTTTGTTGAGGAGAAGTGTATACCAGAGATTCAACGCCGCCTGCATAACCTTCTGTCCGATAAAGTTGATAATGATAGGGTCCTGAATACAAAATCGTGTCCAGTTCTTTTGGATACGACCAAAGGACAGAATCCGAACCATTTGACGGATCGGTTGTGTTGATGGATACATGCGTTAAAACGGGAATCTCAAAGTTCAAATGCTCACAATCAACATTAGAAATACAACTTTCTACTCCAGTATCAATCACAGCTGTAACAAGATAACAATACTTATTTCCGACAATCAGATTCTCATCATCCACAAAACTGTTAGAAGTGGCTGTTCCTATGAGCGTATAACCCAAATTCTGAGCGGCTCCATTATAACAGCAATCTTCAACCACATCAACAGAATCCGTATAGCGGTAAATGTTATAATGATCAATGTTATTACAGACAGAAGGATCCCAACTAAGACTCATAGAGCTGGCAGATGAGGTTACGCTCAGGTTTTCAACAGCCGGAATCACCACCTTAATCCTAAAAGTCAAAAGATCTTCAAGAGGCACAGAGGGATCATTGTCTTCAGCATGAATAATGACCGTATAGTAAGAAGTTTTTGCCTCTTCACATGTTGGATTCCACAAAAAGTGACCCACCGCTGTAGCTGTGGCAGTAGAGTCTACAAAGATGGCCGGATTACTCCCTACATTAAAAACTGCGCCTGTTGCACTCACCGTAACCACATCAGTAGGGTCAGGGTCTGTTGCTGAAAAAGGTATATTCACAGAGGTGCCTGCAAAAACGCAGGTGTCAGCAACTGCTGTAAGTAGTGGGGGGTCATTATCACAGGCACGAACGGTTAATTGCATATCTTGTAAAACCGAACCCACGTAAAAACCGTTTCGCCATTCTGAAATTTTTATCGCTAAATTATATTCACCCTGAAACTGAGGCGCATCCCAACATAAAGTTCCTGATACCGGATCGATACTTATAACTCCCCCTCCAACAGCATCCGGATATTTGTAAACCTCCGGAATAATCATTTCCAGACAATCTTCACCTCTGCAAGGAACCAGTGAATAACTCAAACTATCTCCGTCAGGATCGTAAGCCGATAAATTATAACAATATCGCTTATTCAAACAGGCAAACTCCGGGCAGGGACAATCCTCAATAATTAAAGAATTGTTGGGTGTACCCAAAAATGGAGAAATCACCAATTCAGTTTGTATACAAAAAACTTTATCCACAGAGTTGGTGATATTCAAAACACCTGAGTTCCGGTTTGGATCTTCTACACTGATGATGTAAGTGTCAGGACCGGTAAAAGTGTGCGATCCTATGTAGGTGTTTTTTTGAACATCATAAACAGAATTAAAATCTATGTTTGTCCTTGCAACCGTATCCAGAGAGCCGTCTCCCCATTTGATTTCCAGTTCAGGACGATCCGCATCACTGGAACTTTTTGTACAGGTGGTAATGGTAAATTCATAAGTAAAACCACTTATATGCCTGTAAGTTATTGACCCTGAACGATTGTGGGTTGCGTTCGCTTGAGCGGACACTAGCAAAAACAAAACGATATGGATGATTTTGATTCTCAAAGTTATTTTGGAACGTCCTACAAATGTACGAATTTAGTAAGGCCTCCCCTAATTAGTTAACGTAAAAAGACGGGATTTAGTTGATTGTTGTAAGGATTATTTTTTCAGACGGTTCCATGTACCCAATCTCCCCTTAAGGACGAAAAAAAAGCGTAACTTTGACCGTCAAAATTTAACACGCTATGCTGATAACACCAACTTTTTCGAAGAATCCCAAAACAGCAAACAAAGTTTTTCTCATTCAGGATAAGAAAGAGATAAAAAAACTGAAAATGTCTGAAAAAGAAAAAGCTTTTTTTCGGGATGAACTGAAAGAGAAAGAATCGTACTTGATGAACGCATTCGGAACATTTATGGCCGTTTTTACTTTTAATGACTTAAAAGAGGCATCTAACAGGGAACGTTTGAGGTTGGCAGGTGACGAGGTGTATAATGAAATGGCATCAAAAATAAAATCACTACAGGTAGTGAGTGATTCAACCGAAGCCATATCCTTGTTTATAGAAGGAATCGCCCTGTCATCCTATAAGTTTGACAAGTATTTTACCGAGAAAAAACCCGTTCAATTAAAAGAGGTGATTACTTCAGATTCATCAGTAGATGTAGAAGGGATAAACCATATTGTAGATGCTACCTGCTGGGCAAGAACACTGGTCAATGAACCGGTATCTTACCTAACTGCTGAACAATTGAGTAAAGATGTGCAAAAAAAGTGTGAAAACGCAGGGATTAAAATAGAGGTATTTACAAAAGCAAAAATACAATCTTTAAAAATGGGAGGATTGCTTGCTGTGAATAAGGGATCGATTGATCCGCCCACATTTACGATCATGGAATGGAAGCCAAAAGCTGCCAAAAATTCAAAACCAATTATTTTAGTAGGAAAAGGAATTGTTTATGATACTGGCGGATTGAGTTTGAAATCAACACCCAACTCCATGGACATGATGAAAAGCGATATGGCCGGTGCGGCTGCGGTTGTGGCAGTGACTTATGCTGCTGCCAAACTCAATATCCCTCTGCACATTATCACATTAGTTCCCGCTACAGATAACCGACCCGGTGGGAACGCTTATGTGCCGGGAGATGTAATTACTATGTATAGCGGAAAAACGGTGGAGGTAATGAATACAGATGCCGAAGGAAGACTTGCTCTTGCTGATGCATTGACCTATGCCAATAAGTTTAAACCTGAACTCGTCATTGATGCGGCCACCTTAACCGGCGCAGCTGTTCGGTCAGTAGGAACCTTTGCTGCTTGCGTCATGGGAACGGCCGGTCAAAAAGAATTTGATCGCTTAAATGAAGCAGGGCAGTTCACTTACGACAGAGTCGTTCAATTTCCATTTTGGGATGATTACAAAGAAGAATTAGAGTCGTCAATTGCTGATCTAAAAAACTTAGGGGGCCCTTACGCAGGAATGATTACGGCGGGTAAGTTTTTGGAACATTTTACCGATTATCCGTATATCCATATCGATATTGCAGGACCTGCATTTAATACAAAAAAAGATAAATACCGGGGAATTGGCGGTACGGGAGCCGGGGTGAGATTGTTAACGGAATTTCTAAAAAGAAAAGCACAAGAATCATGAGTGAAAAATTGATAAAAGTTGGGATAACCGTTGGGGATATTAACGGAGTAGGATTGGAAGTGATTATTAAATCGCTGATTGATCAAGATGTGTATAATCGCTCAATACCAATTATTTACGGATCAGCAAAGGCAGTGACTTTTCATAAAAAAGCTTGTGAGCTGGAAGAATTTAACTTCTTGACTGTAAAAAACGCAGAGGAGGCGAAAGCTAAAAAAGTAAATGTGATCAACTGCTGGCAAGAAGAGGTAGAGATTGTACTTGGAGAGAAAAATGCAAATGGGGGGACCTATGCATTGAAGTCACTTGAATCGGCTATGACTGATCTGAAAGAAGGAAAGATTGACGTTTTAGTAACAGCCCCAATTAATAAAGATTGCGTAAAAGAAGCGGGTTTTGCATTTCCGGGACATACTGAATTTTTGGCCAATCAATTGAATCAAGAAGATGTACTTATGTTTATGGTGGCGGAAGATTTGCGCGTTGGGGTGGTCACGGGACACGTACCGCTTAAGGATGTACCACAACTCATCACCAAAGAAGCAGTAGAAAAAAAATTACGGTTGATGATCCAGTCCCTGAAAAAAGATTTTTTGATTCCCAAACCTAGAATTGCAGTTTTGGGACTGAACCCACACGCAGGTGATCGCGGTGCGATTGGGCAGGAAGAAATGGATATCATTAATCCGGTGATTACCCAGTTCAGGGATGAAGGAGAATTGGTTTATGGATCGTATTCGGCAGATGGCTTTTTTGGCTCATCTAATGTGAAAATTTTTGATGCAATTTTATCCATGTATCACGATCAGGGCTTAACCGGCTTTAAATCGGTTTCTTTTGATGAGGGAGTGAATTACACCGCCGGATTACCCATTGTCAGAACATCTCCCGATCACGGAACAGCCTACGATATCGCCGGAAAAAATAAAGCTTCTGAACGATCCTTTAGAAATGCTTACTACCTGGCTTGTGACGTATTTTACAACCGAAATACCTACGAAAAAATGCATAAAAATCCACTGACTAAACAAACAGATAAAAAATAATAGGATACTCTTAAATTTTATTTTTACCTTTGCACCCCGCCTAACGAAGGCAGGCTTAATTTGTGAGTGGTGAGAAAGCGAGAATTACTGATAAGATTTTCGGGATTGAGTGAAGGATTTCACAAATTCCACTTTGAAATTGATAAAACGTTCTTTGAGCAGTTTGATTACAGTGAGTTGAAAAACACTGAACTAAAAGTAGATGTGGTTTTTGAAAAAAAACCGGACATGAATATCCTAAATATTGAAATTGTTGGAAAAGCAGAGGTCATGTGTGATAAATGCACGGATGATTTTTTTGTGGAAATTCAAAGCCGGGAAGAATTGATCTACAAGTTTGGGGATGTGATTTCAGATGATGAAAAAATTATATTTTTACCTGAAAATGAAATTGAACTTGACATCAGTCAACCGGTATATGAAATGGCCGTGCTGGCTGTTCCGCCAAGACGAATTCATCCGGAAGGAACATGTAATCAAGAAATGCTAAAGACCATGGATAATTATTTAATGGTTGCTGAAAACGAATCTGATTCGTTGACAGATGAATCATTAGGTGAAGAAGAAGAAGCAGACCCGCGTTGGGAAGCGTTGAAAAAATTGAAAAATAAAAAATTAAAATAAAGGCAAAATGGCACATCCTAAGAGAAAGATCTCAAAAACCAGAAGAGACAAGAGAAGAACACATGTCAAAGCAGTTGCAGACAATATATCAACTTGTCCAACTACAGGTCAACCGCACCTTTTTCACAGGGCTCATTGGCATGAGGGAAAACTTTATTACAAAGGTAAAGTGGTAATGGAAAAAGAAGTAGCTGTCTGATTCTAAGACAAGCTTAAAATAAAAATTTAGAAAGGATACTACAGACTGATGTGGATATCCTTTTTTTATTTAAAAAGAGTATTTTAAGCATGAAAATGAATGAGTTTTGCACTTTTTCTATCGGATTTGTCCTCTTTTCTCTCGATAGCTGTTATTTTTTTGATAAATTTATCCCCTATTTATATGCGAGATAAAATCCAATACAATTCGCAAAAAAAAGCTGATTACAAACCATGAGCAAAATAACCGCGGCTATCACGGCAGTAAACGGGTACGTTCCTGAAAAAATACTCACCAACAAAGATCTTGAAAAATTGGTAGATACCAATGATGAATGGATTATGAGTAGAACAGGAATTAAAGAAAGAAGAATTGCTGGAAAGGGAGAAGCACTGTCTGATTTTGGGAAAAAAATTGTAGACGGGATCTTAAAGAAAAGAGGGATAGCAGCCGAAGAAATTGATATGTTGATTGTCGGTTCTATTACTGGAGATTACCGATTTCCAAGTGCTTCTAATGTGATTTGTGATAAGTCAGGCTTGACCAATGCTTGGGGTTTTGATGTAAGTGCAGCTTGTTCCGGATTTCTTTATGCCCTGGATGTAGGTAAAACATATATTGAAAACGGGACCCACAAAAAAATAATCGTTATTGGAGCGGATGTAATGTCTAGCATTATTAACTATAAAGACCGTGCCACCTGTATCATTTTTGGAGATGGAGGAGGAGGAGTTCTCTTAGAACCAAATGAAGAAGGATTAGGGATTCAGGACACAGTGCTCAAAGTAGATGGTTCAGGACGCGAATTTCTCATTCAAAAAATTGGAGGATCAGCAGAGCCCATTACCAAAGAAAATGTGGAAACAGAAGGGCAATATGTATATCAAGAAGGACAAACCGTTTTTAAGCATGCGGTAAAAAACATGGCGGATATTTCTGTGGAAATCATGGAAAGAAATCAACTCACTGCAGAAGATATTGATTGGCTCGCCCCTCATCAAGCTAATTTGAGAATTATTGATGCTACGGCATCCAGAATGGGGTTGGATCATGATAAAATCATGATTAATATTCAAAAATACGGAAATACTACTTCCGGCACAATTCCATTGTTATTGTGGGAGTATGAAAATAAATTGAAAAAAGGAGATAATATTGTACTTGCTGCTTTTGGCGGCGGTTTTACATGGGGCGCCATCTATATTAAATGGGCTTATTAAATTTAAAACGGATACTAATTTAAGATTATGGAAATTAAGGAAATTCAAAATTTAATCAAATTCGTTGCTAAATCAGGAGTAACTGAAGTAGCAATTGAACAGGGAGATTTTAAGATCACCATTATTTCTGATCACGCCAGTGAACAGGTGGTTGTTCAACAAGCTCCCTTAGCAATGCCACAACAAAATATGGCGCCGCAACAACAGACACAAGCTGCTCAAACGAATCAACAAACACCTGCTCAACAAGCACAACAAGAAGAAGAAAGTAAAGCGGCTGAAAATGCAGAAAAGCTGATCGAGATTAAATCACCAATGATCGGAACTTTCTACAGAAGAAGTTCACCAGATAAGGATCCATTTGCAAGTGTTGGAGATACCATCAAGCCCGGAGACGTACTCTGTATTGTTGAAGCCATGAAACTTTTCAATGAGATTGAGTCAGAAATGGCCGGGAAAATTGTGAAAGTGTTGGTTGATGACAACTCTCCAATTGAATATGATCAACCCCTCTTTTTAGTGGATCCAGCATAAGTATTTGTAAATAAATCCATAAAATTATGACGAAACAATTCTTTAAAAGAATAACGGTGGTGGTAGGGCTGACGTTTTTGTTAACTGCCTGTCCATACCAATCAAAAGTTCCGATTTCTGACCCCAACGAAACGATACAATCATCTTTATTGGGTGAGTGGGTCTCAGCTTCTGAACAAGAATATGAATACCCAACATTTTATGTGATTGAAAAACATAATGACACAAAATATAAGTTGACCGAAAAACGATATAACACTTCAGATAGTGTGTACAAAGATGTACAATATTTTATGCATTCTACTACCATAAAAGACAATCTGTTTATGAATGTTCAAGAGGCAAAAGGAGGGGATTATTCCCTTTATTTATTTGTGCAGGATCAAAATGAAATTGTACGAAGAGAAGTGTCAGAGAATATTGATGAGCAGTTTTCATCCTCCAAAGATTTATATAAGTACGTTAAAAAACATATGGATTTGAGCTTTTTTTATGAAAAGAGCGAAGAGAAGTATTATAAACGAACCATTGAGTAAATAGAAAGAATTTAGAAGATGTTTGAAAAAATATTGATAGCAAATCGGGGTGAGATTGCACTACGTGTGATCAGGACCTGTAAAGAAATGGGAATCAAGACAGTTGCTGTTTATTCTACAGCAGACAGGGATAGCTTGCACGTTCGTTTTGCAGATGAGGCGGTGTGTATTGGGCCGCCCCCTAGTGCACAGTCTTATCTCGATATACCAAAAATTATTGCTGCTTGCGAAATTACTAATGCGGATGCCGTTCATCCCGGTTATGGTTTTTTATCTGAAAATGCCAACTTTTCAAAAATTTGTGAAGAAAATGGGATTAAATTTATTGGCGCCTCTCCTGAAATGATTGAAGGGATGGGAGATAAATCTGCAGCAAAAGCAACCATGGAGAAAGCCGGTGTTCCCTGTATTCCGGGCTCTAAAGGTTTGTTGAAAGATTTAACGGATGCCAAAAAAACGGCAAAAGAAGTTGTCTATCCCATTATGCTCAAAGCAACTGCCGGTGGTGGTGGAAAAGGAATGAGAGTGGTTTGGTCTGAGGATGAACTTTCAGAAGCCTGGGAATCTGCCCGTAAAGAAGCGGGTGCAGCTTTTGGAAATGACGGGATGTATATGGAGAAATTCATTGAAGAGCCACGCCATATTGAGATCCAAATTGCCGGCGATAAATTTGGAAATGTATGTCACCTTTCAGAAAGAGACTGCTCTATTCAAAGAAGGCACCAAAAACTGGTTGAAGAAACACCCTCACCCTTCATGACACAAAAATTGCGAAAAGCAATGGGTAGAGCGGCTATAAAAGCGGCAAAAGCTGTAAAATATGAAGGGGTTGGAACAGTAGAGTTTTTAGTGGATAAACACCGAAATTTCTATTTCATGGAAATGAATACCAGAATTCAGGTGGAACATACGATTACTGAAGAAGTCATTAATTATGATTTGGTAAAAGAGCAAATTAAATTAGCTGCCGGAGACAAAATAGAAGGAAAAGAATATTTCCCTCAAATGCACGCTATTCAGTGTCGTATAAACGCTGAAGACCCTTTCAACGACTTCAGACCTTGTCCCGGAAAAATTACTGATTATCACGAACCCGGAGGTCACGGAATCAGGATTGATACACATGTGTATGCAGGGTACGTAATCCCACCCTATTATGACTCTCTGATCTCAAAACTCATAACCGTTGCCCAAACCAGAGAAGAAGCCATAACAAAAATGGAAAGGGCCCTGGATGAATATTTTATTGATGGAATTAAAACAACCATCCCCTTTCATCAACAACTGATGAAAGATCCGAATTTTAGAAAAGGAAATTTCACCACAAAGTTTATGGAAACATTTAAACTGAAATAAGAAGTTAAAAAGTGAAACGTTAACAGAGCCGTGTAGTTTTATGCTACACGGCTTTATTTATGCTTAGAACGGTAACAAATGAGTAACTTTATTTGTTATACGAAGTATACATTAAACAGTGTGATTAAAAAATTGGGCTATATCCTATTATTGTGCTTACCCTTTGGGTTGAGTGGACAGGATATTCACTTTTCACAAACGACCCGCTCTTTTTTTCAAATTAATCCAGCTTTTACTGGAGCTTTTAGTGGAAATTTACGGGCTGAACTGAACTGGAAAGAC
This sequence comes from Crocinitomicaceae bacterium, assembly GCA_040880585.1. Classification (GTDB taxonomy): domain Bacteria; phylum Bacteroidota; class Bacteroidia; order Flavobacteriales_D; family Crocinitomicaceae; genus Paracrocinitomix. The sequence goes on along the minus strand of JBBDID010000037.1, from coordinate 83,377 downwards.
CAGTGGCAGTCTGTCAATAATTCATACAGAACGTTTGGCACTTCACTACAATATTCATTTGGAAAAGGAAACCCGAGAATGCCGGTGTTTTTTGCTGTAGGTGTTCAGGCGTTTAGAGATGTTGCAGGAGACGTGCAAATCGGAAATACTACCGGAGGATTGACTTTTACAACCTTTGTTCCGGTAAGTCGAAACGGTAGAATATCACTGGGTGTACAAGGTAATTTTGGATCAACAGGACTTGACCCTACTAAAATGCAATGGGGAAGTCAATATAACGGCTTAAATTTTGACCCCACTTTAACAAATGGGTCAGGAATTGAATTTCAGGGATTTAATTATTATGATTTAGCTGCAGGAGCAGCCTATTGGTATAAGCGTCGTGATAGAAATGTAGTAGCAAGTGCTCCGCAAGATGCAAAAGTAGGGTTAGCGGTCTATCACCTGAATAAACCACTGTATACTTTTGGTGATGATGAATCCAGCCAACTTAAAATGCGATTTGTAGCACACGGCTCAGCGCTATTTTCAACAGCTACTGAAGGTCTGTTCATCTATCCAAATCTCAACATTATGATTCAAGGAAACCAACACGAGGTGTTAATGGGGAACTTGTGGAAATATCAACTCCAATCAGGTTCAAGAATGACTGGTCTTTCAAACGAATTAGCCATATCAGGAGGGATAGATTTAAGGGTGACAAATGTGCTTGATGCTTTAATTCCACAAGTATATCTGGACTTTTATCACTTTTCAATTGGTGCTTCTTACGACATCAACATATCCCGATTAAATCAGGCTTCCAACTACAGAGGAGGGTTTGAACTTTCTATCAGGTTTACAAATCCGGATGCCTACATTAACAAAAACCCATTTCGACGTGGAATTTCTATCTAAACTGCACCAATTTTACTACGTTGTTCAATAAATTTATATATTTGCTTACTTCCCCGATATTAAAAATATGTATGAGATTAGTTAAGTTATTTTTTTTACCGATTATTTTAACTGGAATTACCGTGGCTTGTGGTGGTTCCTCTGATGAAGAAGAGGAACAAATAGACCCTAAAGAATTGGTCAAGGTTGAAGGAGGAAAATATGCTGGCGGTATTTTACGATTGAATTCCATTGAGGACTACACCTCATTGTTTCCGGCAAGAATCAATGACGTTTATTCAACTCATGTTGCGGGAAATGTTTATGAAGGATTATTTCGTTTTGACCAGGCAACCCTGGAGACGGTACCCGCTTTGGCTAAAAGTTTCGAAATAGATAATTCTAAAACAGTTTACACCTTTGAATTAAGAAAAGGGGTGTATTTTCATGATGATGAATGTTTTTCTGACGGAACAGGAAGAGAAATGACCGCAGCCGATTTTAAATATTGCCTGGAATTTGTCTGTTCTACCCATAAAGCAAATAAATGGAATGGGCTTTTTAGAAATGTCATTAAAGGTGTAGTAGCCTATCAAGATAAAGGAGCAAAAGAAGTTTCGGGAATTAAGGTGCTTGGAGATTATAAATTGCAGATACAATTGGATGATCCTTTATCTGCTTTCCCTGATATGTTGGCTCTTTTAGCCACCGCAGTATACCCTAAAGAAGCGGTTGAAAAGTATGGATATGATGGGTTAAATGAACACATGGTTGGTACCGGTCCTTTTATTCCTCAAAAAATAGAAAATGGTAATATTGTTGAATTAAAAAGTAATAAAAACTATTGGAGAAAAGATGAGTTTGGAAATCAATTGCCATTTATTAGAGAAGTACACATTTCTTTTATAAAGGATAAAAAAGCAGAATTAGATGCTTTCAAAAATAACGAGCTTGACATGATTTGGGGGTTGCCGGTTGAAGAAATCCCTAATATTATGGGAAGTTTAGAAGAGGCAAAAAAGGGCAAAAATAAAGAATTTGAAGTGCAGTCTGTAAACAGTTTAAATATTCAATACTATGGATTCAGGTTTACGGATGAAATTTTTAGTGATATCAATGTAAGAAAAGCGTTTAATTATGCGGTAGATAGAGACTCTTTAGTAGAGTTTGTATTAGATGGGGAGGGTGTTCCGGCGCATAATGGTTTTGTTCCCCCCATGACAGGCTATCCTTACAAATCTGTAAAGGGATATCACTATAACCCCAAAAAAGCAAGAAAATTACTGGCAGAAGCAGGTTATAAGGGAGGAAAAGGGTTTCCCGAATTGACTTTGTATCTCAATAAAAGTGGAGGCGTTAACGTGAAAATTGCTGAATTTATTACCGGTATGCTAAAGGACAATCTTGGAATAACTACCAAATTGGAAACTATGCCTATGTCTGAGCTATACCCAAAAGTAGAAAAAGGAGAGCTTGATTTTTGGCGATTTGGTTGGATAGCTGATTATCCTGATCCCGCCTCATTCTTACACTTGTTTCACGGTGCTGAAAAGAAACCGAATGGCGAGCCAGCAAATTATTTTTCATATTACAATGAAAAGTTTGATGAGGTCTATGAAGCGGCGCTTAAAGAAATTGACCCCGAAAAGAGAAACAAACTGTATGCGAAAGCCGATCAAATAATTATAGATGATGCTGTCATAATGCCGCTGATGTTCTCAATTGGAATCCGACTAATTAACCCTGATGTAGAAGATTTTGATATCAATGAAATGGAGTACAGAGATCTAGCGGTGGTTTACAAAGTTAAAAGACAAAAATCTAATGTACGCGTTTATGATAATTTAGTAGAGGAAGAAGAAGGATTTGTGGAGGGAGAATAATCCCGTGCACCATCCCGCCTGCCCATTTAATCGGCCAATAGATTATTTTCAACTAGGTGTTTTGCGATCTGAACAGCATTAGTTGCTGCTCCTTTTCTTAAGTTATCGGCTACAATCCACAAGTTGAGCGTCTTTGCCTGGCTTTCATCCCGTCTTATCCGACCCACAAAAACATCATTTTTTCCACGGGCAAATAATGGCATGGGGTACATATTCATTTCCGGATTGTCTTTCAATACCACCCCTTCAGTATGGTGTAACAGCATACGCACTTCTTTCAAATCAAACTCACGATTAAATTCAATATTTACCGCTTCTGAATGTCCACCGGATACCGGAACACGAACAGCAGTAGCAGTTACCTGAATAGAAGAATCAAGAATCTTCTTGGTTTCCTGAGTTAACTTCATCTCCTCTTTCGTATATCCATTCTCTAAAAACACATCACAATGAGGCAAACAATTTTCGTTTATAGGATAAGGATAAGCCATTTCTCCATCCACTCCCTTTTTTTCATTTTCCAACTGTTGAATGGCTTTAGATCCGGTTCCGGATATTGACTGGTAGGTAGATACAATCACTCGCTTAATACCATATTTTTGATGAAGGGGGGCAAGCACCATAACCAATTGAATGGTAGAACAATTTGGGTTTGAAATGATCTTATCTGAAGAAGTGAGATCGCTGGCATTAATTTCAGGAACGATCAACTTGTGATCGGGAGACATTCTCCAGGCAGAGGAATTATCTATCACAGTCGTCCCAATTGCAGCAAACCGAGGAGCCCACTCTAAAGAAGTTTCACCCCCCGCACTAAAAATCGCAATGTCAGGTTGAGCCTTTACCGCCTCTTCAAGCCCGATCACGGTGTAAAATGTTCCCCTGAACTCAACCTCTTTACCGACTGATCGCTCAGAGGCAACCAATAGTAAGTCTGTGATGTCAAATTGGAACTCATCTAAAACTTTTAAAATCTCAGTACCTACAAGGCCTGTCGCTCCTACAACTGCAATTCTCATAGTGTTTCATTTAGTTAGCTCCACAAAAATACTATATTTACTACGGTCTAATTTCTAACAGATGAAATTTTATTTAACAGTTTTCTTAATTGTAGTTAATTGTGGAGTATTCGCGCAATTTTCTGAAGATTTCACAGATGGTGATTTTACAACAGCTCCTACCTGGACCGGAGATGCAGCAAATTTTATAGTCAACACCTCAAATGAACTGCAATTGAATGCCCCGGCAGTATCAGATACTTCTTATTTATCGCTCAGCACAACATCTATCAATAATACTACCTGGGATTTTTATGTAAAACTTGATTTTAACCCTTCCTCTTCTAACCTGGCAAGGGTATATCTGGTGTCGGATAATGCTGATCTTAAAGGAAGTCTTAACGGCTATTTTGTGATGATCGGAAATACGGAAGATGAAATCAGCCTGTATCGACAGGACGGAACTACGATTACTGAATTGATTGATGGAGCAGATAATTCTCTGAATACGGCTTCAGTGGTATGCAGAATAAGGGTTACCAGAGACGGTGTGGGGAACTGGGAATTACTAAGAGATACTACTGCCGGATATGCTTTTATTTCTGAGGGTGTTGTCTTGGATGCAAGCCATACAACAAACGCCAATTTTGGTGTCTTTTGTCAGTATACGTCTACGCGTTCAGATAAATTCTTTTTTGATGATCTGGGAGATCCATATATCGATACAATTGTTCCCACCTTAGATTCAGTAGCAGTTGTTTCGTCTACCGAACTGGAAGTACATTTTTCAGAAATAATTGATCAACCAACAGCTGAAAACATAACCAATTATTCAGTAGATAATGGAATTGGAGCACCGCAAAGTGCCACAGTAGATGCAATAGATGAAACAATCATACACCTGATCTTTTCCTCTCCTTTTGTGAATGGAACGGATTATCTGCTCACAGCAAATAATGTTGAAGATCTCGCCGGAAATGCGATTCCATCTCCATCTACGGCAGCTTTTTTTTACTTTGTCCCCGAAACTCCTGTTCTAAACGATATCATCATCACAGAATTCTTACCCGACCCCTCTCCGCCGGTAGGTTTGCCTGAGGTAGAATATGTAGAACTGTATAATCGCTCAGATAAATATTTTGACCTTTCAGGATGGACACTTTCAGACGCTTCTTCAACTTCCACCTTTAATAATTATGTCTTTGCACCGGACACCTATGTGCTTATTTGCAATAATGGTGAAGGAAGTCAGTTTTTTGTAGCAAATTATACTGAAATTTCTTTGCCTTCTTTGAATAATAGTGCGGATGACATTGTAGTTAAAGATGACCTGGGGAATACCATTGATTCGATCAGTTTTGACTTAAGTTGGTATCACGATTCTGAAAAAGAAGCAGGAGGTTGGTCGATCGAACGAAAACATCTTAACACCCTTTGTAATGACAAAAATAATTGGGCAGCCTCCACCGATCCGATTGGAGGTACGCCGGCACTTCAAAACGCTATCTGGACTGATCAGGATGATATCATCCCACCCCAAATTGAAAACTATGAAGTGATTTCAGACACAGAGGTATTATTATATTTCAATGAGATAATGGATACCAGCCAAGTGCCAACGGTTAACATCACGCCCGCTGTAAATACAATAGATGGAAATTGGCAAGGATTACAGATACTCTCCATTACGGTTCAAACATTGTTGCTCAACCAGCTATATGAATTACAGATAACAAATGCTTTTGATTGTTGGGGAAATGAAGGGACAACCTTATCAATCAATTTTGGTTTACCGGATACGGTGGTAAGGGGAGACTTGATTATCAATGAAGTGATGTTTAATCCCTTAACCGGAGGATCAGATTATGTAGAGATTTATAACCGTTCTGATAAAATTGTTGACCTCAGGGAAATGATGCTGGCAAATTGGGATGATTCTGTGGCAAACCATAAATTGATTACAGCTGACCAGCGATTACTGCTTCCGGAATCTTACGTGCTAATTACAGCTGACACCAATGATATCATCAAAGATTTTTCCATTTACGGTTTGGGAACTTTTGTTCAGGCAACTCTCCCCACCTACCCCAATGATTCGGGAACGGTATATTTTTTATCGAAAGACGGAATAGTACTGGATGAATTTCATTACGACGAAGACTACCATTTTGAGCTACTATCAACTGCAGATGGAAAGGCTTTGGAGCGAATTACTTTTTCCGGAGAAACCAATGACCCTGACAATTGGCATACAGCTGCAGAAGACGTAGAGTGGGGAACGCCGGGATATGAGAATTCTCAATCATTAAGTCCGGTGATCACTGGTGATGTCAGTAGCTATCCGCAGATGTTTTCACCGGACAATGACGGATATCAGGATGTAGTGACTATCAATTTAGATCTTCCCACTAATGAAAATATTGTTGACATTGAGATATTTGATAACAGGGGAAGATTGGTACGTGAACTGAAAGACAATTTTTTTGCCGGCAATCAGGCCACATTTACCTGGGACGGAATTAATGATGAGGGAGAAAAAGCGGCTGTGGGAGCCTATATTATTTTAGTGTCGGTGACAGACCTGAATGGAGATCAGCAACAATACAAGTTAGTAACGGTGTTAGCTGCTGACCTTTGAGTTCAGATAAAGATCATTTTTTCTACTGACATTTGGTAGATTCTCAGGATATTAATACCTTATATTTGTAGAAGTTAAAATCACTACACATATTAATTACAAAATATAGAAAACATGGACAGTAAACAAAGTTTATATTATGCCTTGGGTATTTTTACCTATGCAATTGCAAAAGCGGATGGAGAAATTCAAAAAGAAGAAAAAGAAGCGCTTCGTAAAATTGTGAAAGAAGAGACGGATCACAATATGGATTTCCAGTATGTTGAAATCATCTTTAAATTACTTCAAAAAGACGAAGCAGGATTTGAAGACGTACACAAATGGGCGTTAGATGCACTTGAAAACGGAAAATATTACCTAACCAATGAGATCAAGGAACAATTTATACGGGTGATGAAAAAAGTTGCTGATTCTTTTCCGCCTAAAACAGGTGAAGAACACGAACTCATTAACCAGTTCATTCAGGAAATCAGGGATTTCAAAGTCAATATGACGATTGACTAAGTTAAACGTAACTTAACTTCAGCATATTGGATTGCCCTTTCTCTTCGATTGGGGTAGAAGCAATATTGACCACTAACTCCCCTTTTTTAAGAAAACCTTTATCTGCTAAAATGTTTTTGCAGTCTTGGATAGTAGCGTCCGTGCTGACCATTTTATCGTAGAAAAAACCCTCCACACCCCACAGCAGGTTCAATTGACTCAATATCTGTCTGTTTTCAGTAAACACAAAAGTGTTAGCCTTTGGTCGTTGTGAAGATACTTTATATGCAGTATACCCTGAAAAAGTCATGGTAATAATACCCGCCGCATCCACCCGCTGAGCAAGTCGGGCAGCATTAAAGCAGATAGAATCTGTAATGAAACGCTCCTGATTTTTTTCCGGTACTTCAATTTTATGGTAAATATCACTGCTGGTTTCTACCTCATTCACGATCATGCACATGGCTTTGATCACTTCAATGGGATGATCACCAATAGAAGTTTCTCCGGATAACATCACAGCATCTGCTCCATCCATTACGGCATTGGCTACATCATTCACTTCAGCACGGGTAGGACGGAAGTTTTTAATCATGCTCTCCATCATTTGTGTAGCCACTATACTTGGCTTGGCATGTAATCGGCACAATTTTATGATCCGTTTTTGAACGGTGGGAACTTTCTCCATGGGAATTTCAACGCCCAAATCTCCTCGGGCCACCATAACGGCATCCGTCGCTTGAATAATTTCTTCAATATCCCATACAGCTTCAGGCTTTTCAATCTTCGCAACTACTTTAGCATGCTTGTTTTTGGATGAAATAATAGCCTTTAATTCTTTAATATCATTGGCTGATCGAACAAAAGATAAACCGATCCAATCTACATTGTGTTTCAAAGCAAAATCCAGATCTTCTTTGTCTTTTTCAGTGAGCGAAGGCAAAGAAATTCTCGTATTCGGGAGGTTTACCCCTTTATTGGAGCTCAAAATCCCTCCGTGAATCACTTTGGTTTCAACTTCATCACCATGAATAGCCATTACTTCCATTTGTAGTTTACCGTCGTCTACCAGTAGTAAATCTCCTACACTCACATCTTTTGGAAACGTTTGGTAACTCAGGTATACCCGCTTAGCAGTACCGATACATTTTTCAGTGGTAATCACCAGCTTACTGCCGTCTTCTAACAACACCCCGTTATTTTCCACTTCTCCAATTCGTATTTTAGGCCCTTGTAAGTCGGCAAGAATAGCTACGTGAGTGCCCAATTCCTCATTGATTTCCCGAACCAGATGAATAACGGATGAGTGATCTTCATAACTACCGTGTGAAAAGTTCATCCGGCAAACATTCAACCCTTGCCTGATCATTTCAGTTAATGTTGCCTTTGAACTGGAAGCGGGGCCTAAAGTGGCGACTATTTTTGTTTTTTTCATTCGGTTTTGTCTAAAAAATGAGGTTTCCCTTTGATTTTAATGTTGCAGGATCAAATATAAATGCTGTGAGGATACTTTCAATGTTTTTGAGCTTTAATAATATTTCGTCCACATCCTTAACGTAATTATTTTTGAGGATTAAAAAGTAATCAATCTGATCTTTTTCCGGGACAAGGCGGTGATAATTATTGGAAACGTTTTTAATTAAGTAATACTCTATATGCTCTTCCTCGTCGTAAAATTCATAGAAAGAGTGGAGGTGCTCTGACTGCTTCTTTTCCATGACAGAAAAATCAGCTGTTTTGTTAAGTTGAATACCTAATTCTCTATTAATCGCCCAACAAAGCCGGTAATCAGAATGATTGGAACAAACCCCGATTAACTGGAATGTATAATCCTCCTCTAAATCCAACTTGTATTTCGCCATTTCTACTACTTAAAATCAATAGTAAAGTTATTTAAATTATCTTTAGTGGTATGATTTTACACTTGAATGAATCCGATTTTATCCGAACAAACAAACCGATAGATCTTTCTATTCCCATTCATAATGGACATCAACCTGTTTTAGCCTGGTATTGCGCCCCGGTATCTATTGAACCGGTCATGACAGATCGATTTATAGGAGATGTCAATCAAGGAGGAGCTGTTAATTTTAACACCATTACGTTCAACCCGCATGGAAACGGAACGCATACAGAGTGCGTTGGACACATTTCATCTGAAAAAGAAACACTTAATGCCTGTTTAAAAGAATTTCATTTTTTATCCCTGCTGATTTCTGTTCATCCTGAAAAAGTAATGAACGACAGAACACAAGAAGAAGACCGGATCATCACCAAAGAAACACTGATAAAAGCCCTGGCACCATTTGAAGAAGAAATGGAAAGCGTTAATGCATTAGTGGTAAGAACCCTACCCAATTCATCTGACAAATGCTCAATCGACTATTCAAACACCAACCCCACCTATTTTTCGGTAGAAGCGATAGAGGTGATCAATTTTTATGAAATAGATCATTTGTTGGTGGATTTACCTTCTATTGACAGGGAAGAAGATCAGGGAGAATTGGCCGGACACCACACTTTTTGGAAATACCCTGAAAATCCTCAAAAACATAAAACCATTACAGAGCTGATCTACGTCCCAACTAAAGTCTCTGACGGAAAATATTTAATGAACCTGCAAATCACAAGCCTTGAAAACGACGCATCCCCTTCTAAAATTATACTCTTTGAAATAGAGACATTATTGTCCGGTGAAAATTTAAAAAGCTAGAAATAATAACCATCCCTGGCGATCCTTTCCCTCATCCGCCAACTGGCGGATCGCTTAATAATACTAAGGCAAAGCCATTTCACTTCCGCCAGCTGGCGGATGGGGAAATGAAATGGCGGAAATGGGAGTCATTATTTCCAAAATTTGTCAATTCTGAAAACGACCCTCATTGAAAAACAAAACTCCTGAAGCAACTGTCAGTATTGGCTTATTGGAAGCCTGACTTTATTTCCCCGGACATCTTTGAAATAGAGAAAAAACAAAAATAAAATGAGGATTGAGTTTTTAATTTTTTGTTAAAAGAAGAATTATACTTATATTTGTAGCGTAAAATAAAGAAAAACACTATCAAGAGGGGACGAAAGTCCCCTCTTTTTGTACTCAAAATGATCGCTAAAAAGAGAATTGAAGAATTAGCAAATGAACGAATTGCAGAGAGAGATCCGTCTCTTTTTGTAGTGGAGATCACAGTGGGTAGCAACAACAAAATAGTGGTAGAGCTGGATAAAGAAGATGGTTTTGTGTCTATTGAAGACTGTAAATCAGTCAGCAGAAATATAGAACACAACCTGGATAGGGAAATAGAAGATTTTGCATTAGAAGTTTCCTCTGCAGGATTAAATAAACCCTTTCGCGTGCTGAAACAGTACGTTAAAAATATAGGAAGAGATGTGAAAGTTCAAGCTGTTGAACACGGATCATCTGTTGAAGGGGTTTTAAAAAATGTAGATGAAAACGGCTTTGTCGTTGAGACAAAAGAAAAAAAAAGAATAGAAGGAAAAAAAAAGAAGGAATGGGTACTAGAAGAAATACCCTTTAATTATAACGAAGTGAAAGAAACCAAATTGGTAATTTCTTTTTAATTTAACTTATGATATGAACGCGCTGGAATTAATAGAGTCATTTTCGGAATTTAAAGAATTCAAAAACATTGACAGGGAAACCATGATGAATATCCTTCAGGATGTTTTTAGATCAATGTTGAAGAAAAAATACGGAACAGATGATCACATAGATGTGATTATTAACCCGGATAAAGGGGATGTGGAAATTTGGATCAACAGAGAAATTGTGCCGGATGGCGAGGTGGAAGATGAAAATACTGAAATTTCGATCTCAAAAGCAATTGAAATTGAACCGGATTTTGAAGTAGGAGAAGAAGTGGCCGAAGAAGTTAAGCTGGATGATTTTGGACGTAGAAACGTCTTGTCATTGAGACAAAACTTGATTTCTCGAATCCTTGAACTTGAAAAAGATCATATTTATAAAAAGTACAAAGAAAGAATCGGAGATATTATCACCGGGGAAGTCTATCAAGTGTGGAAAAGAGAGATTTTGATTCTGGATGATGAAGGAAATGAGTTGATTTTACCTAAGTCTGAGCAAATCCCATCTGATTATTTCAAAAAAGGAGAAACAATTAGAGCTGTTGTGGCAAGGGTTGATTTGCGAAATAACTCACCAATTATTATATTGTCAAGAACCGCTCCTGAATTCCTGGAAAGATTATTTGAATTGGAAGTGCCGGAAGTTTTTGATGGTCTGATTACCATTAAAAGAATTGTGCGGGAACCCGGAGAGAGAGCTAAAGTGGCTGTTGAATCCTATGATGATCGGATTGACCCGGTTGGAGCTTGTGTAGGAATGAAGGGAGCGAGAATTCACGGGATTGTACGTGAACTAAAAAATGAGAATATTGATGTGATCAATTACACCAATAACGATAAATTATTTATCCAACGAGCATTGTCTCCGGCTAAGATCACCTCTATTGAAATTAATGAGGTAACCGGTAGAGCTGATGTGTTTCTGAAACCGGATCAGGTTTCTTTAGCCATTGGTAAAGGAGGACATAATATTAAATTAGCAGGAAAATTAACCGGATTTGAAATTGATGTTTATCGTGAAGGTGCAGAAGATATAGAAGATGTAGATTTGGATGAATTTACTGATGAAATTGAAGGCTGGATCATTAAAGAATTGAAATCAATTGGGTTGGATTCAGCAAAATCGGTAATAGAATTGGACAAAGCAGAGCTCATGAAAAGAACTGATTTGGAAGAGGAAACCGTAGAAGATGTCCTCAGTATTTTAAAAGCTGAATTTGAACAAGAACAGGGAGAGGAACAGGGACAAGAACAGTAATCCCTGAAATTATTGACAATAACGAAAGAGAGTAAATGGCAGGCAAGGCAAAAAGGTTAAATAAAGTGGCGAAAGAATTCAACATTAAGATTGCTACTATTGTTGAGTTTTTAGAAACAAAAGGGTTTAAGATAGATTCAAAACCTAACACCAAAATAGAGGGAGAAATTCTCACTGTATTAGAGGATGAATTTGCCGAAGATAAAGAGGCAAAAGAAAAGTCTCAGGAAACTGTTATTGGAAGAGAAAAACGAGAGTCCCTGTCGATCAAAGACATCAAAAAAGATGGAAAAACGGATGAAGATGATGCAGATGAAGATGATCAGGATGAGGATGAAGAAGTCGAAAAAGAAGTTGCGCCATCCAAATCTAAAGTAGGCTTTGAAGTAGTTGGAAAAATTGATCTGGATGCCATTAACCAGAGAACACGTCCTGACAGTAAAAAGAAGAAAGAAGAAGCTGAAAAAAAGGACGCTGAAGCCAAAAAGAAAAAGAAAGAGGAAGAAGAGGCTGAAAGTGAGAAAAAAGTCGCTCAGGAGACGAAGAAAAAAGAAGAAGAGGACGCTGAAAAAGAAAAAAAGAAAAAAGAAGAAGAAGAAACAGCACCTGAAGAAGCTACAAAAGACATTGAAACCATAAAGGCCGCATCTGATAAATTGAGCGGACTGAAAGTGGTTGGAAAGATTGACCTGCCTCAAAAAAGAGAAAAATCCAGTGATTCCCACGATCGTAAAAAGAGAAAGCGAATCAAAAAAGTAAATGTCGAGAAACAAGCTCGTCAAAATAAGGGAGCTGCTAAAACGAAAGCGCCTAAAAAAGAAAAAACTCAGGTTACCGAAGAAGAAATTCAGAAAGAAATTAAAGAAACGCTGGCACGGCTTCAAGGAGGAGGAAGCAAAAGCAAAGGCTCTAAATTCAGAAGAGAAAAACGGCAGACAGCAGCAGATAAAAAACAGGAAGAAATAGAACAGGAAGAGCTGGAAAGAGGGATTTTAAAACTCACAGAGTTTGTTTCTGTTTCTGAGTTGGCGAGCATGATGAATGTTTCTGCTACTGAAGTGATTGCCTCTTGTATGTCGCTTGGAATTTTTGCTTCTATCAACCAACGTCTGGATGCTGAAACCATTCAACTGGTAGCCTCTGAATACGGCTTTGAAACAGAATTTATTTCTGCAGAAGTTCAGGAGTCTATTGAAACCGAAGCCGATAATGAAGAAGACCTTTTAGATCGCCCACCGATTGTTACGGTAATGGGACACGTTGATCACGGGAAAACTTCTTTGTTGGATTATATCCGTACAGAAAAAGTCACGGAAGGGGAAGCCGGTGGTATTACACAGCATATTGGTGCCTATTCGGTTTCAACAGAGGATGGAGGAAAAATCACCTTCCTGGACACTCCGGGTCACGAGGCGTTTACCGCTATGCGTGCCAGAGGGGCACAAGTGACTGATATTGCGATTATCATTATCGCTGCAGATGATGACATCATGCCACAAACCAAAGAGGCTATCTCTCACGCTCAGGCTGCCGGTGTTCCTATGATATTTGCCATTAATAAGATTGATAAGCCGGGAGCGAATCCGGATAAAATTAAAGAACAGTTATCTGCCATGAACATCCTGGTTGAGGATTGGGGTGGAAAATACCAATCTGCGGATATTTCTGCTAAAAGCGGAGACAATGTTGATGTGCTGCTCGAAAAAGTATTGCTGGAAGCAGAAATGCTGGAGTTGAAAGCTAATCCGAACAAAAATGCGGTTGGGACAGTTGTGGAAGCATCTTTGGATAAAGGAAGAGGATACGTAACGACTTTATTGGTCTCTGCCGGAACATTGCGGGTAGGAGATGTAATTATTGCAGGTCAGCACTACGGAAAAGTAAAAGCCATGCACAATGAACGCGGACAAGAGGTAAAAGAAGCAGGACCTTCTATACCGGTTTCTATTTTAGGGTTCAATGGAGCGCCGAGTGCCGGTGACAGGTTTAACGTCTTGTCGGATGAGAGAGAAGCAAAACAAATTGCCACCAAACGAGAACAGCTACACAGAGAACAAGGCTTGAGAACGCAAAAACACATTACGCTGGATGAAATTGGAAGACGTATTGCAATTGGTGATTTCCAGGAGTTGAATGTAATCGTGAAAGGTGATGTGGATGGATCTATTGAAGCATTGTCAGATTCATTATTGAAACTTTCTACCGAGAAAATTCAGGTAAATATTATTCATAAAGGTGTTGGAGCAATCTCAGAAACAGATGTCTCTCTGGCTTCAGCTTCAGACGCCATTATTGTTGGTTTCCAGGTAAGACCTTCTCCACAAGCCAGAAGGCTGGCTGAACAGGAAGAAATCGATATCCGATTGTATTCTGTGATTTACAAAGCCATTGAAGAAATTAGAGATGCCATGGAAGGGATGCTTGCTCCTGAATTTAAAGAAGAAATTCTTGGGACAGCTGAAATTCGGGAAACATTTAAAATTACCAAAATTGGAACCATTGCCGGATGCTTTGTTACTGAAGGTAAAATCCTGAGAAATGCCAATGTACGCCTTATTCGGGATGGAATTGTCATTTACTCCGGAGAATTGGGATCTTTGAAACGATTCAAAGATGACGTCAAAGAAGTTAAAAAAGACTACGAATGTGGATTGAATATTGATAAATTCAACGACATTAAAGTGGGTGATTTGGTAGAGTCATGGCAAGAAGTTGAAGTAGCTTCTAAGCTGTAATCAAATTAATTGAAAAAATAAAAAAACCGTGCTTGTCAAAACAAGCACGGTTTTTTAATGTCGATCTCTGAAAATTTAGGCATCCAAAATCTCATCATTTGCGACCGTAGCATCAACAAGGTCTAGATTTTCACCGGGCTGAACATCTCCCGAAAAAGGAGGGTAAGTATGAGTTAAGTAACTCAGGTATGCACTTACCCGGTAATTCCATCTGTATGTTTTTACAACAAAATCAAACATCCCCTTAGGATAATTTGCCGTAAATAAGATGGCCCAAAACCCAATAAAATTACAGAAGAACACGCCAATCATTCTAAACATCAAGATAAATCCATGAGGAATTCCAACATAAAACATCCCAAAAAATGCCCGCAAAAGCATAGAACCTCTGCTTACATCTTCCTGATAGGTGATATCAAAACTTGTGTGCGTATCGGTTCCGTTTAAACCAAATTCGGGGTAACCATCAGCCAAATTCATCAAACGCGCCTGCACGCGCAACTGGTAACGCATCATTTTAACGTGGTAATCAAAAAACCCTTTATTCCACTTTCCCGTAAAAAGGATTATCCAAAAGGTAAGGAATTTTACAAATAGTAATCCTATTGATAGAAGTACGATTAAAATTCCGTGTGGAATCATAATATAAAACACGCCAAAAAAAGCTCTTAATAGCAATTGTCCGCGTGAGTATTCGTCTTGGTGTTTAATGTCAAATGTCATCATAAGAAAATAGATTTATAAGTTAATACAGGGTGAAATATAAACAGTTTTTTTTATATATCACTCACTTTAAACATTTGAATGATAGAACCCTAAAGAAAAACCTGAAAATTACTCGCTTTCCGGGAGATTAGGCAACTGAATTTTATCCTCAACCACAATCGCTGTGGGAAAAAGACCTATGATTTCCTGCTTTAATTTATCCGCCTCTAATCGTGTTCTGAAATTTCCTACCCGTACCCGGTAGTTGGGTGCTGAATAATCCACATAAGCCTTGTGTTCTTCATATACAGACATGAAATTTGCTTTTTGTTGTTCAGATTTTGTTTTATCCTGATCAAAATAAATTAAAACGCGATACCCGTCAATTAAAACACCGTCTAAGGACTCTTCTCCTGAACGGATAAATTCCTCTAATCGACTTATTCTATTATCCTGATGAACAGTAATTGTGCCATCTTCTTGAGAAAAATCCAACGCAAGTGCTGCCTGAAGAGAATCAGACATAACACTTAAAGAATCTCCGGTATTCATTGAATCTACAGGATAGGAAAGCCAATCTTCTTCTTGAGAAAAGCAAAATTGCTGTAGCAAAAAGGCGCAAATGACAGTTAAAATTATCTTCATGTTGATCGTATCAGAACAAAAGTATAAAAATTCCTTTTTCATGAAACTTTTTAGATTATTAATGAGTGTTAAATTTATTAATAATAGGCTTGAACTAATTATACTCTAAGAGTTTGCGATTATTTGCTTATTTAGAATCATTTTAAATTAATACATACAGCTCTAAAAAGACCACCCCTTGCTCAGTAAAAAACGACTTTCTGCTAAATTTGTCGGTGATTAAGTATGATGTATACACAAGCAAAAAGTCTAAAATTTTGCAAATGAAAATATTAAATTCATTTATCTCTCAGAGATTCAAGTTGTTAGCTTTAGCAACGGTTACCCTTTTGTCCATTTCACACAATATTCATGCCCAGGAGGGAGATGTTGCAAACGGTGAGGCACTGTTCAAAGCATATTGTGCATCTTGTCACAAGCCGGATGCTGACATGACCGGACCGGCACTTAAGGGAGCACGTGAACGTTGGATCGAAAATTCATCTGAAGAGAACCTCTATGCCTGGGTGAAGAACTCAAGTGATGTATTAAAGTCAGGTGACCCTTATGCCAATCAACTGTTTAAAGAATGGAATAAAACAGCCATGACGGCTCAGTCTCTCACCAATGAGCAGATAGATGATGTTTTTGCTTATGTTGAGGCGTATACGCCACCTGTTGCTCCACCACCTCCAGGTGGTGAAGAGGTTACTGAAGAAGAATCCAGCTCTATGATCTGGTGGATCATAGCGATACTCTTATTAATTGTGATTGGGGCTGTCGTTTCTGTAAAAGGGAATTTGTCCAGGGTAGTAAAAGCAGAAGCCGGTGAAGAAATAGATGAAAAAGAAACCGTTTCACAAGCTGCCAGAAGATGGGCGTGGGCCAACAGGGGTTGGGTAGGTGTTTCTAGTCTAATCATTGTCATTATATTATTGGTAGCAGGTTTATTAGACCTAATGAAAATTGGGGTCTTTGAAAATTACAAACCAGATCAGCCCATTGCTTACTCACATAAATTACATGCCGGAGATTTGGAAATTGATTGTAAATACTGTCACAATGCCGTTACCAAATCAAAACACGCAACCATTCCTACAGTAAATGTCTGTATGAACTGTCACAGTCAGGTAGCAGAAGGAACTGAAACCGGAACAGAAGAAATTGCAAAGATATACGCTGCTGCAGGTTGGGATCCGGATACCCGTTCTTATACAGGAGTAACTCAACCCATCAAATGGGTGAAAGTACACAACTTGCCTGATCACGTTTATTTCAACCACTCACAACACGTTGAGGTAGGAGGAATTGATTGTGCGCAGTGTCACGGTGATATGAAAAAAGAAACCGTTGCAAGAGTAATGACCACGGCAGATTTAAATGCCGTTGAAGAAAATAAAATCAAGTTTACACGACCTACCTTAACCATGGGATGGTGTATAGAATGCCATAAAGAATCAAGTGTTGACATTGCAGGAAGTCACATTGAAGGAGCTTCTGAAGATGCTGATTCCTATTACGGGGTCATTCACCAACGACTATTGAAGGATAGAAAAACGTATCAGAATTATTTAGAAGATGACGTAATCTCTATAGCAGAGTTAGGTGGATTGGAATGTGCGAAATGTCACTATTAATAAAGAACTAAGAGGCTTAATATAGATATGGGAACAAATAAGAAATACTGGAAAGGTTTTGATGAATTGAACCAAACTCCTGAGTTTGTTGAAAATACTCAGAGTGAATTTCCGCAAGAACTTAGTGTTGACGAATTCTTAGCCGATAATAAAGTCAATGAATCGTCTACAGGAAGAAGAGATTTCTTGAAATTTTTGGGATTTAGCGTCGCAGCAGCAACTTTAGCCGCTTGTGAAGCGCCCGTTGTTAAAGCGGTGCCTTATGTGGTAAAACCTGAAGATGTAACACCGGGTGTTGCCAATTGGTATGCATCTTCTTTTTATGACGGAGCATCTTATGCCAGTATTCTTGTGAAGACCAGAGAAGCTCGTCCGATCCATATCAAAGGAAATAAAGATTGGGGCTTTACCAATGGTGCCATCAATCCACAAATTGCTGCTTCTGTTCTTTCATTATATGATGGACAACGATTAACAAAACCACAGTTTCAAGGCGAAGAAACCAGTTGGCAAAAAGTAGATACCGGAATAGCTACCGAACTGGAGAGAATTTCCAAATCAGGAAAACAAATTGTTTTGTTGTCCGGAACCGAAATCAGCCCTTCTACTCAGGATATCATTTCCCGATTTAAATTGAAGTACGGCGGTGCCGGTCTGAATCAAACGGTAGACGTGGTGGAAGATGGCTCAGGAGAAACGGCAATGGATGATATGGGAACAAATCCTCCTGTTTCTCAAGGAAATATTTCTCATGTTCAATATGATGCCATTTCGTATAGCGGAATCAGAGAAGCAAACAAAGAAGCATTTGGGAAAAGAGTAATTCCCGATTATGACTTTTCCAAAGCAAAAATTATTGTATCAGTAGCCTGTGACTTTTTAAATTCATGGGTGTTGTCGACACAATTTGTAGGACAATATTTACAAAGAAGAAATCCGGATGGTGACTGGATGTCACGACACTTTCAGTTTGAATCTAATATGTCTCAAACAGGAAGTAATGCAGATGTCAGAGGCTTGATCAAACCTTCTCAGCAAGGAGCAGCCTTGGCGTATTTACACAAAGCAATCACCGGGAAAGCAATTTCAGGAGTTGATACTTCATCTTTGAACGAGAAAACAGTAGCCAAATTAGAAATGGCAGCCGGTGAATTAAAGGCAGCGAAAGGAAAATCGCTGGTGGTTTCCGGATCGAATAGAAAATCAATACAGTTGATCGTTAATTCCATTAACAGTCACCTAAACAATTATAGTTCAACAATTAATTTGAACAATCCGATCAATCTATACCAGTCAGAAGACAAAAAGGTAGCGAAATTGATCAAAGACATGAATGCAGGAAAAGTAGGGGCAGTTATTCTTTGGAATACAAACCCGGCTTATTCACTAAGCAATGCAGAAACATTCAAGTCAGGTCTGGCAAATGTTGACTTAACAGTAGCCATGTCAGAATATGCAGATGAAACAGCAAGTAATTGCAGTTATATCTGCCCGGTAAGTCATCCTCTGGAATCATGGAATGACTATAATCCAAAAATGACTGAATACGCATTGGCGCAACCGACCATCCGACCGCTACATGATACAAGACCGGCTGCTGAATCATTGATGATTTGGTCAGGTATGGCAACACATCAGGGAAAAGACAGCACCAACTATCATGACCACATTAAAGCCATGTGGAAAAAGTATGGATTTCCTTCCCAAACAAAACATGCAGATTTCTTCTCTTTTTGGAATGCCATGGTGCATCAAAGTTGTGGATCAGAGATGGAAGTTCCGGCTCCTGCAGCCATTCCGTTTAATGGAGATTTAACAAAAGCAGGCAGTGATATTGCATCCATCTCTGCAGGAGATTTTGAAATCAGTCTTTACCAAAAAGCAGCTATAGGAAACGGACAAAATGCCGGAAACCCATGGTTGCAAGAAATGCCGGATACCATTACCAAAGTAACCTGGGACAATTATGTCACCATGTCTTACGAAGACATCAAGAAATTAGGTTGCGAACAAGGATTAGGTCAGGAGACACCATCAACCGTGGTTGAAGTAACGGTAGGAGAAACTACTTTGAAATTACCGGCTTATCCTCAGGCAGGGCAAGCGCCCGGAACTATTGGAATAGCATTGGGTTACGGAAGAGGAGCCAATGGAGAAAAAATTGGTAAAGCGGCCTATCAGCAAACGGGATACTACGGCGAACCTTCTACAGATGTAATTGGAGAAAATACATTCAAAATCGTACAAAACGGCGATTATGATATTTATGACGGAAAAGTCTCTAAAACAAATGAGACATACCATTTAGCGTGCACGCAAACGCATAGCACGGTAATGGCCAGAAACTCTATCGTCAAAGAAACGACACTTGATATTTATAAATCACAACCGAAATCGGCGTACAACCACCAACATACCTTACACATGGGGTGGAATCACGAAGAAAAACCGGTAGAGGAATATGACCTTTGGAAAGAACATCCGGTGAAACATGTCGGACACAGATGGGGAATGACCATTGATCTTAATTCATGTATAGGTTGTGGATCTTGTTTGATTGCTTGTCAGTCTGAGAATAACGTACCGGTGGTAGGGAAAGATGAAGTAAGAAGAGGAAGAGAAATGCACTGGTTGCGGATCGATCGTTATTACGCTTCTGATATCGAACCAACAGTAGGAACAAGAGATAAAAAACAATTTGATGAAGAAGGATTTGACGGATTAATGGATCCGGCTGAAAATCCAAAAGTGGTTCACATGCCAATGATGTGTCAGCACTGTAATCACGCTCCATGTGAGACAGTTTGCCCGGTTGCGGCAACGACACACTCAAATGAAGGTTTGAATCAAATGACCTATAACAGATGTATCGGAACAAGATATTGTGGAAATAACTGTCCGTACAAAGTGAGAAGATTTAACTGGTTCAATTACCCATCTTACAGAAAATTTACTGAGGTGAATCCTGCACAGGATGATCTGGGACGTATGGTATTGAACCCGGATGTAGTGGTTAGAACAAGAGGAGTGATGGAGAAATGCTCTTTCTGTGTACAACGAATTCAATCCGGAAAATTGGTAGCGAAGAAAGAAGACCGAATGGTAAAAGATGGGGATATTGTTACGGCTTGTGCTGATGTATGCCCAACCGGAGCGATTACTGTTGGTGACTGGAATGATACCGAATCTGCAGTGAGAAAAAGCTCAGAAGAGGACAGAGCTTATCATGCCTTGGAAGAAATTGGTGTTAGACCGAATATCTGGTATAAAGTAAAAGTGAGAAATGAGCAAAATGACGCACTTGCTGCTATTCAAACTGCCCATGGACACGAAGCACATGATGAGCACCAAGAGGAAGAACATACTGAAGAATCACATAATGACCACGGCGGACATTAAAGAAGAACTGAATTAATTGAGATAAAATTAAACTAAGCAATAATGCATAAGGAAGCTGCGATTAGAGAACCATTAATTTTAGGTCACAAAACATACAGTGATATCACAGAAGACGTATGCCGGTCGATCGAAGGAAAAGCTCCACGGGCTTGGTACATCATGTTTGGGGTAGCCTTGTTGGTTGGACTTTACGGAATTGGATGTATTCTTTATCTTTTAGGTACAGGTATTGGTACCTGGGGTTTGAATAAAACAGTTGAATGGGCATGGGATATTACCAACTTCGTTTGGTGGGTTGGTATTGGTCACGCAGGAACCCTCATCTCAGCAGTACTTTTATTATTTAGGCAAAGATGGAGAATGGCGATCAACCGATCTGCTGAAGCCATGACAATTTTTGCCGTATTTATGGCTGGATTATTCCCGCTTATTCACATGGGACGTTTATGGGTTGGATATTGGGTATTACCAATTCCCAATCAGTTTGGCTCTCTTTGGGTCAACTTTAACTCGCCGCTTTTATGGGATGTATTTGCGATAACCACTTATTTAACCGTATCGGTAGTTTTCTGGTACATTGGGTTAATTCCTGATTTTGCCACCATTAGAGATCGCGCAAAAGGAGCACTTTCCAAAAAAATGTACGGTATTCTTTCTTTTGGATGGTCGGGTAGAGCAAAGCACTGGAACCGATTTGAAATTGTTTCTTTGGTTTTAGCCGGATTGGCAACACCGCTTGTATTCTCTGTTCACTCTATTGTATCCTTTGACTTCGCCACTTCAGTAATTCCGGGATGGCATACAACAATTTTCCCTCCTTACTTTGTGGCAGGAGCCGTTTTCTCGGGATTTGCTATGGTGCAGACGCTATTGTTAGTTTTGCGTAAAGGAATGAAACTGGAAGCCTACATCCATACAAAACACATAGAGTACATGAACATTGTAATCATGGTAACGGGTTCTATTGTGGGGGTAGCATATCTAACAGAGTTATTCATCTCCTGGTATTCAGGAGTAGAGTACGAATCGTACGCCTTTATTAACAGAGCAACCGGGCCTTACTGGTGGGCGTATGCATCCATGATGACTTGTAACGTAATTTCACCGCAATTAATGTGGTTTAGAAAACTGAGAAGAAGTTTATTGTTTACTTTCTTCATCTCAATTGTCGTGAATATCGGGATGTGGTTTGAACGATTTGTGATTATCGTCACCTCTATTCACAGAGATTATTTGCCTTCCTCGTGGAGCATGTTTTACCCTACCTGGACGGATATAGGAATATTTATTGGAACCTTAGGTATTTTCTTTGCGTTCTACCTGGCATTTGCGAGATATTTTCCGGTATTGGCAATCGCTGAGTTAAAAACAATTGTAAAAATTTCAGGAGAATCCTATAAAGATGATACAGCTCCCGGTTTTGGAGGAGATCATCCCGTGGTAGGAAGCGGAGAAGCATCTCCAAAAATTGATCCGGAGCAAAAACCGGAGGATACGATTAAAAAAGAAACTAAAAATAAAGATACAGACGCAAACTCCGATTCTTCGGATAAAGGAGAGTAAGCGACAGTAGTAATTTAATAATAAATCAGATGGCAGATAGAGTTATATACGCTACTTATGATGATGATCACACCCTGCTGGAAGGTGCTAAAAAGCTGGTAGCACAAGGCGTGCACATCACGGATGTATTTTCACCCTTCCCCATTCACGGGATCGATCCGGTAATTGGCGTAAAACACACAAGACTGGGAATTGTTGCAATGATGTTTGCAGTAACCGGATTGATGTTGGCAGTAGTTGGGTTTAGGTATTTCATGATTGCTGACTGGCCAATGAATATTGGTGGAAAACCCAGCTTTAGCCTGCTTGAAAATTTTCCGGCATTTGTACCGATTACTTTTGAATTTACTGTTTTATTTGCAGCTCACGGCATGGCAATTACATACCTTATACGTAATAAAACCTTACCGGGAATGCCTGCTGATAATCCATATCCAAGAAATACGGATGATCGATTTACTATGGAGATCAGACTTTCCGATAATGCAGAGATGTCTACAGATGATCTTCACAAAAAAATTAAAGCAACCGGAATTGTTGAACTGGAAGAAAAAGATTACGTGAAGATCAAATAATGAAAGCCGGATGTTGGCGGATTTATGATAAAAGAAATTGACAGATGAAAACAAAAAGAATAAAATACTTCGGATGGATCGCATTTATTGCAGTAAGCATGATGTCGTCTTGCAAAAGTGATCCTAATTCTCCGGGAATGGAATACATGCCTGATATGTATCGATCATCTGCTGTAGAAGCATACGTTGATTATGGGGAAGTAGAAGGGAAATATGATGAAGAAGCCGTTGCTTTGGTAGAAGAAAAATTTAATTACCTGCCGCCAAATGGAACGATTCCTTATTCAGACAATGAAAAACGCGCTGCGGTAAATATGCCATACAAACACGGAGCACCTTTAAATTCGGATAAAACACACGGATTATACGGAATGAAACAAGACAGTACAGGATACGAAGATGCAGCGAACGATATCAATCCAATTCCTTTTTCAGAAGAAGTATTAAAAGAAGGAGAAGTATTATTTGGTAGGTTTTGTATTCACTGTCATGGTGAAAAAGGAGCCGGAGACGGGGCGGTACCTAATACGGGAAAATATCCGCCACCACCTGCTTATAGCGGCCCGCTTAAAGATTTGCCGGCAGGAAAAATATTCTATTCAATTACCTACGGGAAAAATGCTATGGGATCTCACGCTTCACAAGTAAGTAAAGAGGAAAGATGGAAATTGGTGTACTACGTTCAAAAACTTCAGGGAAAAGAACTGGGTGGAGAAGCAGAAGACACTGAAACAATAAGCCCGGAAAGCGAAGTTGAAGCAGAAACAGGCCATAACGAGTAAGATTTAAAGAATAATTTAGAAAAGACAATATTCATGGAATATCAAATTTCATCCAAAGCGAAGAAAACGATAATTGCAACAGTTGCTATTGGACTAGTACTTTTTATCGTGGGAGCTATAATGGATAGCGGTTCTGAACAATTCAAAACCCGTCTGTTATCAAATTTCTTAATTGACGGATTCTTCTTCTTTGCAATTGCATTGGGGGCACTGTTCTTTCTGGCATTGCAGTATGCAACAGAAACCGGTTGGTCAGTCGCCATCAAGAGAATTGTTGAAGGGGTAGCTTCTTATGTCATGGTTGGAATTGGCATCTTACTGGCCTTGTTTTTAATTATCACCTTTATGGATGGTGGATACACCATTGGCGATCTAGGTCATCATGTAGGCCATATTTACCAATGGATGGATCCTGAAATTGTCAAACATGATGCAATGATTGAAGGCAAATCCTCCTTTTTGAATAAACCCATGTTCTGGCTCCTTACGATCATTTATATGACCACTTACTATCTTTTTTATCGCGGATTCAGAAAGAGATCATTGCGTGAAGATATTGAAGGCGGAACAAAAATTCATTATAAAAACTATGCCATGGGGGCACTATTTTTAGTGCTGTTTGGATACTTTTCTTCTACCTCCTCCTGGCACTGGATCATGTCAATTGACGCACATTGGTTCTCCACCCTTTTTGGTTGGTATACCTTTGGTGGAATGTGGTGTACTTCCATGACAGTGATCATGCTGTTGATCCTCTACCTGAAAAAGAATGGTTACCTGGAGAAAATAAATGACAGCCATATTCATGATGTTGGAAAATGGATTTTTGCCACTTCTTTCTTGTGGTCTTACCTTTTCTTCTCTCAATACATGTTGTATTGGTATGCCAATATTCCTGAAGAAGTAATTTATTATGTACAAAGAATTGATCAATACCCTTTTATTTTTTGGGGAATGTTCTGCATTAACTTCATGATTCCAATGCTTATCCTGATGTCAAGAGAAGCAAAGAGAAGTCCGGGCATATTAATGTTCGTTTGTTTGGTGATCATTATCGGTCACTGGGGAGATGTCTTCATGTTGATTACTCCGGGCGCTATGGGAGAGCACGGAAAAATTGGAATCCTTGAAGTGGGATTATTCATGACTTTTGCGGGAGTGTTCACTTATTTTGTGTTGAACACCTTGACAAAAGCACCGTTAATGCCAAAAAATCACCCGTATTTGGATGAAAGTAAACACCACGAGATTTAAACTGATTGTAGCTTAAAAAGAGTATAGAAATGGGAATGAAATTAATTGTACTAGTCGTAATCGTTTTAGCTGTTATAGCTGTTGCGCAATTGATGCGTGTTTACGAACTTTCTTCGAAGCTAAGAGGCTATAAAGAAGAAGATATCGATTTAAAAACCAACAACATCAACGCAGGTTTGATGATGGTGTTTTTAGCCTTCTTTTTTGGCTCTATGTTATATATGCTATTTGTGTATGGCAACGGAATGTTGCCTGAAGCAGCATCTGAACACGGTAAGGATATAGACTGGTTGTTTGATGTGAACTGGGTGATCGTTTTTGCTGTGTTCTTCATCACAAACGGAATCTTGTTCTATTTTGCTTATAAGTATTCTTATCATCCGGATAGAAAAGCATTCTATTTCCCGCATGACAATAAACTGGAAATGATCTGGACGATTGTTCCGGCTGCTGCACTTGCAGTAATTATTGTCCTGGGATTGATGACGTGGAATCAAGTCACCGGAAAAGCGTCTGATGATGCAGTAGTAATAGAGCTTTATGCGAAACAATTTGACTGGACTGCCAGGTACTCCGGAGAAGATAATAAACTCGGTCACGCAGACTATAAACTGGTAAATGGTGACAATCCATTAGGGGTAGTAACAGAAGAAAATATTCTGAAAAGAATAGATGAGATCGATCAGTTAATTGCCGATAATGAACAACAATTAGCGGCTTTAGATTCAGGAACGATTATCGTATCTAAAGCAAATGAATACAAGCTGCAGCATGAAATTGAAAAAATGGGGCGGATCAAACAACGCATCATTCACATGCAAACGGCATTTGGAGATTCAGTCTACCAAATGGCAGCAGACGATTATATATCAAAAACGGCATTGTACCTAATTAAAGATCAGGAATACCAACTTGTATTTAGAGCAAAAGATGTTCTCCATTCAGCTTATTTTCCTCACTTCAGAGCACAAATGAACTGTGTGCCGGGCATGCGAACGCATTTGAAAATGAAACCGATCTTTACGACCAAAGAAATGCAAGAGAAAACAGGAAATCCGGAATTTCAGTACATTCTCTTATGTAATAAAATTTGTGGAGTGTCTCACTATAACATGAATTTACCGGTGATTGTGGGGACAGAAGAAGATTTTGAAGCGTGGAAAAGTAATGAGGTGAATACGACAAAGGTGGTTGTTTCTGAAGAACCGGAAAGTGAAACTTCTGACGAAACAAATGACGCAATGGAAACGGATTCAACACAAGTAGAAGGATAATAATTTTAATAAAGGATTAGAAAGAACTAAAGTTTAGAATATGGCAGCGACAGCAGCACATGGACATCATCATAAAGAAAGCTTTATAACAAAGTATATCTTTTCGCAAGATCATAAAATGATCGGAAAGCAGTTTTTGGTAACTGCAATTATAATGGCAGTGGTAGCAGTTATTCTTTCTGTACTTTTCAGAATTCAGTTAGGATGGCCTGGTGAGAGTGATAGCACACTTTCATTTTTTCTGGGAGATAAATGGGCGCCTAATGGAATACTGGATCGGGGAATGTACCTTGGGTTAGTAACCATACACGGTACCATTATGGTCTTCTTTGTATTGACCGGCGGACTGTCAGGAACCTTCTCTAACATACTTATTCCGTTGCAAATTGGAGCAAGAGATATGGCTTCAGGTTTGTTGAATATGATATCGTACTGGCTGTTTTTTATCTCTTCCTGTATCATGTTGTATTCCTTATTTATTGAAACCGGGCCGGCAGGTGCAGGATGGACAATTTATCCGCCTTTATCGGTATACGAACAAGCAACACCGGGATCCGGATCAGGAATGACGCTTTGGTTGGTTTCAATGACTGTGTTTATTGGTTCATCACTTTTAGGATCTTTGAATTATATCGTGACAGTACTCAATATGAGAACAAAAGGAATGAAGATGACAAGACTTCCTTTGACCATTTGGGCTTTCTTTATCACTGCCGTTATCGGTGTATTATCTTTCCCTGTTTTAGTATCAGCAGTAGTGTTGATGTTAATGGACAGAGGACTGGGAACTTCTTTTTACGTAAATGATGCAATTGTGGGAGCTGAAGTGCTTGAGCAATCAGGTGGATCTCCTATTTTGTTTGAACATTTATTTTGGTTCCTGGGACACCCGGAAGTTTATATTGTATTGCTTCCGGCTTTAGGGTTAACTTCTGAAATTGTTTCTACAAATTCCCGTAAACCTATTTTCGGATACCGCGCCATGATCGGTTCTATTCTCGCAATTGCCTTTTTATCATTTATCGTTTGGGGACACCACATGTTTATCACCGGGATGAACCCGTTTTTAGGAGGTGTCTTTGTATTTACAACCTTGTTGATCGCTATACCTTCAGCGGTAAAAGTATTTAACTACATTACCACT
This sequence comes from Crocinitomicaceae bacterium, assembly GCA_040880585.1. Taxonomy (GTDB): domain Bacteria; phylum Bacteroidota; class Bacteroidia; order Flavobacteriales_D; family Crocinitomicaceae; genus Paracrocinitomix. The sequence goes on along the minus strand of JBBDID010000037.1, from coordinate 55,949 downwards.
TTATGGAAAGGAAACATCCGTTATACGCCGGCTATGTTATTCTCGATTGGATTGGTATCCTCATTTATTACCGGTGGTATTACGGGTATTATTCTGGCAGATTCAGCCCTGGATATTGCCGTGCATGACACCTACTTTGTTGTGGCTCACTTCCACGTGGTAATGGGATTATCAGCCATTTTTGGGATGTTTGCCGGTGTGTATCACTGGTTCCCAAAAATGTACGGACGAATGATGAATTCAAAACTGGGAATGGTACACTTCTGGATTACTTTGGTGTCTGCTTATGGAGTATTCTTCCCTATGCACTTTGTCGGAATAGGGGGAGCACCCAGAAGGTATTACGATTATTCAGTCTACGAATCTTTTGATTCAAACCAGTTTGATATGATCATGGACTTAAATGTGGTAATCTCGATTTTTGCCATTATTGGAGCACTGGGACAAGTGATCTTTATTTTTAACTTTTTCTACAGTACAAGAAGAGGGCAGGTATCTGTTCAAAACCCATGGAAGTCAAACACTCTGGAATGGACAGCTCCGGTAGAGCATTTACATGGTAACTGGCCGGGAGAAGTACCAACCGTGCACAGATGGCCGTATGATTATTCCAAGCCGGGTATGGAAGAAGACTTCTGTCCGCAAACGGTGCCTTTGAAAGAAGGAGAAGAAGAACATTAACGATTGATATCAAATAATATTGAAATCCCGATCTGCCTTTGAGTAGATCGGGATTTTTTAATACCTCATAACCACTATTATTATTGACTTCCCCCCTTTTTTTTGTATCTTCCTGTTAGAATGAAACACTTAGACAGTATAATACGATTAGGGGTGGTTTTTGCATTTTTTTCCCTGCAACCTTTCACTACGTTTACACAAGAACGGGAAGAAGTGTTTGGAACCAATACCGGGCAGTTAAAGATTACGGCAATAGTAGCAGATACTGTATTTAGAGCAACAACAAAAGAGTTAATAGTGATCCTCAATTACCAAACAGCTGAGTTTACCTTAATTTTAGATAAAGCAGATATAATAACGGGAAATGATTCGCTGAATAATTTGCTGGATCAGCGAAGAGGAGAAAAAATCAGTTTTACCGGTAGTATGAATCTTCCCTATATCAAACAAGAAAAACATCCCCCAAAAGACATTGAAATAAGTGGTTATTTAAGCACAGATAAAGACAAAAATGAGGTCTTAGGCGAGGGAAGGTTGGAATATCTTTACAATGGGCGATATGCCTCCATGTTGATCATGAGCTTTATTCTGGATGTAAACAAAATGGGGATAAACATTCATTTACCCGGGCTGGAAGATCAAATTCAGGTAGAACTTACCAAAGCCGTATTGAATAGTCAATGATAATAGAGCAGCAAAAACGCCTGTGACACCTGTCCGAATTGGCATTAAGGGATGGATTTTTTGGCCGCCCCCCTGACGCTCTCCTGACGCTCAGTCGTTCCTCCTTCAATCAGGATCGGTCAGGGTCGGGCTTCACGCTGTAGTTGCTCACCGGCTGTCGGTTCAACTAATCTATTTAAAGGCGCTTCCGTTGGTCGCACTTTAAATAAATGTTTCACGCGCCATCCGTTTTCGCAAGCTACCTCACCTGCGCAACGCTCCGGTGAGCAAAGCGCTAAAATCCCTGGCGGAATGGCAATGGGAACAAGTAAAATTATTTCTACGCCTATTGCTCCTCTCGGCTCCCCTGAGAGCCAGGATTAAAGACGTTATTTCAAATTTGTGAATATTCAGTATATTTGGACAGATAACCTCCAATGCAAGTTCCTGAACACAAAATACCTAAATGGCTTCAGAATCTTCAGGAAAATTCCTGGGAGCTTGAGTTGCTTATTTCGGGAGGTGCTATTTTCTCACTATTTCAGTTGTCTGATTACTTTTTGGACTTTATTTTTAGCTTGAAAATGACGAGTAGATTACCCGGCACAGGTCTTTTCATAATGCTGGGAATGTTAGGTCTAAAACTATTAACGGTAGGTTTTATAACGCACTTACTTTTAAGAGCATTTTGGCTAGCTTTAGTATGTATCAATTACGTTTATCCGCAAGGAATAACTGTAAAAAAGTGGAAATCCGCTTTCCCTTTTAAAGAAAAGAATAAAGCTGAAGACAACCTGCACACCGAATTAATCAAGGTTGATAAAACAGCCGGCTTGGTAATGTTTTTTTCTATTCTTTCTATTTTGATTATTGGGGGAGCACTGTTCTACATCATTGTGACAATAACAATTCCTGCGGCTTTTATTGGATTTTCTGGCACTTACTTCAGTATAGTAATGCTACTCTTTTTATTTTACTTTCTTGATCTACTTCTGTTTGGTGTTTTCAGAAAAATACCCGGTCTAAGTATAGCCGTTTTTCCTTTCTTTTGGTTAATGGATACTCTTACCTTAAGATTCCTGTATAGAAAGAGTTTGGCCATGTTTGCAACAAACATTAACCGTTGGAAAGCCTCTGTTGGATTTTTTATCATCTTTTTTGCTGCCTTATCATTGTCTTATGGATCAATATATAGAGCAATGCACTGGCCAAATATTTTTGACAGCAGAGAAAACAGATGGAACATGGCATCTCAAGAAAACTGGATGTCACACTACTTCTATATGGATGTCGTAGAAAAGGATGGAATCAAACTTAGTTCACCGGCCATTCAGTCACAGATCATTCAAGAGAATTTTCTTAAGTTACATGTGCCGTATAGTAAAGGATATGACTCTTATCTGGAACCGAGCTCCAAAGAACACTTATCAGACCTTTTTTCTGTTCAGATTAATGATAGTTTATACAACAATGTAGAATGGTTTTCATATTGGGCAAAAGAGAATGACCAAATAGCCATGATGGCAATTATTGACATTAAACACCTCAGTCGGGGGAAACATACCTTGTGGTTCACCAATAAGAAGGACCCAGAAATGAAGACAAAAATTCCCTTCTGGAAAGATGTAGAATAATCTGCTGCGGTCTCTTCTGATTGTTTCCTGCTTTCTACCGCGATTCCAATCGCGTGGTAAGGTCTAAAGATTAACTACCTTTGTAAAAAACAATCACTTTGAATTTAATAGACACCCATACCCACCTATTTGCTGAACAATTTGATGAAGATCGCAATGAAATTGTTCAAAAAGCTCAAGAAGCGGGCATCTCAAAATTATTATTGCCAAATATTGATACTGCAACAATTGACGCCATGCATCAAATGGTAAAAGATCATCCCGGAGTATGCTACCCCATGATGGGCTTGCATCCCAGTTCAGTAACTGAGAATTGGGAAAAAGACCTGGCAGTTGTCAAAAAACATTTGTTTGAAGGTGATCAAAACTACATAGCAGTAGGCGAAATGGGAATCGACCTCTACTGGGATAAATCAACACTGGAAGTTCAACAAAAAGCCTTTCGCCAACAAGCTGAATGGGCAAAAGAACTGGGTTTACCCATTGTCATTCACGTTCGGGATGCATTTGATGAGGTATTTGAACTGGTAGATGAACTCAATGACGACAAACTCACCGGGGTTTTTCACTGTTTCACCGGAACCAAAGAACAAGCAGAGCACATCATCAGTTACGGTGGCTTCAAAATGGGATTAGGCGGCGTATTGACCTTCAAAAATGCCGGTTTGGATCAATCCATTAAAGATATTGACCTCAAACATTTTGTACTGGAAACAGACTCACCTTACCTGGCGCCACACCCCAATCGCGGAAAAAGAAATGAGAGCAGTTATATCACCTACGTTGCCTCAAAACTGGCAGAGGTGAAGGGGATTAGCATTGAAGAAGTAGCAGAAATCACAACACAGAATGCGGTTGAGGTGTTTGGGTTGTAATCTTTTCCAAAATCTCTATTGGAACATTCGGAGTTGATTAATTCTTCTACTTGTTCATGAATCTTTTATCTTAATGCTAGTTTTGGGTTAAGGAAACACCCCCAGACCAGACTAGAAGATCTATTTTTGTATAGTCCATTCAAGGATTTTAATTCGTGCGATAGGATCATATGATGGCATTATAACGTCAATTTTCAATTTAACATAGCCAAATTTGTTCCCCTTAGATGTTTCATACTTGAAGCCCAGAAAACCAATTTCCTCCGCCTGAAAATTTCCTGATTTTATATCATAATGATGATATTCGTTATCTGAAATTATACCACCTTCTGAACTTGAAATAGTTTCTTGGTAATAACCGTATTTATATTTCATTACCTTAACTTTTGGATAGACCAAAGTATCTCCATCCCCAAATTTTTCTCCATAGGACAAATTTTTAGCATACCATTCTTTTTGAGTCTCATAAAATACACCGCCTGAATCTGCATGGTTATAATAATAGTAGTAGTAGTCGTGCCCTTGCCAACTTGAGCTGTCTTCTTCTACAACATAAATACTGTCTATAAAACTCTTTCCAAAAAAACGTAGTCCTTCAGAATGAGATTCTATATAGACAACTAATTCACTAGACGTTTCTTTATCTATCTGCTCAGAGAAAATGCTGAATTCAGCATCACAATCCTCATCCATGTTAAAACCAAAATAATCAAAATTTTGTTCACTTGTATCTTGTAAAAACACATGTTTGCCATTAGTTTGAGTAGAGTCAATTTGAAAAGAAGTGTGTGAATCGGAACTAAATAATATTCCTTTGCAATACTTCTTTTTCACACAAGAGAAAGAGCAAATAATCAGCAATATAAATAAGAAGTTACGCATCTTTAGCAATCACGTTATTATTTATAAATGGGTTGGGTATATCCTTTTACGACTGACTACAGCCATGCCATAAATCCATCCAGCACTCTACTTTTTACAAGCTATTATGTACTAAAAAATAATAACACAAAAGTTTCTAAAATCAAAACATCATGTTCAGTGACAAATCCAAAAACAAAGAATTCAAGACCAAGAATTAATAAGAGCAGTTATATTACTTATGTGGCCTCAAAACTGGCAGAGGTGAAAGGGATTAGCATAGAAGAAGTAGCAGAAATTACAGCCCAGAATGCTGTTGAGGTGTTTAGATTGTAGCCGTTTAATCCGCCAACCAATTTAAAATGCCTGCGGGGTCAACAGTAATCATTAATCCTATAAGTAAAAAACTTGCTAAACCTGCAAAAAAGAAAAAACTGGACTGTTTCGGTTTGATCAAAAGGTTCACGCTAAAAACAATCCAGAGAACAAAACTAAGTGAAACAGCAAGCATCAAAATAACTTCAATAAGGTAAAGGGTAAAGTAATTTTTTGGATCCGGATTTCCGTAAGTGGGAAAATGGCCTTCTGATATCCCTACAATAACATAAAAAGTCCAGGTAAAAAGTAAATAAGTTAGTGGAACAAAGCTGTTCAGCAACTTAATACGGTTAAAATTCTTTGACGGGTTCATGTTTTATAAACGGGTCAAATCAACAATTATTTTTGATTTTTTGTTCGTGCGTCATACTGTTTTGGCGGTTAATCCCGATTTAGAAGTCCTCTACTTTCAAATCTTTATTGATCCAATTGTCACCATTATTTCAAAGACGGCAACGACCTTTTGCTTCGTAAAGCGCTCGGGGACGTGATCGTTTACTTAAATGGAACTTACAACTAAAATATCTTATTCATTGTAATGCTGAATCAAAATGGATTTTATTTTGGCATCCATATCCTCCTCCTCTGTGTTATACATTACTTCGAATGATTTATCTTTATACATATAAACAACTGATCCTCCATAAGTATTTCTTTTTTCCCCCTTGCCAATTTTCTTTTCAACTTCTGTTCTATTCATGTCCCATTTTAAGCCTTCTGGAAGTGAACCTTCATATATTTTGTACCATTTATTACCGTAACCCATTAAGAAAATTGAAGCTACTTTATTGGTTTTAGCTTCATAAACCATTTCTACCCCACTTGCGTAAAACATAATATGGGGGTACTTCCCGACTTCTTCGAATTCAAAATCCCCTAAAGATTTTTTAAATTCAACGACTTTATCATCTTCCAGATCTTTTCCAAGGAGTTGAAATAAAGTGAACTCTTCTTTTGTTTCATCATTTTGGGGTTCACTTTCATATTTATCTTCACCAACACAAGCTATTGAAAGTAGAGCAACCGCATTTAAAAGCAAAAATAATTTCATCTCAATTCAGTTTTTTTCAAAGTTAAAAAATATTTGGACTGCTGTGGCTTGATCAAAAGGTTCACGCTAAAAACGACCCATAGTATGAAGGATAAATTAAATTTTGTGGTTATATTGATTTTGTTCCCCCGCTAGTTCGAGCGTCCCGCTCGGACTTAGCTGCCAAATAGCCCCCGCTTGA
>JBBDID010000037.1:0-49525 GCA_040880585.1 Crocinitomicaceae bacterium | reverse complement strand
TCCCGAAATATTAAATGAGATATGCGTATATTTATGTGCGGATATAACGAGTTAGTGGCAATATTAAGACCGACAACATATGAGATTAATAATATTCATTTTGACAATTTACTTAGGACTATTTTCGGCTTGTACACTTCCAGACAACAAAGCAAGCAACCAGTTCAACCCTTGCTTTTGCGAAAATGACAGTTTAATAAATAATTATACTGTTTCGTGCGACACAACAACATTTTCGAATAATTCACAACTTTATTGGCAATTCAACTGCGACAGAATTTGGTTGACACTTGAAAATAAAAGTGGACAAAAAGCCGTAATTGATTCAGTTCCTATCGGTTTATATGCTTACACTTACCGACTAGGATTTCATCTTATCAAAGAATTTGACAAGACAATTTTATTTAGAAGTAGTTGTCCTGCAAATGGACCTTGTATCTATAATTTAATTGACAAAAACACAGGAAATAAAATTAAAGAATTCCCCGCTAGTTCGAGCGTCCCGCTCGGACTTAGCTGCCAAATAGCCCCCGCTTGATACAATCATCACGCAATTATCAGAAAAGGATAACAGTAACCCAAACATACGCTTATCCCGAAATATTAAATGAGATATGCGTATATTTATGTGCGGATATAACGAGTTAGCCGCAAGCATAGACAGACCCAAGAACACTAAATCCACAATGAGCATAAAATACAATTAAAAATACACTAAATGACAAATTTCGACTGGACAACATTTACGAGAAAAATAGCAATTAAAGCGAAGATGTCTGACATTTATAATGCGTGGACAAAAGCATCACAAATTGAGAAATGGTTTTTAAGTAAAGCTATTTTTATTGACACCAATGGAGTGCCCATAAGTAAAGACAAATCAATAGAAAAAGAATTTACCTACGAATGGAACTGGTATTTATATGACACCACAGAAAGGGGTAAAATTACAGACACAAACGGAAAGGATTTTATACAATTTACTTTTGCGGGTGAATGTTTAGTTGACATAAAACTTTCTCTTCAAGACGATTATGTGATAGTAGAACTAACTCAAAAAAACATTCCGACAGACGACCATTCAAAACAAGGAATCCGACTTGGTTGCGACTCCGGTTGGTCTTTCTTTCTTGTAAACTTGAAATCAGTTTATGAAGGGGGGCTTGACCTAAGAAATAAAGACACTAGTGTTAAAGGAATGGTGAATAGTTAAAATGGAAATGAATGGCAGCCACTAACAGACCCCCGCTAGTTCGAGCGTCTCGCTCGAACTTAGCTGCCAAATAGCCCCCGCTTGATACCATCATCACGCAATTATCAGAAAAGGATAACAGTAACCCAAACATACACTTATCCCGGAATATTAAATGAGATATGCGTATATTTATGTGCGGATATAACGAGTTATATCGTCAAAGCCGTAGATTTAACAACCGGTAAGCAATAATTTTTATCATAACCGGGATTATTAGCTATTCAGTCATCACCTCTTCAATTGATTCTACTTTGACTTTTGACCATGCCCATGCCATGGCACCATCAACTTTCCTGATTTTTACTGAGATCAAACCTAAAAAGTCAAGTATTTTGCGCAAAATACTTGACAAACAATAACATTTTTTTATCTTTGATTTCGCTAAGGAGTAGCCTATCAGCCAATGAAGGTAGCAGAGAAAATAGAACGTAAGATCAATAGGATGCAGGAAGGAACAACCTTCAAGTATCAGCAACTGGGTATTGACCAATCGGAATATAGTGCTGCTGCCAAAGCCATAGAACGTTTAATCAAAAAAGGGATTGTCAAAAGGGTATCAACCGGAGTGTTCTACAAACCAAAACAATCTGCATTTGGTGAACTGAAGCCAAGAGAAGAAGAACTACTTAAACCCTACCTCTTTCAAGATGGTAAACGCATTGCATACATTACCGGAGGGTCATTATACAATCGTATGGGCTTAACCACTCAGGTGCCAAAAACCATCAAGGTAGCTAGTAAAGTAAAACGGGTAACCACCAAAATCGGAAAAACACAAGTCAAACCGGTTAAAAGCTATGTAGATGTAACCAATGAAAATTACTATCTGCTGGAAATTTTGGATGCGCTGAAAGATTTCAAGTCCATTCCCGACCTGGACAAGAAGTCAGCTATTACCTTATTGAAAAACAAGATCGGCAAACTATCCGAAAATGATCGGTCAAAAATGATCCGATACGCTTTGAAATACCCGCCACGAGCAACAGCATTATTGGGGGCAATTCTAGAGTTATCAAAAAACAAGAACAGCCTGGAAAGCCTGAAAACAAACTTGAACCCGTTGACTACCTATAAACTCGGAATTAAAGAAGAAATATTGTCAACAGCACCAAAATGGAATATTAACTGAAATGAATTTACACAGCAACAAAGAGCTGCTACAAGATGCAATCCTTGCAACAGCGGAATATCTGGACATAAGGGAAATTTATGTAGAGAAGGATTATTGGGTTACCGTTGCTTTGTATGAAATATTCCATTCAGAGATGGCCAGTCAGTCTGTTTTCAAGGGAGGCACAGCACTTTCCAAATGCCACAAACTGATAGAACGATTCTCAGAAGATATTGATATGGTGGTACTCCGAAATGAAGGAGAGAACGATAATCAGTTGAAAAAGAAGATCCGGACGATCAGTAAAGTAGTGGAAAAGGTAATTCCGGAAATAGAAGTTGAAGGGCTAACCAATAAAATAGGCAACATTCGGAAAACGGTTCACCAGTACGACAAGATATTTGAAGGAGATTTTGGTCAGGTAAGAGGGCAAGTAGTGGTTGAAGCTACCTGGTTAGGGAATTTTGAACCATTCTCTGAAATGCAGGTCAGTTCCTATATCTATGAAATGATGAAAGCAAAAGACCAGGATGAACTGATCAAACAGTACAAGATGGCTCCATTTACCATTCAGGTATTGAGTAAATTAAGAACCTTCTGTGAGAAGATCATGAGTTTGGTAAGGTTTTCCAGATCAAAAGAACCCATAGCTGACCTGAGGAACAAAATTCGTCACGTGTATGACATTCATCAAATGCTGAAAGATGAAGAAATCCGGCAGTTCTTTGAAAGTACTGATTTTGACAACATGCTTACAAAGGTGGGTAATGACGACATGATTGGTTATAAAAACAATAATGCCTGGATTCCTGAACATCCTTCAACGGCACTCATATTTGACAAACCACAAGAAACATGGGAACACCTCAGCACAGAATACAATGGTAACTTCAAAGATTTGGTAACAGGTGAGTTACCCCTTGAAAAAGCACTTATTAAAACCCTAAGCACTGTAGCTGATAGACTTAGAAAGACAAACTGGAAAATAAAATAACCCTTGTTGGCAGAGGCGTGTTCCAAAACCTCCACGCTTCTTAGCTGCAAACCAACCGTTGTAACACATTATAAAAAAAACTGTGGAAGAATTTCAAATTAGATATAAAAATGCATCTTTATTGATTGAAAAAGCCGTTGAGAATTATTATCACGGGAATTCTTGTGCTTGCCAATACCCAAGATTTATACAAATAGTTGGAATAAATTGTACTGACTACGGAGAATCATTTAAAGCTTGGGAGACAACTTTATTAATCGAAAAAGCTAAAAAGCATTTTGTAATCGAAAATCTAGAAAACGGACCCGAGTGTTCAAACGAAAAATGGACTTGTAAAAAGTGTAAATCTGAATTTAATTTTGGCTGGTCAGATTTTAGCATTGCAGTAGAAAGAGAAGTATTATTACCAATCAGAATAAAAACAAAAGAAAAAGGAAAAAAAACTATTAAACCGATTCCTCTTTATGTTGGACTCTACGGACATAGTTATCCTTCAAAAAAAGAAATTGACAGTGTTACATTTGACACTTTCGAAAAATATATAATGGAAAAATAACGTGTCCCCCGCTAGTTCGAGCGTCTCCCCCCACTAGTTCGAGCGTCTCGCTCGGACTTAGCTACCAAATAGCCAAATCCCCCGCTAGTTCGAGCGTCCCGCTCGGACTTAGCTACCAAATCACCAAATCACCCAAAAAAACACCTCCTAATACAACTTCCGCACTTGTTTTACGTAATTTTACCTGCGTGGATAAGCTATCAGTTGTCATAATAACATTAAACGAAGAACGGGACATTGACCGTGCCTTGACTTCTGTGAGGGACATTGCAGATGAGGTAATTGTACTATTATGAAACTGTTGAGTAAAAAAGGGCTTCAAATAAGTGAAGAAGATGCTAAAACGACTTTTCGTTGGTGGGCAATGAATTTTGTTGAAATTATATTGGTGTTTTGGCTGCCAATATCTTTTATATGGGGAATGGGAAGTTACTATAATTATGAAGAGATTATAGGTATAAAAGTCCTTCCAATGGGGACGAAAGCAACTTTAATATATTGGTCTACAGCAGGTTTGATTTTTATACATATGATATTCAATCGTTTTGTAGTATTAGAAATTTCACCCGAACACTTAAAATATAAGCGGCGGTTTTTTCTTGGAGTTTCTCGAAAAATAGACATCAAAAACATTGTAGAGATACGGATTAAAGAAAAAGCAGATAACATTTCAGAAAGTCCTCCAGATGGTAGGGATCTAACCTCTTACTCTCTATTAATCCGCTCTGTGGATAAAAAAAAGTTACAGATAAAAGGATTGTCAAAATCCGACATAGAAATTATTCAAAACAAAATTATTGAGTACAAGTCAGCTAAATAACAATAAAGCATCATTTTACCGATTAAGTCAGAACAAGACACTGTATATTCCCCCGCTAGTTCGAGCGTCCCGCTCGGACTTAGCTGCCAAATAGCCAAAATCACCCAAAAAAACACCTCCTCATACAACTTCCGTACTTGTTTTACGTAATTTTACCTGCGTGGATAAGCTTTCGGTAGTCATAATAACATTAAACGAAGAACGGAACATTGACCGTGCTTTAGCGTCTGTAAAGAGCATTGCGGATGAAGTAATTGTGTTGGACAGCTTTTCTACCGATAGAACTGAAGAAATTTGCAAGGATCATGGTGTACAGTTTATTCAAAAAGAGTGGATGGGATATGCAGAGACAAAAAATTATGCAAATTCACTGACAACCCACAAGTGGATTTTTTCACTGGATGCGGATGAAGCGGTAGATGTAGATCTGGAACAAGCGATTTTAAAAGAAAAAGAAAAGGATTTTAAGGGAGTTTACATTGTGAATCGCTTAACGAATTATTGCGGATCATGGATTAAGCACAGCAGCTGGTATCCGGATAAAAAGATCCGCATTTTTCCGAAAGACAAAACGAAATGGCGTGGGGAATACGTGCATGAGGAATTGGAATTTTCAGCCGATATGGAGCAAACAGAATTGCCGGGACACTTGTTACATTATTCGTATTACAACTACAAAGAGCACCGTGAACGAGCGGATAAATATTCAGTTTTGACGGCAAAAAAGCTGTATATGGCGGGTAAAAAAGCGGGGATTTTGAAACCGTATTTATCGGCAATTGGTCGGTTTATGACCATGTATTTTTTAAAATTGGGGATACTGGACGGATGGAAAGGCTTTAAAATTGCTCAAATATCGGCGCAATCAAATATTTTGAAGTATAAAGAATTACGCAAATTAAATCAATCAAATGGCAAAACATCAACCTAAAAAAATTGTCATTAGCCGTACTGATAGTATCGGGGATGTAGTATTGACCTTACCCATGGCCGGACTTTTAAAAGAGCAATTTCCGCTCTGCAAAATCATTTTTTTAGGCAATCGCTATACCCGCCCCATTATTCAATGTTCTAAACATGTAGATGAAATTTGGGAGTGGGCAGAAATTGAACGCATGGATTACAACGACCAATTAAAATGGTTGCAATTGCAAGAAGTGGATACCTTTATTCACGTTTTTCCCAGAAGGGAAATTGCCCGATTGGCAAAAAAGGCAGAAATTCCTATGCGCATTGGTACCGCCCACCGGCTCTTCCACCTGCTTACCGTAAATAAACTTGTCAATTTTACCAGAAAGCGCTCAGACCTGCATGAAGCGCAATTGAATCTGAAATTACTAACTCCTTTAGGAATGAAGGGGAGTTATGCCCTGAAACATTTGTATGAATATGTAGGATTTGAAAATATCCCCCCGCTTAAGGCTGTTTTTTCTGAGCAGATGGATATACACCGAACAAATGTAATTCTACACCCAAAATCACAAGGCAGTGCCATAGAGTGGGGAGTAGAAAAATTTATGGAGTTAGCACAATCCCTGGATCAGCAAAAATTCAAGATTTTTATTACCGGCACGGAAAAAGAAGCAGCGGCATTTAGAAGTGTGCTTCCACAACAAGAAAATGTGGTGGATTTATCCGGGAAAATGAGTCTGGAAGATCTGATTGCTTTTATTTCTCAGGCAGATGTTTTGGTAGCAGCAAGTACCGGCCCCTTGCACATTGCCGGTGTTTGTGGTATTCATGCGATTGGTTTGTTTTCGGATAAAAAACCCATTCATCCGGGAAGGTGGAAACCGCTGGGAAAACAGATAACTATTTTGAAATCAAAAAAATCAGAGCCCGATACCCAACCTTTGTCCATCCACCTACGTGATGTTATAAAAGCGGTGGAAACTACCGTATAAAAGACAAGTCCCGATTAGATACCGGGACTCATCAACTTTTGAAATGAAAAAAACTACTTACTCTGTCACTAAATGTACGGAGTTTTCTTGGTTAAAACAAATTTTTTTTCAGGTTTTTTAGTTTAATCAGGTAGAACTTGAGTAAAATGTGTGGAACAATGATTTGCGGGTAATTTGGCACTGATTTTGATTTGTATAGTGTTAGGTTAAACAATAAAACATAAGAACATGCAAAAAGTAATGATCGTCTTGGTGGCAGCTGGTTTTGCAATAACTGCTGCCGCACATTCAAACAAACATACAGAAAATCATTCCTCCTTGAATGAGGGAAATGAAAAGTTTATTGATCTGAATCAAAAAGCTTTTGCACCGGGAGAAAAACTGGTATACCGATTTACTTACGGAGTTTTTGATGCAGGAGAAGCCACCTTAAGTGTGCTGCCGACAGAAAGAACCGTGAAAGGCAGAAAATTGCTGCGCGTTCGCGGAATTGGACGAACGGTCTCAGCCTTTGAATGGTTTTATAAAGTAAATGATCTGTATGAATCCTATATAGATGCTGAAGCTATGATCCCCTGGGTATTTAAACGCAGGGTAGATGAAGGCGGCTATAAAATCAATCAGGATTATACCTTTTTTCAGCATAAAAATGAAGTGGAAACAGAGAAAGGGAACAAGCATGCAGTGCCTGAACACGTTCAGGACATGATCTCGGCCTTTTATTATGCCAGAACTTTTGACTTTTCAAAAGCAAAAAAAGGACAAACCTTTGCGGTAAATATTTTTTTGGATGAAGAGCTTTTTCCAACAAAAATCAAGTATTTGGGAAAAGAAGTAATTCGTACCAGAAAAGGAAAGTACCGCTGCCATAAATTTGAACCCGTTGTAGAACAAGGGCGTGTTTTCAAAAGTGGGGATGCCCTTACTGTTTGGATTACGGATGACGGCAATAAAATTCCAATTATGGCAAAAGCAAAAATTCAGGTAGGATCCATTAAAATGCATTTGGTAGGATGGGAAGGTCTTGTCAATCCCATGGCTGAGGTGCAATAAAGAAGTTAGGCTGATACATCAGTCTGATGTTTTATGGTTTAATCGCTTCCTCGAAAGAGGAAATGTAAAGCGGTCACTTTATTGTGACCGCTTTTTATATATTCAGTAATTCCTTCAGATCTTTCACATATTGATCCAGGGCTTCTTGCCCTTTTTTGGTGATTTTACATTGGGTCAGGGGATAATTGTTTTTAAAGGATTTTTTAACATCAATGTAATTTGCCTCTTGCAGCTTTTTGATTTGTACGCTTAGGTTTCCCTTTGTAGCCTGTGTGATCTCCAATAATTTATTGAAATCAGCCCAATCTACAGCAGACAGATAGCTCATGATTGCCAAGCGCAATTCCTGATGTAATAATTTATTGAGTTGGTTCATTTTCTATATTTCTAAGTAAAAATCCCGGGATAATATAGCCCAACAAAATTCCTCCGGCAAATACGACTCCGTGAAATTCAGCTTCTACCAAAAACCCACATGCAATTGCTGCCACTTCTAATGCGATACCACCCCAAATAAAAGGCTTGAATTTAGAAATCCCACCACTGACAAAGGTAGCACCTCCGGCTAACATTAATACTAAGGTGTGAGGTGTTTTTCCCAGATATAGGGAATAAAAAATAGCAAAGATCAGACAGAACCCAAAAGCCCCCCAGGTGTAAGCTACTACCCGGTCCATGGCAGTAAATACCTGCTCTTTTTTGCCCTGTAGATATCCCAATATCGCTGAAATGATTCCTCCTATGAAGGTGGCAATCGGCCAAACCACCCAACTATAAGGAGAATCGATCATGAAATATTCTACTATACCCGCCGGCGCCATTACCAATCCCCAAACAATAAAATAAGCAGAATAATTGTGCAGCGACTTTTTGCCCTCCTGCATCATCCGCTCAATAATTTTAACACTTTCTATTAGTTCCATACTTTTTAATTTTATACAAATGTAAACTAGTTTATTAAATAAACCAAATAAATAGCAATAAATTTTTATAGAGATGACTTTAGTCAGTCTGAAAGCGATACCTTTTGTGTAAATTAGTCCCAAATTGGTAGTTATGGAATTATCTAAAGCGACAATTGAAAAGATAAAATTATTAAAAGAAAAGTACGCCGCGATCGGACAGGATTTGGATTCGTATTTGGACGGGCTTATTTTTTCTAACCCTCTTACTTACTGGGATTATATTGAGGTGGATGCCCTTTTAAGCCTTCAAAAGCCGAAAACAGATTTTCCGGATGAGAAAATATTTATTGTCTATCACCAGATCACGGAATTGTATTTTTATTTGATTCAGCATGAGTTGGATCAAATCTGTAATAATGGTAAAAAGATCACTGAAATGGGGCAAGACCTGGGGTGGAAAGATCAATTGGAGATGGGTTTTTTTGTTGATCGGCTCAAGCGGTGTAATATGTACTTCAAAGCGCTTACACAATCTTTTGACATTATGCGATTGGGGATGGAGAAAGAACAGTTTACCAAATTCAGAATGTCTTTATTATCTGCCAGCGGCTTTCAAACAGCATCTTACCGGAAAATTGAAATTGCCTGTACAGACTTGAAATATCTTGTCATAGAAGAAAAACGGCAAGAGTTTTGGGACAGTGATGTACATGTACAGTTAGATAATATTTATTGGCGTCGCGGTGCAATTGTAGAAGAAACAGGAGAAAAAACCTTAACCCTGCGTGATTTTGAAGAGAAATACATGGAAGAATTTCACGATTTGGCAGATGAGTTTGAGGACAAAAATATTTGGAAGAAATACAAGGCACTTTCTCAGAAAGATCGAGAAAATAAGGGATTAATTAAAGAGTTGAGAGAGTTAGACGTAAACGTGAATATCAATTGGCCACTTGTACATTATAGAACGGCGGCACATTATCTGGCTAAAGGAAAAGAAGAATCAAAAGGTACCGGGGGAACTAATTGGCAAAAGTACTTACCGCCCAGCTTTCAGAGAAGAATTTTTTATCCGGAACTATGGTCAGAGCAAGAACGGGCTGAATGGGGAAAAAAATGGGTAGAAGAGGTATTGCATGAGGGCTTAAAAACAGAAGGAAAACTCCCCGGCAGGGTGTAATTGGGTACAATTCTAACAGTAGCCTCTTAATAAAGCACCGCCATCTTAACAAAATGAAACACTTTCGCTGTGTATTTTTGTAAATATAGAAATACAGATGAAGAAAGTTATATACCTATTAAGTGCTCTTGTTTTTATTGTTGTAACAGGCTGTAAAGAGGAGGTAGAAGAAGAAACGCCGGTAGCGGTAGAAGAAATAGTGCTCCCCGATCCGGTAATAGAGTATGGGTTTTACCTGGATTCTTTTCATGTATTTAATGATACGGTACAGCCAGGGTGGACTATGAGTCACATGTTTCAGGGGTATGGTTTAACACAGTATCAGATCAATATCGCAGCTGAACGCGCAGCAGATTCATTAGTGGGTTTACGGTATATTAAAGAAGGAAATCCCTACATGATGTTGTGCGATATCAACGACACCGCCAGACGAATCAAATATTGCGTATATCCAAAAAGTGTAATTGATTATGTGGTTTTTGACTTCACGGCAGATTCAATTATTGTTCAAAAAAGACAGAAAGAATTTGAGGTAAAAGAACAAATGATTTCCGGAGAGATCGTAAAGAACTCTAACCTCACTTTTGCCTTGGATCAGCAGTATAAGGATATCAATATGACCGGAGAAATGGCCGAGAACATTGCAGGTGTCTTTGCCTGGAGTATTGACTTCTTTCGTTTACATCCCGGTGATGAGTTTAAGGTGATATATAAGGAAAAATCAGTAGAAGGAAGGCCTTTTGCTATTGATCACGTTAATGCCGCCTGGTTCAAACATCAACAAAATGAGTTTTATGCCTTTCATTATTCGTTTACCGATTCTGTTGGGATGAAAAAAACCGGTTACTTTGATGAAAATGGAAAACAAATGAAACGACCTTTCTTGATGGCGCCGGTGAAATATTCCCGCATCAGTTCAGGTTTTACCTTAAAACGGTTTCATCCTGTTCAAAAAAGATGGAAAGCGCATTTGGGAACCGATTATGCTGCGCCCAGAGGAACACCTATTTTGGCTACTGCAGATGGTTATGTACTCAAAGCGTCTTATTCCGGGGGCAATGGGAACTATGTAAAAATTCGACATGATGATGTGTATACCACTCAATATTTGCACATGACAGGGTTTGCTGAAGGGATCAGGCAGGGAGTTCACGTCAAACAAGGTCAGGTGATTGGATATGTGGGAAGCACGGGATTAGCTACGGGACCTCATGTATGCTACCGGTTTTGGAAAAATGGCCGTCAGGTTGACCACCGCTCTGAAAAATTTCCTCCCTCTATTCCTATGCCGGATTCATTGCTACCCGCATATATAGATTTTATTGAACCGATTAAGGCACAAATAGATTCTCTGCCGGTAACGCCGTATATCGTACCGGGTGATACATTGGGGGTTTAAGCCGGCTCTGCCGGACTTACAGGAATTTCCAGTCCGATATGTTCCCGGGAGAATAACAACAAATCTTGATCTACAGCATCATAGAGCTATTATAGTGCGCGGAATCCTACTAATTTTTATAGATTCCGCGTAATATGTTTTTATTATACGCGGAAAGTATATATCTTAGACGAAATTCCGCGTAAATTAATTTCAAATGAATGTAATAGGTAGAAAAGAAGAAATAAAAGCCATGCAATCCTATCTCAGGGATGATAAGGCTCAATTACTGGCGGTAATAGGAAGAAGGAGAGTTGGCAAAACTTATTTAATCAGGCAAGTATATCAGGATAATAAGGTTTTTGAAATGACCGGCTTAAAAGATGCCGACCTCAATAAACAGTTGATGAACTTTACCTTGCAAATGAATAGGTACTTCCGGGCAGATGAATTACATGACGTACCCGGTAATTGGCTTCTTGCTTTTAACCGCTTAAGTAAAACACTTGAGAAGAGGCAATGCGATAAAAAGCCAGTTGTATTTTTTGATGAAGTGCCATGGATAGCAGGGAAAAAATCCGGGTTTATGGAAGCGTTAGCCCACTGGTGGAACAATTGGGCGTCAGAGCAAAAAGTTGTTGTTGTACTGTGTGGATCTGCCGCTTCATGGATGATTGAACATGTGGTTAATGCGAAAGGGGGGTTACATAATCGAATTACAAAGCTCTTTCGACTAATGCCTTTTTCACTTGCTGAAACAAAAGCGTTTTTTGAGTCAAAAAGGATTGAAATAAGTAATTACCAAATCGTCCAAATTTATATGGCAATTGGTGGTATACCACACTACTTAGAACAAATAGAAAAGGGAAAAAGTGCTGCACAAAATATTGAATCTTTGTGTTTTTCTAAAGATGGTGTTTTGACAAATGAGTTTGAAAATCTTTACCCGGCACTTTTTGATAACGCCAAAAATCACATTAAAATAATTAAATCTTTAGCCGGAAAATCAAAAGGTTTAGATAGGCAAGAGATTTTAAAGTTGTCAGAAATGAGTGACGGGGGATATTTTTCTGACGTTTTAAATGAGCTGGAACTGTCTGGTTTTATATCTACATTTCAGCCACTGGAAAAAAAGAAAAAAGATACCTTATATCGTCTTACAGATGAGTATTCACTTTTTTATCTCCGTTTTATAGAGGGGAGAAATAAATTAAACAATCAGGAATGGATGGCGGTATGTCAGAGGCAGCAGTATAAAATTTGGGCAGGGTATGCTTTTGAAAATGTATGTCTCAAACACGTTCACAAAATTAAGGAAGCACTGGGAATATCGGGTGTTCAAACAAGTGTGAACAGCTTTGTACACAAAAAAAGCGACGCATGTGAACAAGGATTTCAGATTGACCTGCTCATAGATCGTAAGGATGACGTAATTAATCTTTGTGAGATGAAATTTTATGGGGATGAGTTTAAGATCAGTAAAGATTATGCCAAAAAACTCAGAACTAAAAAGGAAGGCTTAAAAGCCGCAACCGACACAGATAAGATGATTCATCTAACTTTTGTAACAACTTATGGTGTTGTGGAAAACCAGCATAAAATAGATGTAGTGGATAATGATTTTACAATCGAAATATTTTTTGATAATTGATCAAAAAAAGAGCAATAGCCAAAGATTCTCTGCCGGTAACGCCGTATATCGCCTCAGGTGATACATTAGGGGTTTAAGCCGGCTCTGCTGGACTTACAGGAATTTCTAAAATGATTTTTTCCCACCAGAAAAGCAAAACGCCTTTGTCTGTATCGTATCCGTAATTTAGTCCTTCTTCATTTTTATCTCTGGAAAGTGCTTCCACCTCTATCCGCACAACATCTTGTTCTTCTTTATAGTCAAAAGCTCCCCATACGCCATGCTCTTCATGACTCCATTCCCGGTTTAAAATAAATACCCAGTCTTCTTTTTCTTTTGGAATAATAAACATGCCGTATGTTCCGGCTTCTACCAAAGTACCACCAACCAAAACATCATTTCCAAAAGTGACGGTAGATACTTCATCAGCACCTGCACGCCACACTTGATCATAAGGCACCAAATCACCCCATATTGTTCTGTTTTTTACCCGGGGAGATCCATAATCAAAGCTGATATCCATTCCGTTTTTCTGAACTGATTTCTGAATACGCGGGCTTTTGCGTTCCTGCTCCAGCTCATCTGAGGCAATCGTAATTTCTTCTTCTTCTTGAGATAAGGATTTATCTTCACTTTCTTCATCACTGCCACAAGCAATAAAAAGAAAAGGGAACACAAAAGGGATCAAATATTTCATAGTATGAAGTTTTTAAGAGTTGCAAATTACGGATTTATTGTTGAGAGTGAAATAAACAAAGGACATAAAAAATCCCCTGATCAACATGATCAGGGGACTCTTCTGCTTACTTTATATAAACCTAACTATGAAAAATCCGCTATAAAAGCGGCAAGTGAATGGATGTTTTAGATCATGCTATTGTATCAAATACGCTTATTTTCCGAATTTCGGAGTAAAGGTTCCTCTCCACATTTCACGCTTTGGTAAGCAGAATTATAATTTTGTTCATGGGCTCAATATTTCTTGATAAACAGGGGCTAATTTTTCTCTTAAAAATAAGGTGGCGTATCGCTTTCTAGACAATAATGTATTGACTGCTGTACCGGTAATTTCAGCAATTTCCTTGAATGATTTTCCTTCAAATTCATGCATTTCAAACACTTCTTTTTGCTCTTCAGGTAACTGCTCTAAACTTTCAGCCAGCACTTCCCACACCCTGTCTCTGGTAAGCAAGTCATCTTGCAAACCACCATCATCTGCGATAAAATCTTCAAAAAAAAGTACTCCCTCTTCTTCAGTGATCGGTTGTGCCATTTCAGAAAAATTGATGTTCTTTTTTTTGCGGTAGTTATCAGTGATCTTATTACGGGCGACCTGAAATAGCCAGGCACTCATGCGTTCAATAGAATTTACTTCATGAGAGAGTTTGGCCAATTGGAAGTAAACATCTTGTAGAATATCTTCTGCGTCAATCGTAGATTTCACTCTCTTTCGGATAAAGTTGAACAAACGATTGCCCTCTTTCAGTATGATGTCGCTAATAGTAGCTTGTTGTGTCAATTGCATAATAATCTGTCTTTGCTACTACATAAGACGTATAAAGGGCTGAAATATTTCATCTCTTTCAGCAAAAGCGATCAATTTATCAACAAAAGGGTTTTATTCTGCTATGAAACAAAGTTGAGTGTAAAAAACCGAGGTAGAAAGGCTAAAAATTTTGGGTGTCTACCGTTCGTATAGTGGCAAACCATTTCAGTATGCGCTCACCCACTCCCGGCACCTCAATGTGAAAAATATATACGCCACTGGAAATTGGGATACCCAAATGGTTTTTGAGCGTCCAATCTTCAAAAGTCAGGGGATTATCTTTTTGAATGGTTTTCACCAATTGTCCGGAAATGTTCCAAATAGTAATGGTGCATCTTTCAGGGAGATTGGTAATCTTAACCCGATTATCCAACTGGTTAGTTTCATAAGCGGAATAACCGTAATAAGGGTTGGGAACAATCCGAATAATATCCAGCTTGTCTTCTTGCTCTGCGGTCACATTTGTGCTACTGAATAAATCATCCGTATTAAAACGGTAAGCAGGGCGACCTTCATTAATATTGGTAAACACCTTTTCCTGATAAGGATGAGAGACCCGAAGTTGAATACGTACATCAGTCTCCAATAAATCATGGCCGGATGCTAACAGAGGCTCCATGACCCACATACAGTTTTTCCATACCCGATAAAAATTTTGGTTTCGGATACTCGAAGCTACGGTATCATTCAGGTGAGTTTGCATATAGTTTCCGTTATCGTAAACGGGCATAGTATTATCATCTTGCAGGGATGATCCAAAAATATAGATAAAGTGATGTCCTCCCAAAAGGGGATTACCCACATTGTCCGCTAATTCAGAAGTGGGATTCCAGAGCATATCAGCACCATTTGAACCGTGTAACCAGGAATTTTCTCCAAAGGCAATATTCAGCCGCTCACCGGTTTCAATATCGACAGCATAGCCGGGGAAATAGCTCATCCCTTCTTCACCGGAAATTTCATTTCCATCCGCATCTTTTGATGGTGATTTTCTCATTTTCATAATGGTTGAACCACCAATAGATTGATCACTTTTCCAGCTTGTTTCTATTACGGGACAACGGGACCATTTGCTTTTATCAGAAGTGATGACCAGATCTATACCGTGAAGAAAAGCCAGACCACTTTTTAATTGTGAAGTTTTCATAAGGTTAAACCAGGGAGATGAGGCAGGTAAACTGCTCAGATCAGCATCCGGAAACCCGATTGGCATATGCATAAAGTCAGTTCCGGTTAATTTATAAGGAGCAGCAAAACCGTCAAGTAAACCTTCATATTGCTCTTCAACATCTCCATAGTCTCTGTACATACAGGGGTCAAAAATACTGTAAGTAGGTGTGCAGGGTGTTATTTGATCAGGATCAGGATCATTAATTCCTGAACGAATCCAGTTGGTTGGGTAATCATTATCTGTGTCATAGACTGCGGATAACCATTGCTTAGAAGAGTCTTCATAGATCATTTTTCCACCAATCGGATAAGTGACTTTGTCAGCAGGAGCGCCGGTTCCTTCATAGCGAGTTTGTTCCATCCAAACAGAGATTCCCCATTCCGGAATTAATTGTTCCCTTGCTGTAGCGATAGATTTTTCAGACCAAACGGTATCTCCACTTGTGACATTGTACAAAAACCACCCGGCTGAATCCAATCCTCCCGAAAGATCTTCTGTAAAGAACAATTCAAAATTGGCTTGTGGCAGATTAAGCGGGTCAATCACACGAACTTTAACAGGGCTTGCTCCGGCTTTGTATGTTATTTCATTCACCAGATTGTTTTCAAGAATAAGTGTTTCGGTTTGCTCGCTAATATCAGTCCAGTGGCCGGCATTGCCCAAACCATCTATTTTTGTCAGAGGAATTTCATAGCCATAATGCCCCCCGAAAGTTGTTCCGCCATTTTCTACTTCAGGTGCATGGGGGATACCTACATGTGATCTCACCTCACCAATAGCCGCTTTACGTGAAGGCATATAGGGTTTTTTTTGTCCATCCAGATAATCCGGATTATTGGGGTCGTAGGTTTTAAATTCGTTATACGAATAAGCGATTGCCATATAATAATAACGCTTAAAGTTGACCAATTTCCGATTGCCGGTGGCAAACAGATCTTCTTTTACTGAAAAGGAGTGTCGGATTCCTTCATTTTCTCCATCTACTTTCACTTCAGGCACAGATACACCGATTTCTGAATCAAATTCATAATTAACCAGTTTGGAGATATTGTCTTTATTATCACATTGAAATACCAATCGCGCCAGTTCAACATTTCCTAAATCAGCAGGGGAGACATCTTTATTTTTTAATTGAAAAACCTGATACCCCTGAAAGCGGTAATTTCCGTCAAAATTTGGGTCATTATCCACATTGACGATAAAGGGGTCAAACTCTGTATAATTTTCTGCCACATTATTAGAGGTAGATTCATTGTACAAAGAGATGATCAGCTCATTTTCCATTTCCTGAATAGACACTTCGGGGGCATGCGGACCCTCCAGTACTTTAAAACAATTGTCAAAAAGAGCTTGCGCTTTATCATCTGCCTTACGCAATTCTTTTACCGATTCAAAAGGATCGCCTGAAACGGCTCTTGCCCAACAGACCCCATAAGTAATATTGTTCACGGCGCCGGGTTCCAGAATAAAAGGGCCTGAAGATTGTGCGAAACGACGGTCATAGGGGACATTTCCTGCGGTTTGCTCGGTCCAGGGTTGTTGAGGGATGCCACCGGTACCCCACCCCAATGAATCACTGTCTCCCGGAAACATATAATTGGATTTAACAGTAGGAATTGCGCCACTGGAAGCAAGATGCCCACTACCGCCGTATACAAAAGCAGAGCCATCTTTCCAAAAGCCGGTGAGGTAGTTATAATAATTTTGTCCGGTTTGTGGATCCGTTTGGGCGGCTAAACCACCTCCACCTAAATTATTGTAATACAAAAACCGTCGCATACCCATCCGTTCATTATCGACAATGCCATCCCCATAACCAATCCCTAACCCTGAGTAGGGTATCCCATCCTGAGCAATGGCCTCATTGTAGTCGGTTGTCAGTGGATTGTCTATTCCGTCATTATCCTGATAGGGACCTTCAAAAAAATCAACACCAACGGCCGGGGGATTTTCCCCATATCCCAGATAACCACCATCTGTTTGGTCTACAGCATCTCCATTGTAGCAATAGCCCAACCCCCGTGAAACGTCACAACCTACATAATCGTCATTAGGGCCACCTAGCGCACCATCTATAAATACACCAAAGTAAGTATTGTACAAGGTTTGCGTAGAGCGATTGACTAGCTCGTAATTATAAAAAGTCATATTATTGACTTCATCATTGGTAGCAAAAGCAAAAGCCTGACAGCGAATCTCCATTCCTAAGGGGTCTGATCCTGTTTCCGTATGGATATTGCCTTTATCATTCATGACCCACCAAATGGTCTGGTCTCCGTAAAGGGTGACGGTTCTGTCGGTTGTACAATCCAACTCTCTTTCAATATCGTACCAGGGATAATCTCCGTTTTGAGGAGTATAAATACCATCTTGATCACGATCATAAAAAGGTGCTAAGTAGAAATCCTGACCCAGTGCGGGATCTCCGTGTGCGGGCCACTCCAAAATGGATTCAGGAATTTCGTAATCCGGAAATAATTCGGATTGCGTATTGGTTCCATTCAATTGATCTTGCTCACCGGCTTTAAACCAGGCATCAAATTCCCGAACCTCGTCCTGGTTGATCACCCAGTGACGGTCATATTCTTGACAGGTTGAAGGAATGATCTCAGCATCACCTGCTGTTGTGAGGGGACCTGCCCAGTAGTCATTTCCTTGTCGGTAACGCACGGCAGCTATTTTTAACTGTCCGTTGACATCTACCCCTCCTAACCAAAGTGCAGAGGTGAATAGTGCCATGATGCCTGAACCTTTTGGAACTTCATACTGCGAAAAATTCTGCCCGGGGATTTGCCACAAATTACCCCCGGTGTGGATCATGGCTTTCACATTATTAAATTCTAGAAAGGCAGATGCATTTGCCGGGGCACAACCTGCAGCTTTTTGCGTTGTAGACGGCTTGATATTTGACGTACCGGCATAAGGTTGGCAGACAGCGGATACTCCCCAAAGCACAAAAAGAAAACAAGCGAACCACTTCATGTCGGAAAGTTATTAATTTTTTGATTAAGTGAACAAGAGATAAAAATCAAGATGTATAGAATTTTATGCAGGTCAATGGATACTGATGGCATTGAAAGTTTTCACAATTGGACGTTAAACACTTCAGCTGTTATATGTATTGGGCAAAAGAAAGAAAAACCATGCTTTTACAGGCTTAGTACAAACTTTTCTAACAATTCCTGCACCTGATCAAAATTAATTAAAGGCGTGTTTTCAGCTGTATCATAGATGTCATGGTAGTTTTTAACATTTCCCATTGAATAGATGAAAAAGGCCGGAACTCCGGCTTCAGAGAAAAAATGGTGGTCAGAATTGGCGGATGCCCCCCGGCTTTTCACCTGAGGTAAAAATCGCCAGGATTCGTTTAACGCTTGTAATTGCGCAAAGGCTTTTTCATGTCGGGTAGCATTGACGACTGTGATCCCATCTGTTGCGCCGCCCATGATATCAATATTCAAAACAAATTTTGTTTTTTTCAATTTAAAATAGGGATGTTCTACAAAATATTTTGAGCCAAGCAAGCCTGCTTCTTCTCCACTAAAAAAGCAAAAAACCACCGTGTACTTTGGAGGGTGGGTTTTGTAGTGTTTGGCAAGTGAAAGTAACATAGCAACCCCACTGGCGTTGTCATTTGCTCCGGGAAAATAAGTGTCTTCTCCCATTCTTCCCAAATGATCATAATGTGCTGAAAATACCACGTATTTTTTTTTCTTCTTTCCGGGGATGCAACCGATTACATTTTTAGCAGTATAATCCGGAATATAAATGTTGTTGACTTTTAATTTTATCTGATCCACAGAATGGTAAGCTGCAGAATCAATAAAGATGAGCGGGTAGTTGGTTTGTTTTCGACTTACCGAATAGGTTAATTTATCAGAGGTCACATATACTGAGGGAAAGTAATGGGTACATTCATACGAAAGTGAGATGATTTGTTTTTCCAATTCTTTATCTTCAATTCCTGTAAAATTAAAAGCAAAAACGGTTTGCGAAGTTCCTAAACTTCTAAAGTCAATTTTTCCGCCATAGGTGTCAAAAAAGTTCTGTTTATTGATTTCAATCAGATCAAATTCACCTTGAGCAGTACCTGAAATAGGGTGAACCAAATAGTCTGCACCCGGCAGTAGCGTGTCTTTTCCTAAAATAACTTCAATGGGGTGCGGAAAAGTATTGACACTGAAGGTATATTCCTGCGTATATTCTTTACCGGACATAGGTTCAGCACCAATACGTTTCAATTCATCTACAATAAAATCTGCGGCACGTATATCACCGGAATTCACATACCCTCTTCCGTCAAAGTGAGGAGAACATAAAGTATCCATGATTTTCCGGGCATATTCTACTTGAGCCAGGCCACCGAGAGATAGAAAGAGTACTAAACTGAACAACAAATATTTGGGCATAGACCAAATATAGTAAAATACACAAACTATAAATATCTGCGTTCTACTAATTCCACAAATTTAATAATGGATTTATTCTCAAGATCCCAATTGTATTTGATAGAATATTCGTTCAGTTTATTTTTAGCCTCGTCGCTGTCGTCGCAATTATTGAGGACTTCAATGGCCGCTTCATAATTTTCGTTTTTACCTTCAAACATAAAGGTGATGTATTCAAATTTTTTGGCAATACTTATTTCGTCTTTCAAGTTTTTAATCGGTGTGCTTTGCAATTTTTTTCGCAAACTCAGCTGATCTTCTTCCACTTTCAATTTACTGTGCAAGGAGTCATCATCTTCCTGATCATGCGCTTTGGTATTTGTTTCTTCTTCCTGTTCCTCCTCTTCTTCTTCCTGTTCGGTATTGTCATCCGCTTCCTCTATCTGTGTTTCTTCTATTTCTTCTTCTTCAACATCAGGAACTTCAGATTTGATAGCTGCTGATTCTTTAAAATGATCTTCTTCAAGAACGGCACCTTCCTGGCTGTCATCTTCTACTGCAGTGAAATCAAAAGCCGGTTGTTCAACCGTTGATTTTTTTTCTGTAATACCTGAAAAATCAAAAGATTCATTCTTTTCTTCAGCAGCATCTTTACTTTTTTTACCTTTTTCCTCCTTAGGGGCAGCAGGTTTTTCGGCTGCTCCAAATTTTTCATAGGCCTTATATTTGACAATCACCAACCGCTCATATAAGTTACGGGCATCTTCTACCAGTCCTTCCAACTCGTCTATGCTTACTTTTCCCGCTTCAATTTTCTCAATTTTTTTATATAGTCTTTTGCTTAAATCTTTCATATTTATATTGGATGTTTTGCCCATTTTTTGCAAGTTATTCACAATTCCCCAAAGTGCATTAAAATTAAATTTATATTTGGTCACCAAACTGCAACAAATTGAATTTTTCTCAAAAAACTGATGTTAACATCCTAAGAAGAACCACTTTTAGCCCCAGGGTTAAAAATGCTAAAATTCAGTTGATTTGCGGACCCATGTTCTCTGGAAAAACGACGCATTTAATTCAGGCGATAAATGAACAATTGGCAGAAGGAAAAGAGGTATTTGTTTTCAAACCGAAATTGGATAATCGATACGCAGAAGAGTCTGTCGTATCGCACGATCGGTCTAAAGTAGAAGCTTTTTCGGTTGAAAAATCAGTTGAAATTCTCGATTTTTATTTGAATGCTGATGTCGTAGCCATTGATGAGATACAGTTTTTTGATGACCGTATCGTTGAAGTAGTAGAAAAAATTGCAGATGATGGTAAAACGGTAATTGCTGCCGGTCTGGACATGGATTATTTAGGCCGCCCTTTTGGTGCCATTCCTGAGCTGTTGACCATTGCTGATGAGGTTAAAAAATTAAATTCTGTATGTACTTTTTGTTCCGGAAAAGCACGGTTTTCTCACCGTATATCTTCGGATAATGGCATTGTAGTACTCGGGGAAAAGGACAAATATGTACCTTTGTGCCGTAGTTGCTATAATGAACTAAAAGAAAAGTGAATCTAAATTTTTCTATTCAGGAAATATGTGAAATTTTGGGGGTTTCTACTCCTTTACACAACCTATCAACTGATTTTGTTATACAGAATGTAGTGATTGATAGCCGTTCGCCAAGAATCACAGCTAAATCTGTTTTTGTAGCATTGAGCGGTATGAAAAATGATGGGCACAATTATCGGGAAGAATTTTGGGAAAAGGGAGGAAAAATTGCCATTGTCAAAGAAAAACAGCAAAAAAGTGAGGGGCTGGAAATTCAAGTAGACAACACGCTTGCTGCTTTACAAAAACTAGCCATTGCTCACCGAAATAAATTTAACTACCCGGTTATTGGGATTACAGGAAGCAATGGAAAAACCATTACTAAAGAATGGTTGTATCATTTGACAAAAAATGATTTCAACGTGGTGCGAAGCCCAAAAAGTTACAACAGTCAGGTAGGAGTAGCCTTGTCTGTTTTAGCCATGACTTCTCATCATAATTTGGCCATTTTTGAAGCCGGAATTTCAGAACCGGGTGAAATGGAAATATTGAAATCCATGATTCAACCAACCATAGGCGTGTTCACAGGTTTGGGGGATGCGCATGATGCGGCTTTTGAATCAAGGGAACAGAAGCGAAAAGAAAAATTTAAGTTGTTTTCAGCGGTTGAGAAACTGATCAATGTAGAGGAGCTTGAACAGATTGATTTTTTCTTACCCTTTCATGAAAAAGCCTCTATCGCCAATGCTACTACCGCTTACCATACGGCAATTTATTTAGGATTAAATAAGGAAGAGGTAAAAGCCAAATTACAATCTCTTCCTACTATTTCTATGCGGCTGGAGCAATTGCAGGGGAAGAACAATTGTTTATTGCTCAATGATGCTTATACTGCAGATATCGCCGGCTTAGAGATTGCCTTGCGCCATTTGAATCATGTGGCAGAAGAACGGAAAAAAGTATTGATTCTGAGTTTGTCAGACGAACAACTCAAATTGACGGAAGAGGATGCTTTTCTTGAACTGTTTGGAACTCTTGAATTGAGCGATATTGTTTTTATTGGATCCAAAAACGTATTAAAACAAGCAAATATTCCCTGTAAGTATTATAAAACTGTAGAGGACTATCTGGAGTATGTTATTGATTTTCATTCCTCAGCCATTTTGTTTAAAGGATCCCGTGAAAATAGTTTGGAGCGTCTGGTTCATTATTATTCGCAAAAAACACATGTCACGCAATTGCAGATTAACTTCAGCGCTATGCGCCATAACTTAAACTTTTTTAAATCGCAATTATCCCCTGAAGTGAAGATGATGGTTATGGTAAAAGCACAATCATACGGTACAGGGCTGGTAGAAATTTCAAAATTTTTGGAGGGTGAAGGAGTAGATTATTTGGGAGTAGCTTATGCGGATGAAGGAGTTCAGCTTCGAAAAGCCGGTATACATCTGCCTATTATAGTAATGAATCCTGAAAAGGCGGCCTTTGAAGATATTATTGATTACAAGCTGGAACCTAGTTTATATTCTATGAATATCCTCAACGCATTTATTCACTACCTGATCCTTAAACAAAAAACCGCTTATCCCATCCACATAAAAATTGATACCGGGATGAATCGCCTGGGATTTATTCAGAGCGAGTTAAATGAACTGATGGATATGTTGCAGGCACAACCGGAGGTATTTGTAAAAACTGTCTTTTCACATTTGGCGGTTTCTGAGGAGGTGAGTGAGCGAAGTTTTAATTACAAGCAAATGCGCACATTTGAGATCATGACCGGTGAGATGATCGAAAAAATGGGGTATACATTTGATCGTCATTTGGCCAATTCTTCTGCTGTGCTGAATTTTAAAAACACTCACTTTGACATGGTTCGTTTGGGAATAGGGATTTATGGTTTAGTTCCCGGTCAAAAAAAAACGCTGGAAAATGTACTGACATTTGTCACAGAAATATCTCAGATCAAAGTGTTAAAAGAGGGGGATAGTCTGGGATATGGTCGGGGTTTTATTGCAAGTGAAATGACAACGGTAGGAATTATTCCGGTAGGATATGCGGATGGCTTGCGCAGAGGGTTGAGTAAAGGAAACTGGGAGGTGATCATTCATGGAGAAAAAGCCCGTGTTTTGGGAAATATTTGTATGGATATGTGTATGGTTGATATCACAAAAATAGAGGCCGGGGTGGGAGATAAAGTACAAATATTTGGAGAAGAAAACCCGATTTTTGAAATGGCAAAAAACCTCTACACCATTCCTTATGAGATTATTTCCAGCATTTCTTCCCGCGTTCACCGGGTCTATTTGGATTGATCTACTTGAATAGTTCAGTCATCACATCACCTTTAACACAATCCATTTCAAAACCCATTATTTTGCTAATGGTAACCGGGATATCGATCAGTTCGCGTTCTTTGGAGGTAATAAGGTTTTGCTTAAAATCAGGACCGTAGGCAAAACAGTTGATGTGCCGGCAACCTTCACATCCGCCACCATGTGATACAAAGCCATCTTTGTGGCCATCCAAATGCCTGCCGTGATCGTTGGTTACAAAAAGAGCTGTTTTATCCTTATAATGCGCATTGGATTGGATATACCTGAAAATCTTATAAACGTACTCATCCGTCTCTTTCAGACTAGAAAGATACTTTTCCCAATTTCCGGTATGCCCCCATGCATCCGGTTGTCTGAAATTTACCATTACTAAATTGGGTTTGTATTCATTCAAAATGCGAATGGTTTCAGTATAAGTCTCCGCATCTCTTCGATAACCGGAAAATAAACCATCAACACCGCAGTTTTGCGCCGGACGGTATTTGCCCCTCCATTTTCGTTTTTTACAATTGGTTAAGATGGCAAGTTTATCTTTACTGGTAATTACATAAGCTGAGGTTTTAGGTTTTTTACTGTGTTCCAACCAGTATTGAAAAATAGAGGGATTTTTCGGAAGCTGTTTACCGTTATTTTTCATCTTTTGATAGACCCCGGTACAAATTGCTGTATGTCCCGCAGTTGTGTAAGTGGGGCCGTTTTGATAAAAAGAGGTGTATATAACCCCCTGAGGAGCCATGTCATTTGCCATGCGAGGGATGTACTGATGAGTAGAATCGCCCCAGGTTTCAGAATAGCGCGGACCATCCATTACCAATATAATAACATTCTCTGCTTTATACCTTTGCTCATCTTGTGAGTAAGTGGTAACAGACAGATAAGAAACAACAAGAAATAAAATGAAATAACGCATAAACTAATAAGTATAAAAGTACAAATCTAAGGGTTGAAAACTGTTTTTGGCTGTATTTATACAAAAAACCTTTATCCTCCCAGTCAATGGAATACGTTATTCAACAAAAAATGTTTACGAAAATCCCGTGGAGGATACAATTTAGAAGACATATTTGAGTTTTTTTGTAAAATGGTGAGAGTTGTATTATCCATACTATTGTTGGTTCCCTTCTTTACTTCTTCACAGATGTTATTGAATCCTAAAGGAGAAGTGCTTGAGGAAATGCCGTTTTTCAATCCTGATTTTATCAAATCACTTCATATTAAAAGCTTTCGGGGAACCTATGCCACCAAATTTAATCAGGATATTATCCGCCCCAATGATGATACTTTTGTTTATGAATTTGACCGTTTGGGCCAGTTGGTACGTAAGTATAAAATTCGCTTGAATGATACATTGGTCACTACCTACCAATACGATTACAAAGGAAACGTAATAGTTCTCAGAGAATCCAATAAATATGGTTTTCATGAATATCGGTACAAGTATGACCAACGGGATCGACTGATTGAAATGGAACTGAGAAGGGATAAAAAACCGGTTCGCAATAAACTAAGTTTTGAACTGGATGAAAACACCGTGGTAGCCAAAGAAAAATACGAATATTTGCCTTTGGGTGAAATGGATTATAAACGACTGTGCTATAATCAATCGGGAAGAATTTACAAAACTGAATTTTATTATTTCAATGATCGTGAATTACTGGCCAAAAAAGAATCTGCCTTACATAATGGGAACAATCGTGTAGAGGTCAATTATTTTTATAATGAGCAAGATAAAATAACAGAGGTAAAAACCCGATTTATTTCCTCCGAAAGAGAGGATGCTAGAAAAATATTCACTTATGATGAAGCAGGAAATGTGCTTTCAAGACATATTTATAATGGAAAACAACTACTGATAGAAGAACAATTGGTATATAAAAAGGAGGACAACACCCTCAAGGCGATATTATCACGGGAGGCAAACGAAGCCATGATTACAATTTTGCAATTTAAAGAGTACCGGTTTTACTAAGACCTGTTAACCCGGATTCCAAGACTTCGGAAATGTAAAACCAAGTAGCTAACTTTGCCCAGGCAGCAACAAAGAATTGCAATAATGAAAAAATGATGAAACAGGCAAAAATCACAAAGTCCGAATTATTAGCAATTTAAAAAAAGAGTTAGCTGATTATGAAAGTGGTGTTTTGAATACAACAGAACGGCAAGCTTCAGAAAATATAGAGATTTATCCTAATCCGGCAACTGAAAGTGTAAATTTCACGTTATATAATATGGAAGAGGCCATTACCCAGATAGAAATAATTGATGCTTCAGGGAAAAGAGTGTTCAATTTTGAAATAAACGGACCTTTTTATCAGTTAAAAGTTGATGGCTTAGAAAGTGGTATGTACATTGCAAATATTGTAAACGGATCAAAAAAATATGTGGAGAAGTTGGTGGTTCATTAGTTTGATAATTCTTTTTTGTGGATGTAACAAATACATCAAAGATGATTATCCTGAAGAAAAACTGTGCGAACGTTTTGCAGGTAAGTACAAGATGTATGATCCGTTATCCGGTGAGAATTACTGGATGGAAGTCAGTTGTATTTATGTAGATCACTTTGTATCTAATGCCGATAGTATTCAGTTTGTCAACTTTGCTAATAAATTTAGTTTTACTTATTTGGCGTACTTTAGTTCAACGAATTCCTATTTGGACGGGACAAGTATAGACCCCCTTACTGATAAAAATGGCTATCGTTGGAACTTTAGTAATTCAAGTAATTATTCTTATGAAAATAGACATAACTTATTAATTCAAGACTCTATTTACATTCGACTTTGGATGAATAATGCTCAATATTATATAGATGACAGTACTAATTATCAGGATATCGAGAACATTCAGTCTGGGATAAAAGTACATTAAAGTTATGTCAAAAAATTGGTGGTTCATTAGTTTGATAATTCTTTTTTGTGGATGCAATAAATACATCAAAGATGATTATCCTGAAGAAATCAAAAAGATTAAATAAAAAATCATGAAAAAGAAATTAATATACCTATTACCAATATTATTCTTGCTAATGCAAACATCTTGCAAAAAGTGCAATTTAAAAGGAGAGAATGTCTTGTCTTTTGATTTTGACAGTTATGATGAATGGCTCCTCTATTCTGAATACGCTGAAGAAGATGAATTTTATAGCAGAATTGAAGACGGAGTGCTTAAATTAAAAACTGATCAGAAATTCACTGATTGTCAAAGAGCCACTTATTATTGGAATGATGATTTTTCAAGTATAAAAGGCTTTGAAGCCTGTATTCACATTAATCAATTAAATCTACCAAAAGATGTTGATATACATTTTTACTTTAGTCTTGGTAATTATGAAGTTCACGCTAATATTGAGAAGAAAAAATCTACCAATACCATATTCAAAATTAAAGCAGATGACTCAGGAATTACATCTAATCTAAAAGGTGCCCTAAAAGGCGGTATTGGTAATGAATTTGAAGATGATAACTACACAGATAATTTTATTCAAATTGCACTATGCCCTCAAGAAGATTCAGAAAATTCTGAAGGTGAAATGTATATTGAAATTGATAAAATAGAAGTTACAATTCTCTAAAAAATCAACTTATACCGCAACAGGATGGAATCTTAAAAAGATGATGATTCAATTAAAGATAGAGACAAAGTCTTTTGTCTTTGATCTTTTTTCTTTTGTCTAGCGTCTAGCGTCTAGCGTCTAACATCTAGCGTCTAACATCTAAATTTTTAAGGAACGACTAAATAATGACCTGTTAATGCTCTCCTTCGTATTCCACCACATTGCGTTCGGTTTCATACAGGCGAACTTTTAAGCTGAGTGAATCATCTAATTTTTTCCGGATCAATCCCCAAATCACCACACAAATATTTTCTGCAGTAGGGTTGAGGTTTTTAAATTCTATTGTATCTAAATTGAGATTCTTGTGGTCAAATCGATCTTCAACTTCTTGTTCAATGATCTTTTTTAAAATTTTCAGGTCAATTAAATAACCACTTTCCGGATCCACCTCGCCCTTTACCCAAACTTCAAGGATATAATTATGGCCATGATAATTAGGGTTATTGCATTTTCCAAATACAGATTGGTTTTTTTCATCATCCCAATTAGGGTTGTGCAAGCGGTGAGCAGCATTAAAATGAGCCTTTCTGCAAACTGAAACTATCATAATATCCCTTTTCTTGTGTTAAAATTAATGGAATTTGTGTACGTATCGTTCAGATATAACAAATCAATTACTTTTTTGGGTGATTAGCGGAGAATTAACTGTTTTTTTCTTTACTTTGCATAGGATTCATCTAATATAGTTAGTTGAGAACCCATGCAAAGACTAATGAAACGAACATGATAAAACTTCCCTGTTAACTTAAAAAGACAGGTTTTTTCATGAGAGTTTTATGTGACGATTGAAAAATGAAATTATAAAACACATGAAACGATTAATGTTATTCGCTTTGAGCGGAACCCTGATTTTATCTTCCTGCGGGGGATCAGAAAACAACAATGAAGACAACAACAACAATGAGGTGGTTGAAACTCCGGATTTTGACGGAATGAATGAAATGTCGTTGAAAGAACATGGACTAAACATGACCATTATGCTACCCGAAGTGGCTTCCTCAACCGGAGCATCTATTGAGCCTCAAATAGAGCATGAAGACGGAGATTATCTTTGGCATGTTTTGATTGGTACACGTTTTCATCTGGTCATTGAGGATTTTGGAAAAGAAAAAAATAAGGTGGCAGATGAAAAAAAGCGGCTGGCTGACCTCAATGATATTTTTGTCGTAGAATATTTGGTGGAAGAACCAAATCTGATCATGTATAAAAGAACACTTCACGAAGATCAGGGAGGTAAAAAAACCTACCATTGCTATGGAGAAACAATTGTTGATGGGTATACTTATGTACTAAGAAGTCAGCAAGACGGTAGTTTAAAACCGATTATTGATGATATGGTAAAAACAATCCGATCTGCCAAGGCGATAGAATCAGCATCTTAAGAAAGAAAAAAAAACATAAAAAACCCGTTTTGTCAAAGACAAAAACGGTTTTTTTTCTATCAATACAATCGTGCTAGTATAATTTCAGCTTAAGAAAAGTACGCATTTCCTTAATTTCCTCACGGTTAAATCTGTTTTCTGATTTCTTGATCAACTGTAGTAAGTAGGTTAAGTTTTCAGCATCAGTACCGGGCTCTAACAAATACTCTTCTCCCTCTTCGTCTTCTTCTTTTTCAACGGTATGATCAAAACACTCCTCTTCTTTAATGTATTCAGCAGCTAAACGCAACACTTTTGCCAACAAAGGATCTTCATCCTCAAGTGCGTCTTCTCTTAAATCCATTAGCGCTTTTATGATCTTATCTGCTTCAAATTTCTTTTCCAGATCTTTGATCAGCTTATCTATTTTTTTGTTTGACTTCTCTTGTTGCATTATTTTCAAATTTTCACCAAAAATAAATATTCTCAGCAATATCACAGCTATAATTCTCACCGAACAACAAGATTCGTCAAAAATTTGTACTTTTCGAAGCGAAAAAGAAGAGGATAGGAGTAGTCACAGTCAGAGTTAAGCAAGTATGAAAAAAGTTGACATTATTACGGCACATAATATTGCCATTGACTATGAGGCTGCCTCTGTTATGAATCGCGGAGTTGCAAAATTTCTGGATCTATTGGTAATAACCGTATACATTTTTTTGGCAAGCTGGATACTTTTAGCAGTTTTTGCTTCTTCTTTCAGTTGGGGTCGAAGTCCGGGAACCATGTTTTGGCTCATGTGGTTTGTATTTCAAATACCGGTCATCTTTTATACGATATTATTTGAATATTTATTGAAAGGACAAACTGTAGGTAAACTAGCATTGGGTATTCGTGTCGTTAAACTAAATGGTGAAAATGCATCCCTGAATGATTATGCTATGCGTTGGGCGTTTAATTTGATCGATTTTTGGTTTTCGGCCGGAGCAATTGCAGCTCTTTTTATCTCCACTACAGAAAAAGGCCAGCGGTTAGGTGATATGTTGGCACAAACGGCTGTTGTCAAAAACAAACCCGATCAAGTATACAGTATCCGTGATATTTTAAACATTAAAGACCGCACCAAACATGAACCCACCTATTTGGCGGTTTCAAAGTTTACTGATGAAGATATGATTCTGATCAAAAATGCCATTAGCAGGGTGAAAAAATACCCCAATGAGCCCCATAAAGAGTTGATTCGGGAACTTGCTGCAAAAGCGGCAGAAGAATTAAACTTACCTGAAGTACCTCAAAAAAAACTCACTTTTCTGAAAACACTCTTACAAGATTACATAGTCCTTACAAGATAGGGGGAGTTAATAATCAATCATTTGTGTTAAATGCTTATCACCTTTTTTTGGACTTTGGTTTTTCTTTTTTTTAACTTAGCGATCTTAATTCTGAAATAATTTGACCTATGAATAGATTTTTACTTACTTTGAGCGTAATTGCTATATGTGTAAGCACTTCGGTAAACGCACAGATTTCTTTTACTGCTTCCACCACTTCGGGCTGTAGTCCTTTATCGGTAAGCTTTACTAATACAAGCACCAGTGGTGTACATTTTGACTGGTATTTTGGAGATGGCTCCTCAGTCACTGATGTGACACATCCCTCACATGTATTTACCACCGCCGGTCAATATTATGTGGATATGTATGCTTTTGACGCAAGTTATACTTATTTGGGAAACTATAACCTTTATATTGAAGTGATTGGTGCTCCTGAAAATATTAGTATGAGTACAGAGTCGGTATGTCCCAATGACATGATGAGCATGTGGGTATATGTGCCGGGCTCTTCAAATTATGTGTGGGATTTTGGTGATGGTACAATAGAATCGGGTTACGATTATGCTCAGCACATTTATACAACCGCAGGAACCTATTATCCTTCTGTTACATTTGATACACAATCTTGTGGTTCTTACACTGTACAGGACACCATTGTAGTTAGTAATTCTAATGTTCATTTTGGTGGAAACCCTTATATGGGACTTAGTGTTACTTCTGCTTGCCCAAATCAGGAAATTCAAGGTTGGACAAGTGATAATTATCAGGCAATATTCTGGGATTTTGGGAATGGAAACACCGATAATCAGTCAAATGTTTATTTTTCGTATGCCCCTACTGGTTCTTACAATGTAGATCTTACTTTGACAAATGGCTGTGGCGTGGATACGACTTTATCAGAAGTGATTTCAGTAGACAATTCCACTCCTGTACTCAACCCTTATATTTTGGAAGTAGATACCGTTTGTCCCGGAGAAGAATTTAATATTCAGGCAAACTCTTCTAACGGGATATTATATGAATGGGATTTTGCAGATGGAAATCCAATAGTTGAAGGATCAAATATTAACTATACTCTGAATAGTACGGGTATTTATACAGTAAGTCTTACCATCACCAATGATTGCGGAAATACGTTTGATACAACTACTCAAATTGTCGTCTCTCCAAATGCACCGGTAAATAACCCTAATTTATATATCAGTGACAACACCATTTGTCCGGGAGATGAGGTGTATATTGATGCAAATGATGAATATGATTTTTATATTGACTATGGTGACGGAACAGGATCTTCCAGCCATGGAGAACATAGTTATAATAATGTTGGGGTGTATGAAGTTGTTGCAACGATTCAAAATGAGTGTGGGAACTCTGCTACTGTCGTAGATACAATATATGTTCAAAACAATCTACCCATTGATCCATACTCTCTTTATGCAGATGCTTATCCAAATCCGGCTTGCCCGGGATCTGAAGTGGAGTTTTATGCAGCAAGTGGATACGCCAATTATTTATGGGATTTTGGAGATGGAACTGAAGGTACAGGTCGGGAAATTGATCACATTTATAATGCTACAGGGAATTATACGGCTACTGTATTCATAGAAAATGGTTGTGGTTCTCAGGGAACTATATCTGTGAGTGTAAGTATACAAGACAACCTTCCAATGGATGATGCATTTATCTATATGCAGGTGGATACAGTTTGTTTGGGTAATTCAGTATTTATGCAATCTGATGATGGAGATGAAGGGTATGATTATTTATGGGATTTTGGGGACGGCAACACAGCAACAACTTATGCAGTGTCTCACACCTATGACAATCTGGGTGTATATCCGATTTCTTTAACAGTAACCAACACTTGTGGAAATGACTCAACAGCCTACGATACGATTGTTGTATCTGACAGTTATGTACCATCTGTAAATGATTATCAAGCTTTTGTGACAACAGATGGATGTGTGGGAGATGAACTTTCTTTTATTCTGGTTCCAACAGGTGCCGGGGATATTGTGTGGGATTTTGGAGACGGAACCACATCTTCAGATATTCAACAAGTACTGGTACAGGGAATAGCAACGGTGGATGTAGCCAGCCATATTTATTCGAACCCGGGAACTTACTGGGCTTCTTATACAATCACAAATGCCTGTGGCAACAGTGTAACAGATTCGGTACAAATGAACATTGGAGGGCCGGGCAGTAGTGTGAACGCAAATGTTGAACTTTTATACAATGAAGGGCAGGCAACTTGTCAGGGATTGCCGATTGAATTTATGGCTTTTGGTGGGGGAACCTATCTCTGGGATTTTGGAGATGGTTCAGGACAATTAGTTACCTATGAGTCTTTTTCTCCGGTATACCATACTTATAATAATGCGGGAACTTATACAGTAACTCTGACTTTGGTAAACGCTTGTGGTAATACGGATAATTCAGACGAAGACATTACGATTCCTCCTTCTGCCATAAAGGTAACCACCAATACCGTCACAGAGTCCAATTGTGGAGAAAATAACGGTATGGCGATTGTATCGGCTTCTGGAGGTATTTCACCCTATGAATATTCATGGACAAATGGGGATGTAGGTGTAATCGCAGATAGCCTTTCATCCGGGATTTATGTGGTAACAGTGACAGATTTAAATGATTGCTCAAATGAAGGGATAGCGACTGTAAGTG
This sequence comes from Crocinitomicaceae bacterium, assembly GCA_040880585.1. Taxonomy (GTDB): domain Bacteria; phylum Bacteroidota; class Bacteroidia; order Flavobacteriales_D; family Crocinitomicaceae; genus Paracrocinitomix. The sequence goes on along the minus strand of JBBDID010000037.1, from coordinate 16,762 downwards.
ACGAAGAAGGAGTGACCATTTTGGTAGACAATGTAGTTGACGTGGATTGTTATGGAAAAAAGAATGGTAGTATTTCTGTCTCTCTCTTAGGAGGGCAACCACCATATACTATTTTATGGTCAAATGGAGATCAGACAGAGGATATTTTTGGATTACAAGCCGGGCCGTATGAAATATTTGTGACGGACGCTAACGGATGTTTCGCTGTTGAAAGTATTGAAGTGAATCAACCGCAAGAAGCAACAGTTTCAGTCATTCCAAAAAGAGCAGATTGTGGAATGAATAACGGAAGCGCAACGGCTACGGTAAATAATGGAACAGGTCCGTATAATTATGTTTGGCCAAACGCTACCGGTCCTTCTAATCAAACGGGTGGGCTTGCTCCCGGCTTATACACGCTTTTGGTGATAGATGGAAACACTTGCTTACTGGAAAAAGATTTTTCTATCAATGAAAAAGGAGGGCCGATTATTGTGACTGACTCAGTTCTTACAGGAAGTTGTAATGGAAATTTAAGTGCAGTGTATATTAGTACGATAGGTGGGCAACAACCTTTTACTTATGACTGGTCAGATGGTTCGTCTAACGAAGACCTCACGGATGTACTTCCGGGAGAGTATGACATTGAAATAGAAGGGGTGAACGGATGTTCTTCTTATGCTACTTTTTCAGTTGAAAATGCTGAACCGAATCAAATCGACGTTTGCATGGTAGATGTGGACACCTTAACTGGAGCTAATATAGTAGTTTGGGTTCCAGACAATGATCCCGGAATTGATTCTTATAACATCTATAAAGAAAGTTCTGAAGCCGGTTTGTATTACTTAATAGGAAATCAGGACGCAGATAACTTGAGCCACTATTTTGATCACCTCTCAGATCCGTCAATCCGATCCTGGAGATATAAAGTATCGGCAGTAGATGACTGTGGGAATGAAGGAGATGTTTCAGATCACCATAAAACGATTCACCTGACATCCAATAAAGGAATTGCCGGTGAAATTAATCTAATATGGGATCATTATGAAGGCTTTGCCTATCCTACCTATTATATTAACAGATGGCATCCTACTACGGGCTGGCAGGTGATTGATTCTGTTGCATCTAATGCCATCTCATATACGGATCAAACTCCTCCGGGTGACAGTAGCCTGGTGTATATGATTTCTATTCAGACCCCTTCTACCTGTACGGCACTTAAAGCGACCGATTATAATTCATCACGATCCAATACAGAAGGAGTCAATATGCCAAGTAATGGTAGTAATGATGTGGGAATGAATGAAGAAATGTACCAACTTACTATTTATCCAAACCCAACAAACGGAATTGTTAGAATTCAATATACTGAAGAAATCAGCGAAGTAAGGCTGTATGATATTTCAGGTAAATTGGTGTATTCAAACAGTGTAAAGGGACAAAACACACTAAGCATTGATATGACACAGTTTGAAAGAGGTGTTTACTCCGTTCAGTTGATGACAGAAAATGGACTGATAAACGGAAAAGTGATCAGGGATTAATCTCTGTAAAACAATTCAAATCTTTCACACAGAATCGTGCTGAAAATTTAGCAGGCAAAGCAGAGGTTATCTCTGCTTTGTTTGCTTTATAGACAAGCTCATTATTTTCAATCCGAACCGGTAGGTTTTGCCGACTCACCATATCGTAGGCTTTGATCAGTTGATGATTGGTTTTCACCAGGGCTATCAAACTTTGATCATTGAATCCATTAGCTTGGGTAATCTGTCGGTATGATGTTAAAATTCGGATTTGAAGTGTTTTTCCTCCGGCACTTCTCCAATTGATAGTCCCCAAATAAGTCACCACTTCTCTTCCCCAATCTTGTTTTAAAGTGCCTTTTTCGTCCACCTCAAAATCTTTGGCAAACTTCCAAAAAGTCGTATCTGTATCTGTGTCTTGAGCTGAAGAGCTGTGTGCAGTGATAGCTATAAAAGCCAATATAATAAATTGTTTCATAATTATTTAAACGATAAGGTAAAGAAAAGGTTGGGAGAAAATTTATAGAAAACCAAGTTCCAGTTGCGCTTCTTCGCTCATCATATCTTTGTCCCAGGGAGGATCAAAGACAATGTTTACTTTTGCTTCGGCAACATCTTTAACGCTTTCCACTTTGTTTTTGACATCTACCGGAAGTGATTCTGCAACCGGACAGTTTGGTGAGGTTAAGGTCATTTCTATTTCAACAAAACCGTCTTTTTTGATCTTTACTTCGTAGATCAAACCCAACTCAAAAATATCCACCGGAATTTCCGGATCATAAATTTCTTTTAAGGCTGAAATAATGTTTTCTTCCAGTTGTTTGATCGCTTTTTTGTCTAAATCGCCTTTATTTGATAAGATCATAATGTTGCATTTAAAGCAAGGGCATCTAATTTCATTTGTTTTAACATAGCCACTAAACCGTTTGAACGGCTTGGGGATAGATGCTCTTGTAATCCAATTTCTTTAATAAAATTGAGTTTGGCGTCAATAATGTCTTGCGGTGTTTCATGAGAAAGTACATGAACCAACAACGCAATAATTCCCTTTGCGATAATGGCATCTGCATCTGCAGTATATACTATTTTACCATTTTCCATCCGGGCATTCATCCAAACTTTACTCTGGCATCCTTTTATAAGTCGCTCATCTGTCTTGAGAGAAGGTTCTATTAATGGCAGATCCTTTCCTAACTCAATGAGGTACTCATATTTTTCCATCCAATCGTCATAGATAGAAAAATCTTCAATCAAGGCTGCTTCTTTTTCTTCAATTGACATTACTGTAGCATGTTTATCGCCTTTTTTAAAGCCGTAATGAATAAATCAATTTCTTCTTTGGTATTGTATAAACTGAAAGAGGCACGAATTGTTCCGGGTATACCGAAATATTCCATTACAGGCTGGGTACAATGGTGCCCGGTTCTTACTGCTATTCCCTGTTGATTGAGTAATGTGCCGATATCATAAGGATGGAAACCATCTATTAAAAAAGATAGAATACTGCTTTTTTGAGCAGAATTACCATAAATGGTTACTCCCTTGATCTCTTTGATCCGCTCAGTAGCATAGTGTAGTAATTCTGCTTCATGTTCAATGATGGCTGCATAATCTAATTCATCCAACCACTCTAATGCCGTAGCCATAGCTATTCCGCCAATAATATTAGGTGTGCCTGCCTCAAACTTAAAGGGAAGAATGTTATACTCGGTTTGCTGCATACTTACCGATTTTATCATGTCACCTCCACCTTTATAGGGGGGGATTTCATTAAGCACCTCTTCTTTTCCATATAAAATACCGGCTCCGGTAGGCCCAAAAACCTTGTGAGCAGAAAAAACCATGAAATCGCAGTCTAATTCTTGCACATTTATTTTGGTGTGCTGGAGCGATTGCGCAGCATCCAAAAGCACTTTAGTACCATTTTTATGGGCTATGGCTGTTATTTCTTTAGCCGGATTAATGGTTCCCAGTGAATTTGAAATATGTGTGAAAGCCAATAGCTTCGTTTTATTGGTCAGCATCCCTTCCAATTTTTCCCACTTCAATTCACCTTGATCATTTAAAGGGATGTACTTTAATTGCAGATTGCGTTCTTTTGCCAACATCTGCCAGGGAACAATGTTTGAATGATGCTCCATTTCAGTAATAATAATCTCATCTCCGGGCTGAAGTAACTTTCCGTAAGATTCAGCGACCAAATTAATCCCTTCTGTTGTGCCTGAAGTAAAAATAACTTCATGGGCGTGCTTGGCTCCGATAAATGTCTGAATGGTTTTTCTTGCAGCTTCGTAATTATCTGTACTGATTTGACTCAAATGATGAACGCCCCGGTGAATATTCGCATTCTCTTGCTCATAATACCGGCTAATGCGGTCAATAACTACCTGTGGCTTTTGAGAAGTGGCACCGTTGTCAAAGTAAACCAGCGGGTAGTTTCCAATTTTCTGACGAAGCGTTGGAAATTCTGCCCTAATTTTTTCTATGTCTAATCCTACTTTCATCATCCTACTGCAAATTTACGGAGAGTTTTAACAAAAAACAGATTTATTTAGACTCATTCTAGATAAAATCCGAATTCATCCAAAACAAGAAGCTTGAAATGATTAAATTTGTTGTTATGCAAGAACGTTTTTTCCCCTCTAAATTACCGAATGTTGGCACTACAATTTTTTCAACAATGTCTGCCTTAGCTAAAGAACAAGGAGCCATTAATTTGTCGCAGGGATTCCCTGACTTTCCGATAGATTCGGATTTAAAAACAGCTGTAGAGAAGGCATTGAAAGATGAACAAGTCCAATATGCTCCTATGCCGGGGAGAATGGATTTACGGGAACAATTATCTGCGAAAATTTTTGTTCAACATGGGGTAGCTGTTGATCCCAAAGAGGAGATCACCATACACGCCGGGGCAACTCAAGCCATTTACTCAGCAATTGCTGCATCTGTTCACAAAGGAGATGAAGTGGTGCTGTTTGACCCCGCTTATGATTGTTATGCTCCTTCCATTCGTTTACATGGTGGGATTCCTATTCATTTAAAATTAACTTTTCCGGATTATCGGATCAATTGGAGTGAGGTGAGTGCATCAATTACTGAGAAAACACGAATGATAATCGTCAATAATCCGCATAATCCGGCCGGAACAGTATGGCAAAAAAATGATATCACTGCCCTGGAAAAAATAGTTCAACAACACCCGCAATTATTGATTTTAAGTGATGAAGTGTATGAACACATCCAATTTGAAGGAGAACATCAATCGGTTCTCAAAAGTGAGTTACTGAGAAAAAGAAGTTTTGTTTGTTACAGTTTTGGAAAAACGTTTCATGTCACCGGCTGGAAAATTGGTTATTGTGTAGCGCCTTTACTGTTGACAAAAGAATTACGAAAAATGCATCAGTTCAACGTATTTTGCGTCAATAATACCATGCAAAGTGCTCTGAATATCTATCTTTCTGAAAAACAAGCCTGGATGCAGGTCAGCGAGGGCTACAAAAAGAAAAGAGATCTATTTTTGGAAGGGATGAAACACAGCCGTTTCAAAGCCTTAAACTGTGAGGGAACCTATTTTTGTTTGTTTGATTATTCAGATATTTCTACAGAAAATGATGTGGATTTTTGTAAACATTTGACGCAACAGTACAAAGTAGCAGCTATTCCCGTATCTGTTTTTTATCAAGATCAGACAGACCATAAAGTCATACGATTTTGTTTTGCAAAAGAAGATGAAACATTAACAAAAGCAACGCAACAATTATGCAGGATTTAAATGTCGCCATCATACAAACTACTCTGGAATGGGAGGACAAAGAGAAAAATTTATCTCATTTTAATTGCCTTATTGAAAAACAACTGAAAGGAAAGCAGGTAGACTTGTTGGTTTTGCCCGAGATGTTCAATACCGGTTTTACCATGAATGCAAAGAAGTTAGCAGAGAAAATGGATGGTTCGACCGTTAGTTGGATGAAAGAAAAAGCTCAGGATCTTGATTGTGAAGTAGGAGGATCAATCATCATTGAAGAAGAAGGTCAATTTTTTAACCGCTTCCTGATTGTCGATCAAAATCAAATAAAGGTGTATTATGATAAACGACACCTGTTTCGTATGGCTGATGAACACAAACATTATTCGGCAGGCAAGCGCAGAGTGGTCTACACCTTAAACGGCTGGAGAATTTTATTGCAGGTGTGTTATGACCTAAGGTTCCCTGTTTTTTCGCGTAATCGTACAATTGACGGTAAAAAAGAGTACGATTTAAGTATTTATATCGCCAACTGGCCCGAAAAAAGAAATCAGGTATGGAAAATTCTGCTACAGGCAAGAGCTGCTGAAAATCAAGCCTATTGTTTAGGACTCAATAGAATTGGTGTGGATGGTAATGATATCAGTTACTCTGGTGATAGTATGCTGGTAGATCCATGGGGTACTATCCAACAACAATTTGCAGAAAAGAAAGAATCGGTTAAGATATTAACGTTGGATTCTAGTGTGATTGAACACCTCAATGAGCGCTTTCCGGCCTTTAAAGATGCAGACAGCTTCAATATTCACTTTAATCAATAAAAGCTACATTTTACTACTCAAGCGTGCTTTTTTTTTACTATTAAGTAGTTTTTTTAGTATATTTGGTGAATTGATAATCTTAAAATAACAAAAATGAAAAAAATTTACTTAATGGGTATTGCCATCCTAGCAGGTTCATTCAGTTACGGACAAAGTAACCATGAACGATATACCTTCGGCCTAATGCAGAAGAAAACATATTCTGGCCTTATAAATCAAAACGTTAGACCTTCAGCAGTTTCTGATGATAGAGCGTTAAATATTCTCTGGACTGAAGATTTTTCAGGAACTACTGCTCTAACAACAGGTAATGGTGTATGGACAACCTCTGGTCCTGAAGGGGCATATTGGCAAATGAGCACTGGAACTTCAGGGCCAAATGGATATGCTCTTTCAATGGATGGAAGGCATTTGTTATGGGATTCATACACCCCCGTAACTGAAGCAAGTTTCGCTTCGACGCCTGTCGAAGGAACTGTAATTTCTCCAACTATTGATTTGTCGGGTGCTACTTCTTCGGCTGCTTCAATAGAATTTGATTTAAATGCAATGTTCTGTTGTAATCAAGAGCCTTGGACATTTAATATTTCAAATGATGACGGTGTTACATGGGGTGCTGATATTCCATTAAACCTAGACTTGGGTGCTAATGACAACACAAATGATTTGGCTGAACCAGTTCACTTTAGTATAATTATTTCTTCTTATTTAGATGCAACTGCTGCTAACAACAACGATTGTAAAATCAGGTTTACTTGGACCGGACTTGATCCAAATGGCTCTGGGCAATATAGTACTCATTACTATTGGACTATTGATAACATTCAAATTACTGAAGTTCCTGCATACGAAATACAAAACAAGAAAATGTGGTTATCAGATGTAAAGTCTAATTATGAGGTCACTAGCTTTCCTGCTGATCAAGTAAGCACTTTAACTGTTCAGTCTGAGGTGGGTAACAACGGAGTTAATGCTCCAACTGGATTAACTATGGAAGTGACAACGTTTGATGCGACGGGCACAACTATCATTGATGGTCCAGTTTCAGGAGGAAGTTTATTTGCAGCTCCAATAAATTCAGCTGAAGTTGATACATTCACTTTTGCTACCACAATTGATCTTTCTGCTTATCCAATTGGTGAATACAAGGTAAGGTCAGTAATAACTCATGACAATACAGATGAAGTAACTGCTAATGATACACTTTGGAGAACATTCAAAGTAACAGCTGCCTCTTACGGTCATGTCAATTATGATTTCCCAGAAGTAAATGGATTTGCTGCTTATACAGTTGATGTGGATTTAGGTGCTGCATATGAAATTAATTCTACTGTAGATTTACATGGAGTTGATGTTAACTTGTTACTAAGTGGTGGTACTATTGAACCAACAACACTTGGTGTCCCGCTTGAGATTAGTATTCGAAACTTAACGACGGATCAATTTGTTGGTTATTTTGAGTATACTTTAGGTAATGACAACGTTGGAAGCTGGGAAACATTTAATTTCCACCAAGCTGAATACAGTAATATTTCTTCTCCTGTTACACTTACAGCTGGAAATGAATATGCTGTAATGTTGTCCCTCTCTCAAGGAAATACGTTATGGTATAATGCAAATTTACCAGATGCAGACTATTCAGGCATATTACTTGCTGATGACATATATTATTGGTTAGGAAATGAGCCTTTCATTTTATTGAATTTTGATCAGGCTTTAAATATCGAAAATGAAGTTGATAATAGCTTCTCTATCGGTCAAAACGTACCAAACCCGTTTGACAATACCTCAACCATCTCTTATACACTTGAAGAAGGAGCAAATGTTTCTGTTGAGTTTGTAGATGTTTCCGGTAAACGTGTTCAAACTATTAACCAAGGAAATCAAGCAGCTGGGTCATACAAGATCAATTTAAATGCAAATGATTTTGCTGAGGGTGTATACTTTTATACATTTACAATCGGTGAAAAACAAATAACTAAAAGAATGGTTGTTACCAAATAAGGTAAATAACTGAAAAAAGCATAAAACCCGGATTTGACCTATTCAAATCCGGGTTTTTCTATTTCATATAGAAGTGTTGATTTTATCGTAAATTAAAAAATGGGTATAGGGATATAAGTTTTCTAACAACTGTAAAAGAAAATAACGTTGGTCAAAGTCTGCAGAACTCTCAGACTGTTTCAAATATTCAATCCTGAAAGCGTCAAAATTTTGCATAGCCGTTCGTTCCGATTCAGAAAGTGATGCACCTTCAAAAAAACAGTCTCTGATGTCGCTAACAGACAACAACAGTGATTTGACTTCAGTATCTTGAACAACTTTATTCATTCTTATATTTATAACGAATCAAATGTAGCGTTAGTTGATTGAATGCAAAAGAAGTATTCGACAACTGAATGTAAATAACCAATGAATTGGTATTTTGAACCTATCTTGTACTTATTTGTACTTTTAACCAATAGAAGAAATAAATTATGATGAAATCACTGATAATCACTTTACTTGTCCTTTTAATGAATGGGATAAGTTGGTCACAAGATAACCTCAAGAATCCGCCAGAGGAGGAGAAAAAAATTGAATTACTTTGGTTGAAAGTAGATTCCCTTCAAAAGAAAGGTCTTTATAGAATGGCATTAAACGAAGTAAATACCATTTTTGAGCTCGCAGGGAAAATCGAGAATCATCAGCAGGTAATTAAAGCAGTGCTTTATCAATTGAAGTATTATGCCTATTTAGAAGAGGATGACTACGTAAAGGGAATTGCCTTACTGGATGATTTGATAAAAGAAGCGCCTTCCCCATCAAAAGAAATTCTTCACTCACTGACAGCTGAAGTATATTGGGGTTATTACAGTTCCAATCAATGGAAATTTCAGGATCGTACCCACGTTGGAGAAGTAAAGCTAGAAGATATTCGCACCTGGGACTTGAAACGGATAGCTGAAAAAGTAAAGTTCCATTACCTGAAATCACTGATGAACTCAGAACACTCAAAGAAAGAACAAATTGGTGATTATAAAGAAATAGCATCTTATACGGATAGAGAAGCTGCTAAAAATATTCAACCCACTTTATTTGATTTTTTGGCTCACCGGGCATTGGATTTTTTTAAGAACAATCAATTTAATGTCCCCGGACCGGCAGAAACTTTTGTCATGGAAGATGAACGACTCATGGGAGCAAACAGCTCTTTTATGACAGCCGTGGAAAATGTAGTTCTCACAGATTCATTAAACACCGATTACTATGCAGTTCGAATATTATATGAATTAACTCGTTTTCATTCTTCACTTGAGAATAAACAGCCTTTATTTGCTGTTGAACTGGAACGGATAAAATACATCCATTCTTCTGCGGCACTACCAGATAAAGAAGCGCTGTATTATACTGCCTTAGAGCGCTTGTCACAAGCCTATCAAAATTATCCATTTTCTTCAGAAGCTCATTATGAAATAGCGACAATACACAGTAACAAAGCTGCGAACTATAATTTTCTGGGAGATACCACCAATCGCTGGGAGTATAATATCGCATTGAATATCTGCAATAAAACCATTGAACAGTTTCCCAAGGCTTATGGCAGCCAACAGTGTAAGGTATTAATAAATAACATCCTCACAAAGCAATTGAATTTGAAAGGAGAAGAGGCTATTGGAACCCAAGAATATGGACGTTTTTTATTGGAGTACCGCAATGTGAATAAATTCTATTATAAAATTGTTCCTTACGACTATGAATACCTCCTTTCTTCAAAACATAATTATGAAAAGCTGGTAGAAATATTGAGAAAATCAAAAGGGGTACATCAACAAGAGCTGGATTTAATTTTGCCGGATGACCATCAAACACATACAACTGAAATTGTTATCCCTCAACTGGAAAATGGTTTTTATTATATCGTGATCAGTTCGCACCCTGAATTTGACCAAGATAAACAGGTATTAAGTTTTTTGCCTTTTTGGGCATCTGACATTACGTTCCAACTTCGAAATGGAAATGGCAAACAAACGGTTTTGGTCACTAACAGAGAGAGTGGTAAACCACTCAGTGGGGCACAGGCTAAAGTAACCTATAAAAAGTACAATTATACATTGAGAAAGTATGAATCAAAAACGCTGGGGAAATATGAAACCAATGAAGATGGGCAGTTTAGTTTTAGTACAGATAATGACTATTACAACTATTATGTTGAAGTGAAGGACAAGGATCAGGTTTATGCACCCAATTCTACACACTATGCTTACGGATACTATGATTATAATAATGATAGGGTACAAACACACTTTTTTACAGATAGAACCATTTACCGACCGGGACAAACCATTTATTTCAAAGGAATAGTTATAGACTACGAGGAGGATCAACGCATACTGAAAGAAAACTACAAAACCACGGTTTACTTTTATGATGCCAATAATCAAGAATTGGATAAAAAAGAAGTGACAACCAATCAATTTGGTTCGTTTTCAGGGGAGTTTACTGCTCCTTTTGGTGTGTTAACCGGATCTATGCGTATTAAAGATGCCTATGGAAGCGCCTCTTTTAGAGTAGAGGAGTATAAGCGTCCCAAGTTTAATGTAGAAATGGACCCGGTGGAAGGAGAATTCAGAGTGGAGGATGAGATTACGGTAAAAGGTCGGGCAAAGGCATTTGCCGGAAATGCAATTGACGGTGCAAAAGTGACTTATCGGGTTACAAGAAGCACTTCTTATTACAACCATTATTATTGGTGGTCATATTGGAGGCCTTATGAAGCGCCAAAAGAAATTGCTTATGGTGAGTTAGTGACAGATGAAAATGGTGAATTCAAGGTGAATTTTGAAGCCGTTCCGGATAAAAGTTCTGATCCGAAAGATTTACCCATATTTACCTACACAGTACAAGTAGATGTGACAGACATCAACGGCGAAACTCACTCAAATTCTTCTTCGGTAAATGTGGGTTATCAAAGTTTAAAACTTGGCAATAATTTGAAAGCTCAAATTAACGCTGAAGAACCCTTCCAACTGGTGATTTCAACCACTAACCTCAATGGACAGGACGTCTCAGCCAACGGAACAATTAAAGTTGAAAAACTCAATGCACCGAACAAACCGCTTTATAACCGATTGTGGCAACAACCCGATTTGCCTCTTCTCAGCGAGAAAGCGTTCAAAGAAAAATTCCCGAAAGCGGTGTATGCAGATGAAAACAACCAGTATAAGTGGCCGGTAGAAAAAAAAGTGTTTCAGCACAAATTTAACACTGAGGTTACCGACTCAATTGACATAAAAGACCTTAAAAGGTGGCAGCCGGGAGTATATAAATATACAGCGGTTGCAAAAGATAAGAACGGAATCAAAGTAGAGAATATATTTTTCTTTACCCTGTTTACACCTTCAGCAGAAAAAACACCGGCCAATGAAGTTTTTTGGTTGAAAGAACTTAAAACCAAAGCTGAACCCGGAGAAAAGATAACACTGCTTCTCGGGACCGCTGAAGAAGAAATTGAGGTGTTCTATGACATAGAAGTAAAAAACGAAATTGTAGAAAGCAATCGTTTCAAACTTACAAACGAACAAAAAAAGATTGATTTTGAAGTGAAGGAAGAGCACCGGGGGAATTTTACCGTGCACTTCTCTGTAATAAAAAGCAATAGAAAATTTGGCAGGTCGATTACCATAACGGTTCCGTACACCAATAAACAACTTGATCTGGAATTTTCAACCTTTAGAAATAAGCTGATTCCCGGTCAGGATGAAGAGTGGACATTGACAATTAAAAATACCAGAGGAGAAGCACAAATGGCTGAATTAATGGCCACATTGTATGACGCCAGTTTAGACGAGCTGTTCACACCAAATAATTTCTACCTAAACATTTACAATACCTATTATGGTAATAAAATGTGGGGAAATCCTTTAGGATTTTCAATCAAAAACGGTAGTAATTATGATAGAAATTGGAACAAGTATCTCTACTACCCGAGTCGGTATTTTCCCCGCTTGAATTATCACGGCTTTACAACTTACTATTATGGAGGGTATAGAGGGTATAACTATGACTATTATTTGGAAGATGGATCCGGTTTTGCAGCTGACATGGAGACAACCGAAAGCCTGGAAGAAGAGATGGATGAAATATCCGGAGCCACAGGAAAATCAGCAAAAAAAGAAGCTGTGCTTTCAGCGAATCAAAATCCTTTAGCTGGAGGAGAGAGTAGAAATACAACTGCTGATCGGACAAGAAATGGCGAATCAGATGACCTGCCATTTCTTGACGAAGACAAGGATATTGACTTAAGCGGAGTGAAAGTACGTTCTAATTTTAATGAAACCGCTTTTTTCTATCCTCAATTATTATCAGACGAAGAAGGAAATGTAAAAATCAAATTTACTATTCCAGAATCACTCACAAAATGGAAGTTTGCAGGTCTTGCACATACAAATGATCTGAAAATCGGAACCATTCAGGAAGAAGTAGTGACCCAGAAAGACCTAATGGTGGTTCCCAACGCACCGCGTTTTTTGCGAGAGGGGGATGAAATTGTGATCTCAACAAAAATATCCAACGTTTCTGAAGTAGATTTGGAAGGCGCAGTACAACTAGAGCTAATCGACCCATTTACTGAAAAAGAAATAGATGGCGATTTTAAATTAAGTGAGCAGAAACAAACATTTTCAGCAGAAGCCGGTAAATCAACCTCCGTTTCCTGGAAATTGCAAGTCCCGTATGAAACCTCTGCAGTGAAATACCGCATTGTAGCAGCAGCCGGAGATTTTTCGGATGGAGAAGAAAGTGTATTACCCATCTTATCTAACCGAATGTTAGTAACAGAATCTATGCCCATGCCTATCCGGGGAAATGAATCCAAAAACTTTACCTTTGAAAAACTAAAAAATTCAGGACAGAGTAAAACATTAAAACATCATAGGTATACGGTGGAATTCACATCTAACCCGGCATGGTATGCACTTCAGGCAATGCCTTACATGATGGAGTATCCACATGAATGTGCGGAGCAGGTTTTTACCCGATATTATTCAAATGCAATTGCTTCACATATCATGAATTCAAACCCTAAAATTCAAAAAATTATTGAAGACTGGGGTCAAAATTCACCGGATGCTTTCTTGAGTAACTTGCAAAAAAATCAAGAGCTAAAAGCAGTAATGCTTGAAGAAACACCTTGGGTGCTCAACGCTAAATCAGAAGAGCAAACCAAGAAAAACTTATCTATTTTACTCGATATGGATCGAATGTCCAAAGAGTTAGATAAGGCCTTAGGGAAAACGATTCAAAATCAATCTTCTAACGGAGGGTGGCCATGGTTCCCGGGAATGAAAGAAAGCCGCTACATTACGCAACACATTATTACTGGTATGGGGCATCTGGATCACCTGGGGATTCAAAGCGTAAAAGAAGACAAAAAAGTTTGGAGAATGATTGAAAAGGGAGTCAATTATTTGGACGGTGAAATTGTAAGTGATTACCGGGCGGCCAAGAAATATGACCCCAACTATAAAACAAACCAACACATTGGGTATACACAAATACAGTACCTGTATGCCAGGTCTTATTTTAAGCAGTTAAAAATGGACAAAAACACATTAGAGGCAGTAAATTATTACAAAGATCAGGCAATTAAGTTCTGGTTGAATTTTAACATTTACGGTGAAGGGATGTTAGCGTTGGCGGCGCATAGGTTTGAGATGAAAGAACTGGCAACTGATATCGTGAAATCATTGAAAGATCGATCTATCCAACATGAAGAGTTTGGAATGTACTGGAAGGATTATCAGATCGGTTATTATTGGTACCAGGCGCCCATTGAGACACAGGCATTGATGATCGAGATGTTTGATGAGGTAACAAATGATCAGGAGAGCGTGGAAGAATTGAAAATTTGGTTGCTGAAACAAAAGCAAACCACACACTGGAAAACGACAAAACAGACGACAGAATCCGTTTACGCTTTATTATTAAAAGGAACTGATCTGTTAGCTTCAGATGAGCTAGTAGAAATCACCGTGGGAGGACAACCCATTGAATATGTTGAAAGCACCACTGATGATGACCCCTATAAAGTCAAGGCTGAAGCCGGAACCGGATATTTTAAAACAGCCTGGACAGAAAATCAGGTAAAACCTAAAATGGGGGATATAAAAGTCACTAAAAAAGATAAGGGAATTGCATGGGGAGCGGCATACTGGCAATATTTTGAAGATCTGGATAAGATTACCTTTGCTGAAACAAATCTGAAATTGAAAAAAGACCTCTTTTTAATCTCTATCACGGGAGAGGGAGAAGAATTGATTCCGGTAAATGAAAAAAATCAACTGGAAGTAGGACAGAAATTAAGGGTGCGCATAGAACTTCGAACAGATAGAAACCTGGAATATGTACACATGAAAGACATGAGAGCTTCTGGATTTGAACCGGTGAATGTACTGTCTCAACATAAATACCAGGACGGCCTAGGGTATTATGAAGCCACTAAAGATGCTGCAACACATTTCTTTATAGACTATATTCCAAAAGGGACCTATGTGTTTGAATATGATCTGCGTGTGCAACATAAAGGAAATTTCTCTAATGGAATTACAACCATACAATGCATGTATGCACCGGAGTTTACCTCACACTCTGATGGAATAAGAGTGAAAGTTAAGTAAAAATAGAAAAAGGTCATTACTAAGGGATTATCATTATTTTAGTGGGATGATTAGATGTTTTATAATCAACCTGCTTTGTACAGGAATGGTCTTTTGTTCTGTTGCACAGCAGGATATACAAAGTATATTAAAAAAAGCAGATGCGGTATACGATAATCATCCTGAAGAATCATTTGCTTTATGTGAAAGGGCAGAACGTCAGGCTGACAAATCCGGGAATACTACTTTTAATGGCGATATTTCTTTGTGTAAGGCAAGATACTATTTGCTAATTGCAAGGTATGATGCTGCTGGAAGTGAGTTGAACAAAGCCATTCTGATCTTCAGGCACAAAAAGGATCTGTTGAACCTCTCAAATGCTTATAGCTTGAAGAGTATTCTTTTGGATCGTATTGGTGAGCCAAAGAAGGCACACAACAGTTTACTCAAATCCTTAGAATTAAGCCGTGAAGCGAAAGACACGGCTGCAATCGCATCCAAACTATTGAATTTAACGCTGGATTATAAGCAATCGGGGCAAGCTGATAGTATGCTTTATTGTCTGAATACACTTGAAGATATAATTGGTGGTGCAGCTCCGACATCCCATTATTTTCTCTACCAAAACTGGGCGCTCTATTACTTGTTGATCGATCAACCCAAACAGGCCTTGCAACAATTACAAACGGCCTTGGATTTGGCGGTGAAATATAAAATGACTGATAGTAAAGCAACTTGTCTCACCCTTTTATCAATAGCATCCAGACGAAATGGAGAATATGAAAATGCGGAAATATATGCCCGGGAAGCGTATGAATTTTCTGAAGAAAATAATCTGATCTATGAATCCAATGAGGCACTTAATGAATGGATTGCCATAAAAGAACTTAAAGGAGACTATAAAGGAGCTTTTGAGCTGCAAAAAAAATGGATTCATGTGGATAGACAAATCTATGATCTTGAAAAAATCCAAAAAGTAAAAGCCATTGAAAGTCAACTGGAAATAGTAGAAAAAGAAAAAGAAATTGCAGAAGGTGAAATTGCTCTTCAAAAATCAAACCTCAAAGGCCAAAAGGCCAGAACCCGAAATGCCTGGCTGAGTGCAATTATTTTATTGGTTGTTGTCCTGTTGGTGTATACCGTCTTTGTCTATAAAAAAACAAAACGACTAAATAAAACAATACAAGATCAAAAAGAGCAGGTAGAGGATAAAAGCATGAGACTGGAAGGGGCAATCTTAAGTATTCAAGAGAGCTTGGAGTACAGTAAATTGATTCAACACTCCATGCTACCATCATCTTCCAGATTTGAAGAAGCATTTGATGATCATTTTATTTTTTACAAACCTAAAGACATTGTGAGTGGAGATTTTTACTGGATTTATCAGGATGAAAAAAAGGTAATTGTGGCAGTAGGGGATTGTACAGGTCACGGAGTTCCGGGAGCTATGGTGAGTATGGTTTGTCATGAAGCACTGAATAAAGTAATTATTGAACAAGGGGTGGATGAACCGGCAGCAATTTTGAATAAGGTAAGAGATGTGGTAGCGAATACTTTCAAGAAAAATGGACAGGATTTGAATGATGGTATGGATATCGCTTTATGTAAAGTAGAAGGAAGCAAACTTTCCTTTGCCGGTGCATATAACCCCTTTTGGTTGTTTAGAAATAAAACACCTCAAATAGAAGAAAACACTACTACAGTGGTGTCACAAATCAATAATCATTGGTTGATTGAACTCAAAGCGGACAAACAACCAATCGGGAAATATTATAATCCTGCTCCATTTCACCAACAAACCATTCAATTAGAAGAGGGAGACACCTTTTATTTGTTTTCAGATGGATATGCCGATCAGTTTGGTGGAGACAAAGGGAAAAAACTCAAAGCGGCAAATCTCAAAAAAATCCTGGCAAAAGCCCAACCCTTGAACATGAATGAGCAATGCATACATTTAGATAACCTTTTCAATAACTGGAAAGGAGATTTAGAGCAATTGGATGACGTCTGCGTTATAGGAGTCAGGATATAATCCTGACGAACTAGAACGCATGACGG
>JBBDID010000036.1:0-23321 GCA_040880585.1 Crocinitomicaceae bacterium | reverse complement strand
GACAGGAAAAATCGCTTCGAAAAGCCCCACGTTTCTTAGCTGCAAACCGTTGTAAGCAATTTAAGAAAACATAGAAATCAAAATATAAAATGGCGAAATTTTTAAATACAACAGGTGTTTCATATCACCTAGAAGAGCTGATAAAAAACACAAATGACAGACTGATATTAATAAGTCCATACCTTCAATTTCACAAAAGAGTAAAAGACCATTTGGAAAACTTAAACATTCGAAAAAAAGACATCCGAATTATCTATCGGGAGAATAAGCTTCAATTAGAAGAAAGTAATTGGTTAGAAAGTCAGATTGGAATTAGAACAAGTCTATGTAACTCTCTTCACTCAAAGTGTTATCTAAACGAAAATGAAGCAATTGTAACTTCAATGAATTTATATTCCTTTTCTCAACAGAATAATGATGAAATGGGAATTCACGTAACAAAAGAAAATGACGCTGACTTGTACAATGATATTTTCAATGAAGTTCAAAGACTTCTAACCGCAAGCGAGGAAATTCGAGTTTCTGTAAAAAAGATAGATAAAGAAATTGAAAAAAAATCTGAAAACATAATAGAAAAAGTTCAACGGAATGTTGACTTATCAAATTCAAAACTTTTGACAACAAAAGAATTATCTGGATTGACAGGTCTGAGTAGTCGTAAAGTAAATAGCTGGTTTACTGACAACAAACTTATGTATAAGAAAGAAGAAGATTGGATAACAACAAAAAAAGGCAAAGAACTAGGCGGAATTGAAAAAGTTGGACAATATGGTAAATTTGTTATTTGGCCAGAAGATATTGCTAAACATATAACAGAATAAAACTGCTTACAACACGGGTTTTACGTCAGGTGGGGTTTGGTCATTTGCGGACAATTTCGTAGGTTTGGCTGGGTTTGCTATGGTGCGACATTGACTTCGTCAACGTCTCCCACCCGAACGTAAAGCCCGAAAACGTTAGCTGCCATGTAAAAAAATGAAGACACAGATTACCATATTGATAGTTTTGATAAGCACCTATGTTTTTGGTCAAGGCAACATCTTTTCACCTGACAGGACATTTTTGTATGCAATAGAATATACGGCTGACAGTATAACAATCATGGACACTATAACAATCACGACTACAGGTAGTCCTTGGAAAATGGATCCAGACAAACAATTAGAAATAATCATCACTTACGATCTCGAAAGCCTTGACACTTCAGTATTTTCAGGACAGTCATCAATTGGTTGGGTTAATTCAGACACTACAGGAGCGGTTGACAATGACAATACTTGTTGGTTTCATCCACCCCGACATAACCAATACAAAATGCTCGAACTCGCACCATTTCCCAGAGTTGAATATCCACTTCAGACTGACAAAACATATTCAAGGATGTTATTTATTGGTGACGGATGGGGAGACATTTCAAATACTAAAGTAGTTTGGCATTACAAAGTCATCAGACAAGTAGGCGACAATTGGACAATTTCTGCCGAAGCTATACCCGCCAATAGACCTGAAAATATTAGCCAGCTTGAATTTATTTTCAACAGGACAGAAGGTTTCATTGACTTACACTACATCCTATATGACGGAACGATAATAAAAATGGAAAGAATATAAAGAACACGGCAGCTAACAGCACCTAAGAAAACATGGGGCGGACAGTGGTTTACGCAAGGTTCGTTCTTCGTGGCTACCTTTGTCACGGGCGGACAGGGAAGTGCTCCGAAATGCCCCACGTTTCTTAGCTGCAAAACGTTAGGGTGCATTAAAAAAAGACAACGATAATGGACGACAGACCAAAATTTTTTGACGATGACGGAACAGAAGTAAATCCTGACTTTTTTCCAAAACCACAGCTTTGTTTAAGCTGCAAAAAGAATGACGACACAAGCGAAGAACTTCTATGTAATCTGACACGGCTTGACCAGCGAGACAAAGAAGAATTCAAATGCTTTGCCTACGAAAACACCTGACTTGTCCGCTTGGCTTTTTGTTAAAAAATAAGACACTGATAATGAGCTAAATATGTTTTAATATTTTGTAAATTGCTGACCTAACTGTCAAAAATGTACAAAATAAGGGAAATAATAAATTACGCTCCAAATAGCAATAAAAAACAAACCAGAGTATAATTGAGTAGAAATCCGCTTTTCTTTGATTCCAAATTGATCTACTTTCACCTTCGTTTCTTTCAGTTTCAGAAGGCTCAAAGCTTGTCCACCTTGACTTTGCTGAAAATTATTTTACCGACGGAACAATATCCAACTTTGGTAAATGGGTTGCCGGTTATGCCCTGGGAACCGAAGCCGGCTTAGATGCTGTTTTCCGCATTACAGACAGGTTAAACCTGCAATTTGGAACGTCTTACCGCCTTTATCTTTTGCAAAATGGTAAAAGCACAAAACGCCCTGGTATTTAAACGGCACTGGTTTGGCGCATCTGTAGGTGTGGTTTGGCGGGTGTATTAATTGTTTTTTTGTGAATGAACACCCATCAATAAGTAAGCATTTCTACCCGGCTTGAATCTTGTTCCAATGTTACTTTGAAAATTTTATCGTATTCATGATCGCCCAATTTTTCAAGCGGTCTTTTGCTCCCCAAATAGTCTATCATGGGGAGTAGGTTGTTGCCATGTCCACAAATCAAATACGTTTGCCCGGTAGATTTTTGAAGCGTATCAAGCATGGGCTGCCATTTCTCCCACACATAGGTGTTGATTTGCAGCGCCCTTTCGTCGGCAAGCGGTTGTACAGTATGTATGTTTCGTTCAAATCGGGTGCTGTAGATACCGTTGATTTCAACACCCTCCATTTCTTTTACTAATTTTTGCGCCCGTGCTTTTCCTTCTTCAGTTAGTAGAGGGTTGTCGGTGGTATCGTTCAAGTCTTTTTCAGCATGTCTCAGCAGGTAAAAAGTAGTGGGTTCATCTGTACTATTGTTACAGGCAGTTAAGAATAATAAGTGTAGCAACAAGCTACTCATTAAAAAGATCGATTTGTATTTCATTTTGTTATTTTATTCATTTCCAATTACCACTGTCCATTCCCGCACGTACCAATCAGAGATCAAACCGTTTTTTACATAAGGGTCGGCACGGGCAAAATCTTCAGCCACCTTTGCCGAGCCTTTAAACACCAGAACCGCTTCATCTGAAGGATTGTTCAGCGCACCTGCCATAATCAACGTTCCATCTTGCTGGGCTTTTTGTGCAAGTTCCAGGTGTTCTCTTCGGTAAGGCGCTCGTTTTTCAATATAATTAGCAATGGTTTTGTAAAAAAGAAGGTGATACATAGAATCAGGGCTTTGTTTTTTCAATTTTTTGATGGTGTTCTAAATACAAAGGTAAAGCAGCTGATCCATACCACAGCAAGTATTGTGCTTTTAACAAATCTCCCTGAATAGCGGGATCTCCTTTCATCAGGTCACGGGCATCTTCAATGGTAGCTACATCCAAAATAAAAATTCCCCTATACTCCTGATCGTTTTTACCAAACGGCCCCGCCACTATTAATTTTCCATCTTCTGCCATTTGGTGGATATTTTTCATGTGTCCGCTGAACAAACTATCCCTCAATTGTGTATTTTCTACGGTTGAATCTCCGGTTTTTAAAACGACCATAACGTACATTTTCATACCATAATCATCTGCGCCTAACTTTTTGGCCAGTGTTGAATCGTATACTTCAGATTGACTGTGTGTAAGCGGCAAAAAGCCAAGGAACAAAAAGAGTAGAAGAGAAAAACTTTTCATTATAAAATTGATTGCTGTTGTTCAAAAATAACGATAAAAAAACCATCCGGAAAGAAATAACTCCCCGGATGGACACAACTTAACTCAACTTAAAAAGGTAGAAAAATCGATTAATGCACTATTTTTTTTGTGATCAGACTGTTTTTTGTGTGATAGGTAACCAACAGTAGCTGATGCGAAAAAGAGGACAGATCGACAGATAACTGATTTGAAAATCCGGAATGTTGATACAACAATTGCCCGTTTACATTTCTTATGTCAACGCCTTCTATCTGCTCTCCAAAAAGGTGTAAGGTATTTCCGTTTATATATTGGCGGATGTTGATGTCGTTTTCAGCGACAATACCCACCGTAGAGATTACGGTAACTTCTTTTGAAGAAGTAGTATAGCAAACATCACTTTGAAAGGCTTTAAGGGTAATGGTATAGCTACCTGCATCATCAAATGAAAAGGCAGGGTCGATATCCATTGAAGTTCCCAGCTGATCAAACTCCCAAACATAGTAAAGAGCATTAGCCGACTGATTATTGAATTGGATTTCAGTGCTGCTTGCGGGTAAAAACAAGGTGTCTTCACTCATATTAAAATCGGCAGTGATTTCACCGGGCTCCTGAATCAACACCGAGTCGATTTGTAAACCGCAAAGGTGGTCTGTGCTTTCTACGGTATAGTTCCCGGGGGTTAATTGATCCAAATAAGCGTCCTGAAAAACACCGGTTTCCTCGGCTATGAGCAGTCCGTTATCATCTTTCCACTGAAGGTTGAAAAGTGAGTCGCTGGCTTTATTGAAAAAGATTGCTCCGTCGTCTGTGTTGTAACAGCTCAAGTGTTCTGTTTCTACAGATCGGGGAGCGCCAAATCTTACAAGAAAACGAGCAACTGTAGTGGTGTCTGAAATAGTGACGGATAAATGAGGCGTTGTTCTCAAATCATAAGTAGTGCCGGTGAAAAGATCCTCCAGATAAATACAAGAGATGTTTTCAAAATCCGAAATACCTGAAAAATTGACGGTATGTGCTCCTGAAGCAGTGGTGTGAATCGACAATGGAACAGAAATCTCATGCTCGGGAAATTGGTTGATGGAATAATTTTCAGAACCGCCCGGAAGGGTCGTAAAGATGGTAGGAACACCCGGATTATAAGAAATCCATTTTAAGGCATCTTTACTGGCATCAAATTGAGCACTGGCAGTAGCATTCATCCCCAGTACTGTTTCATCTTTTCCACCGCTGTTTTGTACACTAATGGACAATACTTTTTTATCACTCCCCGCTTTGAAAAAGGTAGATGAGGCAGAAGTTTTACAAGATTCTTTTAGTGTAAGTTGCGGAGAGGCAGAGTTGGCTTTTACGTAAAATGACTGGGAAGAAGCAACAACAGCTGAACCTCCGTTGGTTCCAATGCCATCAACATAACTGGTGTATTCACCAATTTCAGGATCCCAGATGTAAATAGCGTCATCCATACCGGTTTTTACTATAGAGTCTGAATCCCAATTGATCGCAGAAGGATAAGGATTTCCTACCAGGCTCCAACCTTCTGTCCCGCTTGTAAAAGTAACAGGCATTTGTACATCTCCGCTCACGGGAGCTCCTTCAAATTCAACCACACCAAGGATGCTTCCGGTACCGATATACGCCATGAATCCCCGTCCTTTTGCCACTGAATTTGTAATGTTTGTTGCCGGCTCATAAGCAGCATTAGGCTCGTCATAAAAATAAACCGATATAAAGCTGGAAGAAGGATAAGTTGAACCGGTAAAACCTGCGGTCCAGAAATCATCTCCGATTTGTTCCAAAGTCGTGTGTTGCACAGGGCTGCTTATAAATCGCCAGTCAGAAGAGCTAACATAGATATAGCGTTGCATCACAATGTCGCCTGAGATACTTCCGTTTATGATCGGGCCTATCGACCCAGTAGAAGTAGCATCTGATAAAATAGTAAAAGCGTTGTTGGTGTTGAAATCACCGACTGTTAATGTCAAAACGCCTTGCAGAGAATCACTTCCAGAAACGATTTGAACGCCAGAGCTGTTCTCAATCGTTAAATTAAAAAACGTTTGAAAACCTGAAATATCTTGCTGTGCTAAACCGTTAAAAAGAACGGTACTTTCACCGGCATCTATACTTCCGTTGTTCACCCAGTTGCCCTGAAGGCTTATGGTATAAATCCCCAGGCTTAAGTGTGCCGCCGAATCAATCGTAAGGCTTTGAACACTTACGTCTGATGCCAGTACTGGTGTATTGCTTGCCGCTGCTATGACAACCTCGTCAGAACTTATCGGAACCGTATTGCCTGACCAGTTTCCGGCTTCATTCCAGTCTGAGTTAATCTGTCCGTTCCAGTTTACTGTTTGTGCAAATAAAATGGAAGTCAAAGCCAGAAAAGTAAATAATGTAGATAATTTTTTCATGTTAAGTTGGTTTTATAATTTAATGTAAAGCTCCAACCTTTATTCTGGAAGAAAAACAGATGATTGCCTATTGAGCACTCTCACTTTCCGAACGTGAGGATATGGATTCCGAAATAAAGAGCAGATTTTCAGTATTAGCCGGTAGATACATGATGACAAAGGATCGCTTACTGAAGAATATAACTCCAAAAGGTCGTTTTCAGAATTGACAAATTTTGGAAATAATTGCTCCCATTTTCGCCATTTCATTTCCCCTTCCGCCACAGGCGCAAGTGAAATGGCTTGACCTTGGTATTAGCATTGTCAGGCGATCCCACATCCATCTTAGACGGAAAGGAGGAAAGGATCGCCAGGGATGGTTTTTTACTGAACAATAATAAAAAAAGTATAGAAAAAGAAAACGCCCTTGTGGATTGATTCTCATTCACTTCCAAAACGCAAAAAGGGAAGGGTGCAAGCGGGATTAAAAAAAGTAGTAAATGAAGCAGTAAATAGTGGTGATGGCTAGAAAATTTAGCCCTATTTTTGCACCCGATTTATGACAAGCCGGACAAAACACATCTCTTTATTTTTCTCTCAACTTACTCCACCCTGAGGTAGAGAGACTTATTTTATCCGTGTGAAATTACCCCATTCTATTTACTTACTTCAACCCCTTCATTTACGCTATAAGCTAAACAACAAACTGATTAATGAAAAAATATTTAAATTTCTTTGACCTTTCACAAAAGGTAGACTATAAAACAGAGGTGCTTTCAGGCTTAACGGTTTCTTTGGCCTTGGTTCCGGAGGCAGTAGCCTTTTCTTTATTGGCGGGTTTATCACCTTTAACCGGCCTTTACGCGGCTTTTGTTATGGGAGTCATCACTGCAGTGCTTGGTGGTCGTCCGGGGATGATTTCAGGAGCTACGGGAGCGATAGCTGTAATTTTCATTGGCCTTATTGCCGTACTGAAACAAAAAAATCCCGAAATCACGGTAGATGAGATCACACAATATGTTTTTCTTACTGTTATTTTGGCCGGAGTAATACAGGTCATTGCAGGCTTATTGCGTTTGGGGAAACTAATGCGTTTGGTTCCCCATCCGGTGATTTTTGGATTTGTGAACGGCCTGGCAATCATTATTTTTATGTCACAGTTGAGCCAGTTTACTACAGATAGCACAGATCCTAACGCACCATGGATGCAGGGCACACAGCTCTTTACCTTTATCGGATTGGTGGTTTTGGCCATGTTGATCATTTGGGGTCTTCCTAAATTAACTAAGGGAGTACCCGCAGCCTTAGTAGCCATTTTAGTGATTTTTGGCGTGGTGTATTTCTTTCAGATAGATACGAAAACGGTAGGGGACATTGCTTCCGTTGAAGGAGGGTTTCCATCCATTACTTTACCGGCTGTGCCTTTAACCTTAGAAACGTTTATTCTTGTTTTACCTTATGCTGCAATTGTGGCAGGCGTTGGATTAATAGAAAGTTTATTAACCTTAAACATCATTGATGAAATTACTGAAACCAGAGGGAGAGGAAATAAAGAAGCAGTGGCGCAGGGCACAGCGAATATTTTATCCGGATTTCTTTCGGGAATGGGTGGCTGCGCTATGTTAGGCCAAAGCTTGATCAACATTTCATCAGGTGCTAGAGCCAGACTTTCGGGAATTGTTGCCGGCGTGATGTTATTGGTCTTTGTGATGTTTGGCTCTTCAATTATTGAAAGATTGCCCATGGCAGCACTTACCGGACTAATGATCATGGTGGCTGCCGGAACCTTTGAATGGGCCAGTTTAAAAACCTTTAACAAAATGCCAAAATCAGATATTCTGGTGATGGCAATTGTTGCTTTGGTTACAGTATTTTTGCACAATTTGGCATTAGCTGTTTTGGTAGGTGTAATCATTGCGGCACTGGTATTTGCCTGGGATAATGCAAAACGTATTCGTGCCAGAAAGCATATAGATGAGAACGGCGTGAAACATTATGAGATTTACGGGCCTTTATTTTTTGGTTCTGTATCGGTATTCAATGATAAGTTTGATGTATTGAATGATCCGGATGAGGTGGTCATTGACTTTGCTGAAAGTCGCGTGGCGGATATGTCTGCAATTGAGGCGCTCAATAAAATTACAGAACGCTATCAACGGGTAGGGAAAAAAATTCACCTTCGCCACTTAAGCCCCGATTGCATCAAATTACTCAAGAATGCCGATAAAATCATTGATGTAAACATACTGGCAGATCCAAGCTATCATGTTGCTGTGGATAAGCTTTCTTAGTTTTTTGATAGAAGAGTTAGATACTGCTTGATGCTGAAGCAGAGATCTATTTCTGATTCAAGTGGGTAATGGGTTTCTTTAACGAATCAAAATGAAAGCGGCCCAGAAATAAGGGTCGTACTTTTCACGCATTGTCCGTTGAGCATATTCAAAAGCCTGGTAAACAGTCACGTCATCAGAACTGTATAGTCTTTCATAAAAATATATCATAAACTCCTTTGTTTCTTTGTCCGGAACTTGCCACAGACTAATGATTAAGTGATCAACACCTGCTATTTTGAATGTTCGTTTCAAGCCATAAACTCCTTCATTTCCTTTTATTTCACCTAAACCTGTTTCACAAGCTGATAAAATGGCAAGTTCTGTGTCGTGCAGATCAAGTTGAGCAACCTCCATGGCTGTTAGGATACCATCATCACTTTTTACGACTCGTTGCTCACTCCATAAATCATGTACTCCTGAGAAAACCAATCCTGATCGCATCAGGGGGTTTTTGTTTTGAGTGAAACTGCTAACCCCTACTACTTGACTTTTTCCTCTAAATTCAATGACTTCATCAACCGGTTCATCTGTCTGATTACTCGCTAAAATTTCTCTTATCTTAATCGGGTCAGGAAAGAAAAACCCATGAGTTGCAATGTGTAATACATCACTTCTTTCTGCCACAGATTTGAAAAATGTCTCCGTTGCATCAGAAGAAGTTTTCATTTCCACCTTTTTTTGTTTTCCGGTTAATACTGTATTAATCGATTCAACCTCTTCCTTGGTTCCGGGTAAATAAGCCCAAACTTCTTTATCACTTCTCTCTGTGTCATATTGAATTCCTCCCATCAGAGCTACATTGTTCATTTCTCCCGATTCGACTTCCTCTCTATTTTTTAAATCACCTGATGAGTTAAGAGAAATCAGCTCGTAGGCGTCAATTAAATATTCATTTTCTCCAGTTGCAATTGCATATAATGAAACCTTGTGCAGTAAGCCGGTTGATGAGACAAAGATTCTCTTAGCATTTCCTAAATGTGGCTCAATAGGGCCCCATATTAAATCATATAGTTTTGTTTTATTTGAAGATGAGTAGTGATATATTTTGGAGATGTAGTCAAAGTTATTTGCGCCATAGAAATCAATAATCTCTACAAGTTTTTCTTCTTCAAATAACTCAACCATTTTAGGCATTTCATCACCCTGTTTCAAGATTAGCGCTGAATAGACGGTTTTTTCTTTTAATCGATCAAAATAACTAACGAACTCAATAACGGCTTCATTTTTCAACAATTCTCCCCTAATTTCTTCCAAAGTTGCTGTTTGAAATGATCCTGCTCCAAGTTCATCTGATAATTGAAACAATTTCTTCTCGTATTCATTGGCTTTTTGTTCCAGTGAAGCAAGATCTTTTCCTCTTTGATCAATTGGAAGGGCAGAAAGATCTGCAATTCGTTTCTTCAAATTTACCCATTCATCATACAGGTATATTAATTTTTGATTACCACTGTTTAAAACGACATTACGCATGGCACGACTAGAGCGCAGTAACATCCCTTTAAGGGTTAAACTTAAATTAAACGCCTTAGTTTGCAATTCAGGATGTTGGTTTTTGGCCGAATTGATAAATTGAAAGTAATCGTAAAAATGGTGTATATAGCGATTATAGAAACCGGATTTTTCTTTTTCTGAAAGAAATGGTAAGTAAGATATCAAGTGAGACTGTAAGTTATCAATTGATTCATTAAATAGGTTTTTTGCTTCACTGTAGTGTCCCATTTCTGCTTTTAGCTTAGCCAGTTGTAATGCTGCAATTGATGAAGTAACGTGTTTTTCACCGTATATATTTATATATTTCTTATGTGCTGAATTGATTTTAAGAGATGCTTTATCGGTTTGTCCGCTTGTTTTATAAATATTACCCAGATTCATCTCGTAAAGCGCATAATCGGGATGTTTTATCGAAAAATGATTCTCTATTATACGCAGTGCTTTGTTTGTTTGTTCAATGGCTTTGTTGTAATGACCTAATTCAAGATTTATTTGTGCCATATTATTCAATGTTACAGCAAAGGCAGGATGATCTTCACCAATTAAATCTTTCTCAATTGTTTTTACACTATCCATAAATACAGCAGCATCCTCATAATTTCCTACCTCCATAAATAACAAACCAATATTATTTAGTACGGATGAGTAGGAAGCACTTTTTACTCCATCTATTCTTTCATAAGTGGATAAGGCAGCAACAAATAGATCAACAGACTTTCCATAATTACCTACTTCAAAATAAAATGCGCCGAGATTATTTTTAGCATTTGCTGTTTCTTTTGCATTAACGCCAAAGGTGTTATATGAGATTTTAAGACACTCATTGAGCAACAATTCACATTTAGAATACTCCCCCCAATCAAGGTAAGTCATCCCAAGGTTATTCATAACGGCCAGATACAACCGCCGGTCATTTGAGGTAGACTCTAAAGACTCCATCAGCTCTAAGTAAAGCGCCTCAGCTTTGCCATAGTTGCCTAACTGACCATAAATGTTCGCCAGGTTGGATAATACATTCATGTAAAGGTCATTATCCATATAGCTTGAATAGGTTAAAGCCTTCTCAAAAGCAGCAATCGACTGATCATATTCAGCCAATTCATTCAGCACAATCGCTTTATCATTTAGAATCTCAGCATAGTGCCATTTTTTAATCGAATTTTTTTCAGCGTAATCAATTGCAGCATTTAGTTTTTCAAGCGCCTTCTCTTTGTGCCCTTGCGAAGCGTACGCAAGCCCAAGAAATCTTAATGAGTTGTAATTTTTGTCACCTTCCAATTTGCCCTCAACTGTTTTTAGTTTCTCAACTGCACGATTATAATCGCCCAAATGGTAGGCCGACAATCCGGACATGTAATTCATTTCGTGTTTTTCGCCCAGCCATTTACTACTATTTAAATCCACTATTTTTTCTATTTCTTCAAGTAAGGGATCAATCAAGTGATACTCATCAAGCAAGAAATAATATTTGGTAAGCAGATAGGTTGTCTCAGCAATCTCTTCTTTTTTATCAGGACTATACTGTTCAAGGATGCTTAAAGCTTTTAATGCATAATTTTCAAAACCAAAAAAATCAAAGTTGTCAAAGGCTAATTTTGCAAGCAGTAAGTAGGATTCTCCATTTTCTGAATTTTCATATCCCAGTAATTCTTCTTCAAGAGGAGCATAAATTTCAATAATGGTGTATACACCCTCCGTATTTTCAGTTGTTTGATAAAGGGCTAGCAAATCTTTCAACAGGTAAAAATAAAACTCTGATCGGGGGCCTAATTTTTGCTCGTATAACACGCCTGCAGTTAACAAAGCAGACTCGGATTTGTCATACTTTTTGATGTTGAAATAGGCCTTTCCTAAAACATGATTAGCGTATGCATAATCAAGGGATGTATTATCAATCGATTTATAGATTTCTAAGGCAGCCTGTATTTCTATAATTGCATCATGATGTTTGTTCACCGCAATCAGGCATTCAGCTTTTAAAAGGTGTGAATGAGCAATCTCTTTAGTTTTCGAACCGTATTCGGTTGTAGCTTTTTCTAATAAGGCGGGAATTTCATTAAGTACATTTTGATAATTACCCTTATCAAAATCCCTCTCTAGATTAGTATATAATGAATCCCAACCTATTTGCGAAAATGCAATCGTTTGGAATAAAAGATATGCAAGTAATAAAATTCGTTTCATTTTTCATGATAAAAAAAGCGCTTTTAGGTTATAAAAGCGCTTTTAAATTACGAAGTTTTTAATTCTTTATTCGTCTTTCTTCTTCAATTTATTCAGTCGAGACATCACTGTTCCTTTCCCAGCTTCACCACCCCCACCTGAAGGAACTGTGTATAAGTCTAAATTTTCAAGATCTTTATCTTCAACAGTAGAGATCTTTTTATATTTTCCGAAAAACCCTATTACTTCAGCTGTTATAGTTGTACTTGTTGTTGTTACTTTATACATAGGATCAACAATGATATCGGCTCCGCTTTTCTCAATGGCATCCCATTTTGCTAATTCTTTTGCCTGTTCCGGTGTTCCACCTTTAATTGTGGCAGTCCCTGTGATTTTTTTGGTCACATCAACCTCCACCTCAGCCAAAAGGGGTTTAATTACAATTCTTGTTTCATTTGCCTCAATCGTTCTTGGTTCTGCAGTTGTTTTTTGCATAACCACTGAACAGGACGTCATGATTAACAATGAGAATGCCATTGTTATAACCGCATACTTACTTTTTTTCATAATTTGATTTTAAATTTATTTTTCATCCAAACTTTAGCCAATAGCTAATCCTATACCTAGCACTGCCAACAATATTAAATCAAGTACTAATACCCAAATAAGCACTCTCACCAAAGGTGATTCTTTTCTCCACTTTTTTTTTAAAGCTTTCTTTACAGCTCTGGTAGAATTTTTATACCGTTCATTTGAAACTTTCGCGGCTAACTGCTGCTGTTTTTTGGGCAAACTTCTAATTACTGCTTTATCTGCTTTATATTCTTTTTTAGATCGGATTCGGGATAAATCGAAGTCTTTTTCTATTATTCTCTGAGCTTCAGGGCCAAGACCATTCGCTGCTGGAGAGCCACCAGTATTTGTTTCTGATAACACCGGAGTGTTTTTACCATAAAGTTCTTCCATATAAAAGCTGTAAAGCTCATCCTCTGTCAGTACTTGTGTTGAA
Organism: Crocinitomicaceae bacterium; assembly: GCA_040880585.1. Taxonomy (GTDB): domain Bacteria; phylum Bacteroidota; class Bacteroidia; order Flavobacteriales_D; family Crocinitomicaceae; genus Paracrocinitomix. The sequence continues at coordinate 10,187 of JBBDID010000036.1, read as the reverse complement.
TCTAAATTTTGACTTTCTATAACACTGTAATAATAAGTGCTGAACTGACTGAATGGTACGTCTAACAAACCATTTCCAGTAACTAATTTGACTTTAATAAAATCTAATAAATCTTGATCAGTCGCAGTACGTATGTCTGAATATTCAGCATAATACCCTTTTACTTCACAAGTTACATTTAGATCAACCTGTGTCACTTTATAAATCGGATCAATCATAATATGAGAGCCGGATGATTGTAACGCATTCCACGTTGCCATAGCTTTAGCATCTTCTATATTGCCATTGGCTAATACCGCTTTACCGGAAATTGGTTTTGTTAAGTCTACTTTAACTTCACCTACAATAGTTTTTGATACAACATGAGTTTCACTGGAGCTAATCTGGTTTACTTCAGCATTCTTGGTAGCAGCACAGGAGGTAAAAAGGAGTGCTAATATAATTGAAAGTATATGTGTGATCTGAATCTTCAAAAGTAAAAAATAAGTAAAATTTGGGGCTAATATATATATTTTTTTCTGTCCTATTGGGTATGTAAACTGTTTAAATTAATAGGGATGAAAACAAAATTAATTAGTTAGTTGAAAATGAGTGGTTTTATGTTGGGATTGAGTTACAATATTAAAATAAATTAATTAAATTCACCTTCGCCACTTAAGCCCCGATTGCATCAAATTACTCAAAAATGCCGATAAAATCATTGATGTAAACATACTGGCAGATCCAAGCTATCATGTTGCCGTGGATAAGCTTTCTTAGTTTGTCCAAAATGATCAAAACAGGAATTTTTTAACCCTGCTTCATGAAGAAATGTTGAATTTCAGTACGATTCAAATCGAAGGACAAAGATTTTTACTATTTTTGATCGATTCAGTAACCTAAATTAATCAACCATGAGAGTACTACTTACTACTGTCCTTTTTCTTTTTGTTCAATTGAATGTATCTGCCCAGAGCATGGATAAATTCTGGGAGTTATTCAAAGCAAATGATTACGAACCCGCTATAGAAGAGCTAGAGAAGGTTACCAAAAATGAACCGGACAACGAAGATGCCTTGGCCATGTTGATCGTTTTGTATAACGAGAAGGATTATCCTGAAAAAGCGTTTGAAACATTTAGTCGCCTTTATCATAAAACAACACATAAAAATGAATATTTGCGAGCTTTTTGGCACACCACAGCCGTTACTTCTTTTGGAAAAGAACAGGCAGAAGAACGAATAGCGTTTTTAAATGCGGTGATTGCAGACCCAGTCATTGACGGAGCATTAAAAGCCATGGCACATAGCCGAATAGGAAATTATTTGTTTGCCACCAATGAAGTGGATGATCACTTTGAAGAAATAGCGAAAATTGGCAACATCAATAAATGGCAAATGGTGGGTTCTTTTCAAAACATATCCGCCAGTGGTTTTGATAAAGATTACGAGCCTATTCATCAACCTAAAGCAAACGCAAAATTTTTGAATAAACATGATGCTCCCGTATTTTGGATCAATAGCGAGGTGTTTAGAGTCGGTGAGTGGACCAGAACGTCTCATCATTTTGCTGTGAGCAGCAGTATTGTTTATGTTCAAACATTTATTAAAAGTGATATTGAAACAGCTGTTCAATTCAGGTTGGGAACAGCCGGATCGGTTAAAGGTTGGGTAAATGATGAATTGATCCTTTCTGAAGAAGAAGAATACAATAACGGAATCGATACCTACCGTTCAAATGCTACCTTGAAAGCAGGGTGGAACAGGGTGTTGATTCAATTGGGAACCAGTGAGCTTTCCACGCAAAATTTTATGTTACGAATTACGGATGAACAGGGAAATCCAATTGAGGGTTTAACTGTGGACAACAGTTTTCATGATTATCCCGTGGTTGGCGGTGAAAACGTAAATCGTATTCCGCTTAAAGCTGAAGCATACTTTGAAAAAAGGGTAAAAGAAGCACCCAAAAATCTCATTAACCACATTTTACTTTCAAGATGTTATTTAGACAATGGGAAGAATAATCAGGCGCATTCATCCCTTAAAAAAGCAGAAAAACTGGCTCCGGAAAACAGTCTGGTCTTATGGCAAATGATTCAATTATATCTAAAGCAAGACAATGAAACCGAACTGGGAACTGCTACTGAGAAATTAAAGAAAGTAGATCCGGATAATGATATTTCACAAATGCTTGAATTTAATGAGGCGATTGGCAATGAAGATTATGAAAAAGCCGAAAAGATCAGGGTGTCAATGCAAGAAAAAGGGGGCAACTCATCCAGTGATATAAAGAGTGAGATTAAATTGGAACAAGCAAAGGGGAACAATCAAAAAGTAATTGATTTGGCACTCAAGGGGTATGAAAAATATCCGGATGATTATGAATTTGTGCAGTACAAATATACCATTGAGTTAAAAGTAAATCAAAACGCAAAGGCTGCACAGAAAGTACTCAAAAAGTATATGAAAAACAACTATTCTTCAGATGTACAGAAACTCTACGCAACCTCCTGGTATGAAAGAGGGAATCTGGAAAGGTTTTTTATAGAGTATGAAAAAATACTGGAAATCATCCCTTATGCTTATTCAACCATCTTAGATCTGGCAGATATCAATTCTCAGATCAATCGTAAACACAAAGCATTAGAGTATTTAGATATGGCATCTACACTAGCCCCTTTTGAAGGCAACAGTTATTACCAAAAAGGTGAAATTTATTTAGAAATGGATGAGGTGGAGAAGGCGCGAGAAAACTTTGAACTTGCCGTACTCTATGATCCCAGAGATTTTTCTTCCCGGGAACGCATCCGTGAAATTGACGGATTAAAATCGCCTTTTGATGAGTTTGAAGAGAAAGATTATTACGAAATTTATAAGAACGGCCCGGATGCTTCTGAATATCCTGAAGATAATTCGGTAATTCTGACAGAAGAAACGCAAATTGTCATCCACTCTAAAGGAGCTGTTGAAGAAAAGGTACATACGGTGATAAAGGTATTTGATAAAGCGGGGGTAGATTTTTGGAAAGAACAATCGATCCCTTACAATGGATCACAATATTTGAATGTTGAAAAAGCAGAAGTTTTAAAAGCGGACGGATCCAAGTCATTAGCAGAAGTATCCGGAGGGTATGTGGTATTTACCAAGCTGGAACCGGGAGATGGAATTTACCTCTCCTACAAAAAACAAAATTATTATCAGGGAAGTTTGGCAGAGCATTTTTGGGGGAAACAGTATTTTGATTATTTCGTTCCGGCTGAAAATATAGAATTCGCTGTTTTTTATGACGAAAAAGAAATTCCGCTTACTTTTAAAACTGCTAATGGAGAGATTCAAAAAGAGGAAAAAACAATAGACGGAAAAAAACTGGTTCGTTGGTATGCCACGGACTGTCCAAGTATCAAATCGGAGAGTTTTATGCCGGCTTTAACAGATGTGGGGAGAGTACTGCATTACACCACCATGCCGGATTGGAAGTTTGTTTCTGACTGGTATTCTGATCTTTCAGCAACCAAAGCAAAAGTGGATTATGAAGTAAAAGAGGCGGTACAAGAATTATATCCTGATGGTTGGGAAGGTATCTCGGACGAAGAAAAAATCCGTACAGTGTATGAATATATTGTCAATGAAATCCGCTATTCATCTATTTCTTTCAGACAATCGGGATTAATACCACAAAAAGCTTCGAAAGTCATCACTACAAAAATTGGCGATTGCAAAGATGTCTCTACTTTATTTGTTGCCATGTGTGAAGAACTGGATGTGGATGCACAATTGGTTTTGGTCAATACACGGGAACGGGGTCAAAAAACCATGGAGCTACCCTCTATTAACTTCAACCACTGCATAGCTAAGGTAAATGTAAACGGAGAAGAGCGATTTGTAGAGTTGACCACAGATCTTTATCCTTTTGCAACTATTTCTTCTTCATTAGAGGGAGCTTTTATTCTGGAGATAGATCCGGACAAGGAAGACGTTCAACCGAGATTGCTCCCGCGCAATGAATTAGCCATAAACGCCATTTACAGAGCCACCACCGTAGATGTAAAAGAAAATGAACTACTGGTTGAAAAATCTTCTATTAAAACCGGCTCTATTGGTGCAGGGATGAGAAACTCTTACCGGGATATCGGTGAAGAACAACGCAGAAAAAAAATGCAAAAGGCGATCACCGGAGATTATACAAATGTGAAGCTCGAGGAGGCAACCTTTGATAGTTCTCTACAAGACAACAGTGACTCTGTTCTTTATTCATATACTTATACCATTCAAAATCCATTTACCTCAATTGGGGATCTTCAAATTCTGAAACTCCCTTTTGCAGAGAATATCAAACCCATGGACTTTTTATCGGTAGACAATAGAAAATTTGGGGTAGAATTGTGGAAATATTTTGATTATGCCATAGCCAAAGAAATATTAACCTTAAAAATACCTGAGGACAAGCAACTGGCAGAAGTCCCGAAAAATCTTTCTATTTCAAATGAATTTCTCGATTACGAACTAAGTTTTGAATTGAAGGATAAAACATTGACGGTTGATCGAAGCATTGAATTTAAGGTAACCACAATTCCGGTAGAGAAGTTTGAGGATTTCAAACGCACAATGGATCAAGTCATCAAAGCAGATGAATTACAGATTGGGCTGAAATAACCAAAATTTTGGGTCAGGTTAATTTTATGGGGAGTAGATAACATTGACTTGATGCGTCCCGCAGGTGTACTTTATATTTTCACTAGACACTCTTGTTACAGGAAACTTCTTAAACAAACAGATTCACGGGAAACATAAAACGGCTCTGCGTACTTTGCGCCTCAGTTCGGCTGACGCTCACTGCGCCGCCTCTGTGATCTCTGCGGTTATGTAGACATTTTCAAGCACAACACTCAAAACAAAGAAGATCAGTTTGTATTTGTGACTGCTTCGGTTAAACCTGATCAACCACAGAGGGCTCTAAGAAGTCACAGAGGACTCAGAGAAAAATAGTATTTATCAACTGTTTAGGGTTTACGTTCTTACTATTTTGACATGCGTTAAATTCATTTTTTGAAAATTCTACAGGAAATTATGGTAGTAATTCTATTTCCAAACCAATTTTGTTGAGTACTAAGATGCATTACTCCCCATAAAATTAATCTGAACCCAAAATTTTCTCACAAACCAGATAATTGTTGGCTTCAAAATCAGGAAAGTATTTTTGTTAAAGGGGATTATAGATCATCTCCACCACCCTGATAGTTCCCCTCTTCCATACGTTTTTCTTCGTAGTTGTTTAAACGAAAAGAAATACCCAGCACAATACTGGGGGTTCTTGGTTCACTGACAGAATAGATGGAAAGATTATCTGAAGTGATGGTGTGAACATTTTTAGTGGTAGAAAAAACATCCCGTAATTGAAGTGTGCAACTTGCTTTACGATCCCAAAACTCTTTTCTAATGGCCAGATTTGAATTGAAAAACCCTTGTTGTCTTCCCTGTGCTGTGGCAATGGCGCTATTGTACATCCCCGTAAACTGAATTCTCCAGTTTGCTTTAAGGGTAAAGGTATTGTTCCAACGGGCGGTCCAACTAAATGTCTCCTGGTCAAAAACCAATTCATCTGTCTGACCTTTAACAGTAAAATAATAGGCGGTTCCGGCTAAATTTGTGCGCCACCATTTGGCAAGGGTTTGATCCCAGCTGGCTTCTATACCGGAAGCAGAGGCAGTTCCTATATTTTCAGGAATTCGCATCACAATATTGTCTTCATAAATGGTCGTGATCCGTTCTATTTTATTGGTAGTAAACCGATAAAAAGCCTCTAGCGAAAAACTTCCTTTTTTCTTAATTTGTTGTATCCAACCTCCTTCTACAGCCGTAATGTATTCCGGATCAAGATCCGGGTTACCTGTACGAACAGAATACACATCTGTCCATGTGATAAAGGGCTCTAAATACCATCCGCGCGGACGTTGAATTTTACGACTATAACTCAGCATAAATTGTGTTTTATCGGTCATTTGATAAGAAGAATGAACACTGGGAAACCAATCTAACCGCTGAATAGAAGTAGAAGCAGTATTGGTTGAGTTGACCTGACGATCGGTATATTCTGCCCGCATACCCAACTGATAACCAAATTTTTTAACTTTTCCATTAAAAATAGAATAGGCAGCATACACATTTCTCTGGTAAGAAACATCCGTAGAAAAAAGCGGTAAAAAGTCATACTCGCCGGTAATTGCATTGTATTGGTAAGAGTCTGTTTGATCAGTATTTTCTCGGATTTCAGCAAGAGCACCAGCCTGAAATTGGTTGTCATTTTTAAAGGGAAGTTGATAATCTGCTTTGAAACGATAAGAAGAAGAAGGACCGGCTTCTATGTTGAGGTTGCCACCATCCGGCTCATCTTGATCCAGTGCATAGTAGTTGGTTTCGGATCGCTCCAATCCATCTCTGTATCGATAAAATCCACTGAGGGATAAAAAGTGTTTCTTATCCTTATTGAAATAATGAAAGTAATCCAGATAAGTTCTCAACCCTTTAAAATCCCAACTTCCATTTTCAATATTGGTGTATTCTTCCACTAACATATCATTTTCATACTCCTGAAGCAATAGATCACCGTCACGGGACATCATAAAACCGGAATATTCAAAATTTGCTTTTAGGGAATTGCGTTTATTGATGTCCCAATCCATTTCAGCAGACCCTCCATAGTTAGATCGACCCCAGGCACTTGTTCCTTCTGATAGAACAGTATTGGTTATGCTGTCCCCATAGTTGTTTCGACTAGATTTTTCATAAGAGGGGCCTAAACTGTTTCGATAATTTGCATTAAAATTAAAAGCAATTTTATCTCTTTTGATCTGTACATTCACATCTCCATTATAGCGATTGTAGATTCCTCCTCCTAAATTGATCAAGGCACTGGTTCCGTTTTGTTTACTGTCTTTGGTGATGATGTTGATGATGCCGCTTACGCCTTCTGCATCATATTTTGCGGATGGATTGGTCATGATTTCAATGTTCTCAATATTACTTGCCGAAATCATTTTAAGGGCATCATTGGCGTCCATGGAAGTGGGTTTTCCATCAATAAACAAGGTGAAACTAGAACTTCCTCTCAAACTTAAATTACCGTCCATATCAGCAGTAATAGAAGGCGTGTTACTTAGAACATCAAAAGCAGTAGCGGAAGAATTGGCATAGTCTTGTGAAACATCAATTATTTTTTTATCGATTTCATATCTCACAACTTGCTGGCGACCGATCACCATCACTTCATCCAGCACATCCGAAGAAACCTCCATTTTGACAACACCCAAATCAATTAAGTTGTTTTGATCAAAGACCTCAATATTTTCTATCAGCTGGTCTTGAAAGCCAAAAAAGACAACAGAAACATAAAAATTTCCGTTCTCAATATCCGTAACAAAAAAAGACCCACTGCTATCAGTTAAGGCGCCATTTATCAGGCTACTGTCTTTTGTCGTATATATTTTTACGGGGACATACTCTAAAGGAGCGCCATTTTCAGCTTCTACCAACTGACCCTTTATTCCTCCTTTGCCTTGTTGAGCAAATGAAAGAACGCAAGTCAACCCCATCAGGATTAAAAAAACTAATTTATGCATGGCGTAGTTTTTCTTGTCGGCTTTTGACAAGCTCAGTGCAAAGATAACTACAAAAATCACGCATAAGGGAACTTATAGTTGCTTTTCAGTATACGAAAAGAAAACATTTCCATCATAAGGAATTAGAGCATCAATAGTTCCTGAGTACACGGCAATAGAAAAAGAGGTGTTTTCAGTAAGGATGATAGGAAATGGGATGACCTGTTCGGGATGTAAAGAGCTAAACACTTTTGGACCAAATTGATTATTGGTAATATCGGTCAACTGCTCGCCGTTGATTGATTTCAGAAAAACATGAATTTCTTCAGGATGCTTGTTTCCTAAAGAATCAGTTGTAAATTCCGAGGTGTAATCCGTAATGAACTGGTTGATGGTCCATACCATACCCGGAGACACCTTTAGTTTGGATCGTGAATTACTCAGGGCTAAAATTTTAGCAGACCCCGTTGCCTGTTGAGCTTTAAGTACGGCAATTTGGTTCCTTTGCTGCCCAATTACTTCATTCTTTTCACGAATTATTTCTTTATACTTCTCCATATCCACGCGCATAATCTTAATACTTCGATCGCGATTTTCAATAATATTTTCAAAATTGGCAATCGCTTTTTTCAGGCTGTCAATGGATTTTTCTTGTTGCTGAACTTTTGACTCTAATTCTTTTTTGCTCTGGCTGAAAGTAAGAGAAGGAAAAAGAAATAGGCCGATTATATATAGTCTGAATAACGTCATTTGTGGCATTTAATCTTGATTTGTAACTTCATAAAGAGACATATATGCACTTCCATTATAGGCCTTACAACTTCCCGGGTTTCCCGTCACAATAACCAAACTAAACTTTGTTCCGGAAGGAAGTGTAATCGGATAAGCAATAGTAGCAGCAGTATTGTCGGATTGGTAGACCTGTGGTCCAAATCGATCGCCCTGATAATCTGTTTTTATATCCCCGTTAAGAGTTTTAATGAAAATACGAACCGGAAGCGTAGATGTGGTTCCGTCAGTATGCTTGATCAACTCCCCTACAGCTCCTGAAAAAATAGAATGAATGATCCAGGTTTTTCCCTCCGGCACTTCAAAACTGGCCGAAAAGTTATTAAACTGGATAAATTTTGCCGTTTTTTGTTGACCAAAAACAGCAAATTGTAAAAAAAGGATCCCAAATAAAAGCGATTTTCTAAGCATAAAGAAGAATTTAACAAGGTGTATGTTACCAAAATTACGCCAAAGTCTTCTTAAGTCTCAAGAGGGGATCAAAACTTATCCTAAAGGGATTGTTAAAAGACTATTTTCAGGAAGAGTTACAGCTCAATTTGTGGAATAGAACTATAAAAATGAAAGGATTAATCGGTATCTATTTTATTATTCTGTAAAAAGCAACTTCTTATAATTTGAAACGTTTCCAAAGGGACACTACCTACAATAACTGAATGAAAAATGGACTTGATGAGACGAGGATTTTCACGTATTTTAACTTTCCCAATAATTCTTGTTTTCTGTTTGTCTAATTTTCACACACAAGCCCAATCAATAATTATTAACGAGGTATCACAGGGATCTTCAGGATCACAAGAGTATGTTGAGTTTGTAGTTACAGGCCCTGCTTTGGTCAACTGTAATGATACACCGCCCTGTATTGACCTGCGATTATGGATTTTTGATGATAATAATGGTTATTTAAACGGTTCCTCCACAACAGGCGTAGGGATTGCATCCGGAGCATGTCGTTTTGCTGATGATCCATTTTGGTCGTGTATTCCTGTAGGAACTGTTATCGTTATTTACAATGATGCCGATCCTAATGGAGGTTTGCCGGCTGATGATGTGTCTATGGGTGATAACAACTGTACGCTCGTGGTTCCAATATCTTCTGGACTTTTTGATACACATGGCACTCAACCTAACTCTACCGACAACACCTATCCTACAACCGGGTGGACCAACGGGGGTAATTGGATAAATATTTCAATGGCGAATACACAGGATGGATTCCTAATCTTTGATCCTTCTAACACAACAACACCTGTTTTCAGTATAGGCTGGGGATCGGATAATACACTGGGCGATATTTATATGGGAAGTAGCTCTGCTTCAGGAGATGTTTTTTACGGCACAGATTGTAATTTTTTCACTCAATCAAGCTGGATCGAAGGGTCTGCAAGTTCAGATCAAACTGCTGGTGTGCCCAATAACGCAACACAAGCAGATTGCATTGGAAACATGAACGCCAACTGCAACCCGCCAACAATGACCCTGGCCGCAGTAGCTGAAACATGTTTGGGAGCTTGTGACGGAACAGCCTCTGCTACAATTACCGGAGGAACAACTCCTTACGTGTTGGATTGGAGTCCTGCTCCCGGATCTGGACAAGGAACAACCAATGTGAGTGGACTTTGTGCAGGAACTTATACCCTTACTTTAATAGATGATAACGGAACGGGATGTACGCTTGTAGACTCTGTGGTAGTAGCCGCCGGACCTCCTTGTTGTCTAATCACCAATATGTCAGCAAACATAGGGGCTTGTGATGCTACTACAGGCACCTATTCAACAACGGGTACAGTTGAATTCACTGACCCCCCAACTACCGGTCAACTAA
>JBBDID010000035.1:22266-353390 GCA_040880585.1 Crocinitomicaceae bacterium | reverse complement strand
ACACCTGTCCTGAGATCATCACCAGAACGTACTCCATCACTGACGACTGTGGTAATGTAACAACAGTAGCCCAAACCATTACCGTAGATGACATTACTCCACCAACGGGAACTGCTCCGACAGATATAATCGTTGAATGTATTGGAGATGTACCAATTGCAGATCCTGCCGCTGTAACAGACGAAGCAGACAACTGTACAGCTACTCCAACGGTAACTGTTGCAGACGTGTCAGATGGAGCGACCTGTCCTGAGACCATCACAAGAACATATACCATTACAGATGATTGTGGTAACACAACAGATGTTGTTCAAACCATTACGATAGATGACACAACTGATCCAACAGCATCAAACCCTGCGCCTATTACTGTGAATTGCATTGATGATGTGCCTGCTCCGAACCCGGCAGTTGTAACCGACGAAGCAGATAACTGTACAGCCAATCCAACGGTCATCTTTGTCTCAGATGCTTCAGATGGTAATGCATGCAACAATGAAACCATTACCAGAACCTACCAAATTATGGATGACTGTGGAAACACAGCAGAAGTGACACAAATAATAACTATTGAAGCTACACCACCAACAGTGGATGCCGGTTTGGATGAGTCAATATGTGAAGGAGAAACCGTGACTTTAAATGCTACCACTACTTTAAACGGAGGAGATGTTGTAACAATTTCATGGGATCAGGGGGTAGTAGACGGCGTTTCATTCAATCCTCCTGTTGGAATAAATACCTATACCGCAACTGCAGCAGTTTGTAATGGAGCTTGTTTCAGTACTAATCAGGTAGAGGTTGTTGTCAGTCCAAATCCACAAGTCGCTTTTATGGCAAACAATACCACTGTTTGTGAAACTCATGATATTGAGTTTACCAATCAATCAACAAATCAGTACCAGTGTACATGGGATTTTGGAAATGGAATAACTGCTTCCGGATGTGCTACACAGACAATAGCATATGATATGTCTGGTGTTTATGATGTGTCACTTACTGTGACTTCTGATCAAGGATGTACCACTTCTGAGACTTATAATGACTATATTGAAATTGTACCCTACCCTGTAGCCGCATTCAATTATTCTCCGACCGAACTAGATGTGACCGATACAGAAGTTAATTTTGATAACCAATCAATGTTTGCTGATACTTATGAATGGAACTTTGGTGACTTTTCGCCAAACTCGAGCAACACAGACCCCGTACACGTATACCCTGATGCGAGTGGGGCTTCCTATACAGTTACTTTGTTAGCCTCCAGTAATGCCGGTTGTTATGATCAGGCATCTGCGGTAATTAATATCAAGGATATTTTATTGTTTTATGTACCCAATGTCTTTACTCCTGACGGAAACAGCATTAATAATGAGTTCAGCCCTGTTTTTACAAGTGGAGTGGATGTCTATGATTTTCATATGACGATTTTTAACAGATGGGGTGAAGTGGTATTTGAATCTTATGACCCCTCAGTTGGTTGGGATGGTACCTATGGACAAGGCGGCCTTGTACCCGAGGGTGTTTATGTTTGGCAGCTTGACTTTGGAGAAAAAATGTCCGATAAAAGGCATAAACATAGGGGGCACGTTACGGTCTTGAAGTAAAGAAGTAGTACAAAACAAACATTTTACTGGAAAATAAAGTAGTAAAATCAGACTCAATTACAAAAATTAAAGTTGCTATGCCCAGTGGAGCTGCTGACGAAAAAGCCTCCGTAGTCTTTTTACTGTGCTTTTATCTATTCCTATTTAGCTGCCTTCCACCCTTTTTTAGGTCGAAAAAAAACGTTAGCAAAAAGATGGGAATTATCCATTCACTAATTCCTTTTTTACAGACCCCAAAATGCCCGCACATAAATTTCGTTCGTGCCTACAGTGAGTTCACCTTAATAAGTAGCTCCTAAACCGTATTAGAATAACTTGTTTCTACTTTGGTCTGTAATTTGCAGTGAATCAGATGAAATCAAAACCTTACGGATTATGAAAAAAGCACTACTTTTTTTAGGGATAGCCACTTTACTGCTCAGCTTCAACTCTTGCAAAAAATATAAAAACAAAGAAGTTTACGCCAATGTGCCGGTATATATGGATTACGAGTCGTTTCGAAATTCCTTTGCTTTTCAGCAGGGGGTTCCGGTAGAGAATGCCGGAAATATATTTTTACACAACCATTACATTCTGATTTCTGATACAGATAAAGGAATTCATGTGTACGACAATTCTGAACCACAGTATCCTGTCCATTTGGGTTTTATGAACATTCCGGGTAACACACAGATGGCTGTAAAAGGCAATTTATTATATGCCGATAGTTTTATAGATTTAGTGGTGATCGATCTTTCCAATATGAGTGCCCCACAATTGATCAGCAGAATGGAAAATGTATTCACCTACTCTTTGCCCGCCATTGATGAGAAATATCCGGTGGCTGACATTTACAAAGACAAAGGTGTGGTCATTGACTGGAACATTGAAAAGACAAAAGAAGTGTCAGGATTTATGAACAAAGTAAATGTCGCCGACTGTGACGGATGCGGAAAAGAAGAAGTGGAGACTAAATCTGCCGTGACGGCGCGTGTTAACCTTGCCGGTTCTCGCAGCCAATTTGCGATTGTAGATAATTACCTGTACACCATAGATATGGCCTCTATAAAATCTTTCAATATCTCCAGCCCCTCATCCCCTTCATTTGGCGGCGAAAAAACAACCTGGGCTGAACTGGAAACCATGATCTCAGAAGGAGACCACCTGTTTTTGGGAACCACTACCGGTATGTTGATTTACGATACAGAAGGCAATCGGGATTTTCCGGTGAAGGTTTCGGAAATTGAACATGTTGAATCATGTGACCCGGTTATTGTAGTTGGAGATTACGCTTATCTTACCTTAAGATCAGGAAATGATTGCGGAGGCGAGGTCAATGAATTTCAAGTAATTGACGTGAGTGACCGAAAGTCGCCAACACACAAAAAAAGTTTTGACATGTACGACCCACACGGTTTGGGTGCAGATGGAGACCTTCTATTTATCTGTGACGGTTCAGACGGGTTAAAGATTTTTGATATTTCTGATCCCGAAATGGCAGGGTATCATCAATTGTACTTTTTTCCTGAAATTCAATCTTCAGATATCATTTTACACAACGGACTGGCTATTATGATCGCAGAAGAAGGTATTTATCAATACGATTATTCTGATCCTTCAGCTATTTATATGATAAATATGCTGTATTTCTAGGAGAAAAATCAGCAAACTGCAATAACAGAATGCAATAAAGGTCATCCCTCAACGAGCGGATGGCCTTTATTTGTTATTTTTGTCTCAAACTGCTCTTTATGTTGCAATCTATGACCGGATTTGGTAAAGCAACCGGAACCTTTGAGAATAAAAAAATCACCGTTGAATTAAAATCTTTAAATAGTAAGAATTTGGATGTGTACGTCCGCATGTCTTCTGTGTATAAAGAAAAAGAAATAGAGCTTCGGAAATACCTGGCAAATCAACTGGATAGGGGGAAAATTGAGTGTAATATTAATATAGAATCAGGGGGTGAGTCCAAAAGCTACTCGATCAATAAAGAACTGGCCGGACGATACTACGCTGAGATTGTAGATTTAGGTCATCACCTGGAAATTCCTGCTGAAGACGTCCTGAACACCATACTCAGGTTGCCGGATATCTTCACCTCAGAATCTTCTGAATTGGATGATGAAGAATGGGTTTTTATTATGGACTTGGTAAAAGAAGCCGTTGAAAGGCATAAAGAGTTCAGAACAGAAGAAGGAAAGGGAATTTATAAAGATCTCAAAGGGCGAATTACTACTATTAAATCTGCTTTTGAACAGCTTCCAAAGTTTGAAAAAGAACGGATAGAAGACATTAAAAACCGTATTGAGAATAATCTGGAAGAATTTGTTGGAGGAGCAAAAGTCGATAAAAACAGATTTGAACAAGAGTTGATCTATTATATTGAAAAAATTGATATCGCAGAAGAAAAACAACGGCTTGGAAAACATTTGGATTATTTTTTAGCCGTGATGGATGAACCGGTTTCTCAGGGCAAGAAACTGGGATTTATCGGTCAGGAAATAGGACGGGAGATCAATACATTGGGATCAAAAGCCTATCATTCTGAAATGCAAAAATTGGTTGTAGAGATGAAGGATGATCTCGAAAAAATAAAAGAGCAAGTATTAAACACCTTGTAAGTTCAATGAGTAGCCAACAAAATAAAACCGATTTTCCCATTCATGGAAAATGTTTGATTTTCTCAGCACCTTCGGGAGCCGGAAAAACTACGCTTGTGCATTATTTATTGCGAAATGTAGAAGATCTGGAATTTTCTATATCGGCCACAAGCAGGGAACCAAGAGGAAGAGAATTAGACGGGATTGATTACCACTTTTTATCGGTGAAGGAATTTGAGCAGAAAATTGAGGATAATGAATTTGTTGAATGGGAAGAGGTGTATGAAAACAACTATTACGGCACCCTCAAATCTGAAGTTAAAAAAGCCTGGGACAACCATAAAATTGTTGTATTTGATGTAGATGCTGAAGGAGGAATTAACCTCAAGCGGATTTTTGGAGAGCAGGCGTTATCTGTCTTCATAAAACCTCCTTCTCTATTTGTGTTGGAGCAGCGATTAAGAGATCGGCACACAGAAACGGAAGAGAGTATCCAAAAAAGGTTAAATAAAGCCAATCGGGAATTAAAAAAGGCGGATCAGTTTGATTATATTCTAATGAACGATAACCTTGAACAAGCCTGCATGGAAGCAAAAGAGTTAGTCGAAAAATTTATCAGTCAATGAAAAAAGTAGGTCTTTTTTTTGGATCATATAACCCCATTCATGTGGGCCATTTGATTCTTGGGAATTACATGGCTGATACTACTGAATTGGATGAAGTATGGTTTGTTGTAAGTCCCCATAATCCGCATAAGAAAAAAGCAAATTTATTAAAAGATCATCACCGCTTATCCATGGTGCGCATTGCAGTAGAAGACAACCCAAAATTGAGGGCATCTGATATTGAATTTAGCTTGGCCCAGCCTTCTTTCACCGTTTTTACCTTACAAACGCTTAAAGAAAAATACCCCGATTACACTTTTTCACTGTTAATGGGAGAGGACAACCTGCGCACGCTTCACAAATGGAAGAATTTTGAATACATTCTTGAAAATCATCATTTGTATGTTTATCCCCGGGTAATAACCATACAAGAGT
Organism: Crocinitomicaceae bacterium; assembly: GCA_040880585.1. Lineage (GTDB taxonomy): Bacteria > Bacteroidota > Bacteroidia > Flavobacteriales_D > Crocinitomicaceae > Paracrocinitomix. The sequence goes on along the minus strand of JBBDID010000035.1, from coordinate 348,161 downwards.
TAGCCCTTGAAAAACCCGCTGAAAATAAGTTTGCCGATTTACCCAATGTACATTTGGTAGAAGACGCGCCTTTGATGAAAGTTTCCTCCAGTTTTATTCGAAACGCCATTCAAAAAAAATATGACGTAAGGTATTTATTAACCCCAAAGGTATTCCAGTACCTGGACGAAATGAATTTTTATAAATGACGACCTATTTTATCATAAAAGCCCTACACATCATTTTTATCGTTACCTGGTTTGCGGGTCTGTTCTATATCGTTCGTTTATTTGTATATCAAGCAGAAGCCCAGAAAAAGCCCCTAAATGAACGGGCAATTTTAGAACCTCAATATCGCATTATGTCAAGGAGGTTGTGGTATGGGATCACCTGGCCGTCTTTTGTTCTCACGATCATCTTTGGTCCCTGGCTACTTTATCTCCAGCCGGGTTTATTAAAAATGCCCTATATGCATGTTAAATTAGGTTTTGTAGCGGGCTTGGTTATCTACCATTTTATCTGTCACCGCATGTTTTTAAAAATGCAAGACGGAACCAGCACAAAATCCGGCACCTTTTATCGCATTTGGAACGAAGTAGCAACCTTATTTTTAGTAGCGATTGTTTTCATCATTGTTATGAAAAGTGCGATTAACTGGGTGTATGCTACTGTTGGATTTGTGTTATTTGGGGTATTGATCATGTTGACGATTAAGATCTATCGTAAGTTGCGGATGCGCAAATAATGTCTGACCACAGTTATCCTTCAACCACTGAGAAGTATATAAAACCTAATGAAAAAAAGCAACATGAGGCACTGACTCAATTGCACAGAAGTATCTTTATTAGTGAATAATAATAAATGAACATGGAGCATAAATAGTAAATTTGTTATGAATGGATAAAATACAATTACAGGCATTAATCTCTCAAGGAGAAGGTCTTCATTTGGAGTTTAAAGAAGCAATTAACAGCAGTCTCAGCAAAGAGATTGTGGCTTTTGCAAATACTAAAGGAGGAAAGGTTCTTATCGGAGTAGATGATGATGGAAACATCAAATCAAAGACTCTTGGTAATGATGATAAATCCAAGATACAGAATATCGCCAGAGACTGCGACCCTTCTTTAGATGTTGAAATTGAAACCGTTGATAATGAACCGCATGTCCTAGTTGTTAATGTGAAATCTGGGGCTAACAAACCATATCGTTGTACCAGTGGATTTTATATCCGAGAAGGAGCAAGCTCAAATAAACGTACAACTGATGAAATTCGGGGAATGTTTGAAGACGCTGAAAGGTTTGCGTTTGATGATAAACTGTGTCCGAAAGCTGACTTTGATACTTATTTTGAAGCTAAATCTTTAAGCCGGTTCTTTGCTGAAAGTAAGAAAGAACAAGTGTTATCAGATGTTGACTCTTTGCACAACATTGGTGTCCTTGAGTTTGTTGATGAAAAGCCTGTTTTTAATAATACTGGAGTCTTATTCTTTACCAAGGACCCAACAAGGTTTTTGTCCCAATCACTAATCCAATGTGCTCGATATAAAGGAACAGAGAAGATTGATATTGAAGACCAAAAAGACTTGGACTCAGATGTCTTTACAAATATTGATGAAGCCTTTACTTTTCTGAGAAGGTCTCTGGACGTGGCTTTTAAATTTGAATCTGGAAAACCCACAAGAACTGAAGTCTGGGAAATCCCTTACCAAGCTTTAAAAGAAGCATTGGTCAATGCTATAGCTCATAGGGATTATGTAAAACGAGGAACACATATTCAGGTTGAGGTATTTGATGACAGAGTTTCGTTTACCAATTTTGGTGGATTACTCAGTGGTATGACTCCTGATGACTTAGGTAAGAGAAGCGCACACAGAAATCCAAACATTGTTAACATCCTTCACAGAACTGATTATATAGAAAAGATGGGGACTGGGATTTTGAGGATTAACAATGAACTTAAAGAAGCGGGTTTACCAAAAGCTGAGTTTGATATTAATGACCACTGGTTTACCATAATATTCAAGAGAAAGAAAGTGTCTCGTATTAAAAGTGAGGTAAAAGAAAAGCTATCCAAGAACGAGAAAGCCATTTTAAGTTTTTGTGCTGATGAACCTAAGAGTAGGGTTGACATTTTTGAGGAATTAGGAATCAGTAATGAAACCAGAAACTTTAATAGACACCTGATGCCTTTGATTGAAAGTAGCTTGGTTAGCATGACGATTCCAGATAAACCGAGAAGTAGAAATCAGAAATATTACACCACTGATTTAGGTTTAGAGGCATTATCTAATCACTAAGTTGTCGTTGAATTGTCACTAAGATAATCACTAAGATAATCACTAAGTGGTAGTGGATTTTGTAAATCCCATGTAATCCTAATTTCAACATCCTTGATACTAAAAACCGACCCGGATTTCTCTAAGTCGGTTTTTAATCTTTGATTTCATTCTTAGTTTAGTAGTAGGCGAATTAAGGTCAGTATTACTGGGGGCTTTTTTATTGCCTATGATTTTGTGACCCACATCTTCATTTTTTTAAACAGATAATATTATCTTGTAGCCAGTTAGCAGCTTGGAGACGAAAAAGTAGTGGCGTAACTGTCCATGTTATTCTGTTGTAATAAGCGTTAAACGTAAACTTTATTTTCAGCGTACTAATCGTACCTTTGTTGTGGTTTATCGGAAGTTACAGATGAAAAGATAGTTCGAACAAAAAAACTCCCATACAACAGCTTGCTGCATGAGAGTTTAATAATAAATATTCTTTTTAATAATCAGATAGCGTTACATCTAAGTTAAAAGTAGCACTTGCAATTTCTACTCCTTCTTCCGTAGTCATTTTGAAAGAACCACAGATGTTGTCTTCACTGATAGAGTTGATAACAACGCTTTTAGGTGTTTTGTTAGATCCAATTCCCTGCGTTTTCATGTTATTTTCAACATGTTTTCCTTTTCTGAATTTAATGTCTAGATCATCTTCAGTATAAGCTCCAGCTTTCAATTCTCCATCTTCTGATTTGATGATGATTGATAAAAAACGGTCTTCTGGACCATAGTTTGCTAATCCTTTGCCTGCTACTTCAGGGTTATTAACAAACTCAATTGTTACTCGTGTATGCTTTTTGTTTAATTCTGCAGTAGCAGTTTTGAATGTACTTAAGTCTTCGCCTTCCAAAGGTTCAAGGAAAAAATCGTAAGACTCATCAATTTCTTCAGTTCCTTTACTGATTGTAGATTCTGTTGCAATACAACTTTCAAAAGTGGTGTTATACTCTTCAGTTGTTTCAGTGTTCTCTGTTTCTTCAGTATTGTCAGTAGTTGCGTCTGTTGTATCAGCTTTTGTTGACTCTTCTCCACCACCGCAAGCAAAAAGCAATGCCATAAAAGGCAGCATTAATAAGGTTTTCTTCTTCATAAATAAATTTTTATTGTTTTTGATAAAGGTACTTATAAAACTGACTGATAATTAAATGATTCTATTTTTTCTGTAGATTATTTCTCATCTGCGGTACTCAGATAATCTTCCAATCCCAGCGCACAAAAAACTGTTTATAAAAATTTACCGTTTTTTCCCAGCCCCCACATAACATTGCTTAATTTTAAAAGTTTATCAAAAGATAATTTGAAAGAAAACCTTAGGGGACTGAGCGAAGTCGAAGTCCCCAACCTAAAAATAGATAGAACAATGAGTAACGTAGTAACCGAACAAAACGGACACATTTTAACCATTACGATAAACCGTCCCAATCAGCTGAACGCCCTGAACAAAGAAACGATTGAAGACCTGGCGCGTGCGTTGGCAGCCGGTGATACAAATGCAGATGTAGGTGTCATTATTTTAACCGGAGCAGGAGAAAAAGCCTTTGTTGCGGGGGCAGATATTAAGGAATTTGCAGATTTTTCTGTTGAAAAGGGAAAAGAACTCAGTGCTGAAGGGCACAAACGCCTGTTTACTTTTCTGGAACAATTAAGCACTCCTGTTATTGCTGCAATTAATGGCTTTGCTTTGGGTGGGGGATTAGAGTTAGCCATGTCTGCTCACATCAGAATCGCTTCAGATAATGCAAAGTTAGGATTACCCGAAGTCTCTTTGGGTGTGATTCCGGGTTACGGCGGTACACAACGATTAGCACAATTGGTAGGTAGAGGAAAAGCAATGGAAATGATCACCACAGCCGGAATGATTTCAGCTGAAGAAGCAAAAGAATGGGGATTGGTTAATCACGTAGTTCCGCAAGCCGAATTGATGGATTTAGCCCATAAAATTGCCGGGAAGATCATTAAAAACTCACCCAACGCCATTGCCGCAGCCATCCGATCTGTGAATGCAAATTATACAGATGGTGTTGATGGTTATCATGTAGAAATTGAAGAATTTGGAAAGTGCTTTGGAACCCCTGAATTTGTAGAAGGAACAACCGCCTTCTTAGAAAAAAGAAAAGCTGAATTTAGAAAATAAGTAGTCTTCACGCCTCCTAATAGGGTCATAATTAATGACTGAAGGCCTTGAAGTCACCCATTGGAAGAATGAGTACCATTAAAAAATTAGCAGGGCAAACTGCCATTTACGGCATGTCGTCAATTGTCGGAAGATTATTGAACTATTTATTGGTGCCGGTACATACCGGGATATTTTTGCCAAAAGAATATGGGGTCGTCACTGAATTTTATGCCTATGTCGCTTTTTTTGTCGTTCTGCTTACATTTGGAATGGAAACGGCATTTTTCCGTTTTGTCAACAAAGCCCAGGCAGAAGATCGAGAGAAGACCTTTAATCAGGCAGTCTCTTTTGTTTTGGTACTCAATGCTGCTTTTCTGGTCTGCATTTTTACTTTTTCTCAAACCATTGCTGATTGGATGGGATATCCGGAATATCAAAATTACGTACAATGGTTCGGCGTAATTCTAGCCGTTGATGCTACCTCTTCTCTTTTTCTGGCTAAACTGAGATTTCAGGAAAAAGCGAAAAAATTTGCCCTTATTCAACTCTCCTCTATCGGGATAAATATTGCGCTAACCTTAATTTTTCTTTGGGGATTATATGATCCTGAAAATCCGGATTCATTTGGGATAGGATATATCTTTTTGGCCAATTTATTTGCCAGCTTTGTCAAACCGCTTTTGCTTTATAAAGAGGTATCCATGTACCGTTTTATGTGGGATAAAGCCCTGTCAAAAGCCATGATCATTTTTGCTGCCCCACTTGTTGTTGCCGGATTTGCAGGCATTATCAATGAAACTATGGATCGTATACTGATCAAGCGTTTGCTGATGGACAAAGGCATAGATCACGCACAGGCTCAACTAGGGATTTATGGTGCCAATTATAAACTGGCAGCTATGATCACCATTTTTATTCAAGCATTCAGGTATGCTGCTGAACCCTTCTTTTTTGCACAAGAATCCAATCAGGATAAAGAAAAAATCTACTCCAAAGTGATGACATATTTTATTGCGGTGGTGGCTTTTATGTTTCTGGTGATTTCTCTTAATTTGGAAATTTTCAAATGGTTTATTCCCAATGATGCATATTGGGAGGGTTTGAGAATAGTACCGATCATCTTACTGGCCAACGTTTGTCTGGGGATTTATTACAATCAATCCATCTGGTACAAACTGGCGAATAAAACCCTGTTTGGCGCTTATATTGCCATAGGTGGAGCAATCATTACGCTGGTACTGAACATTATTTTAATTCCAATAATCGGCTACATGGGATCCGCCTGGACAACACTGATCACCTATTTTTGTATGATGACAGCTTCTCATTATTTCGGGCAAAAATATTATCCGATAAAATACAATTTAAGAAAAGCAGGCTTGTATATTTTTTCTGCATTGATTTTGTTTTCAGTAGGTTATTTTATTAACTATGGCTCATTCATAGCAAACACTATTGTCAGTAGCCTCTTGATTTTGATCTTTTTATTCCTTTTTCTTTTCATGGAAAAACCCTTCAAAAAAGAGGTAGAATAGCTTCTTTCACCATTAACTCACCCCTTTCCTATCGACATTTTCTCCTTCCCCACAAAGGAGAAGCATAATAAAATCATTGAATACATAAATAACACCTTCTCCACTAATAAAAATCCGTTGTGAACATCTCCCACAATAATCTATCGCAAAAGTGGTTAATTTCAGTAATTTTGGTATTCAGTAAAGTACACCAATATAAATGAAATGGAGATGAAGATAGAAGTGATTAACCAATCAAAACACGCTTTACCTAAGTATGAAACACCACTTTCAGCCGGAGTAGATTTAAGAGCAAACATGGATGAACCGATTACCTTAAAGCCTTTAGAAAGAGCATTGGTAAAAACAGGCATCTTTATGGCGATTCCGGTCGGTTATGAAGCGCAGGTAAGGCCCAGAAGCGGTTTGGCATTCAAAAAAGGAATTACGGTATTGAATTCTCCGGGAACAATTGATGCGGATTACAGGGGAGAAATTGGAGTGGTTTTGGTGAATCTTTCACATGAAGATTTTGTGGTAGAAGATGGCGAACGCATTGCACAATTGGTGGTAGCAAAGTGTGAACAAGCTGATTTTGTTGAAACAGAAGTATTATCAGAAACATCAAGAGGTGCAGGAGGATTTGGAAGTACGGGAGCTAAATAAGAAAAAAAAGAAATGAATAACGAATAAGGAATATCGATTAACGAATGTCGAATTACGAAGTGAGCAAGAAACTACTTCAACATTCAACATTCAGCGTTCGACATTCAGCGTTCAAAAAAAGAAATGAATAACGAACAAGGAATATCGATTAGCGAATGACGAAGTGACTTCAACATTCAGCGTTCGACATTCGATATTCAAAAAAGAAAATAAGAATGAAAATAGTTGTACCCATGGCGGGAAGAGGAAGCCGCCTCAGACCACATACATTAACCGTTCCAAAGCCATTGGTCCCGGTAGGAGGCAAACCCATTGTTCACCGCTTGGTGGAAGATATCGCAAAAACCAGCGCAGAGGCCATTACCGAAATTGGTTTTGTGATTGGTGATTTTGGGAAAGAAGTGGAAGACGAATTGATTGAGGTAGCCCACTCACTGGGCGCTGTCGGAAAAATCTATTATCAGAAAGAGGCACTGGGAACAGCTCATGCTGTACTTTGCGCTGAAGAAATGCTTGACGGGCCGGTAGTAGTGGCTTTTGCTGACACTTTGTTTAGAGCTGATTTTACCATGAGTCCGGATGCGGATGGGATACTTTGGGTAAAGCAAATTGATGATCCATCAGCTTTTGGGGTTGTCAAGGTAAATAAGGAAGGAATAATTACTGATTTTATCGAAAAACCAAAGGAATTTGTATCCGATTTGGCCATGATTGGAATTTATTATTTTAAAGCCGCTGAGAAATTGCGGGAAGAGTTACACTACCTGATCGATAATGAAGTCATAAAGGGGGGGGAATATCAATTGCCGGACGCATTGAAGCGACTGACAGAGAAAGGAACCCGATTTAAACCGGGAAAAGTGGAAGAATGGTTGGACTGTGGCAATAAAGAAGTTACAGTTCACACCAACCAACGGGTACTGGAGTTTGACAAAGACAAAAACCTCATTTCCGAAACCGCAAAAATAGTCAATGCCACGGTCATTCCACCTTGCTATTTGGGGCCGGGTGTACAAATTGAAAACTCAGTCATTGGCCCTTATGTATCAGTGGGAACAGAAAGTAGAATTAAAAATTCAGTAATTGTGAACTCAATCATTCAGAAAAATACCGTGATCAAAAATGCCAATCTGAAAAACTCCATGATAGGCAATCACGTTCAACTACTGAGTTCAGCAAAAGATATAAGTATTGGAGATTATACAACAATGGATTAATTTGAAAAAGACAACTATCATATTACTCTTTCTAACCGCAGTTGTAAGCATGGGTTTATCTGCTTGTAAAGGAGCAAAAGATACTACAGGTTCTGAGAAAAGGTTAAATACCAAAGATCAATACAAAAGTTATTTTCATCAAGCGATACAGGAAAAGATGAAAGGAAACTACGATCTGGCGGCCAGTCTTTTTGAAAAATGCTTGTCGGTAAATGCTGAAAGTGACGCCGCTCATTTTGCGCTGTCAGATTTGTACGAAAGATTGGGGAATCAGGATAAGGCACTCATGCACGCCAATTCAGCCTATGAATTAGACAAAGAAAATCGTTGGTACATATTGAAACTGGCCAATATGTACTTTGATGTTGGGAATTACCACAAAAGTGCCGAATACTTTGTGCAGGGAATAGATGATGAACAAAATTTGGAGGTGAAATTCAAATATGCTGAAGCACTGATCTATTCACAACAATACAAAAAAGCAATTGACTTATTGAATGAAATAGAAATTGAAACGGGGAAAAATCCTCAGCTCAGCTTAACAAAGCACGATATGTATTTAGAGATGGACGATAAAGAATCTGCTCAAAAAGAATTGGATGAGTTAATTGCTGATTCTCCGACCAACTTAGAAAATCGTTTGGTAATCGCAGATTATTTCTTGAGAACCAATCAATTGGGAAAAGCAGAGCAAGTGGCAAAAGAAGCCTTAAATATCGCTCCCAAAAATGGAGAAATTCACCTTATTCTGGCAGATATCAGACTTAGAAATGAGGATCTTGACCAATGTTTTTATCATTTGGAAATTGGATTTGAACAGCCGGAAGTGACATTGGGTAGAAAAGTGGCATTGATTAGCGGCTTGCAACGCTATGCTTTTGAAGACAATGAGGAAGCAAAAAGAATAGAAGAAGGTGTAAGCGAATTGTATCGAATCATCTACAATGAGGAAGCACAAAATGATACCCTTCATGCACAGTACGGTTACTTTTTGCAACAGCAAAATCAACCCATGAAGGCCATTGATCAATATCAAAAAGTAGTGGAAATAAATCCCGATTCTTTTGATAGCTGGCAACGCTTGTTGCATCTACAGTACCAGGTTGATGACTACAAAAAAATGTATGAAAATGGCAACAAGGCACTGGAACTTTTTCCGGCGCAACCGACTATTTATTTGCTGGCAGGAATTGCGGCCTATGAAACAGCACATTTTGAACAGGCTGAAGAATGGTTGTATTACGGAAAAGGACTGGTGATTGATGATCATGAACTCACCGGTGAATTTGAACATCAATTGGGCATGATGGAATGGGAACAAAAAAATTACAAGGAAGCACAAAAGTATTTTGAATTGGCTAAAAAGACGGATGTTTATAACGGAAATATCTATCGTTCGCAAGCCCTTTGCTATATTGAAGAAGGTAATGAAGAAAAGGCCATGGAGGTGGCAAATAAAGCTTTGGATGAAGCACCGACAAACGCTTTTTTTCTGGATGTAAAAGGGTTGATTTATTTTGAATTAAAGCGATACGAACAAGCTAAAAAGTACTTTGAAAACGCCTTGATTTACGAACCCCAAAATGCTGAAATTTTAGAACACCTTGGAGATGTCTTGTTTTTACTGGGTAAAGAAGAGGAGGCACTGGAAAATTGGAAAAAAGCCCGCAATTTTGGTGCGTATACCGAAAGGTTGATCAAAAAAATAACAGATAAAAAATACTATGCTGAATAGCCTGAGAATTCATTTTGCTTTGACCATTGCCATTTCTGTGCTGCTATTTGCTTGCGATACTGCTAAAGTGGGCGGTTCAGCAGATTGTCGAAAAAAACCGGTGGAAGAGCTAACTACCATCCTCAATAAAAAGCTCGTCAATGATTTTGATTTCCTGTACACAAAAATTTCCATTGATGTAAAAGACAGTAAAAAATCAAACTCATTTAAGGCAACAGTGAAAATGAAACCGGATTCAGCATTTTCTGGCAGCATTAAAGTTGCCGGAATCATGGGCGCCGCTTACCTGGTTGATCAGGATAGTGTAGGGTTTACCAATCGACTTAAAAAGTGTTACCAGATAGAAGGATATACCTTTTTAAAAAAGATGCTTGGGACAGAGGTGACCTACGAATTTTTGCAAGCCTTAATATTAGGTCAACCGGTGGCAGTAAATACAATTGAACAGTTGTACCCGGTAAAAGATGAGCAATACTATAAAGTCGCTTCTCATGATAAAAAAGCGTTTCAACGCTTAGAGGCAATGGAATTAGATCCGGAAGAAATGGAAGAGGTTTATATAGAATATATGTTGCATTGCGATAATTTAAAGGTGGCAAAAATCAGAATCCGATCACCTTTAAACGGAACGGATATGATGATCGATTTTGAAAAAAGACAAGATGTTCAGGGAGTGGATTTTCCACAACTTACCAATATCCGTATTGATACACCAATTGATTCTGTTTTTATCAAACTAGATTACAACACGCCTGATCTTAATGAAGAAAAAGTAATCCGATTAGGGATTCCGGATAGCTATGAAAAATGTCAGTAAGCATATAATCTGTGTTCTCGTCTTGATGGTAAGTCTTGTTGGGTTTTCTCAACAAAAAGAGAGTGACCGGCTGAAGAAAAATCGGGAAGAATTACTCAAAAAAATTGAATTTACTGAGAAATTACTGGAAAGCACAAAAGAGAATCAGACCAGTCTGACAGAACACTTGAACTTATTAGATCGCAAAATCCAATACCGAAACGATCTGTTGAATAACTTGGATATACAACTCAGTCATTTGGATGCTGAAATTACCGATATGCAAATAGAGATTCTTCATTTGGAAAAGGAGATTCTCAACCATAAAGAGCAGTACAGAAAGATGATCCAACAAGCCTATAAAATGCGAAGTTCGCAAGCTTCTCTCATCTTTATATTGAGTTCAGAATCGTTTAATCAGGCCAATAAACGCATGGAGTATCTACAGCAACTTCAAAAATACAGAGAAGATCAAATCCGAAAAATACAACAAAGTAAAGCAGAGTTAGAGGCGAAACTGGCAGAACTGGAAGCTAGAAAATCAGAGAAAAAGCGATTGGCGGAAACGAAAGTGCGGGAGCAAAGCAAGTATGTGCAAGACCGGGAAAAGCAAAAGAAAACCATTGGTGAGCTACAGGGAAAAGAACAAGAGTTACGCAATGAACTTACAGAGCAGAGAAAAAAGGCACAGCAAATACAAGATGCGATAAATGCAGCCCTGAATAAGGAGTTCAAAGAGGAACAGAAAAAGCAAAATGAAAAACCACTCACAGCAGAAGATACCAAAGAGATTAAATTGAATAATGCAAGTTTTGAAGCAAACAAAGGGCGATTACCCTGGCCGGTGAAAGGTGAGATTACCAAAGGATTTGGAAAACAAGCGCATGCAGTTTATGCCAATGTGTTTACCTATAATAATGGGGTAGATATTACCACGGTAAGAGGTTCGGCGGTAAGGGCGGTGTACAAAGGAGAAGTCACCGCTGTTTTGGTCATCCCGGGAGCGGGAAAAGCGGTCATCATTAAACATGGTAATTATCGTACTATTTATTCTAATCTGCAAGAAACCTATGTAACAAGCGGGGACAAAGTAGATACCCGGCAAGAGATCGGCGCATTATTGATTAACGGTGGAAACTCTGTGGCTCACTTTGAAATCAGAACAGTGGATAATCAGGGAAAGGTTTCAAACATTAACCCCACTTATTGGCTTGCTCATTAAAAAGAAAATTAATCTAATTATTCAGAAGAAATTAATTTAGTGCCTCGCTGAGTTCATTTACGCTGAAAGGTTTAAAACCAGACATTTCCAAATAACCGGATTTTTCCAAATACTTTTCGTCAACTTCCACTTCTTTAACCGCCAACATTGGAATCGTTGTATTCATTGAAATGGCTAGCAGTTTTACCTTTTCGCCTTTGGGAACCATTCTAAAATAACCCGTACTACCTTGCTCAAGTACTTTTCCACAGACCATGCCATTAAAACCCTCAAAAAACAAATAGTATCTGGCGTTTAGGCTCTTCTCGTTGTTAACCATCAGGTCTATTCGTTCATCAACTCCATAAATTCTGTCACAATTGATCCATCCCGTCCTTTTTGAATCCAAAACAAAATAATCCATGTCTGTGTCTGAAAATTTATCGATAACAGCATCCTTTTTATCCGAATTTTTGACCAGCAAACTGTTTCTATATTCCCATGTCTGAGAATAACTTGTAACGTAAAATTTCACTTCCACCTTCCCAAATTCATCCGGTCTCATGCTTTCATAATTAACAGGAGGCATATCATTCATAAAGGAGTTAACCTTGTCTTCAAAATACATATATTCATGAAATTTAATCTTTTGGATCTTTCCGTCGGAAGAGATTTGAACATTGGCGCGTTTTAATTCTCTATATACGATCATGTATTTTGGATCATCCCGGTATTTTGAAAGACATACATCAAGGTATTCTTTGCGATTAAGGTCATTGTAATTGCGATTAAAATAATCAAAAACGTAGCTCTTGCCATCCCCCATTAACCATTTTTTCTTTTTTCTGAAGAAACCTCGCCCATCCAATAGCTCAAGATAAACCCCTGATTGATCCTTTTTTTCAACTTTAGTTTTCTGTGATTTTTCACTGATGTCTTCCGTCCAGTTCATAATACCGTCTTCTGTCCGTTCTCCGTAAAATGTAGACATTTCTCCGGATGTCTTTTTTGGAAAATACACTGTGAGCTCTTTATTCTCATTCAACTCCAAGCTTGTGTCACCATCTTTGGCTTCTATGTAAACTGTTCCACCTGACTCTAATAATTCATTATTCGATACTGTAGAAAGATCAGCAGATAGCAACTCTGCTCTAGAGTAATATTCTTTAATCTCCACTTTAACATCATTTCCTGTAAACGCTCCTTTTGGAATATGTACTTTTGTTCCCTGTTTGCATTCGAGAAGGTTATCTTTTTTCGTATCTAATCGAAAAGTTTCAGCTCTGGGAGCAATTGAATCTTTGATCGCCATTTCCCAGGATATAGAAGTTTCTGTAAACGGATCTGATTCCTCTTCAGGTTCGGATTCATTAATTGTCCCAGATAACACAACTTCTTTCTTAGCCAGAAGTTTAGGTTTGATTATCATGTCTTCCAAAACCGGGGTAACTTCTTCTTCAGTTTCTCCTGAATAATTAGAACGATTTTCTTCAGTTAATTCATTGTTAGGTATATAATAACACATTAACAATACAAGTACGGTAAAATACCAATTGATTCTCGCGGTCATAATAAACAGGTTTAGTCCTAGTTTAGGCAAGAATCATTCCAAGAACAGCAAGTATTAACCCTAATCGATTTAGGGTTTAAACGTTTAGATTAAGTTATAACGTAGGTTAGACTTTAACGCTAGACGCTTAAACACCGAAAATGAATTCGACTACTCGAGATACGCACTCAGTGTAGCGCTATTCAAGCTTACGTGCGGTGGCGGCCAAAAAATCCATCCCTTAATGCCAATCCGGACAGGTGTCACAGCCATTTTTGGTGCGCAGATAGAAAAGCACACCCCCCACTATTTCCCAGGAGGCATACACAAATTTGTGCTTTGCAAAGTGATCTTGCCGATCAATGGTTCTGTTTTTGGGCAAATGAATAAGGCCGCTTGCAAAATTGTTTTGCAAGAAAAAGCGATTGAAAAAATCAAAACGAAGACCGGCGTGTAGGGAAATGCCATAACCCCCAAACTTATATCCCGATTGATAGCTGTCCCCATCCCACACAAAATCAGTTTGTGTTAAAACCGGACCAAAACCACCACCTAATCGTCTTTGAATGGCAAATTTCTTGTTGTTTGTTTTGTATAAGGGAGCGGTGTTATTCAACTGAAATGAGATATAATTCAAGCCGTGCGAATTCTCATAGTGTAAATCATCCGGGCGAATTAAATGTTCTCCGTCACTATTGGTGTATACTCCGCTCAAGGTACTGTTATCAGTGCCTTCAATGACGCCGTTAATCCTCAGGTATTGCCAGTCACGCATCACGTATTTCATGTGGTCATAGCCAATTGAGATATCCCAACGGAATTTGTAGTACCAACCAATTCTTGCATTAAACTGTGGAACCGAAAATTTACTGGGATTGAAATAGTCTGACAATTCATTACTGGGTCGATCCTTTGCCGCCGCTTTTTCCAGCGTGAAATTATACTGTGGCCCTACAAAATTAATATCGCTTTTTGTGTAAATGGAGCGATTATATCCCCAGTAAACGTACAATCCGTTCTTTTGTGTGCCAAACTTTTTCTTATACGAATAGTTCTGCCCGTATGCCCCGGAAATCAGCAGTAAGCTCATGAATACTATTTTCGCTTTAAAACAAAACATTTCTATATTATAAGGGGTTCAGCAAAAATTGTTACGATTAAACAAAAATACAACTATTTTAGCTTTATGGCAGAACATAATGAGCTGGGTAAAATCGGCGAACAAAAAGCTACGAATTTTTTGGTCAAAAAGGGCTTTGAAATTCTCAAAAGGAATTACCGTTTTAAAAAACTGGAGTTGGATATCATTGCCCGTGATAAAGACGAATTGGTTGTAGTGGAAGTAAAAACCCGGCAAAGTGATTATTTAACCGATCCCAGAGAACTGGTTTCAAAATCAAAACAAAAAGGAATTATCAAAGCGGCCAATGCGTACATTCATGAAGAGGAGATTGATCTGGAGTGTCGTTTTGATTTGATTATCGCCGTGATCAATAGTAAAGAAGAGCGATTGGAGCATATTGAAGGTGCTTTTTATCCTACTTTATAATACTTCACGCTTGTTTAGTTCTTTCTTTTGAAAGTTTGTTGCTGTTCTTTTTGGCTTGGGTCTCGACTACAATCTCGACTACAATCTCGACTACGCTCGATTTCCGACTCGATTTCCGGCTCGACTTCCGGCTCGATTTCGGTCGGTGTGTGTTCAGTCACTAATGCAAAAAAGAAGCAAATTCCGAAGGCTTTTGAACAAGGTTCATTAATTACTATTTCAACGAAAAATTAAGTTTATTAATTAATAATTCCTCAAATACGCTATCTTTATAAATAACCGACTTTGTCACTTTGCCTAACTTATGAAAACTATAACGATAAACGCTACCCACAAGACTCCTGAAATCAAAGGGGATATTGAAACAGGTCACTTTTCAATCAAAGGAAAATGCATCCCGGAAGACGCACGTGATTTTTTTGACCCTTTTAAGGATTGGTTCTTAGAATTGGTTAAAACTGATTCACAATCAATATGTGCTGAGCTTGATCTGGAATATTTTAACACTTCTACCTCTATCATACTACTGGATGTTTTTAAAAAACTCCGTCTTCTTCAAAAAGAAAGAGATGTCAGGATTACCTGGTTTTATGACGTAGATGATTTTGAAATGGAAGAAGTAGGTCAAGATTACAAAGTTTTGGTGGGTGATATTCTTGAGCTGAAGCCTAAAAATTCTTAATCGCCATTATTCGTGAAACTTGTATTTCTTTTAAAGGAAATACATAGTTAAACAATCCCGTTTTTTGCGGGATTTATCAATTCTTTACATCATACTGTTTCCTGACTTAGACACTGGGAACCCTGAATTAAGAATCGAATGATTTTGAAGATTCCTATTTTCTTATACGCTTACTTTTTTGTCTTGGATTTCGGCTGCGATCTCGGCTGCGATCTCGACTACAATCTCGACTACGCTCGATTTCCGACTCGATTTCTGACTCGATTTTCGACTCGATTTTCGGCTCGATTTTCGGCTCGATTTCTGACTCAGTGACCCACCCAAAAAAGAAAGCCAATTAATTCTGATATATTTGCGGCAGATTTCAATCTATATTCATGATTAAGGGTAAAAAAGTCGCCGTAATAATGCCGGCCTATAATGCAGGCAAAACATTGGAAAAAACCTATAATGAAATTCCAATGGATATTGTGGATGAAATCATTTTAACAGATGACAGAAGTACTGACAATACCGTTGAAAAAGCCAAAGAATTAGGTATTGAGCATATCATTGTTCATGAAACAAATCGTGGATACGGAGGGAACCAAAAATCCTGCTACAACAAAGCCCTGGAAATTGGTGCTGATATCATTATTATGGTGCATCCTGATTACCAATATACCCCCAAATTGATTACCCCCATGGTTTCTTTAATCGCCAATGATGTTTACCCGGTGGTCATTGCTTCAAGGATTTTAGGTAAGGGTGCATTAAAAGGAGGTATGCCAAGGTATAAATGGATTGCTAATCGTTTTCTAACACTTTTTCAAAATGTCTTTATGCGCCAAAAACTGTCTGAGTACCACACCGGTTACCGCGCTTATTCCAGAAAAGTGCTGGAAGATATTCCATACAATGATAATTCAGAGGATTTTGTGTTTGATAATCAATTTCTGGCGCAAATTCTTTACGCAGGTCATGAAGTAGCCGAGATTACTTGTCCCACAAAATATTTTGAAGAGGCTTCGTCTATCAATTTTAAACGCAGTGCTGTTTACGGATTAGGCGTAATGAAAGTGTCCATGCAGTATTTTTTCTCTAAATTAGGCATGAAAGCAAAGATTTTTAAAAAGCTGTAGTGCGACTTTTTTTCAGGGAACTATATCAATCTGCTCATTTCAGGTTTGTCATTATTTTGGCAGTACTGGCTTTTATTCCTACGCTTGGTATTGTCAATTTATTTGATTGGGATGAGATCAATTTTGCCGAGTCTGCCCGTGAGATGATGGTGACCGGTGATTACTTCAAAGTGCAGGTCAATTACACCCCTTTTTGGGAAAAACCCCCTTTCTTTTTTTGGTTGCAAGCCGGATCCATGCATCTTTTTGGTGTCAATGAATTTGCTGCACGATTTCCAAATGCCCTGGTCGGGATAATAACCGTTGCTATACTGTATTTTTTTGGAAAAAAAGAGCGGGATGAGCGATTTGGCCTCATTTGGGCTTTGCTTTATCTCTGTGCGTTTTTACCCCAGGTTTATTTTAGATCGGCGATCATTGACCCGGTTTTTAACCTTTTTATTTTTCTTTCCGCTTATTATTTGTTTAAAGCCTTGGGGGATGATGGACCTAAAAGTAAGCGCGCCATTCTCTCAGGAGTTTTTTGCGGATTAGCGGTGTTGACCAAAGGACCGGTAGGATTTTTACTGGTGTTTTTGACTTTTTTAGTCTATCTGATTGTCAAAAAATTCAAGCTACTCCCCTCTTTCAAGCAAGTTGTCCTTTTTGCGCTGACTGTCCTGATCATTTCTTTTTTGTGGTTTGGCGTTGAAGTCATCAATAACGGCCCCTGGTTTTTGGTTGAGTTTATCAATTATCAGATTGATTTGTTTTTGAACCCCGTAGCCGGACATGCGCAGCCTTTTTATTATCATTTTATAGTGGTGTTTTTGGGGACTTTTCCGCTTTCAGTATTGGCTTTGCCTTCATTGATCAAACACAATCGAGATTCGGAGTTAGAGCGCTGGTGGACGATTTTATTTTGGGTGGTCTTGATCTTATTCTCGATTGTGACGACCAAAATTGTGCATTATTCGTCCATGACGTATTTGCCCTTATCGTTTTTAGCTGCTGTGGTGATATCAAAATACAAGTGGAGTGAGCTTAAATTGTATGTCAAAATTCCGTTTTTCTTGTTGGTGGGGATTTATACGCTCATTTTTGTGGGATTACCGCTCTTTGCGATTTTTAAAGATCAGTTTCTGCACTTATTTAAAGATCCTTTTGCCGTGGCGGGATTTAGCAATCCGGAAGTCAGTTGGAGCGGTTTTGAACCGTTGATTGTGTTGTTTTATTTGGCAGGGATTTTCTTGTTGATTCGATTCTGGAAAAAGGATAAATTGATCAAAGCCCTGAAAGTAAATGCCCTGTTATTCTCAATAACGTTGAGTTTGACCATGATCTTTGTCGTCAGCAAAATTGAGCGATACACCCAAGGCCCCATGATCGATTTTTTAAAGGATAAACAGGGAGAAGAAGTCTATATGACAACCGTAGGTTTTAAAAGCTATGCCCATTACTTCTACTTCCGGCAAGCCCCCCACCCCAACGCACATAAAAAAGTCCACGAAGAAGTTTTTCACGGCGATCCCGTCCTCCACACCCCGCTCAACACAGCAGTCAAAAAGTTTTTACTGCATGGCGATATTGACTATGATGCTTATTTCATCACCAAAATTCAGCATACTGAGTTAGATTCCTTGCCACAGCTTGAGAAGTTGTATCAAAAAGGCGGATATAAGTTTTATTTTCGGGGGGCTCAACAAAAGTCTACTTTATTAGTAGACTAAAGCAACTATCTGATTTGAACTGACGTCTACCTCCCATACTGCTATAAATCAGATAAAATGAAAGCAACTACTCTTACCCTACTCTTTACTTTATTCTTAGCTTCTGTACATGGACAGTGCTCCCCAACCATTTCGGCAAACACTACTAGCAATCTCTATATGGGAGATACGCTTTGGTTTGGAAACCATCATTTGTGTTTTAATGCTTATGCTTCTTATTTCAGTAATAATCCCGATACTATTTACATGGAACCCCAATCCACGTTAACCATTCTTTGGAGTGATCAACTTGTGTTGTACGTCGCTGAAGGTGCCAATGTGATCAAAGGAGGTGATAGCACAAATAATTTTATAATTAAAGAGTTGTTTTATGATACCCCTTCTAATTTAGCAGATACTTCAAACATGATTATACAATCCAGCACCTATTGTTCCGGATTGACATTTGATTATACACAAATGGATTCCATGCCTGATCAAGGATGTATCGGAACCGCCAATGTAGAAAAATTTCAAGCTGACCGCTTCAATATCTATCCCAACCCCTCTTCGGGTTCATTTGTTATCGAGACTGCTGAATCAGGAGAAATGTACCTTTTTGATCTTGCCGGAAATAAAGTAATGAATCAAATTCTACAGAACGGTCAAAACACAATTGATGGACAATCTCTTGCTGTAGGTGTTTATCTGGTAAGAATTCGTTTCACCAACAAGGTCTTTCAATCAAAATTAGTGATTAAATAAGCAAAGTTTACTTCGCTTTTATCGGTTAAGTTTCCTTTTCTAATTAGTTCTTCACGGTGCGGGAGTCTGTATAAATGAACTAAATATGATTGATATACATTTCTGGCGGCGAATCCTGGAATAACTTATATTTTCACAGTATCAGTTAATTTTCATTGTCCGGCACAGGATTATAAAAATATTCCTATCTTAATCTCTGTATTCACTAAAAATTGGATTGATTTTTGCTGCAAATGCGGCTTAACCCCTCATAGAACCAATGAAACATAAATCCCGAAAAAAATTCATTTTAGCTGCCATTTTTGGCTTTTTTTTCTGGATTTTTGGCTTTTTACTGTATCATTTTGAACTCAATCTTCGGGTAAATGAAGAGACCGCAGCAAAATTTGAGGCTGCTTATCACGAACGCTGTAAAGCCTTGAAAGAAGCCAGCCTGACGTTCGGCGAATTGATGGATGAGCATTCAGAAAAAGAAGAAAAATTCAAAACTGCTTTCAATTTAGCCCAAAAAACCAACTTTGATTTTTTTGTTTATCATCATGACAGTTTAAAGCTCTGGACCACCAACAGTGCTGCTATTCCGACCTTTGCCTCTCCTGATTTTTTTGGCAGACAGGTGCTACTGCTTGATAATGGCTGGTATCACCTGAATCAACAACAAAGAGGGGATAGTTTGCTTTTAGCGGTCTTTAAAATTAAAAACCAGTATCGGCATGAAAATGAAGACTTAAAAAACGATTTTTCAGATCATCTGTACCCTCACTTCCCGGCTGAAATTACCATTGAAAATCACGGTTTTCCGATCACCGATTTGAATGGAGATTTCCAGTTTTCTGTCATCCCAAAAAAGAAAGCGAAACAGCGAGAGGGGATAGAAATTCTAATCTTTTTCTCTTATTTGCTCGCTTTTGTCATTCTGCTTCAATTACTCATCAGTTCTATGCAAAAAGTGCTGATCAAACGCCCTGTTTTCCTTATTCTTTTCCCGCTCTTCATAGTGGGTTTGCGTTACATTTGGCTGACCTCCGGATGGAGTTCCGGCATTCATAATTTTGAGTTGTTTAATCCTGAACTTTTTGCTTCTTCTGAATTTGTCCCTTCACTGGGAGATTTAATTATAAACGTTACCATCTTCTTCCTCCTGGTTCATTTTTTACTCAAACGCACCCGCAACTGGTTCAAACAAGGAAATAACAAGCTCAAACTCGTGCTTTTTTTGGTTCCTCTGTTTCTGCTTAGTTTCTACGCCGCTTTTAAGATCAATGATGTTATTTATTCACTGGTTTATGACTCCAAAATGTCTTTTGACCTGGAGCGTCTCTTTAATCTGGAGAGCTACTCATTCATTGGACTGGCCATTATCGGAGTCAGTTTTTACGCCTACTTTAAGTTGCTTCAATACATCATTATTCAACTTAAAAAAAATGAGTTTGAGTTGAATCGTCTGGCTTTTCTGTGGGCGCTTACTTCAGGCATCTACGTGGCGATTGACCAAATCTATTTCTCGCATTCTTTTCTGACCTCACTTTGGCCGGTGTTTTTAAGTGGGTCGCTCTTGTGGTTTGAGTACAAAGAGAAAGAATATAAATTTATCCATGTCATCAGTATGCTGGCTTTTATCGCCTTTTATGCCGCTTATATCTTGCAAGGGTATGCTGAAAACAATGAGCGGAATTTACGCATGGCACAAGCTGAGATTATTGCAAAAGATAAAGACCCTTTTTCTGAATTTGATTATGATGATGCCGAACGACAATTAAAAAAAGAAAAAGCGCTGATCCCCTACTTGCAATCAGATTTTAATCAATCTGCGTTCATGGAAAAGTTAGAGTCTGAATATTTTCTCCAACTAAAAAATAACTACGACCTTACTTTTTACCTTTTTGGCACCGACAAGCAAATGGTTGTTGACTTAGGCAATTATGAACTCAAAGATTTTGACCGTTTTCAGGAAATTATTGCGCTTTCAGGTGAACCCTCTTCTATTAACCCAAACATCTACTTTATCAAGGATTATACGGATAAACTGACCTATGTGGCAAAATATCCTATTGTAGAAAACGATTCGCTACTGGGCTACCTCATTACGGAAATGCGCTCAAAAAAATTCCCTGAAGATATCGGACTTCCTTCCCTATTGTTGGATGAAGGGGCAAACACCATTGACCGATTAAAGAATTACTCCATTGCTAAATACGTAGATAGAAAATTGGTTTCCAGAAAAGGAGAATATGCTTATCCCACAGTAGGTACAGAGTGGACGCAAAAAAATGCTTTTGTTGATAAGGAAGGATATAGCCATTACATTTTTCAGGAAGAAAAAGGGTATAAAACGATCATCTCTAAAAAGAAAAGAGCTTCACTATCCCTTTTTACCTCCTTCTCTTATCTGTTAATTATTTATGGTGTTTTACTGCTTATCCCTATCACTTTTAAAGAACTTCAGACAGGAATCTCCTTTAAAAGGACAAAACTCAATGTTAAAATACAAGCGGTTTTAATCGGCCTGATTTTGGTGACGCTTATCGCCTTTGCGGTTGGAGCCGGGGCTTTTGTTGAAGATCAATATGTAGAAAGCAATCGTGGATTTATCAAGGAAAAGCTGGGGTCTGTAAAAACAGAATTAGAAACCAAATTAAAAAAAGAAGAGGAGTTAAAAAAAGACATTGCCGATTACCTGGAATATCTGCTGAAAAAATTCTCCAATGTTTTTGTAACGGATATTAACCTGTACAATACTGCAGGTAATCTACTTGCCAGTTCACAACCTAAAATTTATTCAAAAGGATTAATTTCCAAAAAGATGAACACCGCCGCGTTTAAAGAAATTCACCTGAATAAAAAAAGTGAGTTTGTTCATCAGGAGCAGATTGGAAAACTGAATTATTTATCGGCTTATTCTCCTTTTTTCAATCAAAAGGGAGAGTTTTTAGCCTACCTCAACGTACAATACATCTCCAGGCAAGATGAATTTGAAGATCAAATTTCGGGATTTTTACTGGCGATCATAGACATTATGGTGCTGATGCTGGCCATCTCCATCATCTTGACAATTATTGTATCTAATCGCCTGACCCGTCCGCTGAAATACATACAGGAAAGTTTAAAAAGTGTACAAATTGGTGCAAAGTATCGCCCCATTAAATATGAAGGAACAGATGAAATTGGCGAACTGGTAAAAGAATACAACAAAAAGGTAGAAGAGTTACAGGAAAATGCAGAAGCCCTGGCCAAGAGTGAGCGGGAAAGTGCCTGGCGTGAGATGGCAAAGCAAGTCGCCCATGAGATCAAAAACCCACTGACACCTATGAAGCTCTCCATTCAACATCTCAAGCGAACAGTAAATGTGGCAGACAAAGCATCTACTGAAAAGTTGGATCGTGTTTCTCAATCCCTGATTGAACAAATAGATGCGCTGACAAAAATCGCAAATGAATTTTCCAACTTTGCTAAAATGCCAAAGGCTCATGAAACTGCTCTAAACCTGGCGGAAATTTTAAAAAGTACGGAGGTCGTCTATGCCCAAAGTGATCGGTACACGATCCAACTGAATATTTCCACAGAAGAAAAAACTATCATTTGGGCAGATAAAGATTTACTTTTGCGTGTTTTCAATAATCTGATCAAAAATGCAATTCAGGCGATTCCTTCTGAACGGGAAGGCAAAATTAATATCAACCTGCATCAATTGAACAATAAGTACATTGTCAGCGTTCAGGATAACGGCTTGGGGATTAACCCGGAAGCTCAGGAAAAGCTCTTTGTCCCTTATTTTACCACCAAATCTAAAGGGACGGGATTGGGGCTGGCCATGTCCAAACAAATTGTTGAAAGCATGCAGGGAACAATTTGGTTTGAAACAGAATTAGAAAAGGGAACGACTTTTTATGTATCTTTTCCGCGATTAAAAAAATAAGTTTTGGATACCTACTCACTCATCATTGGCATATCGGCGATTATTATTATTTCGTTTTTCTTTAATATTATTTCAAAGAAAACGAATATTCCCTCTGTACTTTTGTTGATGGGGTTAGGAGCCGTCATTAAGGAATTTTCTCCTGATACTGTTAATACAGAAGTCTACGCAGATCTTAGTGTGCTGGAAATAATAGGTAATGTTGGTTTGGTGATGATTGTTTTGGAAGCAGCTTTGGATCTTAAGTTGGAAAAAGAAAAAAGAGGGCTGATCATCAATTCTTTTATTGTCGCACTTTTGTGTTTGGTAGCCACCTCCGCAGCAATAGCAGCCATTCTTTTTTATCTGATTCCGGAAGCTACAGATTTTTATAAGTGCCTGGTTTATGCAGTTCCGCTGGCTACAATGAGTTCAGCCATTATTATTCCTTCAGTGGGGGGATTAACAGGAGTAAAAAAGGAATTCATGGTATATGAAAGTACCTTCTCAGATATTTTGGGGATTATGATATTCTACTTCCTTATTGGTGTTAAAGAAGGGCAGGCAGCCAAAGACGTCGCCCTGGGGATTGGACTCAATATTTTAGTAACCGTTGTTGTATCCATTATACTGGCTTACGTACTGGTGTATGTTTTCCAAAAATTAACTTCACAGGTCAAACTGTTTTTGGTCATTGCTTTGCTGATGTTAATGTACGCCCTGGGCAAGAAATTACACCTTTCTTCTTTATTGATTATTCTGGCCTTTGGCCTGGTACTCAATAATACCGGATTATTTTTTAAGGGAAACCGAATGGGGAAATTGATCAATGATGAAAAAGTAAAACCCATTATACGTGATTTCCATATTATTACACTGGAATCTGCATTTGTGATCCGAACCTTTTTCTTTGTCATTTTTGGAATGTTTATTACCCTGGATTCTATCTTGAATTTAAATGTAGCTGTCGTTTCTCTGAGTATAATCGGGGCCTTGTACCTCATCCGCTTCATTATGTTGAAAATAGTTGTAAGGAGGAATATTGTTCCTCAAGTTTATCTGGCGCCAAGGGGGTTAATTACCATTTTGTTGTTCTTTGTTATCGGTGGACATGAAGAATTTGTCATTAAAGACTTTGATCCCGGGATTTTATTGTTTGTTATTTTGATCTCCAGTTTAGTGATGACCTGGGCACTTATCGTTTACCGGGGTGAAAAAGTTAAAGATGTATTATTCTCTCAACTACCCGGCAGAAAAGTGGATGAAGATGGTGACGGTATCAACGACAAGTATCAGGATCGTGTGGATGAAAATGTAGAAAAACAGGACTTTAATGATTTTTGATCTTACTGTGAGGGGAAATCCCTCTATGGATTAACTGATTTTTTGCTCTTTTTTCAGAAAAGCATTTTTAATCGTCTTTCTTTTGATCAGATTTTTTAGGGGGATGTTGCTCTTTCTCCACTTCTACTTTTTTAGGCACAATGGTATAATTGATCGTGATTCTTGGTTGAATTTGTTTTTTGCTTTGTTCCTGAGGCGCTTTCCAATATTCTTCTTCCGGCTCAATTCCCATTTCTTCTTCAATTTCATAAATCATTTTAGGAGGCTGGGGACCTGTTTTTCTATAATAAAAAGCGATTAATATCCCGGATAATAAACCAAAAGCATGGGCTTCCCAGGATACGCCCATGCGTCCGGGAAAAATCCCCCAAACCATACTGCCGTAAAGAAAAACAACAACCAATGAGATGGCGGCCACCCGCATATTTCTTCGTATGAATCCACTGGTGACTAAAAAGGACGTGAGTCCGTAAATTACCCCACTCATTCCAATATGATAACTTTCCCGGGCAAATAACCATATACAAAATCCCGTAAACAAATAAATGAAAATAAAAGACCGTGCGGCAATGGTGCGATAATGATAAAACAACATCCAACTCAGCACAAAAGCCGGAAGTGAATTATTGAGAATATGCGTGAAATCTCTGGTACTATGAATAAAGGGAGAGGTAATAATTCCCAACAAACCTTTCAACGATAAGGGGTATATCCCCCATTTATACAAGCCTAATTTATAGTAGTAATCGAAGAAAAAAACCAACCACATTAAAGCAACAATGGTTAGTGCAATACCAAACGAAAGGCGGGTGATTTTTCCTTGAAACATGAACGACACAAATCAAGAACCAAGCCCTTTGTTATTCAGTGACAGTCTGTCAGGAAACCTACTGTTTTCTTATTCTACGGTAACCGATTTTGCCAAATTTCTGGGTTGGTCCACATTACAGTTTCTCATCACGGCAATGTGATAAGAGATTAGTTGAAAAGGGATGGTGGCTAAAATCGGCACTAAAATGTCATCTGTGTCCGGAATTTCAATGAAATGGTCGGCTATCTCTCGTACTTGCTGATCGCCTTTGGTGACGATTGCAATAATTTTTCCTTTTCTGGCCTTCACTTCCTGAATATTGCTCACTACTTTTTCATAATTCGGTCCTTTTGTCGCAATGACAAAAACCGGCATTTCTTCATCTATCAAAGCAATGGGGCCGTGTTTCATCTCAGCTGCCGGATACCCTTCAGCATGGATGTAAGATATCTCTTTCAGTTTTAATGCCCCTTCTAAAGCAATCGGAAAACAATTTCCACGCCCTAAAAACAATGCGTTGGTTGCATTTTTATAAATCTCAGCAATATCGTGAATATATCGGTTGCTTTCTAATAGTTTCTCAATCTTTCCTGGTAAGGCTTCCATCTGCTCCAGTAATTGTTTGAACCGATCTGCTGTAATGGTTCCCCGCTTTTTACCAATTAACATGGCCATCATGGCAAGTAAAGTGACTTGTGTCGTAAACGCTTTGGTAGAAGCTACACCAATTTCTGGTCCGGCATGCGTATATGAGCCCGCATCCGTAACCCGTGAAATGGAAGAACCCACTACATTGACAATCCCTAACAAAGTAGCACCGGCTTCTTTTGCCATTTTCAGAGCAGCCAATGTGTCAGCCGTTTCACCGGATTGTGAAATAGCAATCACCACATCATTTTCACGAATGATCGGGTTTCTATATCGAAATTCTGAGGCATACTCCACTTCAACCGGAATTCTGGCTAAATCTTCAAAAAAGTACTCTCCAACTAAACCGGCATGCCAGGAGGTTCCGCAAGCCACAATAATAATCCTGTTTGCCTCCGCAATCTGATCTTCATAATCACGGATTCCCCCAAGAGCCACCCAGCCTTCTGC
The DNA here is from genome assembly GCA_040880585.1 of Crocinitomicaceae bacterium. Lineage (GTDB taxonomy): Bacteria > Bacteroidota > Bacteroidia > Flavobacteriales_D > Crocinitomicaceae > Paracrocinitomix. The sequence goes on along the minus strand of JBBDID010000035.1, from coordinate 322,111 downwards.
TGCGTTTAACCGTCCTCTGAATGAATCGTGTATCGCTCTTGGTTGTTCATAGATCTCCTTTAACATAAAGTGATCATAGCCCCCCTTCTCTAACTCTTCTAACTGAAGCTCCAACTCCTGCACGTAAGGAGAAATTTCTTTGTTGCTGATATTAATGATCCGTAAACCGTGATGCCGGTCAATGATCGCTATTTGCTCATCCTCCAAATACACCACGTTTTTGGTATACTCTACAATGGGTGTAGCATCTGAAGCCACATAATATTCATCTTCTCCTAAACCGATTACCAAAGGTGAACTTTTACGCGCCGCAATAATTTTATCGGGATTGTCTTTTGACAACAATGCGATAGCATACGCTCCATGCACCTCATGTAACGCCATACGCACTGCTTCTTCAATGGAAACTTTGCTGTTTTCTTTTATCTCTTCGATCAAATGAACCAATACTTCAGTATCTGTTTCAGTTTCAAAGATATGACCTCGCTTACTCAATTCTTTTTTAAGCACATCATAGTTTTCAATGATCCCGTTGTGTACCAGTACAATGTTACTGTCTCCACTATGGTGTGGATGTGCATTGGTGTCATTAGGTAAACCGTGTGTCGCCCATCTGGTATGTCCTATCCCCACTGTTCCTTCGGTGGAAAAATTTGCGATAAAATCTACCAAATCCTGTACTTTTCCCTGTCTTTTATAAACGTTCAGGGTGTCTTTATTCTCTAATAATGCAATTCCTGCGCTATCATACCCCCGGTATTCTAACCGGCTTAATCCTTTGATCAGGATCGGATAGGCTTTTTTATTACCGATATATCCAACAATTCCACACATATCTTAAATGTTAATAGTCTGTATAAGTTACTTTGAGTCGAGCCTTGTTCTTTAAACTGCTGTTTGCCCCATTAAAAATAACTCTTTCTACGGAGGAAGCAAAGAAACTTGGGGCATAAATCCGATACCCTTTGTTTTCAATTTCACCATTGAGAAGGGCTTGTAATTCTAAGGTCATATCAAAACGAAATTCTTTTTTGTCCTGATCGTACTTTACCGTATTCCCGGCTAAAGTGCTGGAGAGGCTGTAGTCCAACGTAAAATCAGAGATGTTCCCGTCTACAATTCGGGCAATAAATAAACTGCTTGGCGGATCAAATCCATCTGCAGCAAAATCCTGAACGGGCAGAATGAGTTGCGCACGATTGATGATTTTTTTGTCTTCCGTTCCGCTGCTGTCATAATTCAGGCTCATAATGTGGGGAAGTTGAACCACTGCCCAAATCGAGCTTGATTGGGTGTAAAAACTTTCTTGTCCTAAGTCAGGATTATCTAAAACCGCCTGCACCTCGGTTCCGCTTCTGTTAAAATCAATTTTGTTGAATCGGGCAGATGAACTGTTGATATTAAAAACATACTTTTTGGGAGTGGGGTCAGCTACTTCATGGAAGTAAAGTGTGAGATTGGAAAGGGAGCTCTCCAATGAAAAGTAGAGAACCGTTCCTTGATTAGGAGCATAAATAGTGGGATCTACTTTAATATACAGGCCTTTAAATTCATTGACAAACTGTTCATCCGTTGCCATACCTCCTGAAGCGTTGATTTGAACCAGTTGATCGCCAATCGTTGCGGGATCCAAATTGATTCTCAAGTGAGCAGTAAGTGTATCATCACCCACCACTACAGGTGAAGCTACGTCCGGAGAGAGGGTTTCAGTACCCGCCAGTACGTGATTGGTTCCGGTAGTGTTCACGGGGGTAAACGTATAATAGTCCTGATCATCTCTAACCAATTCATCCGTAACCTCATATATCTCTACCTGGATATCATCTAAATTGGCGTAATGCTTAATCGAGGTATATGCAAGAGAAAGGACTAGCGAATCTACCACTACATCTGCTGCACTGGCCGCAAAAGAAGGGTTAGAAGAAGACAAACGAAGCTGTGTGACAATGCCCGCTTCCACTTCACCAAAAACCGGATCTTTGTAGGCCCCCAGCAAATTCACTGCAGTTTCATCACTTTCCATAGAATCTACTACATCAGAGTAAGTCAATAAAGAAAAGGTGTCTGATGTAACCACATTTAATCCTTCAGGGTTCAAACTTTCTCCTACTGAAGTTTCTTCTTTCTTACAGGCAAAAACCAAAAGGGTAATAAAAAAAGCAGCGGAGAGTTTTACAACTTTCCGCTTACTTATTATTTGAAGTGTATTTTGTGTCATTTAATTCTCAACTAGTTCTTCTATGATCTGATCATAAAATTCATCTACCGGTTTAACGCAAGATTCTTCAGGATAGTATTCTAAAAAAGGAGTCCCTGAAGATTGAATTTCTGCCGTCAAGGCATCTTCAATGGATTCACTCCCCTGGATAACCCCGTCAGAGATGTTGATCGCAGCTTTGTTTAAAGCTGTAAAATCTACATCTTTCATATCCGCAATATCTTCTTCATTAAAACCGTCAAATTTAAGTTTTTCATAGAAGTTAGTGTCCCAATTTTTGTTAAAAGCGCTATCATATACTGAATAGACCACTTTTGTGTCCTCAAAATGCGGGTCATTTTTATACAATTTTTTAATATACAACGGAGTAAGTGCCGTCATCCATCCGTGACAGTGAATAATGTCTGGTTTCCACCCCAATTTTTTAACCGTTTCTAATACGCCTCTTCCAAAGAACATAGAGCGCTCATCATTATCTTGAAAAGGTGCCCCTTTTTTGTCAAACAATGTCGCTTTTCTATCAAAAAAGTCCTCGTTATCAATAAAATAAACCTGTATTTTAGCCTGTGGCACAGAAGCCACTTTTATGATGAGTGGATAATCCACATCATTAATAATAAGGTTCATTCCGGAAAGGCGAATCACTTCATGTAACTGATGTCTTCTTTCATTAATACAGCCAAACCTTGGCATAAATGCTCTAATCTCTTTCCCTGCTTCCTGGATTCCCTGAGGCAACTTGCGTGCTGTACTTGCTATGTCTGAGGCTGGTAAAAATGGAGCGATTTCTTGAGAGATAAATAGGACTCTTTTCTTTTCCATATTAGTATAATAAACTTAGAATTGTTTACAAAAATACAAAAAAAATGCCGGATATTCAACGAATGGATATAGATTTGCGAGTTTGTCTCGTGCAATTTTAACGCTTTATACCTGCAAAACGTCTCGCACATATCAACAATCCAGACACTGATTTCATCCATCAGAAATGACAGGCCCGGTACTGTTGTTGGGTTTGTCCCCACTATGGGTGCCCTTCACGAAGGGCACATGCGGCTGATTCGGGAGGCAAAAGAAAATTCTAATTTTGTGGTGTGTAGCATCTTTGTAAACCCTACTCAATTTAACGACCCGAAAGATCTGGAAAAATACCCCAGAACAATAGAGCGTGATCTGAAGCAGCTTGAATTGGCAGGTTGTGATCTGGTTTTCACCCCCGAAGTAAAAGAAATTTATCCGGATGCTGCCATTCATTATGATATCAATCTGGGGATGCTGGACAATATTATGGAAGGAAAATACCGAAAAGATCACTTTAAAGGTGTGGCCATGATCGTTGAACGGTTGTTTGATATCATTAAACCCGATAAGGCTTTTTTTGGATTAAAGGATTTTCAGCAACTGGCTGTCATTAAAAAGCTGGTGAGTGTAAGAAACATCCAAACCGAAATTATTCCGGTTGAAATAGTCAGAAACAAAGAAGGATTAGCATTAAGCTCTAGAAACCAACTGCTCAGCGACAGTCAACAAAAAGACGCTCTGATTATTTATAAAACGTTGGTCTTTGGAAAAGAACTCTTACAAAAAACCCCATCCCTCTCTGTAGAAGAATTAAGACAGGCTATGATCAACCATTTCAGTAAGGGAAATCTTCGGTTAGAATACCTTGAGATTGTTGACAATCACAACCTTTTAGCCGCTCAGGATTTATCTTCAAATGTGAGCTGTTGTATTGCAGCCATCTGTGGTGAAATTCGCTTAATAGATAATATACAGTTAGCCTGAAATGATCATGAGAACGCTTTTATTTATCCTCACACTATTTGCAACGGTTCAGCTTTTTGGTCAAAGTACAAATCATATTGATAGCCTTGAAGGTTTATTGGATGATGGGATTCATGACACAGCAAGGGTTTATACCTATTCAGAGCTATGTTGGGAATACCGGGTAATCGATCAAACCACTGCTCTGGAATACGGGCAAAAAGCTGTTCAGCTGGCCCGAAAGATTCCATTTAAAAAAGGATTGGGAAATGCGTTGAATGACCTCTCTATCATTTATATCGACAAAGGGAGTTTAGATACAGCAGTTACTTTATTGGAAGAAGCGAAGGAGATTCGTTCAGAGTTGGGAGATGAAACGGGCTTGGCAGCCATACATAACAAATTGGGAATTATTTATGAGCATTTGGTACAACTGGAAAAGGCAATGATCAACCACATGGCAGCACTCGATTATTACGAATCGATAGACAATAAAGTAAATATGGGTTTTTGTCTGAACAATATTGCAAATGTTCATTTTAAACTGAAAAATTACGAAAAAGCAGAGGAAATACACCAAAAAGCGCTGCACATCCGCACATCAATTGGAGATTCATACGGAATAGCAGGCAGCCATTCTAATTTAGCTAATCTAATGATGACCACAGGAGATACCTCACAGGCCATTCATCATTTTAATAAGGCGATACAAGTATATCGTCAACACAACTTTGAAAATGACCTGGCCGTCACCCTCAATAATTTGGGTACCCTTCAATTAGGATTAGGGGAAATAGATAAAGCTGAAACATCCATCTCAGAAGCCTATGAAATCAGAGTACGCCTGAACGATAAAAGGGGCATCTGCTCATCTTCTATTGTATTGGGTGAAATCTATCTGGAAAAGGGAGATTACACAAAAGCTTCCAAATATTTGCACACCGGACTGCAACTGAGTAAAGAAAGCGGATATGAGAACAAAGAAAAGGGCGCTTATGAAAAATTGGCTAAACTCCACACCAAACTCAAGCAGGCCGATAGTGTCTATTATTACTATTCTCAATTTTATAGAATAGAGCACGAGCAGTATAGAGCGAACTTGAATGAACAGGTCAATGAACTACAAACGATCTATGAAACTGAAAAAAAGGATAAAGAAAATGAAAAGTTAGCCCGTGAAAAAGCAGAGGAAACTGCTAAACGACAAGCAGCAGAACTCAAGGTGGCCAATCGAAACAACTGGATCATCACCATTATAGCCATCACTTTAATTTTACTTTTTCTAGCGCTTTTTCTTTACCAGCGCCGCATGAGACACTTGCAACAAGAAAAAAGCAAAGCCATTTTAAAAGAAAAAGAAAAAGGACTCAAGGCCGTTTTTGACGCCACCGAAAAAGAACGACAGCGCATCTCAAAAGACTTGCATGACGGGGTAGGTCAGCAAATGAGCGGCTTGAAATTAGCATGGGAGAATCTATCCATTGAAATTGCCGGTACAGCTCCCGTTCAGGCTGAAAAAATTGAATCCTTAGGGAAAATACTCAATAACACAGCCAATGAAGTACGTGAAATTTCACATCAAATGATGCCAAAAGTTCTTACCTCTTTTGGTTTGGTGCCCGCCATTGAGCAATTGTTGGATACTACCTTTCACCTTACAGATATCTCACACCACTTTGAATCTTTTAATATTTCAGAACGGTTTTCAGAACGTGTTGAATTAAGCCTTTACCGCATCACACAAGAACTTGTCAATAACATCATCAAGCATTCTGGAGCTACGGAAATGACAGTGCAACTTTTTAAAAATAAAGACCTTCTACTTCTGATCATAGAAGATAACGGTTCAGGATTTGATCAGGATCAGCTTACAGCGGGACATGGCTTGATGAACATAAAATCACGATTAAACACCATACAGGGAGAAATAAATTACGAAACTAATGGTGATAGGGGAACAATGGTACGTATACGCGTCCATCTCAAAGCAGAACAAATCGATCAACCCTAGTGAATTAGAACAAGATTTTAATATATTTGACCAACAGATTGCTTTTATGAGTAAAATTCGTGTCTTATTGGTTGATGACCATCAATTAATTATTGATGGCTTGCGTGGCTTTTTAGAAAAATGCGACAATTATCAGATCGTAGGCGAAGCGCATAGCGGGGATGAAGCGATAAAACTAACTCCCATTTTAAATCCGGATGTCATCCTTATGGATATTGAAATGCAGGAAATTTCAGGCATACAAGCCTGTGAAGAAATAAAGCGAAACCATCCAGAGATAAAAGTGATCATTGTATCCATGCATCATGAAAAAGAACTCATCAAGAAACTCGTTGATAAAGGAGCTGATGGGTACTTACTTAAAAATTCCAGTCAAAGTGAAGTTCTCAACGCCATTGAGAGTGTTTTAAAAGGAGAAAACTATTTTTCACAAGATGTGTGCCGCTCACTGCTGGACAAACCCACACATCCTACAGCAAAAAACACCGGCAGTTCTGATCTATTGGTAATTGCAAATTTAACCGACCGGGAAATTGAAATTCTTAAACTCGTAGCTGAAGGCTTGACCAACAAAGAAATTGGTGATTCACTTTATATCAGCCACAGAACTGTGGACACCCACCGCACCAATATCATGAAAAAACTGGACATCAACAATGTCGCTTCCCTCATCCGTTTTGCATTTAAAAATAGGCTTGTTCAATAATTAGTAGGATTTGATCTGCTCTTTGAACAAAATAGTTATTTTTGCCCTCCATCATTCATTAATGAAAAGAAGTTATTATGCCTTATTTATTTACATCAGAATCCGTTTCTGAGGGACACCCCGATAAAATTGCAGATCAAATATCAGATGCGCTGATCGATCACTTCATGGCTTTTGACCCCAATTCTAAAGTAGCCTGTGAAACCCTTGTTACAACCGGTCTTGTGGCATTAGCAGGAGAGGTTAAATCAAAGGTTTATTTAGATGTGCAACAAATCGCAAGGGATACCATAAGCAGAATCGGGTACACGAAATCAGAATACCAATTTGATGCTAAGTCGTGTGCCGTTATCTCAGCGATCCACGAACAGTCAGAAGACATCAACCGAGGAGTAGATCGGGAAGACCCTATGGAACAAGGTGCAGGTGATCAGGGAATGATGTTTGGATACGCGACCAAGGAAACTGAAAACTTCATGCCGCTGGCGCTGGATCTTTCGCATAAATTGCTACAGGTTCTGGCCGAATTAAGAAGAGAATGTAAAGAAATTACCTATTTACGCCCGGACGCTAAGGCACAAGTAACCATAGAATATTCAGACGATAATAAACCACAACGAATTGATTCAATTGTCGTCTCTACTCAGCATGATGAATTCAGTGAAAGTGATGAGGAAATGCTCAAAACAATTAAAAATGATATCATCAACATTTTAATTCCACGGGTTAAAAAAATATTGAAACCTGAAATTCAGGCGCTTTTTAATGATAAGATCAAATACCACATCAACCCTACCGGTAAGTTTGTTATTGGCGGACCACATGGTGATGCCGGATTGACCGGAAGAAAGATCATTGTGGATACTTATGGCGGAAAAGGAGCACATGGAGGCGGAGCCTTTTCAGGAAAAGATCCTTCAAAAGTAGATCGTTCTGCCGCTTATGCTACTCGCCACATTGCTAAAAACCTTGTGGCTGCAGGGGTTGCAGATGAATTGTTGGTACAAGTATCCTACGCTATTGGTGTAGTTGAACCTATGGGAATCTTTGTCGATACTTACGGTACTTCTAATGTAGATATGAAAGACAGTGATATTGCCAAAAAAGTAACTGAATTATTTGACATGCGCCCGGCTGCTATCGAAAAGCGATTAAAATTACGTGCTCCTATTTACTCTGAATCTGCCGCCTACGGACACATGGGAAGAACACCTGAAGTTAAAACACTTACATTCTCTAATGCCGGACAATCCACTTCAGTAGAAGTCGAAACATTCACCTGGGAAAAGTTGGATTATATAGATAAAATTAAAACGGCTTTTAAAATCTAAGTTGTAAAATATACCTTTTTGGCAAGCCGTTCGTCTTATTTTAATCTAAGAACGAACGGCTTTTTTTGTCAAAAACCTGAAAATTCTTCATCTATTTTGTCCCGTTGGGAAATTTTTTGAAAAAAAACTATATTTTTTTTTCAAAAAAAAGGCAACCTTCCTAAATCGGTTTAGTATGCGTGCATAATAAATTGCTATTTCGACGACTGCCTCTTATTTGTCGTTAAATAGCAGTTAATATCGGTTGTTCTGCAGAACGCCTACTTGACACGTATATTGGTTTTCCCTTAACTTGTAAGAACAAAACACGACAGAAATGTTTACACACCAATTTACAGATTATTCAAAAACCAACTCCTATGAAATCAAAAATCTATCCTCCAAAAGAACAAGAGGGTTCAAGAAAACAAAAGACCCGACAACTTGTAACTACTCTTTTATATAAAACAGGAAGAAGTTTAATTCCTCTATTCCTTCTTTTCTTCACGTTACTTATTCATTCTTCATCATTAGCAACGCATGTTGTCGGTGGAGGAATCACTTACGATCAGCTTGAAAACAACAATTACCTGATTACCGTTAAATTATATAGAGACTGTTCTCCCGGAACGGCTCAATTACCGGGTAATGTAAATCTAAACTGTAGAAGAGGGTTTGACGGATCTACTCCTGCGGGTTATGGTAATCCAGTACTCCCTCTTGTAAGTGTGACACAAATAAATCCTGATATTCCCGCCTGTGCCTTTGATCCGGGTATCTGTGTTGAAGAAGCCATTTATCAGGACATCATTAATATTCCTCCGGGAGCAGGAGGGTATCACCTTTACTACACGATCTGTTGTAGAAATGGTACCATTACCAATATTGATAACCCCCTCGCAGCCCAGGAGACATTTTATGCCTATATTCCTGATAATAGTATTCATCCAAACAATTCTAGCCCCTACTTTGTAGATATGCCTCCGGTTTATGTTTGTGCCGGGCAACCTTTAGATTTGAGTTTTGCCGCTAACGATATAAATAATGATTCCCTCGTTTATTCATTCTATACTCCTTACGACGGGCAAAACAATGGTGGTATTACTTTTAATGCAGGTAATCCTCCGGACAACATTAACATTTCTCCGATTATTTGGGAAGCAGGTTTCGGAGCCACAGATCCATTGGACGCAACTCCGGGACTGACTCCGGGGTTGACCATAGACAATAACGGATACATTACCGGAACACCCCCTGCACCCGGACAATATGTTGTCGGTGTGATGGTAGATGAATACAGAGACGGTGTTCTTATTGGCCGTGTAACCAGAGATTTTCAATTCAACGTGATTAATTGTCCACCTCCTGTTCAGGCCGGAATTGCGCTGGCAGATTCTTGTAATGGCTTGAACATTGCCTTTACCAACACCTCCACCGGGGGCGTAAACCCAACTTATTGGTGGGATTTTGGAACCAATAATCCTGCAGACACCAGCTTAGCCTTTGAACCCAATTTTACTTATCCTACTGAAGGAGACTACACCGTAACCCTCATTGTTCAAAAAGGAACGGAATGTTCAGACACCATCACCTATGACTTGACTGCCCTAAATCCCGTTACATTTAATGTAGACGTTGATTCTGTCAGTTGCAATGGCTTTGGTGACGGATCGGCACTGGCTACTTCAAATGACCCGCAGTACATCTATGAATGGAGCAATTTGCAAACTGGAACATCTGTATCAAATCTTAATCCTGGAAATTACTGGGTAAAAGCAAGTAATTCTATCGGATGTGTAGATACGCAGTTGTTTCTGGTGGAAGAACCCAACCCCCTGGCAGTACAGTTCAATCAAACATCCCCTCTTTGTAATGGTGATCAAAACGGATCGCTTCAAGCTATTCCTTCCGGAGGAACAACACCCTACGCTTATTTTTGGCCTATTGACAACAGTTCAAATGCAACCTTAATAAATGTTGGTGCAGGAAATTATCAGGTTCAACTTACAGATGCAGCAGGGTGCTATTTAGCACAAAGTGGTGCTGTCACTCAACCCAGCGCTCTCTTAACTACGCTTGTAAATCAAGTTGATGTGGCCTGCCACGGAGAAAATACCGGATCTGTTACCGTAAACGTAATCGGTGGTGTTGGAAACTATACCATTGACTGGGTGAACTTGCCCAACGACAATTTTACCATGAACAATCTACCTGCTGGCACACACATTGCAGAAGTTGCAGATGGAAATGGTTGTATGGAAGTGGTTATTGCAGACATACAAGAACCGGATTCATTGACGGTCGATATCATTATTGTCGGTGATGAAACCTGTACAGCAGCTAACGGATCAGCTTTTGCAGATGTAAATGGAGGAATCGGCCAAATGACTTACCTATGGAATCCAACAGGGCAAACTACAGCATTGGCAACTTCACTCTCTTCCGGAGCAGTATCTGTGATCGTTGAAGATGAAAACGGTTGTCAAGATCAGGCAGATGCCTTTATTAATGATCACCCAACCGGAACCGCTTCTCTTGGAAATTCTACTCCGGTAAGCTGTCCCGGAGGAAATGACGGATTTGCCGAAGTTGTAATGAATGGAGGTACTTCTCCCTTCCACTATAACTGGTCTTGTAACTGTGTCGATCAAAATAGCCAAAACACCTTAACTGCCGGTAACTATTCCGTTGAAGTGATCGACAACAATGGATGTATAGACTCTATCAACTTTAGCATTCAAGAAATTGCCCCTATGATTATTGATTTTATCACTATGACAACCCCCAGTTGTAACGGGATGGCAGATGGTTCAATTGAAACCGGTATAAATGGGGGAACAGCTCCATATACCTACAGTTGGAATACACAGCCCAACCAACAATCAGCTATTGCATCCGGACTTTCTGCCGGAGATTATACTTTAAGTCTCACAGATGACAACGGATGCGTACTTACGGCGGATACCACTTTGACCGAACCGGAAGTGCTACAAGCCAATGCTCAGGTAATCGGAAACATCATTTGTTACGGAGATAGTGCTGGTGTTATTATGGTAGAAGGAATAGGAGGTACCGCCCCATATTCGCCTTTATGGATAGAAACCAATGAAACAACAGATACCATTAACTCCCTACCAGCGGGAACCTACAATGTGACGGTAACAGATGCCAATGGGTGTCAGGCAAGTGACCAGACGCAAATTATCGAATACGAAGAAGTTACTGCCGAGATTACACACAACTCTGGTTTTTGTCCTGGAGATATAGTTGACTTTTATGTGGCAACAAATGGATTGAACAACCAATATGATTACTACTGGTATGTCAATCAGAACCTGGAAAGCACATCCAACACCTTCTCCTATGCTATTGCTGATACTTCAGAAATTGCCATTGTCATGGTAAACACAGTAAACTGTCCTTCTGTACAAGACACGGTAACAATAGGACCAATTATGATACCCGCTGATAACGTAAGCGCATTTGCAACTCCGGACTCTATTTGTTACGGAAGTGATGCAGCACTTTCTGCGACCATTGACAACAATTCTAATATCGCCTACGTATTCTGGAATCACAGTTCCTTGACAGGATTAGGCCCGCATACGGTATCTCCCGAAATGGGAACTGATTATATCGTCACCATTCAAAATGTTTGCGGAGATCAGCAATCCGATACAGCGCGAATAAATGTTTTCTTACCCCCCAACACTAGTATCTTTGCGGATAACACTATCGGATGTGATAAAGTTGAGGCCCTTTTTGGTTACGATTATGAAGCATACGATTACACATTTGAAGGTGCATATTGGGAGATCAATCAGGAAACCTATCATGAATTGAACCCCCAAGTAAGCTTTAACTATTCTGCCGGAGTTCCGGCCACGGCTTATCTGACCTTTTCAAATGGTTGTACATTTGAGTACACTGAAGTAATTGAAATGACTGTCTTTGAAAGCCCGGAAGCTAATTTCTACTTCAATCCGGATCCTGCTCTGCAAAATGAAATCACAGAGTTTGTAGATATATCACATGGAAATCCGAAATACTGGGAATGGTACCTGGAAGGAAACTTTATTTCCAACCTTGAGCGCCCTTCACATCAATTTGATGAAGCAGGTGAATATGAAGTGACTCAAATCATTGTCGATAAAAACGGTTGTTCAGACACCATGACACATGTAGTAGAGGTTATTGGAAACTATACAGTATATGTTCCCAACGCTTTTACACCTGATGGAAATAGTGTAAACAACACCTTCAAACCGGTTATCTCCAATGCAGATCCGGAGCAATATGAGTTTATGATCTATAACCGTTGGGGAGAATTGATCTACAGAACTGAAGTAATGGATGATGCCTGGGATGGCAGGTATCTTGGAGATTACGTAGTTGATGGTATTTACATCTGGAAAATCCTCCTTACTGACAATATTGGGTTGAAACATGAACACATGGGACATGTAAGCCTGCTAAGGTAATTCCCTTTCAAATCTTAGCAAAACCCGCTTTCCTTTAAGGAGCGGGTTTTTTTGTGATTAACCACGCTGCTGTGCTAAACAAACAAATCCGATTGGTCTAAACATATAGCAGATTAGTCGAAAAGTAGATTCATTTATACATTTATTTATATGCGCGCATAACAATAGGCGGGTCGGGAGATTTGAAATATTTGCCTGTAATCATGAGGGATTCAGGGAAATGTTTTGTCGAAAAGGGCTTGACTGGTATATTAATTTCTCGCTATCTTACTAGTGAACCTGATAACTGTACCCAGTATCTATGAATCTACTTTATCAAGATAAAGGTGTGCCGTTAACAAAAAAATGAGCCTTATGAAACCTTATCTCTACCTCACCGCCTTTTTTTCCCTTTTTACTATTTTCAACGCCGCTGGGCAATCATCAGAAAAACCTCTTGATCAAGATCAAAAATTAACACTCCGAATTGTTACCATAACGCTTCCCTATTGTAATGGTGAAGACAATGGTTCTGCCACAATTGAAGTGGAGGGCGGTAAAGAGCCCTACAATTATAACTGGAACACCTTTCCCAATCAACACGAAGAAACAGCCGTAAACTTAAGTAGCGGGGTGTATTTTGTTCATGTGACAGATGCTGATGGAGCCAGTGGATTCAAGTCTGTTCACATCCATGATCCTAACACCTCTCTACTTACCCGGAACAAGGAGGTGAGTATAGATGAGGTAGAATTAACCGCTTCTGTTAGTGGTTCTGTTAGTGGTTCTGCTACATATACCTACACCCTCAATGATCGGGAAGTAGAACAACAAAAACTAATTGATTTACCGGTTGGTGTGCATAAAATGACCGTTAAAAGCAATGAAGGTTGTGTTATGGTACAATACATTCAAGTATTTGAGGTGGCAAATCGTAGTCATGAAAAAGAAATACAATCTTCTGTGCGATATACTGACGAGCAAGGGAAAAGTCTGCTTATTTCTAACCTTATTCCCTTTGTGGCAGATGATCCTGAATTAAAAGACCGGCAGATCAATCTGGAAAAAAAGTAAGTCATCATTGTACACCCATAAGCAGTAGTGTTTCTTTAGATGCATGTTGTTCAGCTTCTTTTTTTGAGAGACCTTTACCCATTCCCCATCTCTTATCGTTAATGACAACGCAAGCGGTATACTGGAAACGATTTTCTTTACTGGCTTCTTCTATAATTTGATAGCTGATGACTAACTTGTTTTTCTGTCCCCAGATCAGGAGAGCGCTCTTAAAATCAATTTCCTGCTCTAATACTTCGGTGAGGTTGATATAATTGCGAATGATTCGGGAAGTGAATATTTTTTTTGTGGTTTCATAATTAGAATCCAAATAAATGGCGCCGATAATGGCTTCAAAAGCGTTTCCTTCTAAGGTTGAAAGACGTATTGATCTTCCACTTTCATAAAGAAGAAACTTTGCCAATCCCAGTTCACTTCCAATTTCAGCCAGCATTTTTCTATTTACGATTTTTGCTTTTACTTTGGTGAGAAATCCCTCATCCTTCTCAGAAAATTTCTCGTAAAGATATTCTGCTACGATCATGTCAATAACGGTATCTCCCAAAAACTCTAGCCGTTCGTTGCTTTCGACGTTTGATCTCGTATTACTATACGATTTATGCGTCAATGCGCGTTTAAACAGCTTCAGCTTTTTTGGTCGGTGACCAAATTTCTTCAATACAAAAGAAATTAAATTCAGGTCATCCTTACTTTTCTTTTTTGAAAGAAACAGGCGTAACAAGCTATATTAATCGTTGTATGATTTGAAAATAACAGAGGTATTGTGCCCTCCAAAACCGAAAGTATTACTTAAAGCGCAGTTTACTTCACGTTTTTCTGCCTTATTAAAAGTAAAATTCAGTTTATTGTCAATTTCAGGATCATCTGTAAAATGGTTAATGGTAGGAGGCACAATGTTAGTTTCAATGGCTTTAATACAAGCGATTGCTTCAATTGCACCTGCAGCACCCAATAAATGACCTGTCATTGACTTGGTAGAAGAAATGTTAAGACGATAAGCGTCTTCTCCAAACACTTCCTTAATAGCTTTTGTTTCTGCTATATCTCCCAAAGGGGTAGAAGTTCCGTGAACATTGATATAATCCACATCACCAGGTTGGAGACCGGCTTCTCTAAGCGCTTCGATCATCACATTTTTAGCCCCTATACCATCCGGATGCGGTGCCGTAATATGATAAGCATCTGCAGACAATCCACTTCCAACAATTTCTGCATAGATCTTAGCTCCTCTTGCTTTTGCGTGCTCTAATTCTTCTATAATAATTGCGCCGGAACCTTCTCCCAGCACAAAGCCTTCACGTCCTAAATCAAAAGGGCGGGAAGCCGTTTTTGGATCATCATTTCGTGTGGATAAAGCTTTTAAAGCATTAAATCCTCCAACTCCGGATTCATTCACACAAGCTTCTGATCCACCGGATACAATTATATTGGCTTTATTGAGTCGAATTAAATTAAAAGCATCAATCATGGCATTATTAGATGAAGCACAAGCTGACACTGTCACGTAATTTGGCCCTCTTAACCCATACTTGATAGAAATATGCCCTGCAGCAATATCCACAATCATTTTTGGTATAAAAAAGGGATTAAAACGTGGTGTGCCGTCTCCTTTACAAAATGCCCAAGATTCTTCCTGAAAGGTTTTTAACCCCCCAATTCCGGATCCCCAAACAACCCCGGCACGGTTGAGGTCTATTTTTTCCAGGTCAATCCCAGAGTCTGCCATGGCTTCCGCAGTGGAAACCATGGCATACTGAGAAAATTGATCTAGTTTTCTTGCTTCCTTGCGATCAAGATGATCTTCAACATTGAAGTTCTTCAATTCGCAAGCAAACTGAGTTTTAAACTTTGAAGCGTCAAAAGAAGTGATCTTTGCAGCTCCGCTCACACCATTGATCAATGACTCCCAATATTCGGGAATCGTGTTTCCTATTGGTGTTAAAGCTCCAAGACCCGTTATAACAACTCTTTTTAACTCCATGAACTGACGTTACGATTTAAAACAAATTTTTAAGAAAGTTTACTTTGCGTTACTTTCAATGTAAGAAATAGCGTCCCCAACTGTTTGGATTTTTTCCGCTTGGTCATCTGGAATTGCGATATTGAATTCTTTTTCGAACTCCATAATCAACTCAACCGTGTCCAAAGAATCCGCACCGAGGTCGTTAGTGAAGCTAGCTTCGGCTGTAACTTCATCTTCAGCTACTCCTAATTTGTCTACGATAATAGACATCACTCTTGATTTTACATCAGACATAATAATCTGTTTTAATGGTTTAATTCAGTGTGCAAAGAAAATACTTAAAACTAGAAAATCAAAATTTACTTGTAAATAATTGCAATGTCATCCATCTCCTTGCGTTTAATGTCTGGTACCGTGCAGTTTTCTGCCGGGTATCCTACCGGAATCAGCAAAAAGGGTTTTTCATTTTTAGGTCGCTTCAGTACCTCAGCAATAAAATTCATTGGACTTGGTGTATGTGTTAATGTCACCAAACCGGCATTGTGTATGGCAGTTATCAACATTCCAGCCGCTATTCCTACAGATTCATTTACATAATAATTCTGCGTTTTTTCTCCATTTTCATCCAGATCATAAGAACGCTTTAAAACAATAATCACCCAGGGAGCGATATCAATGAATTCTTTGACCGGGTTGGTGCCAAATGGCTCCAGATCCTCCAGCCAGCGATCACTCATTCTTCCGTCATAATTTTTTTGCTCTTCTTCTTCGGCCAATTGTCTGATTTTATGTTTTAAGTCCTTGTTGCGGATCACACAAAAAGTCCAGGGTTGTTTATGTGCACCCGAGGGAGCCGTTCCAGCCGTTTTTACAATATTTTCAATCACCTCTCTGGGGATGTCTTTATCAGAATATTCACGCACCGATCTTCTTTTGTCCATGAATTCATAAAATGATTTTGATCGTTTAATCATCTCTTCTTCCGAATATGAAGGTGCCGTGTACGGAATAAAAGGATACTTGGTGGTACTCATCTCACTAATTTTTTTGATTAAATGTAGTACTTATTTTGCTTCCTCTTATTAATTCAGATTACCTTTACCGTTCCAAAACAACCGGTTGAATGGGTCATGTCAAAAGGATAGCGATTTTTGCCTCGGGAGGAGGAAGCAATGCAGAAGCCATCATCTGTCATTTCAAAAAAGTAGCTGAAGCCGATATTCATTTGATTATCACCAACAACCCCAATGCCGGAGTAATTGAGCGAGCAAAAAAACACGGCATCTCCTATTATGTCCATAGCCACGAAGAAGCTGATTCGGGCCACATCCTCCAACTACTGCAATCCAACGCCATTGATTTTATTGTTCTGGCAGGTTATTTGAAAAAAATTCACCCTGACCTGATTCAAGCATATCCTCATAAAATTGTCAATATTCATCCCGCATTATTGCCTAAATTTGGTGGAAAAGGGATGTACGGTATGCATGTACACCGGGCTGTGGTTGATGCCGGTGAAAAAAAATCCGGTGCGACTATTCACTATGTCAACGAAGCGTATGATGAAGGCGCCATCATTGAGCAACACTCTTGCGCGATTGAAAAAGATGAAACTCCTGAAGAAGTACAAAAAAAAGTGCTGGAACTGGAACACCGGTATTATCCGGCATGTATTGAACAACTAATAAAAGCGATAGGATGAATTTTGATTGGGTAGAAACCGGAAAAGCATTTATGATCTTGTTTGCGGTCATTGATATTATTGGAAATGTTCCAATCATTCTGAAATTAAAGGAAAAGACGGGTGATATTCATGCGTTGAGAGCATCTATTGTGGCTTTAGTGTTGATGCTGGTTTTTTTATTTGCCGGCGAAATATTGCTCACTGTGCTGGGGGTAAACATTAAAGCCTTTGCCGTTGCCGGTTCATTGATATTGTTTGCACTGGCGGTTGAAATGATTTTTGGAGTAGAACTATTTAAAGATGATATGGCCAATTATAAAGTCGTATCCATAGTTCCGGTTGCATTTCCCCTGATTGCCGGAGCAGGCACCATGACTACGCTTATTTCTTTAAGGGTTGAATACGCCCCTATCAATCTTGCACTTGCCGTGATACTAAATATGGTCATTGTTTATCTGGTATTACTTTCAACTAAAAAAATTGAAAAACTATTGGGTAAAGGAGGGATTGCCATCCTTCAGAAAATATTTGGTATTATTTTATTGGCGATCGCTGTAAAACTTTTTGCCGATAATGCAAAGGAATTGTTCGCGTTTTCTAATTAATTTTAAGAAATTCAAATTATGAAAAAGGGTATTGTTTTAGTGGTTAGCCTGATCGCATTTCAGGCATTTTCTCAGATGTTTAATTACGGGCATAAAGATCTCGCTTTTAAAAATCTATTAGATAATGGGATTTGCTATCTGCAAACCGGAGATAGTTTGTTTGACCATAAAATGCTGGATGCATTGGATAAATATTGGAAAATATCCGACTATACAACAGTAGAAAAATATGAACGCCCACCCAAAGAAACAACAGCGCTCTTTGTCACTACAAAAGAACCGACCAAAAAGTACATGATGGATCGTAAAAATCAACATGTATTGGTTTTGCAACCGGCAAAATTGTATAAAAAAGACAAACAAGTCCCCTTTGATCAAACGCTGGGCTATATGTACTACAACGGCTTTCATGAAATGCTGGCTGAAGACGAAGAGCATCTCTTTAACCGGTATATTATTCAGGCTTTAAACAAAGGCTTGAGCCTGATCAAAGAGAAACAACTGCACAATAGCAATGAGACCTTAAATGAGCAGATCGCTGAGGAGATCACCCAACAATCAAAAGGTCAAATGGGAAATACCCTTATTTTAAACCGTGAGTTTTTGGTGCATTTTATAGATGAAGACAAACTGAAGAAATACGATATCACCTACCGACTTTTCGCTAAAGAGCTGTTTTTTGAAGCGCTCAAAACTTCTAATCGCACCCATTATCTACTTTATTATTCTGTGAACACTAAAACAGATCTTTCTTTGATTAACCTGGTCACCGGAGAGCTGCTTTACGTCAAGCATTTCCCAGAAGGGTATACAGAATTGGAGCCGAAAGAGCTGAAAATAATAGCAGATTATTTCTGATTTGCAATTATTTAGTAAGATGATCGTACCTTTGCGGTGAGATGGAGGAGAGAAGACCGTTATCAGATTGGCTGCCAATCACCAAAAAAGAGCTGCCTTATCACGGATGGGATGAGTTGGATGTTGTACTTATTTCCGGTGATGCTTATGTAGATCATCCGGCATTTGGACCAGCTGTAATAGGCAGAATCATTGAAAGTGAAGGGCTGAGAGTGGGTATCATTCCACAACCTAACTGGCAGGATGACTTAAGGGATTTTAAAAAGTTTGGCCAACCCAGGTTGTTTTTTGGCGTAACCTCCGGTTGTATGGATTCTATGGTGAATCATTACACCGCTTCTAAAAGAAAACGCTCCACCGACTCTTACACACCCGGTGGAGAAGCCGGTTTCAGACCCGATTATGCCAGCACCGTTTATACTAAAATACTCAAAGAACTGTATCCGGATGTGCCGGTGGTTCTCGGCGGAATTGAAGCTTCATTGAGAAGAGTAACCCACTACGATTATTGGGCAGACCGTCTTTTTCCCAGTATTTTAGAAGATAGTGGTGCAGATTTGTTAGTGTATGGAATGGGTGAGCAACCCTTGCGAGAGATTTTAACTTTACTCAAGAAAGGGGTTCCGTTTGAATCGCTAAAAACAACACCACAAACCGCTTTTTTACAACCAAAAGCAGAAGAAATTCCCAAAAATAAAAACTGGGAGGATGTCTCCCTCTCATCTCATGAAGATTGTTTGAGCGATAAATTGAAATACGCCGCAAATTTTAAAATTGTAGAGGTAGAGTCAAACAAACTGATCGCAAGAAGAATTACACAGGATATTGGTGACAATCGCCTGGTGATCAACCCTCCGTTCAGAACCATGACCGAGAAAGAAATTGATGCGTCTTTTGATTTACCCTATACCCGCTTACCACACCCCAAATACAACAAGCGGGGAGCGATTCCGGCTTATGATATGATCAAATTTTCGATCAATATGCACCGTGGGTGTTTTGGCGGATGCAGTTTTTGTACGATATCGGCACATCAGGGGAAATTCATTGCTTCCCGCTCAGAAAAATCTATCCTGAAAGAAGTGGAACAAGTGGTCAATGATCCCGGTTTTAAAGGATACATTTCTGATCTTGGCGGTCCCTCAGCAAATATGTATAAGATGAAGGGGATTGATGAAAGTATCTGCGAAAAATGTGTCAGCCCGTCTTGTATTCATCCCGTCATTTGTTCTAACTTAGATACCACACATAAACCCATGACGGATATCTACAAAAAAGTAGATCAGCATCCGAAAGTCAAAAAAGCCTTTGTGGGGTCGGGAATCCGATATGATCTTTTAGTAAAGGACTACAACAAACAATTGGGGGATGAGGACGCCGAAGAATATATGGAGCAAGTGATTACCCGGCATGTTTCAGGGAGATTAAAAGTGGCACCCGAACACACGGCAGATGATACCCTGCGGGTGATGCGAAAACCTTCTTTTAAGCATTTTCACAAGTTCAAAGAAAGCTATGATCGCATCCAAAAAAAACATGGTCTCAATCAACCCCTGATTCCGTATTTTATTTCCTCACATCCCGGATGCAAGGAAGAAGACATGGCTAATTTGGCGGCTGAAACCAAAGAACTGGGCTTTAAACTAGAGCAAGTACAAGATTTTACGCCCACCCCCATGACGGTAGCAACAGTAATTTATTATGCCGGGGTGCATCCCTACACCCTAAAACCTACTTTTGCTCCCAAAACCAAAGAAGAAAAACGCGATCAGCACCGCTTCTTTTTTTGGTATAAGAAAGAGAACAAAAATTGGGTAAGGGATAAACTCATCAGTGCCGGAAAAGAAGACCTTTTAGAACGACTGACCGGACAAGCAAAAGGAGGAAAAAAAACTATCACTTCAACCCAAAACACTGGCCAACGAGGCGATATGCCAAAGTGGTTGAAGGAAAAACGGGCGAAGAGGAGAAAATAGAGACCTTTACAACTTCATCAAAATTTCATATCTTTGGTGAAGTACTCAAGCAAGTACCCAAAAAAGATGCTTATGAAAAAATGGAAATTACCATTATTGTCCGTACTAATTTTTCTAATATCCTCATGCAATAGTTCTGCACCAGGTGAGGTGGTTCTAAATCAAATCACGCAAGACGCTAATGGGGTTCAGTTATCCTGGTCAGCAAGCTCGGATCAAGCTTTTCAATCTTATAAAGTTTACCGCCACAAATCTTCAGGGATTGATCAGTCAACCGGAAACCTAATCCATGTAGAAACGGATATAAACGGAACAAGTTTTACCGATTCAGACATTGATTATTCAGAAACCTATTATTACCGCATTTATGTCACCTCAGACAATGGTGTTTCACCTGGCAGCAACATTGAGTCGATATCTACTCAAACTATTTCTCTCGTTTCCAATGGCAGTTTTGAATCGGGTGTAACTGTACCTACAGACTGGTCTTTAGTTGAAAACAACATTAATGAACCGCAGAACGACATAAGTATTGACAACACCACAGCGGCTGACAGCGCGCAAAGTTTACGATTTTATCATAATTCTTCTACAGGATGCTGGGAACAGTGGATTGATCAAAATGTAGCACTATCAGATTTGACACCTAATGGAACTTATGAGTTTTCATTTAATTACAAATCTAACACGACCTTTAATCAAAGTGGAATGGGATTTCGTCTTTATAATGGCAGTTACACTGTTAACATTCAAATACCTCTGCCGACCTTTCCGGGTGATGACGTGTGGTACAGTTACTCAAGTCAGTTTGTGTTGCCTGATAATCTTGGCTCTACTGATCTAACTTTAAGCTTACATTTTTGTAATCAAGGTATTGGATATTGGTGGATTGATAACGTCGCCGTCGAAAAGATTTAATACCCTTTTACTTGATCTCTGTACAATTAATAATTACAACACTTCAAGTTTTTTGATTTGCAAGAAGTTAAAATTCTGTCGTATCTTGAAGTTCAAATCTTGATTTTACGAGACGATATTTGCTTTTAGCCGGAGTTTTAATTGCCGGATTTACAGTGCTTTAAGCCATAACGAAAATATCTGACTTTTATACTTTCTTGCCCCCTAAAACTAAGTTAAATCCCATCCGGTACAAGTTCAAAGCCATTGGGTGTAATCTCAAACTCACTGTATTCCTCATTCTTTGTAATAATTTCTTCGCCGCTTTCGTAATCTTCTTCTCCGTATGTATTGCTGTGATCAACTGATAATCCCAATTCGGTCAGCAAACCTTCAGTGAGTGTTCTTCCCCAAACCGGTGGGTCACCCCCACCAGAATCTTCACCGAGCAAGGTGGTGTTTCTTGCTTTTCCCTGATAAAATACTGTTCCAAAAACATACGTTCCGGCGGCATAAGGGCAAGCTTCATACGTTGCATAATCCAATGACCAAAGGTAAATCGTCAGTTGTTCATCCCAAATTACTTTCCCTACCGGCTTAGCATGTGAATAACGGGTCATCCCCAAATCCAGATTATCCTGATATTCTTTGTAGTTGCCGTTCTTTTTAATGGAGTCTAATTTAATGAATTCCTTCGGCATATAATCCGCACTGCTTGTCGCCTGGTCAGTCGTCATTTTTCTTAATAAGTAAGCCACTTCAGACCCGGTAAGTGTATATGGATCCTCTGCTGATTCACTGCTGAACTGAGTCACAAAAGCAGAGTCTATCTTCAGGGGTAAGTCAAAAACTGTATTGAATTTTGTCATCAAAGCAGTTACATCAATCGTGGTTTCATCATCCATTTCAGTCAAGGTATCAACCTCACTTGAGTCGGAGGCAACATCCGTCGTAACAAGCGTGTCAGCAACTTCAGTTTCCGGAGAGCTTTCTGTATTGTTGTTATCTGAAGCGCCGCAAGCACTCATCAAAAGCATAACTATTGATATATAAATCAGTGGTTTCATAGGGATTGATTTACCCAAATATACATTTTTTGTGGAACATCAAAAATGAGCTTACTGCTTCATCAGACAGGTAAAGAATTCACTAAAATTGCCCTGAAAAGCAGCCTTTTAAATTCATGCAGCTGTTCACCCTATACACATTTTTATTACCTTTAGGTTTGCTCAAAATACATAACCATGAAAAAATCACTATTGGTATTCCTTACTTTTACTGCACTTGTATCTACATTGTTTTTGTTCGTGCCAGAAGAAAAACCGCTGCCAAATCCAACTGATAGTAGTGAACCTCTTGAAGAATCAAAAAAATTAGACCCCAACGATCATTGGCAGCAGGTCAGATCCTACCCCTTTGCATTTGATCAGGCAGAATATGTACAAAGAATGGTAGAGATACAGCACCTGGTGGCCGATAATGCGCAAAGCCGTGCTATTGAACTTTCACTGAACTGGCAAGAAGAAGGTCCCGGAAATATTGGCGGGAGGTTTAATGCACTCGCCATGAGTCCTACCGACCAAAATGTGATCTACGCCGGAGCAGCCAACGGGGGCATCTTTAAAACCACAAATGGAGGAACAAGCTGGAATCCTATTTTTGATGATCTTGCGTATTTGGCGATTGGAGAAATAGAAATTGATCCTACTAATGAAAACACCCTTTATGTCGGAACAGGAGATAAGAATTTTGGAGGAGGATCACACCTGGGGAACGGTGTTTATAAAAGTACGGATGCCGGCACAACATGGAGTCACCTGGGGCTTGAACAAACGGGTATTATAACGGAAATTACCATTGACCCTACTAACGCTAACCGGATATTTGTAAGTACGCTTGGAAATACCTACGAGAAAACAACTGAAAGAGGGGTTTACAGAACAACAGATGGCGGTGTAAGCTGGCAGAATGTTCTTTTTATTTCAGATTCTTCAGGAGTCATTGATATGGTGATGGATCCTTCTGATCCCAATATTTTATATGCTTCCGGTTTTAATAGGATCAACCTCCCTTTTCAGGCTAAAGTCACCGGGCCGGATGCTAATATTTATAAAACCACAGATGGTGGAGATACCTGGACAGAATTGACAAACGGCTTGCCTACGGGAGAACATTCCCGAATTGGACTGGCAATTTCCAACACTTCTCCGAATACCTTATATGCTTCCTATACGGATGGTGGGTCTCAAGACATCTTAGACATCTACAAAACGACAGATGCAGGGGCTAATTGGTCTGCTCTGAATGTTCATTCGGGAGGATTACCCACAGATGCTCAGGGCGGATTTGGTTGGTATTTTGGAGAGGTGTATATGAACCCTTATGATAATGATCAACTGATTGTCCCGGGTGTGGATATGTTCAAGTCACAAGACGGGGGCGCTACATGGACACAAAACGTACCGGATTGGTGGGATTATGACGTACATGCTGATAAACACGCTATCTTGTTTTTAGATGCCAACTCATACATTATTGCCACGGATGGAGGGCTCTATAAAACTACGAATAATGGTGCTAGTTGGTTAGATATTGAAAATATACCCGTTACCCAATTCTATCACATTGCTGTGGATCCTGTAAATGCAGGAAATTATGGGGGCGGTGCTCAAGACAATGGGTGCATGCAGGGAAATGGACTTAACTTTAACTTCTGGGAAAGACTTTGGGGAGGAGACGGCTTTAGGATGAAGTTTTTGGAGAATGATCCCGGGGGACATTATTTTGAATCCCAGTACGGCGGACTGGCCTATTATAATACCCTTAGCGGAGACTACTATGATTTGCAAATAAATCCTATCGGCGGCAGTGACAGGGTCAATTGGGACAGCCCGTATTATATAAATGAACCTTTGTTTGACTTGTATGTCGGATCAGCACACATGCAGTATATGGGCGGTGCACCATTTGGAACTTATCAAACCATTAGTCCTGACCTCACAAAGGTTGGAATGGGCACGGCAACGGGCTTGGACAAGTATCATACGATTACAGAAATAGAACAACCTTCCATCAACCCGGATAAACTATTTGTAGGAACAAGTGATGGTTTAGTTTGGAGAGGAGATTTGGTTGGAAGTATATGGGATTGGACAAATATTACCGGATCATTGCCGGACAGATACGTGACAGCAGTTCGTTGCTCTCCTGAAGATGATGCTATTGTCTATGCTGCATTCTCCGGATACAAATACAACGAAGAGGTCTCGTATCTTTATAAATCAGATGATAATGGCTCTACCTGGCAGGATATTTCCGGAAATTTGCCCGGCATTACCGTCAATGACATCTGTGTGATTCCCAATTATAATGAGCAATATCTTTTTGCTGCTTTGGATGGAGGTGTCTATTTTACCTCTGACGGGGGCGCTCAATGGGATTATGTTGGTGTTGGATTGCCTTTTGCAACGATAACGGAATTAGAAATTGATTATGACAATAAAAAATTGATTGTAGGCACTTATTCCAGATCTATGTGGTCTTATGACATATCGTGGATTGAGAATTTAACAGGAAATTCCGGCGGAGTGGGTCTGGCAGAAAATCATAAGGAAGCAGTGAAGTTTTTCCCCAATCCGGCAAGAGATATTGTCTATTTTTCAGGAATTGATGAAGAGCAAATAAAGCTGTACAATGCCCAAGGCCAAATAGTACTTGATAAAAAGGCGATTATAAATAATGGCTTTGGTCAGTTATCTATTGCTAATTTACCTTCGGGAGTTTACTTTTACAATGCTTCCGGGCAAAAGGCTACGCTGATTAAAAATTAGAGCCTGTCTCTTTTATTATTCATCATCCAGATACTTCCGAATATTCCTGCGGTCTTTTTTTGATGGTTTCCCGTCTCCCTGTTGGCGATATGTTTTTTGTGCCAGTTGATACGCCTTGTGTTTCTCTATTTCTTCTGCCGCAGTAGTATCGCGCAAATAATGCTCCACCAACTTAGCACCTACCCGATTTTCTAAACAATCAATTATTTCATAACTGAAAACAGCCGTATTCTTTTTAATTGTGAATTGATCGCCGATTTTCATTTCACGGGAAGGTTTTATCGGCTCACCACTCATTAAAACCTTACCCGTTTTTACCAACTTAGTGGCTAAACTTCTGGTTTTACAAAGGCGAACAGCCCAAAGGTATTTGTCTATTCGTGTCATTTCTGATTTGCTAACTCAGCTTGTAATTTTTTCGTCAGCGATTGCACCACCAATTCATAAGAATGATCAATCAATTCAAAAATCAGCTCATCCGGCACATCTTCATTTACGTATACAGAATTCCACAGTTGTTTGTTCATGTGGTATCCCGGCTTAATTCCGTGATATCGTTCTCTGAGTTCAACGGATCTTTCAGGGTCACATTTGAGATTGATAAATTCGAAAACTTCAATATCTGCCAGGGCAAACATCTTTCCCATTACCTTATACACCAAGGTCTTTTCATCAAAGGGAAACACTTCTGTGACCCCTTTTTTATTTCTACAGGATTTGCTAAATTCTTCAATATTCACCGGCTTAAATTTTTGTCGTGACTTTAAAAGTAAAAATTCTTTCAACGATCTCCTCCTTTATTCGGTAGCAACTCATAGACTAAAACCCTATATTTGCAGACAATTAATTAAAAAAGAAGCATTCAGATGAGTTTAATTACAGTGGGAAGTGTAGCGTTTGACGCAATTGAGACACCTTTTGGCAAGACCGATAAAATAATTGGCGGGGCGGGAACCTATATCGCTTTATCCTCTTCATATTTTACAAAAAACCAGAAAATCGTTTCTGTAGTAGGTGAAGATTTTCCGGATGAAACATTGGCAGATCTCAAATCCCGGGGCATTGATATAGAAGGAATCCAAATCAAAAAAGGGGAAAAAACCTTCTTTTGGTCGGGAAAATACCATAATGACATGAACTCCAGAGATACGCTGGTAACGGAGTTAAATGTCTTAGAAAATTTTGATCCGATTATTCCTCCCGCTTATCAGGGAGCTGATTTTTTAATGCTGGGCAACCTGGCTCCATCTGTTCAACGGCAGGTGATTGAGCGCATGGATAAAAAACCACGACTCATTGCCATGGATACCATGAATTTTTGGATGGATATCGCCTGGGACGATTTGTTAGAAACCCTGAAATTAGTAGATGTATTGATCATCAATGACGAAGAAGCAAGACAGCTTTCCAAAGAATATTCGCTCGTGAAAGCAGCCAAAAAAATTATGGGGATGGGGCCTGAGTTTCTGATTATTAAAAAAGGAGAGCATGGCGCCTTACTGTTTGATCACGATTCTGTGTTTTTTGCTCCGGCATTGCCCTTAGAAGAAGTTTTTGATCCTACCGGGGCAGGAGACACTTTTGCCGGTGGTTTTATTGGATATTTGGCTAAATATGGCGATATTTCGTTTGCAAGCATGAAAAGTGCTGTGGTTGCAGGATCTGCAATGGCCTCTTTTTGTGTTGAAAAATTTGGGACAGAACGATTGATGAACTTAAGTCAGGAAGAAATTGATAATCGCATTCTTGAATTTGTGAAGTTGGTCAACTTTGATATGGAGCAGGTCATCTGATTTTCCGATTCCCGGAACTGCTCAAAAATGTAGATTATGAAAGCTGAAATTATTGCACAACTCCATGAACTGGCCCATCAGGAGAAAGTACTGAACAAGGTGAATGCCTTTAATGAGTTGGTGGATGAATTTTATAAAATCCAACAAGAAGAAGAGCACCAATGGGAAATCAAAAAACTGGAGCGGATTGAAGCCGGTGAAAAACCTGAAAACATTGAAAAACCGATTTTCAAAGGGCTTGAAGAATTTAAAAAGCTTTCACAACTGTTTAAAGACAAGAAAAAAATTGAACAGAACGAAAAGCGCGATCTTGAAAAAGCAAATTTAGAGAAAAAAAGAGCCCTGGTAGCCGCCCTAAAAGATTTGGTGCAGCATGAAGAAAATATTGGACGCGCCATTAACCGATTCAGAGATATTCAGGACAGTTGGAAAGAGGTGGGCGCAATCCCCCGTGAAAAACGACAAGAAATCCAAAAAGAATTTTCTAATCTCATTGAGAGCTTTCGATACAACATCAATATCTACAAAGAAATTAAAGATCATGACCTCAGCCGGAACTTTACATTAAAGCAAGAACTGATAAAAAAGATCAAAGCTCTTCTAAAACTGAAGAAGATCAAAGACGTTGAGCAGAAATTACATACTTATCAGGATGAATGGAACACAATCGGGGGCACTCATCAGGATGATTGGGAAAAAATCAAAAGTGAATATTGGGATGCCGTAAATGCTGTTTACGAAAAAATCCACAAATTTTATCAGGACAGAAAAGGAGAGCGGGCAGAAAATATCGTAAAGAAAAAACAACTGATCGAGAAGGCCCGTGAAATTACAGCAAAAGAACCGGATTCACATAAAGCCTGGAAAAAAACCACAGATGCCATCATTGATCTTCAAAAAGAATGGAAAACCATAGGCTTTGGTCCCAAAGAAGAAAACAATAAAGTTTGGAAAGAGTTCAGGGGTGTTTGTAATGAATTTTTTGCGAAGAAAAAAGAGTTTTACGGAGAGCGCAATGAAGAGTTTGATGTAATTAAAGCCGCAAAAGAAAAATTGATTGCTGAAGTGGAAGCCCTAAAAGATTCTACCGACTGGGGAGAAACTACCAAAAAAATTGTTGCCATTCAAAACCAATGGAAAAAAGCCGGTTCAGCCGGGCCAAAAAACGAAAACAAACTTTGGAAAGCCTTTCGGGCTCCCATTGATCAGTTTTTTGAAGCAAAAGATGCCTTTTTTGCTGAAGCAGATAAAGCAAATGAAGCCAATTTAAAGGCCAAGCAAGAGCTGATCAAAAAAATGATCGCTTTTAAACTTCCCGCAGACGGTAAAAAAGCCATTGACGAACTGAAGAGTTTCTCTGAGCAATTTGCAGCAATCGGAAATGTTCCGTTTAAAGAAAAAGACAAGATCTATAAAGCCTATAAAAAAGCCCTGGATGAAAAATATGCCTCCATTAAAATGGACGCCGGTGAAAAAGAAAAACACCTCTTTCAGGCAAAAATAGAAGGCTATAAAGGAGCGCGTGACACAGAAGATAAATTGGATAAAGAAACGCAGCATATCCGAAAAAAAATAACGAAACTCAAAGATGAAATTGTGCAGCAAGAGACTAACTTGTCTTTTTTCGCCAATGCTGATGAAAATAATCCCCTGCTCAAAAATGCTTTGCAATCAGTGGAAGATAAGAAAGCTGAACTGGAGTTGCTCAAAGCACAATTGAAGCAAATCCGAATACTGGAACAGGCTGTAGAACGGGAAGCCCGGCAAGAAAATGAAATGGCAGATCAGCAAGAGGAAGCAAGGAGCGAAAATGAATAAAATAGTCAACGCCTTCTCTATCATTGTTCTGTCCGTCTTTACCTTGATGGCCATGACCATTATTTTTGACCTCTCTATTTCATCCATTCACCTCAAAGCCATGCCTTTTAAACTGGAAATCTTATCCGGTCTGGCTATTCTGTTTTTTCTGATCAATTTAATCCGCATCAGAAGAAGGTGGCAGGGAGTAAAAGACATGAGCAAATTTCAACGCTTCAACTTCTCGACAAGTCTTTCAAAAACTTTTTTGACCCGTTGTAAAATGTTTACCACACTTGAGATTATTTTTATGCTGGGCGCGCTCGCTGTTTTCTTACGGTTGGCACTCCTAGACTATAAATTAATGCTCTTTATGATTGCCGTATTGTTGGTCTTGATCCTGGAGTCAGTTTTGTTCCTGACCCGCCTACTTAAAAAAGGAAAACCTTTTAGAATAGGTATTAACGATAAGGTGATTGCCTATTTTGGTCGTGAAATGCATTTGTTTTTTTATACCGGCCTATTGCGTGTTGAACTCTATCAAAGTGACCTGATCAGCTTTAAATACAGGGAAGACCTGCAGCTGTTTATTCCCGTTTCTGTTCTTGAACCGCAAGATCGAATTCCTTTCAGGGATGCCTTGATTGAGCAATTAAATAAAAAAAATATCTATTTTGATGACGCATTAAGAAATTGGAAATGATTGCTTTTCTGAAACGTCAACGGATTTTGATCACATTGGTCACCTTCCTTTTTATTTTTCATTGGTTTTCAAAAGACATCCGAAATCCTTATGAACGGCCTATTGTCGGAGATGCCCAGGCTTATTGGTCTTACCTGCCTGCTCTATTCATTTACAATGACCCAAATTACACCTTCATTGAGACAGATGCGGCACAGTATTATCCTGAAGGGCAAACCAAGGATTTTGTCAAAAAAATAGAAAACGGTGCGTCTGTCAATAAAACATTTCCCGGAGTCGCTATTTTATATGCTCCTTTTTTTTTACTGGGCCATGTCTCTGCTCATCTCTTTGGCTATCCCGCAGACGGCTTTTCTATTGTTTACCAGTTTTGGTTTGATGTGGGTCTTTGGTGCTATTTTCTTTTCGGGCTGATTTTTCTGAACCAATTTTTGAAAAAATTAGGCTTTTCAGCAAAAATATCCTTATTTGCCACTGTTCTAACCGCGGTGGGAACCAACATTTTTTTCTATACGGTATACGATCAGTCTGTGACGCACATCTATAACTTTTGCATGATCAATGCCCTTTTGCTTTGTTTGGCTTATTTCAAAGAAAATCAAGCTGTAAAATGGCTGGCTCTATCATTGGCATTACTGGCCTTAATTGGGATCACACGACCTACGAATGTGTTGGTAATCGGCTTAATTTTTATCTTTTTTCCTCAAAAAGAGTTCTACCGGCAGATATTTCAATCCATTTTTAGTAAAAAATGGTGGCTTTTTGCACTCGCCTCATTGCCGATTTTGAGTATCCCCTTTCTCTTATGGAAATGGCAAAGTGGTCAATGGATCGTTTACTCTTACGGAGAAGAGGGTTTTAATTTCTCCGATCCGCATCTGATGGATTTTATCTTTTCCTATACAAAAGGCTGGTTCACCTATACGCCACTGGCTTTATTAATTTTGTTGATTGGATGTTCCCTGGTGTTGAAGCGATCTTTCACAAAAGGAGGGATGATCATTGGCTTTTACCTCATCAGCATCTACATTTTTAGTAGTTGGTGGTGTTGGTATTATGGAGCCGGCATGTCTCAAAGGGTGATGATTGACCATTATGTTTTGCTGGCTTACCTGCTTGCTGTAATTGTCAAAACCTTAAAAGATCGCCCAATGCTGTTGCGTTTTTTTATGTCGATTGTTGCTTTGCTTACCGTGCTGAATATCGCCCAGGCCTATCAGATCAAAAAAGGGATCATACAATTTGGCTCTGCCACCAAAGAACAATACTGGGATAATTTTTTACAGTTCCACCCCCGGGCAAAAATTTATCCCCCATCCCATTGGCAGTGGGTAGAGTCTGTGATTCTTGAAAAAAATGATCCATCACCTGAACTCAAGGTCAGCTCAAACCATCCTTTCTCTACCACGCTCAACGCAAGCATTCTTCCTTTACAACCAAACAGCAAAGTGATTGTCTCATTTGAAGCAAAAGCAAAATCAGCAGTCGCCGATAGCAGAGCAGTTCTTTTTCTTTACGACCAACAAAAAAATGAACATTATTTTCCTTTCTATTTCCATGAGTTTGTCCGGGCTGATCAATGGGTAACCATGGAATTTCTTCTAGAGCCTGAGTCCACTTATACCGATTCAGTGAAATTGTATTTTTGGAATGGCAATACCGAAGAAGAAGTGGAGTTTCGCAACATTCACCTCTCTCACTACACAAGCGATCAATCTGACCCAAAATAATACCCATCCCTGGCGATCCTTTTCCCCATCCCTAAAAGGGAGGGATCGCTTGATTGTTTTTGTTTATTTTTTGTGTTGTACACTGAGCCGGAAATCGAGTCGGAAATCGACCGCGTGCGCTAAAGCTTTAGCGGTGGCGCAGCGTAGTCGAGATTGAAGACGAGATTGTAGTCGAAAGCCAAGCCATTTCACTCCCTTTAGGGATGGGGAAATGAAATGGCGAAAATGAGAGTCATTATTTCCCCAGACATCAATGTTTTTGAATATTGAATTTCGAACGCCGAATGTTGAATTTTGAAGTTTGTACATCCCTAAAGGGTGGGATCACTTAATAATACTAAGGTCAGCCATTTCACGTCCGCCAGTTGGCGGAAAGGGGAAATGAAATGGCGAAAATGGGAACCATTATTTCCCCGGACATCAATGTTTTTGAATATTGAATTTCGAACGCCGAATGTTGAATGTTGAAGTTTGTATGTTGAAATATGAAATTTTTTACTTCGTAATTCGTTAATCGATATTCCTTGTTCGGCATTCATTTTTTTGAATCATTATTGTCCGTTAAAAATTTAAAAATAACAACCATCCCTGGCGATCCTTTTCCCCATCCCTAAAAGGGAGGGATCGCTTGATTGTTTTTGTTTATTTTTTGTGTTGTACACTGAGCCGGAAATCGAGTCGGAAATCGAGCGTAGTCGAGATTGAAGTCGAGATTGAAGACGAGATTGAAGACGAGATTGTAGTCGAAAGCCAAGCCATTTCACGTCCGCCAGCTGGCGGATGGGGAAATGAAATGGCGAAAATGGGAACCATTATTCCCCGGACATCAATGAATCAAATTAGAAAATTGGTTGCCACAAAAAAACCACCACACTAATGAAAAACTTCTATAACTTCCTTTTTGAACGATTTCAATCAACCATTTTAACCGCAGAATCAATGACCCAATTCATACTGAAAAATCTTGCTTTACTTTGTTTTTAGTCTTTCAGGCCTGCAGACTGTTTTGAAATGCTTACTTTCGAAACGCTAAAACTGAAAGACAGACGTAATGATAAACCCGAAGGTTCTGATAATTTATACCGGTGGCACCATTGGAATGATCAATGATCCCGAAACAGGTGCGCTGAAACCTTTTGATTTTGAATCATTGTACAGCAACATTCCCGAGCTAAAGCAGTTTGATTATGAACTGGACACTTACTCGGTAAAAGAGCCGATTGATTCATCTGAAATGAGTCCTAAACTTTGGGGTGATCTTGCGCAAACGATCTTTGATAATTATGCTAATTACAATGGTTTTGTAGTGCTACACGGAACAGACACCATGTCCTTTACCACGGCAGCACTGAGTTTTATGCTACAGGGATTAAGAAAACCCGTTATTCTTACCGGATCTCAACTTCCCATTGGTCAAATCAGAACGGATGGCAAGGAAAATTTGATCACGGCAATTGAATTGGCAGGTATGTTGGACATGTCCGGGCATTCTGTGATTCAGGAAGTGGTCCTTTATTTTGAGAATGAACTGTACCGTGGAAATCGGGTGAGTAAAGTCAGTACCTTTAACTTTGAAGCCTTTAAGAGTTACAATTACCCTTCATTGGCAGAAGCCGGAACCAACATTAAGGTCAATCGAAACGCCTTGTTCCGCACTGACAAACCAGGGATAGAATTATTTACCTCATTTAATTCAAAAATTTCGCTCATTAAATTGTTTCCGGGAATGCCGGTAAAACCCTTGAAATGTTTGTTTGATTTTGAACAGGTAGAAGGGGTGATTCTGGAAACATTTGGCAACGGAAATAGTTTTAACTCTCCTGAAATGGAAGAAATGATTGCCCAATATATGAAAGCAGGCGGTGTGGTTTTAAACATTACACAATGTACCCAAGGTCATGTTATTTTAGGCCTGTATCAAACCTCGGTTCAGTTCAGAGATTTAGAAGTGATCAGTGGGCGAGACATCAGGTCAGAAGCAGCAGTTACCAAAATGATGTACGTATTGGGCTTGACGACAAATCAAAAAGACCGCATGGATTTGTTGTCCAAAAACATTTGTGGAGAGATCACGATTTAATAAATAAAAAATCCCTGATAAAAATCATGTAATGAATTAGCATAAGTAAGAAATTTTTGTACTTTAGCAGACGCTTTGGCAACCTGTTCATGTAGGTTGTGCTAGTGAGACACGAAGAAACTGGATCGTACCTCAACAAAGCAAGAACTTTAAAATAAAAACAATTAAACAATGAAAAAAGTATTAGCATTAATCGCTATTGCAGGTTTTATAACCTTTGGAATCTCTACAAAAGCTGTAGCTCAAGAAAATGAGCCGGATACTGGTGCAACAGAAACAATTGATGCCACAACTGATCCGGCAACCACTGCAACTGATCCGGCAACTACTGCAGGAGATGATGAAGGGGCAGTAGATGAAGAAGTGAATAGCGGGAAATATACCCTGACGACAGAATTGAAAAAACGAT
Source organism: Crocinitomicaceae bacterium (assembly GCA_040880585.1). Taxonomy (GTDB): domain Bacteria; phylum Bacteroidota; class Bacteroidia; order Flavobacteriales_D; family Crocinitomicaceae; genus Paracrocinitomix. The sequence continues at coordinate 288,243 of JBBDID010000035.1, read as the reverse complement.
TCATTGAAGGAGGTCCTTTCTTTATGGGAGTTGTTTTGCTGTGTTTGATTTTAGGTCTTGCCCTGATCATTGAAAGAATTGTCTACCTAAATCTGGCTTCTACCAATACAAAAAAATTAGTTTCCGACGTAGAGGAAGCATTGGCCTCAGGTGGTGTTGAAGCTGCAAAAGAAGTTTGCAGAAACACAAGAGGTCCTGTAGCGTCTATTTTCTATCAGGGATTAGATCGTTCAGATGAAGGACTTGATCATGTAGAGAAAGCAGTTGTTTCTTATGGAGGAGTTCAAATGGGATTAATGGAAAAAGGGATGTCATGGATTGGCTTATTTATTGCTCTGGCGCCTATGTTAGGGTTCATGGGAACAGTAATTGGAATGATCCAGGCGTTTGATGATATTGCCAGTGCGGGTACCATTTCAGCAACAGTTGTTGCCAGTGGTATTAAAGTGGCTCTATTAACTACGGTATTTGGTTTGATCGTTGCCATTATTCTTCAGATTTTTTACAATTACCTATTGGCGAAAATCGATAGTTTGGTAAATGATATGGAAGATGCTTCAATCAGTTTAATCGACGTATTGATTAGACACAACGCCAAGGCATAATAATCGAATTCAAGCTACTTAGTAGTACTAATTAAAAGTTACCAATATGAATGATAAAGTAGTAGGATTGATCCGAACCGGTGGTGTTATTACGCTTTTTGTGATCGGTGTATTGTTGATCCTAAATGCAATGGGTTCTGACGCTACCGTTGATAGCGAAACACACATGATTGTAGAAGATGTCGATCAGGTGACCTCTTCCGTGAGTTATGCTTTATATCTGATATACGCCTGTTTAGGTGCGATCGTTATTTTTACCATCTGGTCTATTATACAGCGTCCTAAGCGATTTATCGGAACTGCAATCGGAATTGTTGTTTTTGGAATCATTGTACTAATCGGTTATGGAATGGCATCTGATGCTTTGATTCCGGAACTGGTTACCGGAGATAATGCCCTGGAAGCAGCCACTAAAGGCGCTCATAAATGGGGTGGAGCAGCAATTAAAGTGACTTATATTCTCGTGGCTTTAGCGGGCTTCTTAATTCTCGTTCAAAGTGTAAGAGATATGACGAAATACTTTTCAAAATAATTATACAGTATGGCAAGAAGAGAGTTGCAAGAGATTAACGCGGGGTCAATGGCAGACATTGCCTTCCTTTTATTGATCTTCTTCTTGGTAACCACTACCATGGAGGTTGATGCGGGGATTGGACGTACATTGCCATTGAAAAGAGATCTTCCTCCAATTGATGTAAAGATCAGAGAGCGGGATCTTTTAGAAATTTGGGCCAATAATAATGATGAATTGTTGGTAGAAGGTAAAATGATTGAAGTAGAAGAACTGGAAGAAATTGTAATTGATTTTTACACCGCCAATATCAAAGGGGAGACAAATCCCGATATGCCCGCTTACTCTAAAATCACTATTCCAAAATGTCAGCAAGAAATTGCAAAGCTTACCGCCAAAGTAGAAGAAAATCCAGATGACCTGCTCTTGAAAAACGAGTTGGACAAATGGGAAACGAAACTTAAGCTGTGTGAAGAATTGCCAACCAAGCAATATGATGAGATTTATAAAATGTCTCTGATCCGTCTGGAAAATCAATCTAAAACTTCTTACGGTTTATATATCCAAATTCAGGATGTGCTCAAGAAAGTTGTCAATGACCTTCGGGCTGAAAAGTGTGAAGAAATTTGGGGAAAAAACTACTATTCATTGCGGGAAGATGACCCGGATGATCAAGAGATCATCAAGAAACTGAGAATTTTGGTTCCGGAACGTATTGTTGAAGCAAAAATTAAGATCTAGATTATTATGTCAAAGTTTAAAAAAGGAGGGAAAAAATCGATCCCGGGGGTAAACACCTCTGCTTTACCGGACATTATCTTCATGCTCTTGTTTTTCTTTATGGTGGCCACTACTATGAAAGAGGTTGAATTGCAGGTAGAGATTGTAAAGCCTTCTGCTACGCAAGCTGAAGAGATCAAAGATAAAGACAATGTAGATTTTGTATATATCGGTTATCCGGTGAACAAAAACATGGGTACAGAACCCCGAATCCAGTTAGATGACCAATTGATCTCTGACCATACGGTTATTAGCGAGTGGAAACAAATTAAAGCGCGCGAAGGAAAAACACCTTTTGATATTGTAACCTCATTAAAAGTTCACGAAGATGTAGGTATGCGAATTGTTTCTGATGTGAAAGAAGAACTCAGAGAAGTAGATGCCATCAATATTAACTACTCAGCTGATAAAAGAGTGGTGAATAAGTAATCGGCTATTCCCCCTTACTTCGACACTGGGACACTCAAAATATCTTACTGTTTTGGCGATTAACCCTGATTAGAAACACTTAAATTTGTCCGCAGGACTCTGACAATTTCGGAGAGGCACGATTATTACTACCCCTTTTACTGGAAACAAAGGACGGACAAAGGCTGTACAATCATATTCAGCGTATACGACAGAACGCAGACACAGAGCCTGACCCCGACCGATCAGAAAGATTATATGCTTTCTGTGATCATTATGAATTAATGTTTGAGATCAGAACCCAGCCGGGAGGTTTGGAAGCCATCACGCAAGATCAATTGGTGAGCAAGGAGTAATCACTAAAAAACTAATTGTAAATTGACAATTGAACATTGACAATTGACAATTACTATCCGGCTTTGGTCAAACAATCACCGGGGTTTTTTATGCGATTGCATCCGGCCAAAAAAACATTGCTGTAATTTGAATTCCGTTGTACAAAAAGTGTAAGAGCATGCTATATCGGATGTCTTTGCTGAAGTAATATAGGTAACCCAACATAACCCCTAATGCAATCATGGGTAAGAGGTTCCAGGCTTGCATGTGCAGTGCCGCAAAAAGCAGGGCTGATACGATCACTCCAAAGTGAGGTTTGCCACTTACTTTTATCAGTTTTTCCATTAAAATCCCCCGGAACAGCAATTCTTCAACAAAAGCAGGTAAAAGACCAAAAATAAATAGTGCATAAGGAAAAAGGTGTTGCTTTTCAGGATCAAACCAGGATTTCAATTGCTCATTCAACGCAATTTCTGCTTCTATAAATCCGGCACGGGGAAATTGTTCAATGATCCAGTGGTTAAGGTAATGAAGCCCTTCAGCAATGAGCCATCCAAACACTAAAAGCAGTAAGGTTATTCCAATGTATCTAAGTTGTATCCCTTCATAATGAATTAATGATTTCCACTTCTCTCCCGACAAGCGGAAAAATACCAGAAAGGCCGCCAAAAAAAGCGCCAACATTCCTGAAAAAACCATTACATATCCGATTCTGGGCGCATTAGGGTCTACCTCTTCCAAATTGGGAATATCCATGAAGGAAAAAAACAAAGCACTGATCAAAGGTCCTACAAAAAAAAGTGCTGAAAAGATCAGAAACAGTAACAGAAAAATCTGTGTGCCATCCGGCATTCGTTCTTTCATTATTGCAATACGATTTTACGTTCAGAATCCAATTTGATCAAAATAAAAATAAGCAGAGAAAAAGCCAGCACCTGTGATCCGCCATAACTGAACAAAGGCAAAGGTATCCCAATTACGGGAGCAAGCCCGATTGCCATCCCCACATTGATCATAAAATGGTAAAAGATAATTCCCGCCACACAATAGGCAAAAATCCGGGTAAATTTAGAGCGTTGTCGTTCTGCTATGGATAATATCTTAATGAGTAAAAAGGTATACAACAGCACCAACGCCAGAGAGCCAATAAACCCCCGTTCTTCAGACCAGGTACAGAAAATAAAATCAGTAGACTGCATAGGAACATGTTTTTGACTGGCGTTAGCCAGAGTAGCCTGTCGGTATCCCTTTCCTGCAAATCCCCCCGAACCTATTGCCGCCTTTGCCCGGTTGATGTTATAGCCTTTCCCATCCGGATCTTCAATTTTCCCCAGCACCAGATCAATTCGCTCTTTTTGGTGTTCTTTCAAAAAAGTAGAGTAGCCCCATTCAATAAAGTTGACAAATAAAATAGCGACAATCAAACTTCCTATCATAGCTCTGTACAAGGGAGGGCGGTTTCTTTTCAATACAAAATACCGAATCAATAAGAAAAAAATTAGTCCCATACCCAATAAGGCCAAGAGCATCCCAAATTTACCTCCCATTTTGATTTTCAAAACCGGTAAAATAAAACTATTGTCAGCTACTACCAGCGTGATCACCGCTATAATGACTGCAATCAATAAAAAGAGCAGGGTATTCCCTGCAAAGCCCTCTCGGTAAAGCACCAAAATAAAGGAGGTAAAGACGATAAATGTTCCGGCATCCGGTTGCAACAACACCAGCACTGCCGGAGTTGCCAGTATGGCCATTGTCTTCCAATGTGTGTGGAAAAGGTTTTTTAGTTGAAACATCCCAAAACCCGATTTGGAACGTGTCCTGAGCACTGTTATGGTTGACAAATGAGCCGAAAGAGCTAAGCAGGCCGCCAGTTTCCCCAGTTCAGAAGGTTGTATACCAAATGATCCGATACTGAACCACGATCGCGCCCCGTTAATCGGGTCAGTGAACAAAACCGCTACCAGCAAAAACATCACTATCCCATATATCCAATAGGACGATTTTCGAATAAAGGATCCCTCTAAAAACAGGATGATCAAGCCCAAAAAGATGGAGATGCCAATCCATATTATTTGTTTACCGTGCTCGGTTTTCAGATCAAAAAGCCCGGGATGTTCCGGGTTATAGGTGGCAGAATAAATATTGGACACCCCCAAAGTAACGATCAGCAAGTAAATAATGATCAACGTCCAGTCAATATCGGCCCATATTTTTTCACTTTTTCCTCTCACTTATTTCACAATTTCAATGGGTAAAAGGTTTGCATCTAAAATCCTTTGCTCTTTTCGACTATCCGAAATTTCACCGTTAATGTATTTCTCTATCATCAGACTGGCAATTGGCGCCGCCCAGGTTCCTCCAAATCCGGCATTTTCAATGTATACTGAAATGGCGATTTTAGGATCATCTTTAGGAGCAAAAGCAATAAAAATAGAGTGATCTTTCAACTGTCTTCTTCTGCCGTCATAGGTTTTGAAGTTTTCTGTTGTTCCGGTTTTACCACAGATGTCTAAACTGTCCACTTTTGCTCTTCTGGCAGTACCTCCCGACTCGTGTACCACCCGCCACATGCCCTCAACCACCGGCTCAAAATTTTCAGGAGAAACTTTCGCCTGTTGTTTCTTTTTATAGATTTCCGGTATCTCAGCATCCTGAATCTCCTTTATAAAATGGGGATAATAATACCAGCCACGATTTGCCATCACAACGGCAACGTTAGCCAATTCTACGGGTGTTAATTCTACCTCTCCCTGCCCGATTGAATTGGAATAAATGGTGCTAAATGCCCAGGCATATTCACCATAAGGATTGGTTTTTGTGGGGAACTCTTTATTATAAAACTCAGTAGTAGGAATAACTCCCGTAGAGACAGAAGGAAAATCTGTATGGAGTCCAACACCTAAGCCAAAGCTGTGTAGGTAATCGGCCCAGATGTCCAAACCTACTGCAGCATCTTTAAAATGACTTTTGTATTTACCCTGCTGAATGATTTTTCTGGTTACCACATAAAAATAGGGGTTGCAAGACATTTTTACAGCATCCGATACAGAGCGTGCCGTGGGGTGATTGTGACATCCTAACAATTCTTTTCGGCAAGGGAGGCTAGTGTTTTCTGTAATTACTTCTTCTTGCAAACCAATCAATGCCATTAACAACTTAAAGGTAGACCCCGGATTATATCGTGCATTGGTTGCCCGATTATACAAGGGAACCAAAGTATCTTCCTCCAGTTTGCTATAGTTTTTCCCCAGCCTTCTCCCCACCAACATATTAGGATCATAGGAAGGAGAAGAGATCATGGTTAAAATTTCACCGCTTTTTGGTTCAATGGCCACAATGGCTCCACGTTTGTTCTGCATCAGTCTTTCACCGTATTCCTGTAAATCAGCATCTATGGTCAAAGAAATGTCTTTTCCTTGTACGGCAACCGTATCGTATTTTCCTTCTTCGTATCTTGCCGTTTCCAGTCCAATTGCATCCTGTAAATAATATTTTACGCCTTTTTTTCCGCGCAGCACTTCTTCATAGCTTCTTTCGATTCCACTTTTCCCGATAAGATCTCCGGATTTGTAATAAGCATCTTTTTTGATGTCAGAAGAGTCTACTTCGGCCATGTATCCCAACACATGTGACCCTATTGATTTCGGGTAGATTCTCAGGGTTCGTTCCACCTCATAAAATCCCGGATATTTGTATAATTCCAGTGCAATTCCGGAAAATTCATCCGGGGGGATTTGACGTGCCAGCTCAGAGGGTTTTCGCTTAGAATAATCCCGGGCTTTATTCATCTGCTTTGTATATTCTTCAAGGGAAATATCCAACAATTTTGCCAAGGCAACACTGTCGGGATTATCCGTTTGATTGGGAATGACATGGATATCATAGTACACTTCATTAGCTATGAGTTTTTTTCCATTGCGATCGTATACAATTCCGCGTGCAGGATACGTTGTGATTTTATTTTCAGAGATTTGAGCGGCCCTTTCTTTCCACTTGTCATCCACCACCTGCATATAAAATAAGCGCACAATAAAAATAAGAGAAACCAACACAAAGAACAGGGCTATGATATACTTTCTGTTATCTGTGTTTTTCATTTCTTCGAGGGTTTATAGAAAATATACTGGAAGATAATGATCAACGTCAGTGAGAAAAAGAAAGAAATAAACGTTTTTCCTAAAATGAGCAGCATGAGGTCAAACCTGAGAATTTCAACACTAAAAAACCAAAGGTGATGTACCAATAAAAGGGTCGAAGTGTAGGGGAGGAACCACCGCATATTCATATCATGAATGCTGGGCTGAAGTGCTGAATCATATCCCTCTTTGGGTTGGATATATCGCAAAATGCCGGCCCGCAAATAACCGATCAGCAAGGCAGCTGAAGCATGTAAACCAAAAGTATCACTAAAAGCATCTACAGACAAGCCCAGCAATAAAGCAACCGCCATAGTGGCGACCACGCTTAACTCAAAGGGCAGCATCATAATCATAACCGGATACACCATGGGATTGATGTATTCACTGAATTGCATATTATTTACAACAAGTCCCTGAAAAAGCACAACCAATATAAAAAGTGATATGTATTTTACCCAGTTATTCATCTTCTGCCTGATAGTATATTTCTTCTACTGCTTTTTGTTCATCTTTTAAAAAGTTCCTAACTACATATACATGATAAGTTGCACCAAAATTTACGGATAACTCCACATTAACATTCAGGGTTGATTTTCCATCCACCCGATCAATTTCACTTACTCTTCCCACCATCTCATTTTCAGGAAAAATGCCATTATTTCCTCTGCTCACCACAACATCTCCTTTTTCAATATCAATATCACGTGTTACTCCGGTTAACTGAACCTGACGCCTGTCTTTTCCATCCCACTTGAGCAACCAATGCTCGTTGTTTTTACGTAATCGGGCAGAGATATTTATATTTTCAGATAAGAGTGTTTTTACCACCGCATAATGATTTGAGGCGTCAATGACAAATCCAATGATTCCGTCTTTAGAAATGACTCCCATCCCTTCTTTGATGCCGGAAAGCCTTCCTTTATTGAGGGTAAAATAATTGTTTCGTTTATTGTCAGATGAATTAATGACTTGTGCGGGAATGTATTCATATTGTTGCTCATACAAGGTGTCATTTACATAATACACCCTCCCTTGTAACTGGTAGTAACTATTGGGGATCAGTTTGCGCAATTCGGCATTTTCTGCCGCTAAGCTATCATTGGCTTCACTCAAACTAAAATGCTTGCTGATGTTATGCTTTTTCTCAACAAACCAACCCACCACACCTGAAGATGTGTTGACCATTTGAGCCTTATGATAATTTTTGGAGTTGAAGAAAAGCGTTAATACAACTAACTGAAGAAAGAGGAAGAGAATAAAGTCTCTGAATTTCTTTAAAAATTGGAGCAGTCGTCGCATTTAAGTTTCCTTCTAAAATTGTTCATCAATTAACGCATTAAGAATTGGAATCGGTCGATATTCTTTAAGGCAATGCTTGTCCCTCTTGCTACCGCTCTCAACGGATCTTCAGCAATGTGTACCGGCAATTTAGTCTTCAGAGAGATGCGTTTATCCAAACCTCTCAGCATGGAGCCTCCGCCGGCTAAGTAAATCCCCGTTTTATAAATATCAGCTGACAATTCAGGAGGCGTCATCTCCAGTGCACTCAAAATCGCTTCTTCAATTTTAGAAACTGATTTATCCAGTGCATGCGCTATTTCAGAGTAGGTAATTAAAATTTCTTTTGGAATCCCGGTCATTAAATCTCTTCCTCTTACTGCGTAAGGTTCAGGCGTAATGTCTTCATCCAGTTCTGTAAGGGCTGAGCCTACTTTTATTTTGATTTGTTCAGCCGTTCTCTCCCCTACCAGGATGTTGTGCTGACGTCTCATATATTCTTCAATGTCACTGGTAAAATCATCTCCCGCTACCCGAATCGATTTATCACAAACAATTCCACCCAATGCAATTACGGCAATTTCAGAAGTTCCCCCTCCTATATCAATGATCATATTTCCCATGGGTTCTTCCACATCAATACCGATACCGATAGCCGCCGCCATGGGTTCGTGGATCAGATACACTTCTTTCGCTCCGGCGTGCTCGGCAGAGTCACGAACGGCTCTTTTCTCAACTTCTGTAATTCCTGACGGAATACAAATCACCATTTTTAAAGAAGGAGTTATGATTCTTCGTCCTGAATTGATCATTTTAATCATTCCGCGAATCATTTGTTCTGCCGATTCAAAATCTGCAATCACACCATCTTTCAAAGGGCGGATGGTTTCAATCAATTTATGCGTTTTTCCGTGCATTTGTTGAGCCGTCCTTCCAATCGCTACGATTTTTCCGGTTTGAATATCTCTGGCTACAATAGAGGGTTCATCCACCACCACCTTATCATTCATGATGATCAAGGTATTTGCCGTTCCCAGGTCAATTGCAATTTCTTGCGATAAAAAATCAAATAATCCCATCTATTTCTTATTTCTTGTCTGCTTTTTCAGCAGGCGGGTTTAAACTATTTGGCCGACCCCAAGGGTCTATTCTTACTATTTTACTGATTTTTGTCAATTTGGTTACTATCTCTGCTTGGTTTTTAGACCAACGCCTTAATTTCAATGTTTAAAATGTCGGTTTCCGGTAAAAACCATACTCAATCCATACTCATTACAGTAATTGATCGATAATTCATCCTTGATCGAACCACCGGGTTGAATCACTGAAGTTATGCCTGCCTTATCGGCAATTTCAACACAATCCGGAAAAGGGAAAAAAGCGTCGGATGCCATCACCGCTCCCTTTAAATCAAATCCAAACGAATTGGCTTTGTGAATGGCTTGTCTGAGCGCATCTACCCGAGAGGTTTGCCCGGTTCCACTGGCCAGTAACTGACCGTTTTTAGCCAATACTATGGTGTTGGACTTGGTGTGTTTTACCAGTTTATTGGCAAACTCCAGGTCTTTTATCTCTTGCGCCGTAGGGGCTGTTTTTGTTTTTACTTCAAAATTGGCTGCGCGATCAGTGATCAGGTCTTTTTCCTGTTCCAGCACCCCATTTAAAATTGTTCTGAACTGTTTTTTCGGCAACTCAAGGTTTTTTTGAACCAGAAGTACACGATTTTTCTTTCCCTTGAGCACGGTCAATGCCTCCTCTTCATAAGCCGGAGCGATTACCACCTCACAAAATAAATCATTGATTTCAGCAGCAGTTTCCTTATCCACCTTTCTGTTAGCGATCAAAATACCGCCAAAAGCTGAGACCGGATCTCCGGCCAGTGCATCTAAATAAGCTTCTTTTAGAGTAGGGCGCGTAGCAAATCCACAGGCATTGTTGTGTTTCAAGATGGCAAATGTGGGCGCATCTTCTTTAAAGTCTTCCATTAAATTAACCGCCGCGTCTATATCCAATAAATTGTTGTAGGACAATTCTTTTCCGTGTAGTTTGTCAAATATGGCTCCCAAATCCCCATAAAAAACACCTTTTTGATGCGGGTTTTCACCATATCGCAATATGCTGGCTTCTGAAATGCTTTGCTTAAACACATCCCTCTCTGCCTGATTGAAATAGTTAAAAATTTGTGTGTCGTAATGTGAAGAAACCTCAAAAGCAGCAGTTGCAAAAGCCTTTCTTTGCGGCTCCGTTGTCTCGGCTCCAAATTGGCTTAACAACTCCAAAAAAGAAACGTATTCATTTTTTGAGGGGATGATCACTACATCCGTGTAATTTTTAGCCGCCGCCCGAATGAGGGAAATTCCACCTATATCAATTTTCTCAATGATATCTTCATGTTTTGCTCCTGAAGCAACGGTATCCTCAAAAGGGTACAAATCAACAATCACCAAATCAATCTCAGGGATTTCATAATCTGCGATTTGCTCCTGATCACTTTCGTTGGATCGTCTGTTGAGAATTCCCCCAAATACTTTTGGATGAAGCGTTTTTACCCGCCCACCTAAAATAGAAGGATAAGAAGTCAAGTCCTCTACCCTTTCAACGGCAATGCCCTGCTCTTCAATGAATTTTTGTGTGCCGCCGGTAGAGTATATCGTGACACCTAATTCATCCAGTTTTTTAACTATATCAGTTAACCCTTCTTTATTAAAAACAGAAATTAAAGCGTTTTTAATCGTTTTTTTATCAGCCATAACAGGATTGGATTATGAGGTTCTTACTACGCTTTGCAAAATTAGGATTAATAAAGCATTTTCGCTACTACTTCAGGCATTTAAATCTACTTATTTTACTAATTGCGGCCTTTTGTTAATTATTCGTATGATTTCAGGTGTTTTTTTCTTTTATAGAGTTTGCTTCATCACCAAAATTCAGCACACAGAATGGGATACTTTACCACGGGTAGAAAGATTGTGTCAGAAAGCCCCCAGATTGATAAATTGAGGGTTACAACTCACCACCTTCTTCCAAGGTTAATTTCTTATATTAGCAAGCACACATTTTTTTCAAATCATGAAGTTACTTCTGCTATTTTTAATCTTATACCCGCTATCCCTATTTGCCCAACCTGATGGCTGGGAACGCGAGTATTTTAAGGATGAATCCCATTATGTCATTTGTAAAAAGAAAAACAAAGTAGGCTTATACAGCAATGCACGGGGCGTATTTACTATTGAGCCACACAAAGGATATATCATTCACCTTGAAGAGCCGCGATTATTGTTAGATGTTTACCCCAAAGAAGAGAAGGTAGATGTTTATCATTACTATGATAAAGTCGTTCAACAATTAGAGACCCCTTATGATACCGGCAACTTTTGGTTGGGTCATATTTTGGCAAGTCAATGGGATAAGAAACTCAAAGCAACATCATTTGAAAAAGAAATGGACGGTGAGATGCACGAAGCTGTGCTCATTACAACTGAAGACAGTAATCTTGAAAATGAGGATAATTATCGTCCTGACTCAAGACTAAACTACTATTTTGAGGGGGATCATCTCCGTTTGAACTTCTACCACGGCAATACTTATGACAATACTATTTTTGCTATGCAGAGTTGGGCGTATCCGGGTGAAGACTCTATTGATTTTCAAGGAAATGTGGTGTACCACCCCAGGGATGAAAAATACATTCTTAATAGTGGTTATTTTAATTTAAAAACCGGCAAGTGGGACATTCCTCCCATTTATCAAAACACCAATTCGTGGGAAGGAATAATTGGCTGTTATTATTGGCCTTCAGAAAGAGGAGATGATGAACTTCAGGATGATGGAATCGTTTATTCATTTTTCAAAAAGGAAAAAAAGGAAATCGTTCCTACTCCATATCAAAAGTATCAAGGCTTTGCTTTTCCTTTAGATTTATGGCTGTTTGAAGATGAAAAAGTGTGGTATGATTACGACAGTATTTATGTCTATCATCAAAATAAAAAAGGAGTTGGGATGTATAAAATACCCTTGAGTGGTAAATATGCGCTAGATATCAATTATACGCTGAATTGGTTAGCTACTGAAGGACGATTTGAGGTGGAGGAGTTGTTAAAACCACAATATCGATTTGTTATCCGGTCAGGAAACATGGACTATTTTCAGTCCCCCGCATATAACAAATGGCACTATACCTTAGCATCAAAAGGGAATAACACCTTTGATGTATTGAGTACCTATGAAGATTGGGAGACAGAATCGCCGGACACCCTGTTTCAGGACATCACCATTAATTCCTCCATCAAATTAAATTATGCTGAATTGTGGACGGATGAAACTACTTCAATACGAGAAGCTGTCATTGTGGTAGATGATACTATTCTGTTGAGACCGGTACCGAAAACTACTGAAGATATCGTGACTTATCGATTATATGATCCTATATCTGATGAGTGGTGTCCTCCAACTATTTATAAAACCGAAGTTCTTGATGATGGTCAGCTTATTGTCAATTCAAATATGCCTGAATGCGGATCTGGTGAAATAGGACTCTTAACCCACGACGGATACGATTCATTAGATGCTGACGGAAACTTAGTGTATTACCCTCCTGAGCCCGGCCTTTACGCTTCAGGTGTTTTTAACACAACATCTAATCAGTGGATTATTCCGCCGTTCAACTCCCGTATCCTCTATGCTAACGGAGGTTATTTAATTGAACGACCCGTCCTGAACAAATATCGAAACCTGGACTCATTAGTGTATGATTTTATGAAAGCAGATGGAACGTACGAATTTAAAAACCGAAGCAAGGACGAGCTGCTGAAAGATAAAAACAGGAAATATTTGATTCCGGGGGGTAAGGTAGAAGAAGTTCAAAATATTGACCCAAACAGTGATGAGTTCGTTTATTTTCAAAGGGACGGAAAGAATGGGGTTGCACAAATTAGTTTGATGAACTCTACTGTAATGGCAGAGCCGGCAGATTTCGTAAAATACAGCCCGCGGGAGTCGGCTTCAGTGGTTTTGGATGAGGGAAAAGCAATAATTACGGCTTACAATATGATTGATTTACCATTTGCTGATCCGGTTATTGAACTTCCATTAGTTGCGGGAACTACTGTGCAACTGAACCGCCCTGTTGTCAGAAATGAATATATGTCAGAAGTAGATGAGCATAAAAATCAACAAGGCATCCTCTTTGAGGTTAAGGTAGCGGATTCAAGCCAATCAACAATTTATCGCTGCATAGCGCATAGATTTGAGAATACCGATATTATTCATACGTTAAGCCGGGATTCTGTAACAAGCACCGAACCGATACAGCTTTCCTTTTTAGATATCGTTTCAGAAAAAGAAGAACGCACGGAGTTTAAATATGCTGTTCTTAATAAGGAGTTGCTTTACTTTAAGGATAATAAGTTAGAATATGACGCATTGTATCCGGTGATGAGTTTGTTGTGGTATGAGGATTCGATTGATGCAGATGGTAATGTTGTTTACTACCCACCTGATCCCGGATATTATCAAAGCGGCGTTTATAATTACAAAACAAAACAGTGGGTAATTAAACCTGAATATGTAGCTGTTGAGTGGCTGAGTGGAGATAATTTTTTACTGAATCAACCGGAAACTGACTCGGCAGGTTTATTACTTGCGCATGTGTTTTTGCTAAAGCAAGGCAACCAAACAAAAGAATTAGGGAAAACTGTTTTGGATAATGAACAAAAACTTAAGTTTTCGTGCGGTAAAATCAACGACTCTCTCATTTTTATTAACAAACACATTGCTGAGGATCCGGGTGCTCCTTTTATAGATATGTTTGGAATGGATTCTCTGGATTTAGAAGGAAATTTAGTATCCAGTGAAAAGACGGCGGGGGAGTATAAAAGTGGCGTTTACAATGTCTTGAACAATGAGTGGTTTGTTGAGAATGAAGCGCAGTGGGTGCATCTATTTGACGAAGTTTTCATTATTCAAAAACCGGTATTATCGGCAGATCAAATGGTAGAATCTTATACCTATTCCGTCTATAATAAGTCGGGGGATCTTATCAAAAAAGAGGTTGCTTTTGAAGAACTGGATGCGAAATACCGGTCTTTGATGGAGTAAAAAGAACGGTGGCCGCCTAAAGTTCTTTTATACAGCTGCATTTCCAGTTTTTGTCATTGAAATACACAGCCAAAAGCCGCTTATCATCATTTAAATTGGATTTGTTTTGTAGTGACGTATTTTTTAATCATCCATTATTCATATCCGTGCTCTTTAGATTTTTGCCTTGAATCTAAAAATTCCATAGTCCAAAGCCGGGGCTAAATTTAAAGAGCCAATCGCTAGAAAATAGCATAACTAAATCCAAATTCAAAGTTATAGCTGATGCCCGGTCCTATGTAGCTCGAATTACTGATGCCTAATATGAAGAATCCACTTTGTGAATAATAATATCCATACCTCATGGAAGCACTGGCTTTTAATCGAAACCTTGGTGTAAAGTAGTAATAGAGATCACTGCGTACTCCAAGCTTGTACCCAAACGCATTGTCCTCATTATAAACACCTGCAGATGCGGAATTATACCATTCTGTTCGTGTGTTTGGGAACCAGCCCAGAGTATATTCGGCATCAAACCATATCGGATACCTTTTGGTATCTGCAAGTAAGTTAGCATTTAATCCACCAAGAACTGATACGTGAATATCGGACTGCAAGGCGTAATTTACCGGAAGGTTATAGGTCATATCTAAAAAACCGAAAGTCCTGTTCCTGGTGAATTCTGAAAAGGTGACCGGCCCATTGGACTGATATCCAAAACTCAAGCCGTTATACACACCCGCTTCCATCCGGAAGCCGCTTCTCCTGAACATTTGATTAGCAAATAAATAAGAATCCATTAGTTGACTGAAGTAACGAATATCTCTATCTGAGTCGTAACCTATTTCCTGTAAGTAAGCGTCCAGTAACTCCAACTGGTCAATGTATCCAAGGCGTCTGTCAAAATAACGTTTGTTGCTGATTTCTGTGATTTTGTCGGCTACACCTCTCAACATTTCTTCCGACATAGGACTTTGACTTATGTCTCTTTTTCGGAACATTCTATCGATATCCATGGCTCTTCGTGCAAATCGTACATATTCAACTCTTCCATATCCAACAGAGACTACAGGATTCAGGAAAATTGCTAAGCTATTTGAAGCGTACTGATCTGATTGTCCTGAATTCTGTAAAGCAATATGTGAAAAGTCGTGAACACCAACAAACAAAAGCTCTCTCAAATAGAATCGGTTGCTGGTGATATTAGCAAGAGAATTATTCATGACTGCTGTTTGACCGTTAATCGTGTCTTTTCTGTGCGAGAAAGACAGATTGTAGTTAGCTCTGTAAGTACCCTGATACTTCTTGTTGTTAGAGATCTGATAAAAGTTCAATCCGCTTGATAATTGACTACTGTAAGATTCACTGGCACCTATTCCGAAACCCTTACCTCCTAACTGAGTGCTGAGCAGCCTAAATTTAAAATCAGGTGCTTTATAATTTTTAAGAAAGTAGCTTTGTGAATAAATGAACTGACAGCTAATTAAGCTCAGCAAAATAAGAAGTGACTTTTTCATTTGGGGATTCTGTTTTATTAAAAAATTAACAAGAATTTAACAAATCATGTGCCAAAAGCCTAAACCGTTCAGAATGGGAAAACTTTAGCTATCTGTTATTCGAATTAATAATTCACATATTTCTCGCAGTCTCTTCACTGCCGGATTATTTCATCTGATGTTCGATTTTTGACCGGAGTCAAATTCTCAGCGCCTGCTCCCCAACTTTAAAAGTCCGGGTTAATTATTGGCTGTCCATTTAGTCGGGGTCTATGCGCCTTTCAAGTCATTTTGAATTATCCCATGTAAGTAAGGAGTGAGAAACATTTCTTCGTTCATCCCGTATAGCTGTTAACAACAAACCATTCATTATGCGATTCTTAATTCTGATTTTACTGCTCCTTCCAACTTTGTTATCGGCTAATCCTGTAAGGCATATTGATATTGCCCGGCATCCGTCAAAAAACATACTTTCTATTGATGTTGAGAACGCTACGGCTGTTACTGTGAACGTATTTGCTGATGAGCTTATGGTGTGGAGTGAGAATAAGACTGACGACTCATTTTTGCTTGATTTCACCTATTATCCTGCCGGTTTGTATAAGATACAGATCACTGCCAATGGCAGCATAGAAGAGTACAACTTCCAGAAGGATTAATACAACCGTTTTTTCAAACGAAACAGATTGTGGTAAGTCAGTTTATTTCCTAAAAACTCAATCTTATACTGTTTTTGATAATCCCTCAAGCTGTAAGGATGATTAGTGATCACATAAAAGTTATCAAATTTATCCTTCACCAAATGAAACGCATCCTTTTGGTAAAAAGCAATGTCAAAAGCATCTAAATAATACGGAACACAATGTCCTTCACCTCCGAGAATGACCAAAGGATCTCCCGTATAATGATTCTCAGCAAAATCACCGATAACTGCATAAGGTGAAAAATGAGCAGAATAATATTGATGATAGAGACTTTGTGAACGTTTACTATTTACAATATCGCCATAAATTTTTTGCTGAACATTTGAGATCTCAATCCTAAAAGTGATCAGGCAGTATAATCCGATTAAGAGCAAATACAAATTGAAGGGAAATTTAGATTTCAGCGCATCCCAAAACGCATATAAGCCCACACCTATCAAGATTGAAAAAACAGGAATTGCTACGGTATAAATTCTTAAAGGAGCAGCATCTCCCCGAACAAAAACAGCTAAAAAAGGAATCAATCCAATCGATAAAAGCAGTAAAACTGAATGGTTTGTTTTTTGTTTCTTTTTGAGCACCACAATTAATCCAACCAAAATCAACAGCAATAAAACAATTCGTTTGGAAAGCAAAGCAGCGGCGAAATAGTAGAAATTATGCTTCAGTTTAGAAAACTGAAAACATTCCCCGGCTTTCACGTATTTGTTCATAAATACCTCTTCAAATACATTCATGTAAAAGAGCAGCGATACTGAAATTCCGATCAATAAACTATAGACTACAAGAGAAGAATATTGCTTAAAAAAATGACCTGCTGAAGTCGGTTTTGAAAAGATCGTTTTGACTCCATAGAAAAACAAAAAACCCAGTATAAAGTAGAGGTTTGAAGGAACGCAGTAAAACAACAGTGCAGTATAAACAGCAATTAAAATCAGTTGTTTTTTCTGTTTGGATTCTTCAAATAAAATACATGAATAAACCAGCAGTGTCAAAAGCATCATGCTCATGCCATATCCCCTGATTTGAAGCGAAAAATAGAAATACGGAATGCTTGTCATCAACACGATTGCTGCCAACAATCCGGCTTTTCTGTCAGCTATTTTCTTGCCAAGCAAATAAACAAAAATGAGTGTGACAAGTGAATATACGAAAGGCAAAACGCGGATGATCCACGGGGATTGCAACAGTTCATAAAGAGATGCAACACCAATGGCTTTCAGGTAAACATTATTAACCAGATTAAAGAAAATATGATTGTTGGGAACGTGATAATCCGTCAGCGTTGTGCTAAAATCAACGAGTTCAAAATGCACAATAGAATAGATTTCGTCATTCCATAAGTCTGCATCAATTCTTGCCAGTTGAATGGCAACAAAAGCCGTTAAAAGAACTAGCTCAGGGATATATTTTTTGAACGGTAAAATCCTTGTGAATTTAAAAAAATGAAAAATAAACATTATTGTCCGGTAAAAATTTAGGGACCAGAAATAATAACCATCTCCGGCGATCCTTTTCCCCGCCCTGAAGGGTGGGATCGCATGGTAGTACTAAGACCAAGCCATTTCTCTCCCTTTAGGGCGGGGAAAAGAAATGGCGGATAATGACGACCATTATTTCCAAATTTAGTCAATTCTGAAAGGACCCTTATTGAAAAATAAAACTTCTGAAGCACCTGTCTGTATTGACTTATCGGAAGTTTCAGTTTATTTCCCCGGACACCAATGAAAAATAAAGAATTATTAATACTTTACGGCTTATTTAGATGTGAAAAGCAAATGAAAGCCAACAATCAAGCTAAAAAAGCCATGCTGAAAAACTTCTTAATCTGTGAAGAAAAAATTTGAGAAGCAAGCAGGAGTAATCTGAAACAGAATGGTTTCTTATTTAAGTTTTTTGTGGTTTTCTTAAATAAGGATGGTCGTTATTTAAGTTTTACGTCTTTTTCTTAAATAAGAATCGTTGTTATTTAAGTTTTTTGCGTATTTCTTAAATAAGAGGTATCTTTGTTTAAGAAATTATGAAGAATTTTAAGTCTGGTGTAAATATAAATCAAGGCACTTTTACGAGTTTTCAGCCTGAAAAAGTAAATCGGAAGTGGACAGTTGAGGACGTTGATATAATCTCACTACTTAGTAAAGCTGACAGGCAACTGGGGAGATTAGACATGTATTCAGAATATGTGCCAAACATTGATTTATTCATCAGTATGCACGTACTTAAAGAAGCCACTCAGTCAAGTAAAATTGAAGGGACAAAAACGAATATTGAAGAAGCCCTTCAGGATAAATCTGAGATTTCAGAAGAAAAAAGGGATGATTGGGAAGAAGTGCAAAATTACATTGAAGCTTTAAACACTGCCATTAAAAAATTGGATGAGCTGCCTTTTTCTTCGCGTTTGATAAAGCAAACACATAAAATTTTACTTCAGGGCGTTAGAGGTAATCGTAAAACTCCCGGCAAATTTAGAACCAGCCAAAACTGGATAGGCGGTGCAACTATTGCGGACGCAGTTTTTATTCCACCTGTGCATACTGAGATCTCTGACCTCATGGCAGACTTAGAGAAGTTTGCCCACAACCGGGAGTATCCTTTTCCGGATCTACTTAAAATTGCTTTAATACATTATCAGTTTGAAACAATTCACCCTTTCCTTGACGGAAATGGGAGGGTTGGAAGGCTGATGATCACACTTTATTTGGTCGAAAAAGGAATATTAAAAAAGCCTGTTCTGTATTTATCAGATTTCTTTGAAAAAAATCGAAGCCTTTACTATGACAACCTTATGAAGGTTAGAACCGAAAACAATATCAGTCAGTGGTTTAAGTTCTTTCTTGTTGGCGTCACAGAAACAGCAAGAAATAGTATTGAAACTTTTGATCAAATACTGAAGTTGCAAAAAGATGTGGATGAAAAATTGCAAAAGTTAGGAAGCCGAACTAAAAATGCCCGCTCTGTCGTCTCTTATCTTTATCAAAGGCCATTAATTGATGCAAGTACAGTAAGTGAAGTTGCCGATATTTCTATGCCCTCAGCCTACAAACTTATTGCTGAACTTGAAAAACTATCCATATTGAAAGAATTTACCGGTAGCCAAAGAAGCAAACAATATTGGTTCACGGATTACATCAAGATTTTTAAATAGTGCCGGCCATTCTCCCGATAAAAATTGGGAGGAGTGGTTGTCTTCAAATTACGCTGACAAGGCTTGTGTGATAGTTATTGGAGCAAACAACTAACTATTCCTTCCTCGTGATTACAGCTGTCGGAAAATCTGAAGATACATTTATCATTGAATACGGTGCGTTATAATCTGCTGTGGAGGGTACAGCAGCAGTAAGTATTTCAAGATAAGGGACACTGTTTGATTGCTGATCAGGCTCTATGGAAATCACAATTTTATCCTCTTTCAGATTAATGGGAAACGTTACATTATTAGGAGCGTTAAACAGCAGGTCTTCTCCCGGGTAGTTGAGTGAAGGGTTTTGGGTATCGCCATAAAGAGAAGACAAATCGGCTGCGTTTGGGTTATTGAATCGTCCGGTAGAAACATAGGTTTCATTGATCATCACCCAGCCTTCATAAATCCATCCTGTTGGTAATGTAGGTAACGTTAGTCCCGGTTCTGATGCTGTTATATCCTGAACCCACCAAACGCCGCTGTATTCATGGGTCGTGCCAATTGCATCTGTTACAGTAGCCAAAATATAGGTTCCGGATGCGGTTGAAAAATTCGTGTTCAAACTCAATGAATGATTCGTAGAAAGTGTAGCCACTTCCTGATCAAATTCACCCGCCAATACAATTGATTTTCCGGGAGACGGGTCATTGTTATTTTTTTGTTCAATGGATATAGCAAAAGCATTCGCCTCCTTTAATTTATCTCCATTTGTTTTAAAGATTTTTTCTGAAAGATCTCCATTCTCTTGAACTGTAAATGTTCCGGTTGATATCGTATCATTACCATCAATAAGCCATCCTTCATAAACAAAATCACCTTCTAATTGAGGTAAATTTTCAGCTTCAATGAGTACCTCGTTCTTTCCGGGTTTTGAACACCCATAAAACAAGAGAAAAAATAGAAATAAAACTAAATCAATACGGCGCCATTTCGTTATCATCTTTGTCTATCTTATTTCTCTTAAAGCTACTGATCATTGAGTTTCAGCTGTCCGTTTATTTCACAGACTGCGTTAAGCGTGTTATAGATTGTTCCAAATTTCTGTATGTTTTTAAATAAGAGATCCGGATTGAGATTTGGGTCCGTACTTTTAATATGTAAGGTAAAATTGATCTTTGTGAACATGGGCGGTTTTTCCTGTCTTGTTCCGCTTACTTCAATCTCGGCTTCTTCATAAGTGTACTTCAATATGGAAGCAAACCGCTCGACGTTTTTCAAACAGCAAGCCGCAAAAGCGCTTAACAAAAGTTCCGCAGGCCCGGCCAAATCTGCTTGCTCGGCTTTTATACCAAAGGCATACTTACTGCCTTTTGCTCTTAACTCAGCGCTACCATCACTATTTGACTTGCCGTGTATCGTGTATTTCATCTGTTTTGGTTTATCGTTAGAGCGCTTAAGATAAGACTAATTTGTTTCTACCTGAATCTTTTAGGATAATGAATGTAGGTGCTGCTGTCGTATGATTTGCGGTTGTTTTGGGTGAGGGTTGGGTAAAGTTAGGCATTTTTAGATGCCGCCGCAAAGTGGGTTGGCGTTCCGCAGTGATGGAACGCCAGAATGTTTTCATCATTGGCAACCTGTTCAACTGTTGACAGTAATTTGTCAGCTTTTTCAACTTTGAAGAATACTTTCTTTTTATAATATACTTATAACTTTCACTCTTTTTAGACACAAAATTTGCTTTCCTATCAAAAAAGTCAGCTATAACCTGACTAAAATGATATGAAACATAATTATTTGGTGCGTGGGAAAAATTGGCTCTTCCCGATTTTTTTCGGGATGTGCCAATGTGCGGCTGGTTAAAATTATCCGTCAACTGGCGGATAAGAAGCACTTTGGAGTTGCTACATTTCGCGCTAGAAAAGTGTTTAATTTTCCACCTGAAGTAGTAAGAGAAGCAATTATTAATGCTTTGATTCACCGTGATTATTCTATGGATGGCGCAAAAATTTCGCTTGAAATATTTGAGGATAAAATAATTGTCAAAAGCCCAGGCGGACCATTATTTCCAGTTACTATTGAAGCAATGAAGAATTTCACAGCAAATTCCTACAGCAGGAACAAGAAATTAGCATTTGTTTTTAATGAGATGGAATTAATGGAAGAATCTGCTTTAGGAATTGATACTTATCTTTCTATGCGTGAAAACCATGATTTACCAATTCCAATAATAGACTTTGAGAATGAAACTATAGTCGTAACATTTCCTAGAACCGTTGAAGCAATTTCAGATACAATTTCGGAAACTAAAGACTTAAATAACGAAGAACTTTTGGATTATGACTTTGTGAGATCTAAGGATAAAGTCACACGAAAAGAATATGAAGAACATTTTGGGTATGACAAAAAGAAAGCTGAGCGTCATATAAAAAAGATGGTAGAATTAGGCTTAATTGAGCGTAAAGGCTCCGGACCGTCTACTCATTATGTAGTATCGCGACAATAATCACGACAAAGTGTCGCAATAAATCAACGCAATAACAAGAATTAATAATCGCGACAAAGTGTCGCGATAAAAAAAGAAAATGTGCGCGGCAAAAGAATAAAATTTAATGTGTAGTGACTTTGCCTGCTTACGCCGAAGCTTCAGCAGAGAAGTCACACAAAAAACATCTACCATCCGAACAACCCCAAAAGTTTTCAGGATATTTTGAATCCAAAGAGCCCTTTTCCTCCACACCAAATTGTTAACCATCAATTTCGGCAACTAAATTTTCAAAAAAAAGAGTTCGTGCCTTTAACGAAGTTATTTTTTTAATTCTCTTAATTTGTTGATTTCACTTTCTTGAACTAACATTGTTCTTTTGCATTTATTGGTCCAAATTGAATATTTAGGCTTTAGTTTAAAATAGTCTAGATCAAAAGTCCACAAAAAGTAAATATCTGCAGTTTCATTTTGAGTTCCATAGATTATGAATTCTTGATTTAATTTAAAGTTACTGTATTCACAAGATTTCTGACCTAAAGGAGTCTGTATAAAAATTTCCTTTGCCTTTATTTTGCCTTTAAAAATCGCTAATACTCTAACTTTAACTTTAATTACTTTCTTGTTTTCCAATACTTTTTTGGCACAATCAGATTTTGAAAGTGTGTCATTTTTGATCTGTAAGATCGATTCATGCGTTATGGTTTGTTCAATTGAAACAGTATCAATTTTAATAACCATAGCGTGAATAATGACGTCGGAATGCTGGACTGAGTACGAGACATCTCTTATAGAGTCACACACACATTCTTCTTTAAAGTCACAATACTCATTTTGAGCAAGGGTGTTTACTGACATTAGAATAACAATAAATAATATCCAATTCTTCATACTTTTAATCGAGCTGTTTTTAGCTAAAGTTAGGGACAAATCCGCGCTAACTGGTAAAACATAGTTTTAAGACCGTTACCGAAATAATTATAAGTAAATATAATTCACCTCAACCCCCTTCATCTTCCGGTCACTGAGTTGTACTTCTACAAATCGCTCCAACTGCTTTCGTTCCTCTTCAGAAATATCACCCAGATAGATATCTACGGTATTATCCAGTTCAGAATATTCCCAACTTTTAACGGCAGGCATTTTTTTTATTTTTTCGCCCAGCTGCTGCTCAACGATTGCGGGCTCTAACTTTGCTATGTATTGATCAACCTCATCTATGCTTCTTAGATCACTTACCGCTTCCCTGTTTTTCAACTTTCGTTTGAGATTTTTAGACTCCATCAACAAGCCCAGTAAATCGTGGAAAAATTTGGACCCAAGGCTCAAGAAAATCCCACTTAATCCGCATCCAAAGAAATCAGAAACTCCATCCCGAATGCTATATGTGCTCCAATTTATGTTAATCCAACCTAACTCAAAAGTCGGGTCATAGATCTTGAACAAATTGGCCCTGCAACCAAATGCCAGTGTCAGACTAATTAAAATTGCCAGTGTCTGTACTTCTCGTTGACGTTTTGTCTCTTTTAGGCTTTCGAAATCTTCAATGGTTGCATTTTTACCGAGTTTTGGTTCACGGTTAAAAAACGCTTTAATGGGGTTATCCGGATAGTTTAATTTGATAAAATTAGTCACTTTCTCCGCGATCATGCTTAAAACAAGCAAGACAAAGGTGATTTGTATGAAGTAATCCATGCTGCTTTCCATTAGATTGATTTAAAAGGGACGTAGTCAATTTGGTTGCTATCGGCATAGAGGGGCAAGTCCATTTCAGTGAGGACTTTCAACTCATTGTCTCGAATACTATAATATTCCGTGTTGACGCCATGAGGACCTTCCTTACCATGATTTTCCAAGCCTTCTAATTCCTTTACGTTATCGCCGTCATCCGCCAGGTGAAACATCAATTCCATTACAAATTCTTTTCGATTGATTTGCCGTTGATAGCGTTCGTTGAGTAGGTGATAATCGGATTTTTTGGCATTAGTCATGGTCAGACGATCTGCTAATTCCAGGTTGTTTCGATTATCTGAAAGATGAAATTTGTTCAGTGCGTGGTCAATCACTTTTTCCCCTTGTTCGATTTCTTTACACTGCCCGTAAATATATTCACACAACACATCCGGATAGGAAATCCCAAGCTCCTCACAAATGTTCATGCGTTTGAGTACATTGCCGTAAGACATTTGTGCAAGTTTCCGCCAGGCACCATTTGAAAGCCCTAAGCGCATAATGGGATTGCCAATGGGATTGTCGTCAAAATCGGGTACATCCCCTACTTTTTTAAACTTTCGATACCAGGTCATGGGGCTGCGCATGGGCACTTCACGAGCTGCAGCCACCAGTGAATATTCATTAAAAAAGCGTTTATCAAAGTAAACAAGCCCTTCGTGATTGGTAATGTGATCAATATTTTCTTCGCCAATGATTTGAGCCAGGGCATCCATTTGGGCACTAATTTCTTCACGCAAATGATGGGACTCTACCTCATTAAATTCATAAAAATCTGCATCTCTAAATAGGTGTTGACTCTTTTTCGGATCTGCAAGCGAAGATCTTTTGCCCCTTACTTTGTAAAGGGGAGTTCCTGAAGTAATGGATACATGCAAGCCGATTCCAAAATGATTGCCTTTTTGGGCTTCTTCCTTTTGTAGTGCCAGTAGTCGCCTGATGCGTTCGGCTGAGGTTTCGTGTGTTACAACAGCAGATACGGCCGTAATTCTGCCAACTTTAACAGCCTTAATAATGCCGTTGTCAATGCGGTTGCAGATGCCGTAATCATCTGCCGTAAGGATTACTTTATTACCCATTTGAACCGAGTTCGATCGTTTGAATGCAGCTCAAGATAGTAAAAAATAAGTTCTTATTTGATCGCTCCCAGTTCTTTACCTACTTTTTCAAAAGCAGCAATGGCTTTGTCTAAATGCGCTTTTGTGTGTGCCGCAGAAATTTGCACCCGGATTCTTGCCAAATCTTTAGGAACCACCGGATAAAAGAAACCGATTGCATAAATGCCCTCTTCCAATAAACGGTTGGCAAATTTTTGAGCCAGTGGCGCATCATACAACATCACCGGAACGATTGGCGAATCTCCTTCCCTGATCTCTAAACCGGCAGCTTTAATTCCCGCTTTAAAATAGGAGGTATTCTCTTCCAGGCGATCGCGCAATTCTGTGGTTTCACTCAAGAGGTCGATCACAGCAATAGAAGCACCGACAATTGCCGGTGTCAGTGAATTAGAAAACAAATAGGGACGAGAACGCTGTCTCAGCATATCCACGACTTCTTTTTTGGCCGCAGTGAATCCACCCATGGCTCCGCCCAAAGCTTTTCCTAATGTTCCGGTAATAATATCTACCCTGCCCATCACATTGTTGTATTCGTGAGAGCCTCTTCCGGTTTTTCCGATAAATCCGGTGGCATGACAATCATCTACCATTACCAGCGCATCATATTTTTCAGCCAAATCGCAAATCTGATCCAGTTTGGCAATGTAGCCGTCCATAGAGAAAACACCATCCGTCACAATGATTCGGTTACGGTGCACCTGCGCTGCCTTCAGTTGCTCTTCCAAATCGGACATATCCGAATTCTTGTAACGATATCTTGCCGCCTTACACAAGCGAACACCATCAATAATAGAAGCGTGATTCAGTTCATCCGAAATAATCGCATCTTCCTGCCCAAATAAAGGCTCAAAAACGCCTCCGTTGGCATCAAAAGCAGCTGCGTACAGAATAGAATCTTCCATCCCTAAAAAATTTGCGATTTTCTTTTCAAGGGTTTTGTGAATGTCCTGCGTACCACAAATAAAGCGAACCGAAGACATGCCATAACCGTGAGATTCCAACGTTTTTTTCGCCCCTTCAATCACTTTTGGATGGGAGGATAATCCCAAATAATTGTTGGCGCACATGATAACGACATTATCCCCCGAAGCTACTTTCACTTCAGCCCCCTGCGGAGTGGTGATAATACGTTCCTCTTTATACAAACCTGCTTTTTTGATTTCAGCCAGCTCTTTTTGTAGTTGTTCTTGTAATTTTCCGATCATAAAACTCAATTGTGTAATGTGTGTTACAAATATAACCGTTCTGATGTTTTATCTTTGGAAAGATTAAAAAAGCCTTGAGCAATTCATTATGGCAACCTATACAGAAACGTTTGTAAATGCTTTTAGCGATTTTGGAGGGTATGTCTGGAAAGAGATCACCTTTCAGGCAGATCCCTGGTACATCAACTATTTTTGGATGCTGGTGGGATTGTCATTGGTGGTGTGGTTGCTAGAAATAATCTTCCCCTGGCGAAAAAAACAACCCATTTTTAGAAAAGATTTTTGGTTGGATGCTTTTTTCATGTTTTTCAATTTTTACCTGTTTAAACTTATCATCTTTATTGCCTTTTCAAAAGTGGTGAGTAAGGGTCTGGATGATCTTTTGGGGGGTAATTTGAATGACCTGGCATTAATAGATCTTTCGTCGCAACCACAGTGGTTACAATTGCTTATTTTCTTTTTACTGTTGGATTTTATTCAATGGGGCGTGCATGTTTTATTGCATAGAGTGCCTTTTTTATGGCGATTTCACAAAGTGCATCACTCGGTTGAAGAAATGGGGTTTGCGGCACATTTGCGTTTTCACTGGATGGAGCATGTGGTGTACGAGCCGGCAAAATATATAGGGGTAATGGTTTTGGGTGGATTTGCGCCTGAACAGGCCTTTATCGTGTATTATTTTGCCATTGCAATCGGACATCTTAACCACGCCAATATCGGATGGTCTTACGGTCCGTTGAAATACATTTTTAACAATCCTAAAATGCACATTTGGCACCATGCTGAAAAGTTGCCAAAGAGCCATAAATATGGGGTTAATTATGGAATTTCACTAAGCATTTGGGATTACCTCTTCAGAACCAATTACATCCCTTCAGATGGCAGGGACATCAAAATCGGATTTAAAAACCGGGACAAATATCCCCGCTCATTTTTCCAATTGATTTTTTCAGGATTTAGTAAAACACCGGACGAAAAAGAGGAGTAAATGGGTGATTTTCTTTAAAAACGCAGCTGTTTTTGCTAAATTGGCGCTCTTTTTGTTACCTTCAATCTCGAAAAAATCGATTAAAGACAAAGTATGAGAAAAACGGCAACCATTCTGCTTTTAATGCTAGCAACCTATGGGATTGGACAGCAGGAAAATCCAGAAGATTCCAGAAATAAATTTACGGACATCCCGGTCCTCTCCAAAAAAATTGAAATAATAGAAAAAGGAGTAAAAGTAGGGAACGTTTCATTTCAATACATTCCCAATTATATCTATACCTCAGGCATCATTTTCGGAACCCCTGTTCGTTTATTTGTGGACGATATTGAAGGAATGAGCAGTTTTGAAGGGCTTTCTTATGTATTAAAGAAAACACGTATCATTCGCCTATCTGATCAGGACACTTTGATTGATGAACCCTGGCAATTTGCAGATCAGGGAAACGGGTACCGATTGGCCAAGGGGGAAGCATTAACGTACCGCCTGCCTATTACTGTTGGCGCCCCCATGTATTCAGGGGAGTACTTGTGGGAGCTTCATTTGGCAGATATTACGTCGAAAAAGACGGTGCATATTTCTGTGAAGGTGCCTGTGATATCAAACCCCAGTATTCAAACCGAAACGAAAGGAGCTGCAACTGTGAGAGAGGCCTACTTTTTTATGCCCCAAACAGGCATGATCATTACCAACAATCAAATACCCGCAAGCTTGTTGGAGTTACGATTTGGAGGTATGACAGGGTTTAAATTGATACAGGGAAAATTCAACATAGGAATGGCTCTGGAAATTTTCAATGAGCAGCAAGAATCAATTATGAAAATAGAGGACGCCACACCTAATGAAAGCGGCATCATCAAACCGGTAAATGGCACCTTAAATGTTGGAGGCACATACAGATTTACCTCAAAATTTGTCGGAAAAAAAATGTATTTAACCGCTCAGGTTTGGGATAAAAATGGAAGTGGCTCGTCTGTTATCGGAAAAACCCTGATTACTGTAGTTGAATAGGAAGGGCAAAAAAGCAATCAACTATCGTTTTGCCTGCATTTTATCTTTCTTTTTCTCTAGTTGTACAGTTAAATCCGAAATCGTTTCATTAATAGAGGCATTGAAATTAACTTCTTGACTTTGTGCAAAAAGCTGTGGTCCGGGAACCGATAAGCGAATCTCACAGAGGTAATTTTTTTCTTCAGGATGTTTTACTTCCCTCAAGAAAACGGCTGCGTTTGTGATCCAGTCGTATTTCTTATACAGTTTTTCTAACTTGGTGTGTACCTGATTTTCCAGCACATCACTTTTTTTAAAATCAACGTATTGTATTTCTATGTTCATTTGTCTACTTTTTTTCAGGACAATAATATAGGTTTTATTTGTTCTGCTGTGCATCAAAGATCATAAAAACAACTAAAATTGATCAGTTTTTTTCACCATAAATAAGCATTATTGTCCGGTGAAAATTTAAAAAGCTAGAAATAATAATCATCCCTGCCGATCTTTTTCCCCTCTGCCAACTGGCGGATGGGGAAATAAAATGGCGGAAATGGGAGTCATTATTTCCTCGGACATCAATGTTTTTGAATATCGAATATCGAACGCCGAATGTTGAATATTGAAGTTTCCAACCTCTCACCGTAATAAGGTAAAACTAAACTCACAAGCCATTTCACTTCCGCCAGCTGGCGGATGGGGAAATAAAATGACGGAAATGGGAGTCATTATTTCCCCGGACATCAATGATAAATAAGGTATATTTGATAGATGACTAACAATGAAAGGATCAAACTACAATTTTTGGGAGGAGCGGGAACGGTTACCGGTTCAAAGACACTACTGGAGGCAAACGGAAAAAAAGTACTCATTGATTGCGGACTTTTTCAAGGATTGAAAGCGTTGCGGAAAAAAAATTGGGACAAACTTCCGGTAAACCCGGCTGAAATTGATGCAATTATTCTAACCCACGCCCACCTGGATCATTGCGGATACATCCCCTTGCTGGTGAAAAATGGTTTTTCGGGACCCATACATTGTACACCGGCCACCGCTGAACTCACAGAGATTATTTTATTGGATAGCGCAAAAATTCAGGAAGAAGATGCCGAGCGCGCTAACCGGCTGAGTTATGGAGGGCACCTACACTGCAAGCCCTTATACACACAGCAGGAGGCAAAAAAATCTTTCACCTTGTTTGAGCAGCATAATTATCGTGAATGGGTATTGATCGATCATGAAATAAAGTTTCAATTGTTAAATGCCGGACACATTTTGGGCGCTGCAATGGTAGATATGAAAGTCCACAACAAATCTATTGTATTTACTGGTGACATAGGACGGGAAGACCCTATGCTGATGTATCCGCCAACAAAAATTACGGAGGCCAACTATTTAATTATTGAATCCACTTATGGCGATAGAACTCACAAGGTAGAGGATGTCAAATCGGCCTTGGAGGAGATCATTACAACTACGTATAATCGTGGGGGAATATTGATGATTCCTTCTTTTGCAGTAGAAAGGACACAGGAATTAATATACCTGATCTACCTGCTCAAAGAAGAAGGAAAACTTCCCAATATCCCGGTCTATCTAGATTCCCCCATGGGCATAAAATCGACTAATGTTTTTGACAAATATCCTGAAATACAAGACTTACCCAAAACGGTTACTGACCAAATGTTTTCATCTGTAAAATACATCCTGGATTATCAAGAATCCCGCGCCGTAGTGGCAGATAAAAAAGCAAAGATTGTGTTGGCGGGAAGCGGAATGCTGGAGGGAGGCAGAATGCTACATTACCTCAATAACCATGGTGGCAACCCAAATAACACATTGTTGTTTGTGGGATTTCAGGCTGTTGGAACAAGGGGCAGGGATTTGGTACAAGGTACGCGCCTCATTAAGTTTTTTGGAGAGTACAAAGAGATGAAATGTGAAATTAAATCAATCTCATCCATGTCTGCCCATGCGGATAGAGAAGAAATGATTCGTTGGATGAAAGCCATCAAAGAAGAACCCAACACAGTCTTTCTCAATCATGGAGAACCCCACCAAACCAACGCATTTAGAGTAAAAATCGAAACAGAATTGGGTTGGAATGTGGAAATACCAAGACTGAATGAGGTGTTTGAGATATAAGGGCTGTTACTTTTCACAAAAAGTCGCATTTCATAAGTACAACCACTTTTGCGAAACACATTGTGAAAGTAAAATACCGACCTATGAAAAACATCTTTTTTTATACCGCATTACTGCTACTGGGAACAGCCTGTTCCGAGCCATCAACAGAAACTGATACAGAAGAAGTAGCAGCTCAACCCTTCTTTGAAATTGCACCACCAATTGATGCGCTGACAAAAGAAGCAGAGGTCTTCACCATTGATAATTCAAAAGACACCATTTTGATTTCTGCACATGGATCGTTCATTCAGATTCCGCAAAATTGTTTTGAGACGGCTTCAGGAAAACCTGTGGCAGAAGCAGAGATCACCTTTAAAGAGTATCAAAATGTTGCGGATATCTTTTTGTCGGGGATTCCTATGAATTGTATGGAAGGGGAAGACACCATGACTTTTCAGTCTGCAGGCATGTGTGAGGTGGATGCAAAAAGTCAAGGAGAGCAACTGCGCATAGCGGCAGATAAAAAAATAGACATTGGACTTAGAAACCGTGCGAAAGAGGGGGATTATAACCTGTACTACTTTAACAAACAAAAAGGACAGTGGGAAGAGCGGGAAAACAAGTTGGCGGTAAATCCACAGCCCTTGCCTCAGCCGCCGATCAACCCTGATGAGGTAGATTC
The DNA here is from genome assembly GCA_040880585.1 of Crocinitomicaceae bacterium. GTDB lineage: Bacteria > Bacteroidota > Bacteroidia > Flavobacteriales_D > Crocinitomicaceae > Paracrocinitomix. The sequence goes on along the minus strand of JBBDID010000035.1, from coordinate 257,461 downwards.
CAACCGGATTCTCAATGTGAATATTGATAATCACGAAAAACGCAAAAGGTACAAAGTTTGGCACAAGAGTAAATTTTATTTACTGCCAGGTCAACAACCCAAACACGCTAATGAGGAAGTGTTTTGGTACGATATGAATGTGCTGGAAACCGGGCAGCCGGATGTGTTTATCGTTAGATTTAGTGGGGTAAAAGACGGGAAGCAATACCAGGAGGTGCTCCTTACAAATCCACTGGTTCCAAAAGAAAATTATAAAGAAGCAATGGCTCTGTTTAGAGATAAAATGCGACTACAGGCAAAGGTGATTTTAGAAGAAAGCGAGAAGATAAAAGCAGAGAAATTATCTATGGATTCATTGACAGCACGTATGGAAAGACAGTTCAAAGAAGAACAATTTCGCGACAGTGTTTTTCAGGCAGAGTATGAGAAATCCATATTATTGACTACCGAAGTGACCCGTACATTTTCTGTCAATCAGCTGGGGCTGTACAATTGTGACCGCTTTTATACACAACCAATAGTTGCTGAAAAAGCGGTGAACTTTACTTTTGATGACAGTCCGGTAGATTTTCACTATAGTGCACTTTGCCACCCTGCAGATAATGCGGTATTAACTTATGTGCCGCGGAACAATAACCAATTCAAAATCAAACTGAGCAATGGACAATACTATTTTGTGGGCGTAAGTGGAAAACTGTTATTGTGTGCTGAACTAAATGCTTCTAGCCCAAACGGAAAAATAGCCTTGCAAGAAATTAGCAAAGAAGAACTGGAGGCATTAGTAAGTCGCTAAGAGTGTTAATGGTAGCTTGTTTTCTTTATGATTCTTGATGGGGGAGCACTTTTTCTGCACCCAAAGTGTTATCTTTGAAAAACCTGCCTGAATGACCCTTTGTAAGTTAAAGTCATGAAAGGGCTGAAACACAAATTTTCATTACGAGCATGGAGTTTCCTCTTCTACCGGACATAGTTATTATTCTGGGTTTATCAGTAATTATTGTACTGTTGTTCCAAAAATTCAAATTACCTTCTATTTTGGGCTTTTTGATTACCGGGATGATTGTGGGACCCCACGGTCTCAATTTGATTCAGGTCAGTCATGAAGTTGAAATCCTCTCAGAAATAGGAATTATTTTTCTACTTTTTGTCATTGGAATTGAATTTTCATTAAAAGGTCTCGCCTCTATCAAAAATACCGTTTTACTGGGCGGCGGACTTCAGGTATTTGGAACAATTGGAGTGGTGACCGGAGTTTCTTATTATCTGGGATTGACCTTACAAGAAGCCGTATTCATGGGTTTTTTGGTTTCTTTGAGTAGCACCGCTATTGTATTAAAAATGCTTCAAGAGAAAGGAGAATTGACCTCTCCACACGGTAGGGTATCCGTGGCGATCTTGATTTTTCAGGATATCATTGTTGTTTTAATGATGTTGGTCACGCCCATGCTTGCAGGGAAGTCTGAAAATCCCGGAGAAGATTTGTTATGGCTGGTAATAAAGGTAGCTGGAATTATCGTGGCAGTGATTGTTTTGGCCAAGTTTGTGGTTCCCTTGCTGCTTAAATTAGTCGTAAAAACCAGAAGCAGAGAACTTTTTATTCTGACCATTATTGTGCTGTGCTTTGCCACCGCCTGGATGACATCTTCGGTAGGGCTTTCCCTGGCATTGGGGGCTTTCTTTGCCGGATTGATTATCTCTGAATCGGAATATAGCCATCAGGCTACCGCTAACATCTTACCCTTTAGAGAGATCTTTATCAGTTTCTTCTTTGTCTCAGTGGGGATGTTATTGAATCTCTCTTTTTTTATTGAAAACATCTGGTACATTCACCTCTTAGCGGCCGGTGTTGTCATCATCAAATTGCTCATCATTTTCTTTACCGTACTCTTGTTGAAGTATCCACCCAGAACAAGTATGCTAACAGCGCTCGCTATTTTTCAGGTAGGAGAATTTGCCTTTTTACTTTCAACGGTTGGAATGAAAAATGAGTTGCTTTCAGAGAGTGTTTATCAGTATTTTTTAGCGATTTCTATTATTTCAATGGGAGCCACGCCATTTATCATCAACTTTTCACCGGCCATTTCCAATTTTTTATTGAGAACGCCTATGCCAAAAGCTGTACGTGATAAGTTAACAAGCAGAGCAAAAGCAGAGCTGGGAGAAGAAAAAGATGCCGTCAGAACTTATCGCGATCATGTGATAATTATTGGATATGGGCTCAATGGCCAAAATGTTGCCCGGGCTGCAAGAAAAGCCGATATTCCTTATGTCATCATTGAGTTGGATCCGGAGGCGATCAGAAAAGCAAAAAAGAGAGAGGAACCGATTATTTATGGAGATGCAAGCAATGACCTTATTTTAAAACACGTCCACGTTCAGGAAGCGCGGGTAGTGGTTGTGGCGATATCTGCCCATGATGCTACCCGAAACATTGTACGCATAGTGCGACAATTCACAGAAACAGCATATATCATTGTTCGAACACGCTATATAAAAGAAGTAGAAGGCATAATAAATTTGGGGGCAGATGAAGTAATACCTGAAGAGTTTGAAACATCCATACAGATTTTTACCCGCGTGATGAAAAAGTATTTGATTCCTTCAAATGAAATAGGAGCATTCATTAATGACATTCGTTCTCGCAACTATGAGGCTTTTAGAAGCACGTCCCTGACAGCCACAGATAACGGTTTTGGTACTGGCATGCTTCATATTCCGGATATGGAAATAGCGACGCTTCCTGTTCGACAAGGGAAAAACAGTATTGTAGGAAAACCAATTAGAGAATCGGGAATCCGAAGCAATCACGGAGTTACTGTTTTAGCGATCAAAAGAGGGGATGAATATATCATGGAAGTGGATCCGGAAATCATAGTGAAACAAGATGACATTCTATATTTATTCGGAAGGCCGGATGATATCATAGGAATTAATAAGTACTTTGTTTTGGGGGATGAATAAAGAAATGCTGTATGAATATTGGGAAAATAATTAAAACGGCTTCATTTTGGGAAATTATCCTTTTTAATGCCCTTCCTCTCTTGTTGATTTTTATCGGACAACTAGAGTTTTATTACTTCTTGATGTATTTTGTATTGGAAGTGATCTTTATTGGAATCTTTTCTTTTGTAAAATGGTATTATTTATCTCGTGGAGGATCGTTGCTATCCAATGTGCTTTCAGCGGTAATCATGATGGGAATAACATTGTTTTTATATGGATTAGCTGCTTTATTTTTAATGAGTATAGTATATAAACAACAAGCCGAATTACGAAGTGGGAACACGCTTATTCATATGTTGCAAAGTGTTCAGTACTTGATTCCGGTGATATTTTTAAGGGTTTTGATTCACCACATACGTTGGGTGAAGAATAAAGAATATGAACGCAGCCGATTTATGACTCATTTTTATAGCATGGTAATTACCGGTTTTGGAGGATTTTTTTTGGTGTTATGTGTTCTAATAGCATTGAAAAATCAAATTGAAAACCAGCAAAACCTTGCGGCAACTATTCTCATCATTGTTGTCTTAGTATTTGAGTTGTGGAACAAGTTTGGGTCAAAAAAGTGGATGAAAAAGAGAAGACCTTTCTTTTAACAGGTATAACTGATCTTTTAGAAGCTTACTTTTGTTTTAACAGACATTTATTCTTCGCAAAAAAAGCCCCCCTTTTTTTATATGATGAATAGAATATATGCAATAATTATTGAGTAGAATCGTTAATGGAAAAATTGTTCTCCATGAAAAATGCAGCCGTCACTTTTTTAACCATAATAACCTTACTCTCATGTAAAAAAGAGGAAGTTATTGAGCCTGAACAAGGACAAATCTTTACAAATAAAAATGTAGGCAAAGAACGGCATGAACCTAAGTTTGGCGACTATGAATCTGAGTTAAAAATACAGCTTGGATCTGCAAACTCTTGTAATAACCCTCACTCTTTTATTTCCATTGCTTACCACTATAAACTTGAAGAGGGTGTAATGAATAATGAGAATTATTTTTACCATTTGTATCGTAAAACAGACTATCTATACCCCAATAATTATCAGGTTCAGGAATGGCATAATACGGGGATCCTTTACAGATATGATTATCAAAATAAAAAAGCGTATATATACTCAAGCTTGAACGACCCTAGTCCCAAGTTATTGATGGATTTTAATTTGGAAGTTGGCGATCAAATAGAAATTCCAGAATCAGGATCAAAATTTAATGTAGATAGCGTAGGGTCTGAATTAATTAATGGTCAACAATACCCTTTGCTCTACGGGCATTTGATCATAGAGCCTTATGAAAAACGCAGCGGACCTTCAAATGCTCCATATAATATAAGGGAAAATCACTCACAGTGGTATGAAAATGTGAAGTCTAGTATTCAGCTTTCCCCGTATTATCCTAACCCACTATATTTTGACCACACCATGGATTATTATTGGTCACATGACTGGAGCTTTAATGATTTTGAGGGCGGTATTTATCTACCCTACCATTTTGGATTTCAGTTTCGGTTAAAATCAATAAGTCAAGGGAGTGAGGTAAATGATTATTATGTTGTTTTATGACATATAAAAAAGCTTTGTCGGGGTGAGAGGATGAACCGGGTTGATCCGTTTTGGGGGGGTTCAAAGCTTTTCATTCGCTGCGCTCATTTCCGCCAGAACAAAATCTTTCGGATTCAAATGAATTTGATCCTCATGATTTAGTCCTTGTGTTTTGCTATCGCAAAAAAGCTTTGTCGGGGTGAGAGGATTCGAACCTCCGCTCTCGCGCCCCCCAGACGCGCACTTTAACCGGACTAAGCTACACCCCGAATTCAAAATAAAACACACTGAAACCGTGTCAATTTTTGAAGGCACAAATATAATGATTATAACTATTTCTTGTATTTGCTTGTTAGCTGCCTTATCAATTTTGAGGCTCAAAGGGCAGACGCTTTAGATTACTGACGTAGCGCTCATGATTGTAAGCATTTCCCTTCTCAATCACATCCAATAATTCAATAGCCAAACAGCTGGCCATTAATTCTTTTGCTTTGGATTCATCCATTCCCATTTTCTTAAGCTTTTCTAACGTCTCACCCGTTTCTTTTGGATCTTTATCAGCAATTTGATTGTCTAAGATTTGATAAAGTTCTTCCTGAAAATCATTGTCATTCATCTCCCTAATTTATTTTCTAAATTATATTATACACAACTCATGCTTAGCTGCAAATTATCGATAGACATCAACTTCCCTAAACGGAAATAAAGAAGTGTCAGTTAGTAGCCTCAGTAGGAATCGAACCTACATCTAGAGTTTAGGAAACTCCCATTCTATCCATTGAACTATGAGGCCATTTTAGGTGAAAAAGCACTTAATACCAACGTAATTACAATCGAATCCCTAAAGAAATTTGAGGAAGTAAAAAGAAGCTGGAAACCCGTTCAGGGCGCTCAGGGTGATCTGTGCCTTGCCCCAAATAAAAAACAGATCTGATTTGAGGATTGACATAAAGCATCTTCCGAAAATAATACAGCTCATACCCTAGATAAGGCGTTAATACATAAGTAGTAAGACGCACCGTTTCAGGACTGTAGGGCTGTTTAATATCAAAGTACTCCCATCCGGCAATTAGTCCTACATAGGGGTTACTTTCCATCTCTTTAAAGAGATTAATCCGATACCTTGCCATTAAGGCAATTTGAAATCCCAAACGGGCAGATGTTGTATCAGCTCCAACATTGTCAAACATTCTTTTTCTGGGGAAAACAGGAATGTCTACAGTAGCAAGATAAGGCCCCAGACTAAGATGCCTGTCTTTGGTAATGGCGTACTGGACACTTGCCGACACTCCCCGTAAAAAAAAGGAGGAGGGTTCAATTTCTATTCGAAAATTCCTTTCTTTTTCATCTTCTTCTTGTGCACGGGCAAATTGAAATGGAAGACTAGCAAGCAGAATTAAAACCAAGGTATATTTGGTAACTGTCATAAGATCAAATTTAGGGATTCCCTGTGGAGTAAATTTAGTCAAAATAATAAGAATCAATGTGATATAAATCACTAATTTTAGGGTTTAACTTTAGATGTAGCTTAATGAGGATACAGCGGTCAGTGCTTATCACATTTTTTTTATTCTTAATCGGGACATACTCTCCGGCTCAAATAGAGCGGGGAAGTTTGATTTTACCTCAGCATCCGCCAGAATTGACAGGGCTGATAAACAAGGATCAGATCGATTTAAAAAAATTGCGAGAACTGACCAATTTTTTAACGAACAGAGACATTAAATTTTATCAGGAAGTCCCCTTAAAAAAAAGAAAAAAAGCCTTTCTCAGGCACATCAAACACCTGAGTGAAAAGTTAGAGTGGGAGTATTTTAATAAGGTTTCTCTTACGGATTCAACCATTGAAATACTGTATGAAATGCTGTTATTTGAAAAATCTATGAAGCATTCTGCAATTTTGGAAGCCAATTCTACCCTCTCTTTCCAACAGAAAAGACGCTTGTTGAAAAACACCAAAAAAAGTTTGCGGATGTTTTCATTTGAACGTAAAAAAACGGGGGAGAAAACGGTATTACAAGTAAAAAACTCACCATTTTGGCACCAACCGGATACATTAGCCGGAATTCACTTGCAATTTGATGATTTGGCGAAACAAAAAAAAATAAAAGCCAGAAAAAGGATGGTGATTGTATTCAAAGAACTATCCTATAGTGGCTCAACTCCAAAAATTAAAGCAAACGATCTCGATTTTGATAATGAATGGTCATTAAAGTGGGGGGATGAAGCGCATACAGATGTTCTGGGATCAAGAATATTTGCTGCTTTGGGTTATGATGTGGATCATCCCTATTTTTATGGAGAAGATCAACTTACACTGGTTTTTGACGGAATCCAAACCGTGAAAAACAGTGTACAATTGGTGGATAGTCTCACATTCATTTATGGCGTGGATATTTCTCCTTTTATTAGTACGGCAGGAATTGTTACGCAAGAGATGGCTAAAGAACACAAGAAATTAAACCCTTATATCGGTTTTGAATATGTGCGATTTAAAAAGTGTTTCATTGAGGGCCGACCGGATCGGGTAAAAAGAATTGGAACCATCATCCCCGGATTACTAAAAAATGAACAGAGAAGAGAACTTCGGGCAGCTTTACTGGCGCACGCTTTTATTGGAAATTGGGATACCCGTGAAGAAAACACCGCCTTGACAACTGTACATGATGGCAACTATAACTATCGCATATCTGCCGTTTTTGCTGACCTGGGCACCAGTCTTGGTGTAAAAGTGAGTCCTTTGTCCGGTGATTTTAAAGTAGGGCTGGTCAATGAATTGTCCTGGGAAGTTTTTCAAATAAAAAAGAACAAAATTATTCTGAAAAATTCAATAAATGCTATTTTGAAACCTTATCAAGCTGCGACTTATGAAGATTTGAGGTGGATGGCCGATAAAATTCGTCACATTACAGGGGAGATGCTAGCCGAAATGATTGATGAAGCCGGATGGCCGGCACCCATTGCTGCATTATATTTTCAAAAAATGGCATCCCGCAGGGCATCCATACTGTTAGCATTTGACCTGAAAGATCCCCATCCTATCCCCTTTGACAAAATGCTTACGGTGATAGAAGATGGCGTTAAAGTGGTGGATAATGGAAAACTCATCATAGATTACGAAAGAGAAAAAAATCCAGAGAGCTTTTTATCGACCAAAGGAAGAAAGAGAAATTATGGACATTAAAAAAACTTGTACAGCTGTGTTCTTTTGCCTCACATATTTGGTTTGGGGGCAGGGAGTCGAAATCCAGCGAAAATACACCACTGAGCAGATCAGCCAACTTCGGGATTTTGTGCTGTCTTCTAAAGAAGTAAATGAGTTTCATACTTTTAATTACGCCAGCTATGTATATTTTGACCTATACATGGACACACCTGAATACACCTTGTTGAAAAAGGGATTTTCTCTGCGGATGCGAAAAAAATGCATGGGTGACGAAGGCTGCTTTTATACCTTTCAATTAAAATCTGAAATGACATCAGGAGAAGGTGTCAGGATGGAAATAGAAGAACCTGAACTTGATTTTTACAAATTGGTGCATCAGGGAGAGGAAACTAATTTGGCGCATTTGCTAAACCTGCTTTTTCAACAGTTTCAATCGGCTAAAAACAAATCAGATCTTGAAAATTATGCGGATATTTTGTCAAGCATACAGGAATGGATATCTATAAAGGCAAATGCACCTATCGCCCCTTTTCAAAAATTGAAATTCCTGTATCCTGATTTGTTTACGGCTGAAAAAATCCGGTCTCTTGCTCCCAAAATGATCGGGGAATCCCATAGACACAGAGGTCATGTATATGTAGGGCCTGAATATGGTATGAAAAAGTTTGGAGCCCCATTGCGCAATGTCAAGAGAGGAGATGATGAACCTGTTTATTTTAAAGAAAATTCGGACAAATACTGGGTCATTGAAAGCTCGTTAGACTCTTCTGTTTTTTACCCGCTATTTCCTTCCTCTTTAGATCATGTTTTAGTGCAGGAGTACGAAATAGAGAACAAGTATGAGGTGGATTCAATAGGGATGATTGTATTGAATGAATTTGAAAAAGAGATGCGGGAACGATTTGCGCTCCGTAAGACCGTCCAGTCAAAATATGTGCAGAGCATCAATCAACTTCGGGAATAAAGCCTCTGCAAAATCACAGTTTTTCAGAAGCATGCCTGCATTAATTACCTGACTATGGGATGAGAAAAACTTACTAAAACCGAGAACAGACAAAGCTAGATTATTGATTATCTTTACCTTTCAAATAAAACCTGATTCATGCGTTTTTTATTAATTGACAGAATAAAAGAAATAACCCCCGGAAAGTCAGCCGTTGGGATTAAGTGCTGGAGCCTGGACAACCCGATTTTTCAAGATCATTTTCCTGGTTTTCCTGTGGTTCCCGGAATTATGCTCACCGAATCTATGGCACAACTTTCCGGTAGATTACTGGAAGAAAGCTATGCTCAAAGTTATCCGCAAGCCGGGGGAGTATATCCAATACTTAGTATTATCCAAAAGGCAAAATTCAAATCTTTTGTCCGGCCGGGAGATCAGTGCATAGTTGAGTCTAAACTCATCTCTTTGGATAATAATCGCGGAAATGTAGAAACGGTGACCCGGGTGGATGACAAGCTCGTTTGTTCTGCAACGCTCTCTTTTATGATCGGATTAAAAAGTGAGATGGAAGAAAATCCCTTTATTCATAAAATGGAGGAATATTTTCACATGATCAAACCCAAAGTAGAGAAATGAACATTTTTGTTAGTGGATGTAAACAGATATATTCAACGGATTTTTCTGAAAAAAAGGTGACGGAATGCAAGCATAAAACCTTTACCTCAGCTTCGCTTGAATTGGATAAAAACTCACCTTTTTATCCCAAAAGAGGAGATGAAAAGATCATGCGATCTGATACCGCCATGGCAGTAGTAGCTGTTCAGCAACTTTTAGCAGAGGCCGGCATCAAAATCTCCCGTGAAGAGACAGCCCTGTATGTTGCATCTGGTGTATTTATTGAAAATATTGAAGATCATCTCGGTCATTTAATGAGAGCCCTGGAAAAAATTAAAGATGCAAAAACGGAAGCCGATAAAATCAACTTGATTTTTCGCGCATCCCCCCCTTTACTTGCTTTGCAAACCCTGACAAATTCTACCATGAGTTTTGTTGCACAATATGTAGGAATAAAAGGGAACAACGCCACCTTTGGAAACACTTCCCTTTCAGGATTTCACGCCCTTGAAGCCGCAGTAGCTGAGGTGACGTATACTGACAATTGTGCTGTGGTTGTCGCTTCCAATGTGGGGGGTGAATATTCCTTTATGATGAATTCTTCTCTTTATCCCCATACAGAGGGATGGAAAGAAAGTGGGGCTGTAGGAACCGTTTTATTAACGAAAAAACCCACGCCAAATTCCCTTTGCCGGATTACGCAAATGGCAACATCAACCCATCTTCCCAACCTTCATTCAACAGCGATCCAAAGAAACTGGAAAAATTTACTTCCCGACACAAAAAGTGACGCCATCATTCACTCCGGCGCCTACACAGAAGCAGTTTTTCAAGCAGATGACAGCTATTGTAAAAAACTAAATAAACCAACCGCCTCTTTTTTCACCGCTAATGGAAATATGGGATCGGCAAATGTGCTTGCTTCCCTTCAAAAAGGAATTGATATGTTGGCTGAAGGGAGATCATGTATTGACTTGCTGGATAGAGATATTTACGGAAGAGAATCTGCTATTCGAATAGAAGCACTGAAATGAATAATAAAGTTTACATAATCGATCATGAGTTAATCAGTCCAATTGCCGTTGGAAGAGAAGAAATTCTACCTGCTATAAACAAAAACTTTAGCGCAGATGGCCCCCTGATTAGAAAAGACATCAGAGGTCTTAATTTTAATACCGGTGCAGAAGTTAGAGAAGCCTTGACCCATTTTTATCAGGATGAATCCGCCCCTGTGAAAGAACTCTGTAAACTAGACAGAAAGCTGGAGTTATTGGCAGCGGCATTTGGAAAAGCAAAAAGCAATTTAGCACCATTGATAGATCAGATGAACCCCGAACGAACAGGGGTGATTTTAGGGGTGGGTGCAGAAGAATTGCCACTCAAAGAGAATGAAGAACAATTGATCCAATCGGTAGAAAAAAAATTGAGTGCTATTTATGAACTGATGGCTCATTTAAATCCCCTGTACGGGAAATTCAATCGCATTGTAAACCCCTTTGATATGTACGCCCTTTATTTGGCAGATAAATTTAATGCCCGGGCATTTCAAAAATCGGTATTGACGGCTTGCGTATCTTCAACCCAAGCCATTGCTCAGGCGTACGATTCAATTCTGCGCAATCAGGCAGAGGTAGTAATTGCCGGTGGAACGGACTCCATTTTGAATTTAGTAGCCTTGATATCCTTTGGAAAACTTGGTGTGATTGCAGAGTCAGACGGCAACATTTCCTGTCGTCCTTTTGATAACAACCGGTACGGAGCAATTGCAGGAGAAGCTGCCGGCTTTGTTATTATGGCGAGCGAAGAATTTGTCCGAAAAAACAAACTAAAACCAATCGCCGCAATATTGGGGTATGGTAACACCCTGGATGGCTACAAAATCACAGCTCCGGATCCATCTGCAGCAGCTATGTCAAAAGCCATTCAAAAAGCTGTACAGCAATCCGGAATAGCAGTTAATCAATACGATTATTACTATGCACATGGTACAGGAACACGTCAAAATGATGGTGTAGAACTAAAAGCGCTGCAAAACGCATTGGGAGAATCGGCGCATAAAATCGCCGTCTCAAGCACAAAAGATCGGCATGGACACGCAATAGCAGCTGCCGGAATTCAGGAGCTATCCATTTTGTTGGAAATGATGAAAGGTGGAACTATTCCCGGAAATTTGAACTTGCAAAACCCTATTGATCAAAAGATAAATCTACTTAGAGAAAATCAACAAAAACAGATCAATTATGCCTTAAAGAGTAACTTTGCTTTTGGCGGCGTTAATACCGTCCTGGCAGTTAAGAACGAAAAAGAATGGAGCTAAAATTAGAAGGAAAAATAGTACTATTAACCGGCGGAACAGGTGAAATTGGAAGACAAATTTGTCGGGATTTTTTGACTGAAGGTTGCCGGGTAGTGTGCCTGATTCGGAATCCGGAAAAATTTGAAAAACTCAAAAGTTGGTTGCACGAGAAAGGAGAAGACACTTCAATGGTGCATGCGGTGGCCTGTAACCTTAGCGTTAAAACTGAACTAGACGCTGCGGTAAAAGAAATTACCGGTCAATTTAAGCGATTGGATATTTTGGTGAATTGTGCGGGAAGTGTAGAAGAAATTCCCTTTGCCATGATGGATGAAGAACGAATAGACACCATCATTGAGAACAATCTAAAAAATACACTTATGGTTACGCAAGCTGTGCTCCGACCCATGTTTTTACAGAAAGCGGGAGCCATTGTCAATGTTTCTTCCATTACAGGCATTAAAGGAGGAAGAGGTGTTACAACCTATGCAGCAGCAAAAGCCGGAATCGATTCATTTACCCGCACCCTTGCTTCAGAAGTGGGAAAAAAGAACATACGTGTAAATGCCGTTAGACCTGGCCCCATAGAAACAGCAATGAGTAAACCACTTAAAGATAGAATAGAAAATTTTATTCCTAATGCTATGATTTTAGGTAGATTTGGCAAGCCGGAAGAGGTGTCAAAAGCAGTACTGTTTTTAGCTGCTGAAGAAACGGCGTCCTACATCACAGGAAGTTTCATAAATGTGGATGGAGGATACATGGTATAATTTAATTATGGAGGAAGAAAAGGTTTTTGAAAATGTAAGGGCAGTCATTGAAAAATCAATCGGTAAGCCTAAAAGTGAAATTCAACCCAAACATACGCTTTTTGATGAGTTGGGGATAGATTCAATTGACCTGGTGGACATCCTTTTTGAGTTGGAGTTTCTTTACGGTGTTGAGTTGAAAATAAGTGATATAGAAAAAAAAGCGAGAGAACAATTGGGTGATACCCCCTATGAAATTGAAGGATACATCACAGCCGAAGGCTTGCAGGTCATACAAGATTTTTTACCCGAACTCAACAAAGACCAACTTAAAGAAGGGATTACTGTTCACCAGTTGGTGAAGGTATTTACAGTACAATCACTTTGTAAGATCGTTATTTTTCGGATAGAAGAAGAAAACGCTAAAAAAGTATAAAATGAAAATTGTTCTTGTAGGAGCCTACGGATACACAGGGCGCATCATTTGCGAAATGCTGCAAGAACAACAAATTAGATTTACTGCCGCCGGAAAAGACGAGGGTCAGATCAGTCAACTTTTAGCCTGTTTTCCGGCAATAGAGGCCACGAAAATAATTGACATCAGCCAGCCTGAAATGCTCCCTGATTTCATAGCGCAATTTGACCTTTTTATCAATTGCGCAGGGCCATTTACAGAAGAGTCACAAGAATTTGTAAAGGCAGTAGCAAATAGCGAAAAAAAATATTATCTGGATATATCCGGCGAATTGAATTACGTAAGGAGATCCCGCGAAAATTATCACGAAACAGCGAAAGCCAACCAAACACTTTTGATACATGCCTGCGCTTTTGAGTCCTTTATTGCTGACCTCGGATACCAACTCCTCTCAAAAGGGATGAACCACATCAAGTCGATCAAAACGTATTACCATTTTGAAAAATCGAGGCCTTCTCCCGGCACAAAAATTACCATGAAACTCAGTGCACTGAGAAAATTTGATATGATCAAAAATTCCGCCTGGCAAGTGATAAGTTCAGTTAGTGATCAAGAGACGGTTAAATGGAGAGATTCGGAACCGCTTCAGGCCGTTCCTTACCCCTTGCCGGAAGTTGCTTTTTTTCACTGGCAAACGCAAGCAGAGCAGATCGGTAGTTATATGTTGTTGGAAAAAGAAGCATCACTTTTTGTAGGAACGAAAACACCAAATGAAGCAGCCATTCCCGAACAATTAGAGTTGTTGAAACAACGAAAAGGGTCAGGGCCTTCAGCCGAAGAGCGAAAACAACAACAGTCAACACTCTATATAGAAATAAGTGGTGAGGACAGCCAGAAAAAACGTCTCCGATTAATTTGTGAGGACATGTATCAAATTACGGCAAGCTGCATTGGTTTATTGGTAGATCAAATTAGAGCGGGAAAATGTCACGAAAAAGGAGTGTTGCGCCCGGCAGTATGTTTTAGTGATGAACGCACCGTACTTCAAAAACTTGGCGTTGAAGTTCAACAAACCGAAGAGATTGGAGAATGAACAAGAAAAATATGACCTGATTATTATAGGAGGGGGGATTGCTGCGACTTGGCTAAGTCTGAACATTCTTCAAAAATCTCCCGAATTCACCATCCTTATCGTAGAGAAATGCGCTGAGTTTCCACAAAAAGTGGGGGAATCACTGGTGGATATGACGGCTTTGTTGGTCAAATCTTTGGATATTCATGAGCTATTGGAAAAGCAGCGGATAAAAACGGGCATTCGGTTTTTATTCAATGAATCCAATAGTGTCGATCGTGCAAAAATGGCTGAATTTGCAAGTCCCAACACAAGTGGAAGGCTAAGGGCTTATCACCTGGATCGTAAAGTATTTGATCAGCAATTACTGGAGAAAGTGGAAGAAATGGGAGCCACAGTCTATCGGCCTGCAGAAATTACAAACAGTTCTTTTGAAACATTTAACAATCAACTGACTCTTACGGTAAATGAGAAAACAAAAAAGGTGGCGTCAAGATGGTTGGCTGATGCAAGCGGAAGGTCTCGTTTTATTGCCCAACGATTAAAATGGAAGATGCAACCGACAACTTTAAATACCGGAGCCATAATGGCACATCTTGAGAATGTTGAACCGGCTGAAAAATGGGACACCCCCCATGCCGAAAATTGGGAACGTTATTCTGTTGGATCAAGAGCATACAGCACCACCCATTTGATGCGAAAAAATTGTTGGTGGTGGATCATCCGACTGAATGAAAAAAAAACAAGTGTGGGAGTTGTTTTTGATAAAAATGCCATTCAGTTTGATGACGCTCAAACATTTTTCAGAGATCAACTCAAAGAAGATCCGCAATTGGCAGCCATCACCAAAAATGCAACTCTAGGAGAGATTCGGGAAGTAGAAAAAGTCCCGTATCTGACAGAAAAACTCTATACTGAAGGCGTTGCGCTTGTCGGTGACAGCGGTTTTTTTCTGGATCCTCTGATCAGTCCCGGTTTGGAGCTGTTGGCGCAGCAAGCCATTTACCTGTCTGACCTGTTGACTACTGAGAAAAGAAAAGGTCAATTTGATTCCGCAGCATGGAAAAAATACCAAGCGACATTTTTTAAGGCTTACACCTCAAGAGAAAAAATTTACCAGGGGGTTTATCCGATTATACACTCCTTTGATTTGATGTCCTGCTGGTTAAAACAGGCCAATTTCATCTATTTTGGACGACTTGTTTTTCCGGCAATTGCATGTAAAAAAAAGAGGAAAATCCCCTTGCAATTAAACCTTTTTGAACGGATGATGAACCGTTACTTTACTAGGAGATTTCATAAGATCAGTCAAAGAAGAATCCGCCAGGGGCGTATCTCTGAAAGCATACCCAATAAAATCTGCTATTCAAAGGTGGAGATACCAAAGGGAGGTCGATTTGTTTTCATTCCCGTTCGATTGCTGTTTTTGGCGATAGGAGCGTACTTGAAATTGGAATTAAAAGAAATGAAATATTTATTTAAAAAAACAGATAAAACAAGCCGGTGAAAAAGATAAAGGACATATTTTCTCCTTACGCCTATATTCGAAAGTTTGTCAATTGGCAGTTAAAAAGAAGCGGGCTGAAATTTCGATCATTGGAAACAGAAAACTATCACATCACCTATTGGGATACTGAAACCGAACTCCCGCCCTTGATCATGATTCCGGCTTTTGCAGCAGAAACACAATACAGTTGGCACAAGCAAGTAGGTGCGCTTCATTCACATTTCAGATTGATTATCCCCAATTTAATTTACTTCGGGGGGAGCAGTATGAAGAAAGAGAAATCGTACCGGATTAAAGATCAGGTACAGGCCATGCAAGAGTTAATAGATCATTTGGGAATCGAGAAAATGACATTATGCGGAGCCTCTTATGGTGGAGTAGTAGCCGCTGAGTTGGCCATTGGACAACAAGAGAATATTAGCCGGCTGGTATTGACCAACTGCCCGCTAAAATACAATAACGAAAAAGACTTGCAGGCGGTTTTAGATGCGTTTGGCCTCCACACAAAAAAAGAGCTGTTGGTGCCCGATAATTACCAGCAACTCTACAATTTATTTGGGATTACATATTATAAGCGACCGTTTATCCCCAAATTCGTGTTTAAGGATATCCACAAACACCTTTACCGGGATGCTGATGACCGAAGAAAATTAGTGGAAGCCTCAACATCTGAGTTGGAACAACTGACATCAAAAGCCTATTCATTGACCATTCCCACCTTATTGATTTGGGGAGAGAAAGACCTGCTTTGTCCCGTGTATGTAGGGGAACAATTGAAAGCACATTTTGGCTCCACAACAGCACTAAAGGTCATTCCCCGCACAGCCCACCTGCCTAACTATGAAAAGCCCCGGATGTATAATAAAATTTTGCTCCGCTTTTTGAAGGAGGGCTGATTGAGGGGAGCTTGGAGTTGTGGACTTTCGCCACAACTATTATGGGACGTTTTTTACCCTTATGGATAGCTAACAGAACAATTCAGATTTTATTTCAAAAGTAATTATTAACGACAAGCTCATCTTCGCCACTCTACCCAGCTGACATACCCCATGATCAGGAAAACAACTGCTGCCCAGATGTAATAGATGAAAGGCAATGACAAAACGCCTTCATAAGCCGTGAAATACCCCCAGATAAAGAGTGCGCCGGTTTTGATGAGAACAGCCATCCACATGCCTAAGTGTAAGTAAGATTCGTAAGCAGTGCAACGATCAGAATGATATTTTAATTCGTCAATAAATTCATGTACCAGACGCGTGATAAAAAAAGCGATAAAAAATGGTAGCATGGCTTGCTGAAACCAAAACATTAGCACCAGTGAAAGCTCCATAAATAAAGAAGCTAAAAGGATGTTTCTATGGGTTTGCAATTCCTGATCCGTAAGATCTGTTTGTGCGATTTTTTTATGGGTAATGGCGTCCAATGACCAAAAAAGGGTGAATAAGCTTGCTGAAACCAGCACAACGGTAGCCCAGTAGATGGGAGGTGTATCACTGAAGATCGCCATAGATACGTAATATAAGAATTGCAAAGAAGATCAGCACACAGCACAGTAAATTAAATGTTTGACTCCAATATTTTTGTGCGGCGCCTTTTGCTGCTGAAAGCTGAAACAGGTTGATGGTTCTCCAAATGATTACCGCCGTAAAAGCGATCAACCAACCCGGCTTCCAATCGATCAGAATAAGGGAAAGGAAACTGAACAGGTTTAACAGTTGCATCAAAAAGAGGGTTCTTTTTTCTCCGATCACCACCGGAAGGCTTTTCACCCGGTTCAAGTGGTCTTTTTCTACATCAGGGACATCCCTGATCACAGAACCTATAATTACCTGAAGAGTGCAAAAAATAAAGAGGCAGCGGACAAAATCTGATTGCAAATGCCCTGACCCGATCAAAACCAATGCCCCCCAGGCAGCGCCAATGAGGAGGTTTTTTAGAATAAAAATATTCTTAATACGGTACTGTTTTTGACCCCATTGAAAACTAAGTGAATAAAGCACACCCACAATGGCAGAAACAGCAAGCACGGTAATACGAAAATCGTTCAACCAAAGGATGGCTAGGGGGATGGCAATGACTACAAATTGAATGACCACAAATCGGTGCAAAGGATAGCTGAAAAATTGTTTCAGATTAAAAGTCAGTCGGCTATTTTGATCAACACAATCATTGAGGCGATACACCAAAAACACCCCTGAAAGATTACAGTAGAGCAGAAAGGCAAGTGTTTTCCAGTCGTGATCAGCAGAAAGTAACCAGCCCGAAATAAGCAAGCTGGCTGAAGCCATGAAAAAGAGCGTGAGATTTTTAAATTGAATTGACTGATTATCCAAAATTTCCAAAATGAAATACAACTAAATTGAAATGACATGAAAGGCCCAAAGAATTAATAAAATAATACCCGGGGTAATTGTAATAATACAAACAGCAATACCTATATATGCAACTAATCTTGCCAACATTAATTTAACCCTGAAATTAAGGGAATAAGCACTTTGGTTAATTTTCCGTACCCGATTCAATGCCACCATGCTCATGATCCAGGAAGAAAAAAGCAACGCACCGCCGGCGACCCCTAAAATTGCAGGAATCATAGCAATATTCATAGCAGCGAATAAGATACAAAAAGTCAATAGCAAAAAAGAGAAAATAATCATCCCCAATCCCACATTAAAAACCCGGTTGAAACTGATCAGCGCCTGATTTTTTTCCCTATCACTCAAATCATTAAAGTTTCTTCTTTCCTTGAATTCATTTTCAGAGATTTCAGTGGGTTGATGGGTAGTGGGTTCTTCTTTGATTGCCTTGGAAGTTTTCTCGGGAAAAGTACTTACGACCACTTCATCTGCTTGCATGATATTTTCAGCTTGATCTGATCCGGGGAGAACGTTTTTGTTTTGATCTTCAACTGTTGTGTAAGATGAGTTGTTTTCTGTTGTTGGGATTGCCCCATCTTCTGTTTGGGGATCATCCGGATAAACGGCTTTATTTTTTAAAGTGGTGTATTTCTGTTGGTTAAAATTCCCGTGGCGATAGTTCCCGCAGCTTGAGCATAATAAAAGCGCCAACCCCCAAAGTAATAGTGTATTCCTGCTGTTTTCTTTCATGCTCGCTCTTTTCATTGTATAAGTTTGCCTCCAAATCGATAAACCAAGTGAAGACGGCTTACAACATAACCGGAAATTCTATTTTTTGGATTGTATTGAAAGGATCCTTTGTGCTGATACTCTTCTGTACCTAACCTCATATAAACATTATCGGCTTCTCCCTTGTTAGGAATATAACTGGAGTAACCGGTTTCAAAAGAAAAACAGAAGTGTTTCCACCAATTAAAATTGATCCCCACCAATACCTCTGAGCGAACAAAAAAGAAAGGGCTTCTCTTTTGAACGCCATATTCTTCTCTCAATCTCCACTTCTCAATAATTTGACCGGAAAAATCCGAATAGGTCAGGGTGTCAAAAGTGGCGTAATAATCCACAGAAAAAAGATTGGCCATTCCAAATAAAAGAGAGGGAGCAAGATACAAGCTGTGTTTCATTTGACCTAAGGG
The DNA here is from genome assembly GCA_040880585.1 of Crocinitomicaceae bacterium. Taxonomy (GTDB): domain Bacteria; phylum Bacteroidota; class Bacteroidia; order Flavobacteriales_D; family Crocinitomicaceae; genus Paracrocinitomix. Next base: position 238,599 of record JBBDID010000035.1, on the reverse strand, counting down.
ATAAAATTTTGGCGAAATTCCCACCTGAAACAGCAAGTTTTTCGCAGGTCTGGTTAATCCTGATTTTAAAGAATTATCAAATTCGATATCAGCAGTTGTTAAATTATCAAATCCTTCTAAATCCTGGTCTAATCTATAATTAAGAAAGGAAGAGTAAAAATGTCCATATGACATAGAAAATTCTGTAGGGGTATTAGAATTATAGAATGTTGTCGGCTCATCAAAAGTTAGTGGAATAGTAATGGGTATTTTTAGGGATAACCAATCAAAGATTAAATATTCCGGTTCAAGCGTGAATGTTCTGTTGGTTTGAACAAAAAGGTTTGGATTAGATAACTTGAAATCATTACTATTATAGGTATATAGGTCAATAACATCTACACTAACATCAGGAGACACAAACGGAGCAAATAAATTGGTGGAGATAGAAAAACGTCCGTATTTATAGTTAGGGAGATCATTGAAAAAGCTGTAATGGTGGCGGTATTTTGAAGATGAATATTGCTCTAGTTCTTTTTTTTCGCTGTTATAGCTGTACCAATTGCCCTGGTATGAATACTCTATCAGCTCTTTTCCTTTTACAGCCGTTGTGTCCGATTTGAGAACATATTGAATCGTACCATCTTCACTTACATTCAGTATGCGAACTTCTTTTACCACACCGTCATAGAAGATGATTTTATCCTGAGCGCCAGAGAAATTACTCCCAAAAACAGTAAATGCGCAAAGAAAAAAGAACTGTTTCATCTGTATATAATTTATTTTATCGGTCAGATGGAATCACCAGAAAGAAAAATATTCATGTCCTGTTGGTATGAATATTTGTTCTTATGGCTTATTTCACACCCTTCCACATTGAAAGCGAAAGGTAATAAAATAATTGACTGTCAAGGATGAAGAAACTAATTTTTCAAAAGGCGGATAAAAATAGATGAATGGTATCAAAAGTCAATGTGGTCTTACCCATCACTTTCAGACCCGAACCTTTTCTAAAATTCAGGAATTAATCCTCCTTATTTTTTTTATCCGTTTCATGTATTTTTTTGCCGATTGATTTAAACAGGCCTATCTTTTCAGAAAACAACAGCAGCAAATATGCAACTAATAAGGCAAAAAACACGCCTGAAATAAGAGTTAGATACATTCTAATCGCCCACTCCAAGGCGATCTTACAACGGTGGTAAAAAGAAACGGTAATTTTTTTAGCCGGTTTTCCTTCACTAAGTGCGAATTTGACTGTACAAAATTCATTGGACTCATCAAAATCACCTAAGTTCACACCTAACTGTTGCAACTCTTTCTCTATTTCCAGGATTCTGTTTTCTAAATTGACATATTCATCAATGCGTCCGCCCTTTTCTTTAAATTTAATCAGTGAAGAGAGTGTCTTTTCGAGAGAGGCTTTTCGGGCATTTAACTCCAGGTAATGATTCGTTTTGTCATGTTTAATGATCTCTTTGGAGTGCGTGATGCCAACAGCAATTAATTTATTGTAAAGGGTGTCAAAATTTTCAGGAGGAACACCAATTTGGAGTTGTAATTTTCGCTCGCCTTTGTTACCGTATTTTCGTTCGTATTGGATGATTCCGTTGAACACTTTCACCTGATTTCTTACGTATGTTTCATCCTCTTTAAAATTGTGGGTTTCAGCATTGACTTCAGCAATTTTTTCGTATTTCTGATCAACGCCCTTAACTGCATCAAATTGGACTTCACTTTGACTCAAACCTTCTTTTCCGGAATAGCCCTTATCTTTCTTATAATCATTAGATGCGTAGTTTTTCTTATCAGATGAAAAGGAGTCAAAATAAACCTGATCTTTGGATTCTTTATCCACATCTAAGGTGTATCCGTATCCTAATCTGAATAAAAACAGAAAAACAAACAACCCAAGAAGAATTAAGAAAACAGTGCGGAACTTTTTGGTAAAGAGACGTTTCATAATGAAATAGGATTAGACTCCAAGATAGAAAAAAATAATGATTAATTAGAAAACAGAAAAGGATTTACAAGATCATGTTATTCTCGCTCTCATTCTCGCTCTTCATTCTCATTCTCGCTCTCATTCTCATTCTCATTCTTCATTCTCGCTCTTCATTCTCATTCTCATTCTCATTCTCATTCTCATTCTCATTCTCATTCTCGCTCTCATTCTCATTCTGATACTCACTCTTTCACCAAATCAATCCGCGTATCACCCTCTTCCAAATCAGCCAAAACTCCCTTATTATCCGGTAATTTACCAAAACCAATATCCAGCGCCAATACTTCGGCCTTAATGTAATCCGCATTGGATTGAATCGCAGATTTTATAGTGTCATTCGTATCAAAGGTCAGTTTGATTTTATCCATGACCTCTAAGCCCGAATCTTTTCTGAAATTTTGGATGCGGTTGATCAATTCTCTTGCGATTCCTTCTGATTTTAATTCGTCTGTGAGCGTGATATCCAGTGCAACTGTAATTCTGCCTTCTGAAGCGACTAACCATCCGGGAATGTCATCTGTGGTGATCTCAAAATCGGACAAATCCAATTCGATCTCTTCGCCGTCAATGACGCCTTTCCAGCTTTCGTTTGCTTCAACGGCAGCAATCTCCGTCGATCCCCATTCACTGACGATTCCGGCAATTTTTTTCATCTGTTTGCCGTATTTTGGTCCGATTGTTTTGAAGTTGGGTTTGATCTTTTTCTTGATCACACCTTCGGTATCTTCCAATAGCTCGATTTCTTTGATGTTGACTTCAGATAAAATGATGTCTTTAACGTCTTCTAACCTTCTGGAAAAATCTTTATCCAAAACAGGAACCATGATCTTTTGCAGTGGTTGACGCACTTTAATCTGCTCGCGTTTACGCAAACTCAATACCATAGAAGACACCTTTTGTGCGATATCCATCTTCTCTTCCAGGTCTTTATCAATTAAAGCTTTATCAGCTTTTGGAAAATCCGCCAAATGAACGGATTCGGCCGCATGCTTTCCACAAACCGAATTCAAATCCGAAAACAACTGATCCATAAAAAACGGCGCAATCGGCGATCCCAAAATAGCTACCGTTTCCAGGCAAGTATAAAGTGTCTGATAAGCTGAGATTTTATCTTCTGTATAATCCCCTTTCCAGAAACGTCTTCTGCACAATCTCACATACCAGTTAGACAGTTCATCTGTTACAAATTCCTGCACCAATCTGCCTGCTTTCGTAGGTTCGTAATCCTCATAAGCTGCCTCAACATCTTTTATCAGGCTGTTCAGTTTAGATAAAATCCAACGATCCAGTTCCGGACGTTTTGCGAATTCAATCTCTGCTTCATCATACGTAAACCCATCAATATTCGCATACAAAGCAAAGAAAGAGTACGTATTGTAAAGTGTACCGAAGAATTTTCTTTGTACCTCAACAATGCCTTCTTCATCAAATTTGAGATTATCCCAGGGTTGTGCATTGGTGATCATGTACCAACGTGTCGGATCTGCTCCGTAGGTGGGTAAAGTTTTAAAAGGATCTACCGCATTACCCAGTCTTTTGGACATTTTTTGACCGTTTTTATCTAAAACAAGGCCATTTGAGATCACATTTTTGTAGGATACCGTATCAAAAACCAAAGTGGCGATTGCGTGCTGCGTGTAGAACCATCCCCTGGTTTGGTCAACGCCTTCAGCAATGTAATCTGTCGGAAATGCAGATGGACCTTTCGGCTCAACTTTTTTACCGCTTCGCTCACTTTCCAAAAAGGCTTCAACGCCATTGTCAATTAATGCTGCGTTCTCAAAAGGATAATGTTGCTGCGCAAAAGGTGCTGATCCCGAATCAAACCACACATCAATCAAATCTGCCTCGCGTTGCATAGGTTTACCTGATGGTGAAACCAAGATGATCTCATCCATATAATTCTTGTGCAGGTCGATTTTGGCGTAATTTTCTTTGGACATATTGCCCACTTCAAAAGCTGCCAGCGGATTTTTATCCATCAATCCGGCATCAACTGCTTTTTGAGCTTCGTTTTTCAATTCTTCAACGGATGAAATGCAGATTTGCTCTGTTCTATCTTCCGTTGACCAAACCGGAATCGGAATCCCCCAGTAACGAGAACGCGAAAGGTTCCAGTCGTTTGCCGTTTCCAGCCAATTTCCAAAACGCCCTTCACCGGTTGATTTCGGTTTCCAGTTGATTTGCTTGTTCAGCTCAACCATTCTATCCCGCTTCTCGGTCACTTTAATGAACCAGGAATCCAGCGGATAGTACAAAATCGGCTTATCAGTTCGCCAACAATGCGGATAGGAGTGAACGTATTTTTCTATGTTAAAGGCTTTATTTTCAATCTTCAGCTTCAAGGTAATGCGTTCATCAACTGACAAATATTCCTGCAGGTCAGAGATGATATCGCTCAGCATTTCTTTTTGCTTTTTCAGCTCCGCCTCTTTTTCATCCTCTTCTAAATACTCAGCTTTCACATATTCTCCACCCAGTCCAAAAACAGGATCTGCCAACTCTTTTCTGAATCGACCCTGCAAATCAACCAAGGGAACCGGATTTTCATTTTCATCCAGAATCAACAGACCCGGAACACCGGCCTGCTTTCCAACAAGCGCATCATCCGCACCAAAAGTAGGAGCAGTATGCACGATTCCCGTACCGTCTTCAGTGGTCACAAAATCACCCGGAATCACCCGGAACGCCTGATCTGCATCTTTATACGGCAATGCGTAAGGCAATAATTGCTCGTAACGGATGCCTACTAAATCTGCTCCAGTACATTCACCAACTATGTAATAAGGAATCTTTTTATCTTCCTTTTTGTAGTTATCCAGCTCTGAAATGTCCTCAGCTTGCTTAAATTTCTTTTTGAATTGATTTCCCACCAAAGCTTGTGCACAAACCACATCAATTGGCTCATGCGTGTATTGGTTATACGACTTTACAAGAACATATTCAATTTTCGGTCCTACTGTCAAAGCCGTATTTGAAGGCAAAGTCCACGGCGTTGTCGTCCATGCTAATAAGTGAAAATCCTGAAATCTGTAATCATCATTCAGCTTAAAAGCCGATTTTATCTTATCCGCATCCGCCACCTTAAACTGCGCCACGCAAGTAGTATCCTTCACATCCCGATAACAACCCGGTTGGTTAATTTCGTGCGAGCTCAAACCTGTTCCGGCTTTAGGAGAATACGGCTGAATGGTGTAGCCTTTGTACATCAGCCCTTTTTTGTAGATCTGCCCCAGCAACCACCACACAGATTCCATGTATTTCGGCTCATAAGTAATGTACGGATCATCCATATCCAGCCAAAAGCCCATATCACGCGTCAGTTTTTCCCACTCATCCGTATAGCGCATCACCGCTTCACGGCAGGCTTTGTTGTAGTCATCCACCGAAATTTTAGTGCCGATATCCTCTTTCGTAATGCCCAATTCCTTCTCTACTTTCAACTCTACCGGCAAACCGTGGGTATCCCATCCGGCCTTGCGTTTTACCTGGTAACCTGCAAGCGTTTTGTAACGGCAAAAAATATCTTTGATCGCACGCGCCATCACGTGATGGATGCCCGGTAAACCGTTCGCAGAAGGCGGTCCTTCCGTAAAAATAAAAGGCGGCTTTCCTTCACGGGTATCCATACTTTTTTGAAAGATGTTGTTTGACTCCCACTTCTCCAGTACTGTTTTGGCGACATTTGGTAAATCTAATCCCTTATATTCTGTGTATTTCTTGGCCATTTCGTGCTTGCGTAATTTGAAGCAGCAAAATTAGTGATTTTGTTGGGAATTGTGGATGTTTTTTGATTTGGGCGGCTATTCAACGCTAACTTCGGCTTCGATCTCGGCGCCGCTATTCGATTTGGGTGAGCTATCCGCCGCATCCGGGGCAGAAAAGCTTTGATGTGATTGTCCAACAAACTATCCAGGAACGGATAACAGTAACCCAAACGTACGCTTATCTCGAAATTTTAAATGAGATATGAGTATATTTGGTGTGGGGGTAAGTAGTTACGCAATTAAAGAAATATGAGCTTTAAAGAAGAATTTTACAATAAACTAGATGAATTTGCTTCATCTCCATTCCTGTTCCTAGGCTCAGGATTTTCCTTGAAATATATCAATACCGAAAACTGGGAAGGGTTGCTCAGAAAATACTCTGGGCTAATGGATAAGCCTTTTGAGAGATATAGATCTTTGGCAGACGGAAACTGGCCTAAGGTAGGGTCTTTGATTGCTCGGGATTATCATACACATTGGTTTGAGGCAGGTGATTTGGAAGAAGAAAGAAATAACAATCTCCAAGAAATGGTTAGTTTCTCAAGTCCATTAAAAGTATCCGTTTCCACTTACCTCAAAAATATTTCTAAAAAACCGTTTGAAGATAATGTTCAAACTGACATTGAGCTGCTTAAAAAGGCAAAAATAAATGGCATAATCACAACCAATTATGACTTGTTATGTGAAACAATTTATCCAGATTTTAAAGTTTATAAATCTCAGCAAGAGTTGATTTTTTCTCCATTACAAGAAATAGGAGAAATATATAAAATTCATGGGTGTTGCACTGAGCCTAACTCTTTAGTTATTACTGAAGAAGACTATAAGGATTACAATGAAAAAAACGCCTATTTGGCTGCAAAATTACTAACAGTGTTTTTAGAGCATCCGACTATTTTTATGGGCTATTCTATATCTGATAAAAATGTTAGAAACATCCTTTCATCAATTGTTAAATGTCTCGATCAAAATCAAGTAAATGAGTTGTCAAATCGCTTGTTCTTTGTTGAATATGTTAGCAGCCATGAAGGTGCACCAATAATTGATAAATACGAATTTGAAATTGGAGGAGCTATTCTACCTCTTACAAGAATAAGGGCTAAAGAATACACAGATATTCTAAACGTTTTATCCTCATTAAATCAAAAATTCCCTGCTGCTCTGCTTAGGAAAATGAAAGAACATATTTATGAACTTGTAAGCACCAATGACCCAACAGAAAAAATAGCGGTAGTGGATTTTAATATTGACACTGATTTAGATAAGGTTGATGTTGTTATTGGTGTTGGAGTATCTGGAAAAACTGATAAGTCCTATGAGACTTATTCTCGATTTGATATTGCGGAAGACGTATTGTATGGAAATAAAGATTTTGAAATAAAGGAGTTAATAAGTAAAACCTTACCTAAACTTATCAAGGCTACAACATGGACACCAGTTTGTAAGTACTACAGTCAGATTGATGATAAAGATAGTGTTGATGCGAAAATAAAATCAGCAGTTAATAGGCCTATAGAGGATTGGCATAATGGGAATCCTTACTCATATAAAGTTCAAACGATCAGAGAGACCTACAGTTCCATAGATGAGGTTACAACAACAAATCCTCCAGAGAAATCGGTAAAAATCATCTTGCTATTAGAGATTGAAAAACTGGACTTACGTGTTTTAGAGAAATTCCTTAAAGATAATTTCAATCTTACACAGGATGCTCAAAATAGCTCATATTATATGAAATTGTTATGTCTGTATGACAGACTAAAAAATGAATAAAAGCGTACAACACTGGGCTATAGCAAATGCGGCATAAGGGCATATAGATGAAAATCTTACCTTTGGTTGAACATTATGTAGGTGATGGAAGATAGGGTGACAGAATCCGCACTTGCCATAGCCGTGGACGTTGCCATTAATTTAAAAAACATTGTGGACCTTACGTATGTAATATTAAATAATCTAGCTCTTATTGTTCTTATAGCAGGATATCTAATTCTCAAAAATTACCTACCAAGTTATTTTTCCGAAAAAGGGAAATATCGAGCTATGAAAGAAGATATTAAAGAAATCACGGAGACGGTAAAAAATGTCGAAGGAAAAGTTAATATCCTTACAAACAGCATTATCGATTATACCTCTCTTAAGCGACAATACATCATTGACTATTTTGCTGCTTACAATAATTGGGAACGAACATTAACCGTAGAAAATCTTCAAGGCTATGGTGACTTTATTACAGCAAACAAGATAAGTATCCAAAGGATATATGCAGCCAAATATGAATATAATTTAAAGGAAGGTGAAATTGAACTGTTTATAGAAGACGAGGAATTTTATGAATGTAGAAGAGCCCTATCAGTAAAAACTTTAGAAAGTTTACATGATTTCGAAAAAGCAGCTAGCGAACTCGCTAAACTCTTTTACGGAAAAACGGGCAATCCGGATTACACTAATGATGTCAAAAATGTCTTAGAAAAGTATCGAAAACAATCATTACAAAACCTCCGAGAAATTTTCATAGAAAGAAGAAAGCTTTTAAAGCTATTATCCAGATATATAAAAGAGTTAATGGAATAAAACTAAAAGAGCTAAATTTTTCCCTCCCGTAAAGTGAAAATTTAAATAATTTTATGTATTTTTGACCTAAATTAGTCAAGTCTAAATTTGGTAAAATGACACTTGGGCAGAAAATACGAGAATTACGAGAATCCAAAGGTATGTTTCAAAGACAACTCGCTTCAATTCTTGAGGTAGGAGACGGCTTTTTAAGTAAAGTTGAAACCGACCAAAAAGCACTAAAACGAGAGCATTTAAAGACGATTAGTGAAACTTTCAATTGTTCGTTTTCAGAATTAGAAGCTTTATGGATTGGCTCAAAGATTTATGATATTGTTAAAGACGAAAAAGAAGGGATGAACGCCTTAAAAGTTGCCGAACAACAAATGAAATACGAGAAAAAAATTAAATGAAATACCAACTATATAAAAAAGAACGAAAGGAATTTGTTCCTGTTAAAGAGGCACAGCAGAATAAACTTGCAAAAATCAAACTCAACGAAATTTTTGAAAAAAGAGAGGAATTGAGAATTCCGAGTAGATTCATTGAAACTTGGGAAGATGTTGCATTATTTCACACAAACGGAGACGTAGAGAAAGCCAATGCAATTCTTTTTCCAAACGAAGAATCCGCTTTTGCTTTAAACAATGGCTTGAATGATTTAACGGCAAAAGAATGGTTGCCTGAAACAATAACAGTTTTTAGTCAAAAGGGATTAGGTGCAAGTAATAAAGATGCCCAAATTGAAAAACAACACCCAGCACCTTTTTCATTTCTAGATGTTGGTAGGCTAATTCAATTCTTTTCAAAAGAAAATGACAAAATTCTTGACCCTTTTTCAGGAGTTGCATCTACAGTTAAGGCTTGTGCTTTCAATAATAGAATTGGCTACGGGATCGAATTGAATCCAAAATATCACGATTTAGGATTGAAAAGAATTGAATTGGAAATTCCAGATAATTTTGCTTTTAAAAACAAACAAACTTTAATTAATGGCAACAGCCAAAAGGAAATTAAAAAATTCAAAAAAAACGAAATTGATTTTATTGTAACAAGTCCACCCTATTGGAATATTTTAGAAACCGTTGACCATAAAGGAAAGGCACGTATTGAAAATAATTTAGACCACAAGTATAGTGAAAACAATGAGGATTTGGCAAATATAGAGGATTACAAAAAATTCCTTTCAGCACTTGCAAAATTCTTTAATGATTGCTCAAAACCATTAAAATCAGGGAAGTATATGTGTGTAATTGTAAGTGACTTTAGAAAAAAGGAGAAATACTATACTTTTCACGCTGATTTAGCAAATGAGTTAGAGAAAAAAGGAAACTTTGTTTTAAAAGGAATTAAAATACTGTATCAAAGACACAAAAGTATTTATCCTTATGGTTATCCTTTTTCGTTCGTGCCAAATATGCACCATCAAAACGTTTTAATTTTTCAAAATATCAAAAAAGATGATTGAAATAAACAAAATACACCAAGGAGATTGTATTAAAGAAATGCAGAAATTAGAGGACGAATCTGTAGATTTGATAATTGCAGACCCACCCTACAATCTAAACAAGGATTTTGGAAACTCCTCAGACAATTGGAATGATGTAGAGGAATGGATTAAGTGGTCAAAAAAATGGCTTGATGTAGCAATTACAAAATTAAAGCCAACAGGTTCAATTTTCGTCTATGGTATTCATCATTATTTATGTCACCTTCATGTTTACCTTTACCAAAAAGATTTAAAATACAGAAGGCAGATAATTTGGTATTATGAAAACGGATTTTCAGGTTATAAAAATTCGCCTTCGGCAAATTACGAGCCTATACTTTGGTTTTCAAAAACTGACGATTATACCTATCACCAAATAAGAGAACCGTATAAAAGCAAAGAAAGATTAAAAAATAAAATAACCAAAAACGGTAAAGTTTGGACACCGCATCCAGACGGGAAACACGCAGGAGATGTATGGAACATTCCTGTTTTAGCAGGCAAACGCTTTGCAAACGAAAAGGTTGATCACCCAACACAAAAGCCTTTGGCAATATGTGATAGAATAATTAAACATTTCTCAAATGAAAATGAATTAATCCTTATTCCTTTTGGTGGTTCAGGTAGTGAATGTGTTAGCGCAGTAAATAACAATAGGAACTTTATAGCTTTCGAGAAAAATAAAGACTACATCAAAATAGCTAATAATCGTCTGAACGTATTGGACGCCAATCAACAAATTGAGTATGAAATTAAAACAAATGGTATATTTGTGGAAACTTAATTTCTGCAAACATAAATGAAAAATTTCCCGCATCAATTTAATGATTTAAACAAACTTTTCGGTGCTTTGTTAACTGTAAAACAGTTGATTGATGAGGAAATGGCTCTCAAAGATGAAAACTTTGGAGAACTTTTAACTCGAAATCAGATTTATACCTATCGGGATAAAACTCTTTCAATAGATGAATTTCTTGCATTAGAGGAGGAAAAACCAAAAGCAAGTAGAGGTTACCTAACTGTTGCGAGAGATATAAGGCGGTTGTTTCAACTACTTGGTTTTTTAACGGTTTATGATGATAAATCAGGAAGTTTAAGCCCACAAGCAATACAATTATTAGCTTCTCCAAATGAGGAAATAAAAAGGGAATTATGGAAAAACTCATTTTTACAATTAGGTCTTGAAGGAACAGATGGAGAAATAAGTCATCCTTACAGAATCTTATTAAAACTTGTTCAGGATAAACCAGGAATAGATACAATAAAATTAATGTTAGCTCTTGAGGCAGAAAATGACTCGATTGAAGAATACGAAAGAATAATTGCCCTTTCTGAATTAACATTGGATGAAATTCTTGAATCCACAGGAACCTCCGAATCAATGGCAAAGAATGCCGTAAAAATTCTTCCGGGAATTGCAGAACAATTAGGAGATATTTCGAGAAGAGGTAACAATGCTTATCCAATAGGCAGAATTGTTATCACAGAGGATGAAATTTCTACTGAAATACCGCCTGAAACAATAAATTCAGATGGAGTTCTGTACTCTCAATATAGACCTGTTACTTCAGATACGATTGCCGTTGACCCAATTTTTAATACAATTTCCTCTGTCAGTATTGATTACACAGAATCTATAAGAATTCGTCAACAACGATTATCAGAACATCAAGAAATAGTTAGACAACTTGGACTATATTGTGAGGAACGAGGGTTTGAACTTTATGAGGGAAAGTTCGATTGTTTATCAACATTGGAATCAACGGCATTAGTGTTTGAAATTAAAACTATTTTAAACTCAATGTCCGACCAAGAAAAACAGACTATTAAAGGGGTTGGCCAGCTAAAATACTATAAGTTTTCAATTGTAAATAGACAAATGGAATATGAGGATATAAAAGAGTTTTTAGTCTATTCTCAAAAACCACAAGTGAGTTTAATTGAATTTTGTACAATCGAAAATATTAAAGTTATTTGGTTACAAGATGGGGTGTTTAAAATTTACGACTCAAATACAAATATGGATGTTGATTTTGAACCTTTAACCTTTGTTTGAAAAGCCAACACTAAAAGCTATACACATTTGCAATTCGCAACAGCATCTACATTCATTATCTTAAAGATTCAGGGAGAAACAAATTAGTCTTATCTTAAGCGCGCTAATGATAAACCAAAACATACGCACATCCCGAAAAAAATCAGGAAGAGCCAATTTTTCCCACGCACGAAATAATTTCGTTTCATATCATTATAGTCAGGTTATAACTGACTTTTTTGATAGGAAAGCAAATTTTGTGTCTAAAAAGAGTGAAAGGTATAAGTATATCATAAAAAGAAAGTATTCTTCAAAGTTGAAAAAGCTGACAAATTACTGTTAATGCTATTTAGGGAAGCACAAAAGTCTTTTATCTAATATCTTTAATCTTGGAGAGAAATAAAAAACTTGTTTTTTAAGGAACGACTAAATAGTTGGGAGATGGTATCGTTAGAAAAGTATCGCTTATCATTCATTAAAACCGCATGCCTTTATAAACCGGATTAAAGAAAGAAATCCTCTACTAAAAATGATAATACAAGCCGGCTTCACCGGAAAATGAACTTCGAAAGCTTTCATTGTTCAAAGAAGTCAAAACGCCATATCCTGCTTGTAGGTTAAAGTCCATCACTTCCCAAAAATTCACTTTCAACCCCACTCCTAAAGCAATGTTATAGTTTATATTTTCATTTACTGTTTTCGTGTCAGACTTTACCGTTTCATAAGTAATGGGGTCATAATAATAATCGTAATACGTGTCTCTATTATAAATCATATGATTTCCTAAATAAGAAAAAATGGAAACTTTAGAAAACTCTTTTATGTTCATTAAAACAGAAATACCAAAACTGCTAAAAAAGGTTGAGGTATTTTCAGAACTATAAAAAACAGGGATTCCGGTAAGTTGAAACCCTAATTTCCCCGGCCAATAGCGGTATGAAAAACCTAAGCCCGTTGTTAAACCTGCATGAACCCCTAAATAGTGCTTAAAAGAAGGCTTTTCTTTTTCTTCTTCTTGAGAAAAACCTGTAGTTGCCATTCCTAAAAACAATATAAAAAACAATATCTTTTTCATCTCTTCTTTATTTCTTATACACCAAAGATAAACACTAAATTTCGCATGGGAAATATGATTTTAATCAGTTTATTTTTAGTGGTTTTAGTAATTGATCCTAGTTAATTTGAGGATGTTTTCATAGCTCCTATATATTTGCCATTGCCGGTTGATGAATCCCAATTCTAACGCCTAAGATGGGTAACACATACCCAAACCGGTGCCCGTCTCTCAGGCGCCATTCGTAACGGTTTAAAAAGTTGTTTTGTTGCACCCCGGTTTCTATCGGTTCATTTATTCCTTTCACGTTGTTTCTGCGATAGCTAAATCCACCGTAAAAATCAATCACCAGTTTTTCTCCTACAACCGTTTGATAGCCAAATTTGAGATTTAATTTTGAGGTAAAGCGGTGAAAGTGCATTTCCTGTTCAATGAAATAGGCAAAATTTCCAAATCCATCCGGTTCCACACCAAAAGCAACATCATCAGAAATAATCAAATGACGCATAGATATTTCAGTTGAAAAATAAAAGCCCGGTCTTTTAAATCCTGAAAAACGGCTTTCAAATCGAACATGATATCCCCGCATCCAATTAAACTGATCCTGATCATCTCCAACAATAAACTGCATAAACGTAGGGATATATGCCAGTCCATATTGAAAGCTCAGCCCGGGTTTCATAACCGTTTCCAAATCAACTCCAAAAGTAGGCACTGCATTAAAGACATCAAAAGGGGTAAACTTGATATTCTTCTCCAACTGCCAAAAGTAAATGCGCTCCTGAAAGACATTGTATTCAAATGTATCTTTTTCAGATAAAGAAATATCCTCTTGCGCCATACAGACACAAGAGGATATAATCATAAGTATGCTTAATCTTTTTTTCACTATTTGAAGTGCGTTTTACTCAACGGGGATAAACGATTTTTGCACAAGTTCAATAGGGTTAGATGCATCAAACTGGAAGATGCCATTTCTACCCAAAACCACTAATTGGTTATTATTTTGTGCGATTACATCCATAGCTTCTACATTTGGATTGGTCATCACCAGTTGTGGGTTAGATGGCGTAGAAATATCATAGGCTTTGAGTCCGTCATAACCATCACAAACATAAACGATATCGGGATTGACTGTTGAAAATCCAAGTCCGTAAGGGTTGGTTAAAGTCGTTTCTCCCACCAGAAAGGGGTTTTCAATGGAAGAAATATCAATCACATCCAACTGACTTAAATTTCCTCCGCATCCTGTGCCACCTCTCAAGGTTGCCAAGGCTAAATCACTATTTGCGATTACCGGATCACAACTTGTTACATGCTGAAATTGTGAAAGCTCTACCGGGCTTCTGGGATTGGTAATATCGTAAATATGCACCCCGTCATTTGCCCCGATAAATAATCTTCCGTTTTCATGGAAAACCGTTTCCATTCCAATCGGCATACTGATAGATTCTGTCAGCATGGGATCATTTGCATTACTCAGGTCAAAAACAGAAAGTGTTTTATAGTCAATGGCATACAAATAGTTGTCAACGATCGTAAATTGACCCATGGAGCCTCCATATCCGTTTTTCACTTGTTCTTTTGTAGGAGAATTGGACGTACTGTCTTGCTCAACGGTTGTGACTTCTTCTTTTTCACAGCTCCCTAAAGATCCAATTAAACAAACACCCGCTATATAAAATTTTAATTTCTTCATCATTTCTAATTTTTTATCTGAAACATTTAGGATTATCCAACATGGCTCTTTCCCATCCAATTACTGCCCCCTTTGATTCATCAACACATTCAAATGCGCCAAACTCATCCGGAAAAACCTGATACTGAAAGATGTTCTCGATTCGGTTAATATAGGTGGGGGTTTCGGGATTTGAAATATCCACAATTACCAGGTCGGCAATATTGTCGGCATAAATTTTATCTGCCCTTACCGAAAAGTCAAAGTTCCCGGGAATTGCGATAAAAGAAATTTCTGACGGATTTGAACTGTTTGTATTATCGTAAATGTGAATCCCTTTTCCCTGATCATTAACCAGGAGGTAATTTTCATATACAAAAATCCTTCCCGGATTTTCAAGGGGTTCATTTTTCTTTACTTCTACCGTTTTGGTATCCGTCTCTTCTGAATAGATCGGCTTCCATCCCTCTTCCAGTTCTTGTTTATCCTTACAGGCCACCAGCACAGCCAGTGCAAAAAGTAAAGAAAATATTTTTCCTGTTTTTTTCATCCTTATATTTATTTTACATTTATTTCATTCTTCTTTAAGAGATTAACGGACTATTTTGCTAAATAGTTTGTACAATCAACAATTTAATTCAAATTTACACTCTAAGCAAGGTATTTCTGTCTTTTTTGTTTCTGGTAAGACTGTTTCAACCCCCTTTTTGTTACAGCCCAGCTTTCAAATTGGCTCTTCACCGGTGAGTAAAAGACATAGCAATTGGTCAAAATCATACTGACAGGGCAAACTCTTTTTATCTCTTGAAAGTTTTTTTAGCTGTGCTATATCATAACGTCCTCTTTTCCATTGCTGCTTTAATACAAGTAACAACAAATTGTTATAGCTTTTTAAAAGGGTATTAACATTGCTCTTCTGCTGAGTTTTCATTTTTTGGGTTTGTTCCATTCTGTTCAAACAGATACATGATTTGAACTGGTTTTGAACAGAACACGTTCTAATGATACAATTTATGAAACATTTTACTTTAAATTGAACAAAAAAGGAACAAAAATGAAACGCTTATGTCATTAATTTTGCCCCATGGGCGTACACAGAGGGACGTATATTCGTAATTTGATCAAGGAATCGGAGTATTCCATCACAGAAGTTGCTGATCGTTTGTCTGTTGGGAGAAACACGCTTTACCGTTGGATGGATCATAAACAACTCCCTTTTCTCAAAATGCTGAAAATTGCCAATGTCCTTGGGGTTGACATTAGTCTGGATTTTCCGGAAGTAGAAAAACTGGAGGCGGAAAAAAAGAAGCGATTACTTGAACGGGAAGTCAATGACGACTCTTTGACGATCAAAACAAAATACATGTTACTGTTAGAGAAACATACACAGTTGCTGGAAGAATTGTCTTCACTTAAGGAGGAGGTTATCAGGTACAGGGGGGGAAAGAATAAATAGTCGTTCCTTAAAAAACAAGTTTTTAGATGTTAGACGCTAGATGTTAGATGTTAGAGCCAAGAGCCAAGAGCCAAGAGCCAAGAACCAAGAGCCAAGAGCCAAGAGCCAAGAGCCAAGACCGTCATCCTGCGGATGACTGAAAGAGAAAAGATGAAAGAACCAAGACCGTCATCCTGCGGATGACTGAAAGAGAAAAGACTTTTTCTATCTTTAATGAAGCATCATCTTTTTAAGATTCCATCCTGTTGCGGCTAAAAAAGCGTTAATTTGAGGTGAATCAATACCGTGGAGATAGTTTTGTCCCATTCGACAATCTATTTTTAGATGACCGATAAGCGGTTCGATAGCGGCTCTTCTCCGGAATTTCTTGCGTTTTTTCTTATCAGTTTTCCTACCAAAACTGCAAGTTTTAGGCATGAAAATACACATTTTCTTGCCATTTAGGACAATCAAAAACCGATAGCTATAAACATATTTAACTGAATAATAACCTGTTAAATGGTTTTTAAGGCGCGACTAAATAGGGTAAAGGTGATCAGTCGTTCATCTTTATTTAACCTTAGTTGCTGCTGCTGAATCACTTATCCTGTTTAGTGAGAAATTTGTAGCGGACACCAATACTTCCCAGGGCATCAAAGTTGAAAAATGAATGGTCATTGGGTTCAACTACGTTGAGATTATCGGATTTAATTGTTTGGCCAACCGGCGTATAGTAGGTGTTATAACTTCCCAGCAATAACTCAATAACAAACCGATCTCCAACCGGTAAATTCATAGTGCCTCCTAAAAACAAACCCATATAAAGGTGATAGTTTATAACTTCTGAGCCGTTAGGGTTTGGCTCAAGCAGAGACCATGATACTGGTTCATACTCCCATTCTCCGGCCTCATTTAAAGTATAAGTAGACTGATTATACCCTTTTTTCGAATGTCTAACGCCTACAGATAAATCAGAGGTAATTGAAAAAACCGATTCCCCAAGTTGCCTGCTCGCCCCTATTACAAATGCCCCGTAATAGTTACTGTAGTAAGTTGATTGTTGTGTATAAGTCGTGTCAGTTGTATGGAGGACAGCTGAATGACCTGGCCAGTTCCTGTAATAACCATAGGCTCCTCCTACTTTTAGGGTATATTTTTCTCCCAAAGGAAATCTTACATCCAACAAGGCTTTTCTCGTATCATTTTGGCTGAAATGAATGCCCAGTTCAACACCTTTTTGGGCATTGCATAAATACGTTGATAAACATACAGTAATAAAAAGGGTTGTTTTGAGGATATTCATGGCAGCAGGTTTGGTTTATCCCTTAACGTTGTGACCTCTATTAATATTATATAATTAACGGATTTAGATGAATTAGATGTTATTAAGCAAGAAGTTTCAAAGGTTTTCTCTGCCACCATTTTTTTCTCAGCTCCACAAGCCCCAATACACACATAGCTGTAATAAATAGTGGGAACAAAACCCCTAAAAACAATGGAAAAAGGACATAAGCTGTGTACCCAACGACCAAAAAAACAATCGCCCCCACTATGATAACGAATTTGGTGTTTTGTCTGATCATCTCAGAATGAGCAATAAAAGCCGCTGCCACTTCCGTTTCTTTTACTACAAGAGCATTTAGATGTGCGTCTTTATCTTTTCTGTAATCTAAAGTTCCGAAAAGATCCATTATGTCATGAGTAAACACACTTCTGTGAAAACGAGAAGTCCAATTATCATCTTCTTTATTATTTTCCCGTTCGTATGCGATAATTTGAGCATACCTCTTTTGAAATGCATCCGCTTTTTCAATCGACTTAAAAACTTCTTCTTTTAGCTCTTCTGCATTTAATTTTTCTTTCCCAAAGAGCTTTTTAAAAAACTGTTTGTTTTTGTGAGATTTTGGAGCTTTTGAATACCCCAGGATTAATCTCCAGAAAAAGTTGCCGTAGAAAGCCACTGCCAGTTCAAGTACTTCTTTATTATACGGTGCGATATCTACGGCTTTTTGCATAGACATCCAGGCCTTTAATGCTTCATCCCAGCTTTTCCACCAATAATCAAATACTTTGCCGGCTGTTTTCAGATGTGTCTCCAAATGTTTTTCCGCATCTTTGATTGTTGCCTCATCAATTCCTCCGGATTTCGCAATCTCTTTGAGTTCTTGATCTAACAATTCTGCATTTTTAGCTTGTAGATCGGGATTTTCTTTAATAAAAACCAATTCGTCAACAAAGGGGTGTAAAACAGCATCTGCCAGGTAATCATATTCATTTATTGTTGAGGATAAATCAAAATCAACAGTCATGTTTTGGTACTCAGTACTGTTGGGATCATGCAAACAAAGTAGTCTGTTGTTATAATCTTCATTTTCATCACAAATTACATTTGAGCCATTTATATAGTACTTCAGATATTCCAGATTATATGGGTCTAATGCAATTGCTTTTTTCAAGTGTTCACAAACTTTCTGTTTTCTATACTTAGGGTGAATTGTCTCTAGCTTCGAGTCCTCATCATAGAGTTCCGCAATGATGAAATGTCGTTTTGCGTTCCGTTTTCTATCCTCCCATAAGTGCGGATCAAATTCAAGTGAATCAAAGAGTTCTCTCAGCAGTTTTTCTCTGTCCTCATCATTCAAATAAGAGTCGTGCAAATCCTTATTTACTTTGTACTCCAACAATCGTTGAAGATACTTTTGGACTGTTTCGTGATGATCCGACATGAGGTTTATAGAAAAATAATTTCCTTAAAATTAATCAATTATAAATATATTGGGATAATAAATAAAGTGATGATAACAGTTAAAATGAAAATATATGTCTGATAAATCAATTCAAAGCGATATAAACAAACAAATGGTCAAGTTGATGAATAATATGGGGGATGACCTAAGTAAAGAGCGGCCTGTCTATCACTGGATCTATTTTGATACAAAGGAAGACATGCAAAAATTTATCGCTCAAATTATTGATTTAGATTATAAGGTAGAAAGCCATTTTTATGATGAAAACAGCTCTTTAGCACCGTACTCTGTAATCATAGTGAAAGCCGATAAAGTAGATCATGAACATGTTGATAATCTATCGTTGCCTCTTTTAGATTTAGCCAATCAGTATAACGGTTTTTATGATGGTTGGGAAACACCGTTAGAAATATAATTGGGTTACAAAGTCAGTGATTTATAGTAAATAAAAAAGGCCTGCGGTAAAGCAAGCCCTTCTTAAAAACTAACGAAAATAAACTGCTATTTTGAAATTATTACTGGCTTGGTTGTGCTATAACCATCCATTTGTACTACTTTCTCTAAGATGTAATGTGATAAGAAAGGTAACCTTTTTAGTTAAGATTTTATTGTACGGATGCTCTACTAAGTGTTAATAGCAGTAGTGCAAAGTGAAAAATCAAACCGCTACCCAACACTTCCCCCGGCCCCTAAAGAATTGCTATCGCAATTTCCCGGCTCACTGACTTACTGATGCTTTTATTTCTTTGAGAACCCAATCCAATTGTTGTTGGACTTGTTCGTTGGAAAACCTGATTACAGTTAATCCTAATTCTTTCAGTTCATTTTCTCTCTGCAAATCATTGGTTTTGATTTCGGACTTTAAGTGAATTTTTCCATCAACCTCTATTACCAGTTTATGTTTGTGACAATAAAAATCAACAATAAATCTGGAAATTGGATGCTGTCTTCCGAACTTCACACCAATTCGACTGTGCCTGAGTTCTTCCCAAAGAATTTTCTCTTCAGGAGTCATCTGTTTCCTTAATTGGGCCGCATATTCAAACAGTATTTTATCTGCGTTATAATACATGTTGTGTTGGACGCCCCTTTAGGGGCTGGGGGAAGAGGGGCCGGTTGACAATTTGTCTAAACAGTTTTTTGCATAAGAAAAGTAGTTACAAACTATAATACAATCCCAAACCAGTAGTGAGACTCAAAGAACCCGGGCCGTGTTTGTCCCAATTTAATAGGTAGCCAATTTCCGGGTCTAGTGTTAGATTTTCTTTGAGACGAATGTTGACTCCAAAAGCCCCATAATTGCGGTGACTGAAAAATCCAATATCACCAAACCCGGTATTAATTCCATAAGATTGAATAAAATAAAAACCAAATCGCTTGAGTTGCTGAATGTACTTTGCTGTTGCAAAAACCGGGAACGTCAGTTTACCTGGGTAAATATTAACCCCTAATCCTATTCCAGTTCTAAATTTTGGATGGATAACATATTCAATAGTTTGCTCAAGTCCAATTATCGGTCTTTCTTTTTCATAGCTTCCAAAATGGTAATATCCTACCATCAATTTAGATTTACCCATCCAAGGGTTATACTCTTTTTGAGATCTGCCTAATGAACAAAAAAGAAATACTCCTATTGTTATTGTAAAAATGTTAATCCACTTCATCTGCTCCTGCGTCTAAATTTGTTGATGTCCTCAAGTCACCATCTATATCTATCAAGGGGAATTTTGTCAAACCATCACAAAACCCGGCTGCTTCTGAGTTACTCAAAATGTGTAAATCTCCTTGTTTTGCATTGATAAAACCAATATCGGTTGTTGAGGTGAGGTTATAAGAAGTGTCGATTTCAAAATAGTGTTGAATATAACGTTCATTAGATTGCACCAGAATGTTTCCGTAAACACTAATATTAGTCGTCGATTCATAATCATCACTAATGAAAACAGAATAAGTTTCTGCATCATAAATAGTGTTGAATCTAACATCTACCCACTTGTTGTGATAATCTAATATTCCCGGAGTGGAAAGCGCTATACCGTTGGCACATTCGTACAATATATTGTTTTCAATGATCAGGCTATCTCCACCGGGATGATCTGCAAAATACATTATACCGTATTTTTTTGCTCCTTTAATTTTGTTTCTTGCGATCAAGCCGGAGCTCCGGTGAGAAATGGCATTTCCATTTAACTGTTCTCCTGTGATAAATTCATTTTCGATTATTTTGACATTTTTCCCTTTCCAGTAAATGCAGTGATGCGGTTGTCCCATTGCAGCTCCAATATCCGAGAGTGCACAGTTTTCAAAATAACATCCTTTTATGCTGCAGTTTGGTGCGTCCTCATGGCTGTCAATTCCGTTTGATCCAATATTTTTAAAAGAGCAATTTTCAATGATAATGTGAGATGCTTCACCTCCAAAACCAATGCGCATCCCATTTTTCTTTTGATTTTTAAAGGTGCAATTTCTTACGGTAACAGAATCTACATCTGAAATGTATAATTCTCCACCATCAAAAACGCAATTCTCAATCAGCAACCCATCAAACTCATGCCCTTGGACACGTACATTTTGAGTGAAGTTTTGATTAACGAGCTGATCTGTTTCAGAGATGTAGTGATTTTTTTTGCATGAAAAAAGCAACAATAAGGTCGATATCAAAACTACTTTATTCACTTCTTCATTTTTTCCAACCGCTCTAGCGTAGCTACTGTTGCAGCAGCAGTAGACAGTGGTAAAGCCAGGGCGATTCCCACAACAGGAATGAAGAGAAAAAGCACAAAAACCAATCCGTTTCCGGCGGCAAGACCTTTGTTTTTTCTAATAAATTTCACCGATTGTGAATAGCTCAAATGCCGCTCAAGGGTGTAGTCCATGTTTCCAAAGCCCGCATAATAAGACTGTATGTAAAAGATTAGAATCACACTTACAATATTCAATAGGGGGATCAACCCCATAATCAAAAGGGGAATGGTAATCAAAATCTCCAGCAATAAATTGCGCACATTGATGCGGATACCCCTCATTAAAACACGAAGAAATTCTGCCGGGGTGTTGGTAATGTTCAGTTCTTTTCCTGTTAAGTGCATTTCTATTCGTTCTGAAATAGGCGCCATAAAAGGAGCTGAGAGAGCCATCACAGCATGTTTGAAAATTAAAACCCCCAGTATGATTACAATAAATCCTCCTAAAACATTACTGATGCTATTTATAACACCGGCACCAAATTCCCAGGGCCAAAACCCGCCTATATATCCTCCAATATCATCTGACAGCCAATAAGCCAGTGCAATAATCCCGGTGCCCAGCAACAGGCCTACCAGAGCCGGTAGAAAAAAGAATTTCCACAACTTCAACTCTTTTACAAGTTGTGCTCCTTTTTTATACGATTTGAGTGCAGCAGAAAAATCTTTAACGAACATCTATAGCGGAATATTATTGTGTTTCTTTTTAGGAAGATCTGAAACCTTATTTTTCAGCATTTCAAACGCCCTGATCAATTTAATTCTTGTTTCTGCGGGTTCAATTACCTCATCAACAAAGCCATGCTTTGCTGCATTGTATGGATTAGCAAATAGATCTGCATACTCTGCTTCTTTTTCTTGCCACTTGGCTTCAGGATCTTTTGCCTCCTGTATTTCTTTTCTGAAGATAATTTCGGCTGCTCCTTTTGCTCCCATCACGGCAATTTCAGCAGATGTCCAGGCATAATTCATATCTGCACCAATGTGTTTTGAATTCATCACATCATAGGCTCCGCCATAAGCTTTTCGTGTAATCACTGTCACACGGGGAACGGTTGCTTCACAAAAGGCAAAGAGTAATTTCGCTCCATTACTGATGATTCCGTTCCATTCCTGATCAGTTCCGGGTAAAAATCCGGGAACATCTTCCAGAACAAGAAGTGGAATATTAAAGGCATCACAAAATCGAACAAACCGCGCCGCTTTATTGGAAGAATTAATATCTAAAACTCCCGCCAAAAAAGCCGGTTGATTAGCAACGATACCAATACTTTTTCCTTCTAAAAAAGCAAAGCCTACCACAATGTTTTCTGCAAAATTTTCGTGTACTTCATAAAATGATCCTTCATCCACCAACTGCTTAATGACCTCTTTCATGTCATAAGGCTGGTTGGGGTTGTCTGGGATAATTGTATTGAGGGATTCCCGTCGTTCATCTGCACTTTTGTAGGGATATCTGGGTGATTCTTCCTCGCAATTTTGTGGTAAATACGAAAGTAATTTTTTTATATCATTGATGCACTTTAAGTCGTTTTCTACTGAAAAGTGGGCTACTCCTGATTTTTGAGAATGCGTAGATGCCCCTCCTAATTCTTCAGAGGTTACTTCTTCATGCGTCACGGTTTTCACCACATTAGGGCCGGTCACAAACATAAAAGAAGAGTCTTGCACCATATAAATAAAGTCGGTCAATGCAGGCGAATACACAGCTCCACCGGCACATGGCCCCATAATGGCTGAGATTTGCGGCACCACACCTGAAGCCAATGTGTTTCTGTAAAAAATATCTGCATATCCCCCCAAAGAAACAACCCCTTCCTGAATTCTGGCACCTCCTGAATCATTCAAGCCAATTAATGGAATGCCGTTTTGAAGGGAAAGGTCCATAATCCGAACAATTTTTTTTGCATGCATTTCAGCCAGCGACCCTCCAAAAACTGTAAAATCTTGTGAAAAAATGTACACCGGTCTACCATGCACTTTTCCGTAACCTGTAATCACGCCATCTCCATAAAACTTTTGCTTCTCCAGGCCAAAATTTGTTGAACGGTGGGTGGTCAACATCCCGATTTCCTCAAATGTGTCTTCATCCAGCAGCAATTTCACTCTTTCTCTAGCGGTTAGTTTCCCTTTGCTGTGTTGGGACTCAATGCGCTTTTCCCCACCTCCTTTTAAGGCTTCTTCTTTTTTACGGTTTAATTCATCCAGTTTAGTACTCATGCGGCTTCATTTTGGTGGGATTAAAGGTAGCAACTTTTTTTGTGACGTTGGCGCAATTACCGAATCCTAATTAGTTTTACCGTTCCGGCATTATGTAGGTCAGAACTCAAGCTGATTTGGTTTTTTTTATTCCCGTCTATTATAAGAACTGATGCTGTGTTAGGCGGAATATCACCTTCATTCAAGGCAATCATCACTAAATTATACTGTCCTTTTTTCGGTAGCTTAACCGTAAGTTTTTTCGGGATTTTTTTGAGTTCCAAATCCTGAAATAGCCATTTGTTATTGAGCTTTACAGAAATGCGATCTCCATCTACGGATTGGCCATCCCAAAATTTTAATGTGATTTCATCAGAAGTAACTGAGATTTCATGTTGAACATCCACTTTTTTGTTTTCCACAAGACCTACTTCTTGTGTGCTGTCTTTTTCCAGCTTTTCTAAATCCAGAATATATATATCCCCCTGAAAACTATTTGAAGAAGATGAAATGGTATGTTGTTTTCTGTAAATAATTTTATTGCCTTTTGGGGAGATATAAAAATTGGACCATCCCGAAATTGGCTGGGTGATTCGATAAAGAGAATCTTTCAAGTAATCATATAAATAAAAGTTCATTTGCATTTGTTCAACGTCCTGAGTATGGATGATTTTGTATCGATCATCCATGTGTTTTTGAATGACAGTCGTGGCTTGTGAAGTTTTTGCGTACGCCTTATTCTCCTTGCTTTCACTTTCAAAAAGATACAATACATGTTTTCTGTTTTTTCTGCCGAAATCCTCCGAAATGAAGCCCCCGTTGAGTAATTGGGTTCCATCCTCATTCATTTGGACAAAAGAGTTCTCTTTTTCTTGTCCTGATTTGAAATCAATAGGATAAAACGTATCGCTTGCAATATCATAATAGTACCGCTTCCAATCAGTCGTACCTACCGAAATTCCATTTTTACCCGCTATTAATTGTGATCGGATTGAAAAATCTTCATCACAACTCAGACACTCTGCATTTCCTTTTCTAGGGTCGATTTTGTATAATTTCCCTCCAAAATATGCAAAGAGCTCACCATTAACGGGAAATGGCTCATACCATTTGTCAAGCTCCTCTATTTTAGGGTCAAGTATCTTGGTCAGATAATTAAACATCCGCAATTTGCCTTCCGACCAATAAACGATACTGTTTTCTTCCTCAAAAAAATGGTATGCTCCGTTATTGGTTCCATGTTGCGGCGCTTCTGCAACTACCTTCCCATCAAAATCTACCAGATACACTTTATCAAACCGTTTCATTACAATAAGTCCAGCATCAAGACTTACTGCTGCGGGTGTACATCTAGCACAATTTTCAGGTGATAATTTTACTTTATTCGTACCATCCACATTAATGATAAAGGCTCCCTGATCAGAGCCATAAATAAGTTGTTCAAGATCTGCAACGTAAATACTACTGGCGTCATCTGCCAGCTTTATTTTGTTGGTTCCATCCGTGTTAACCACATATAGGGCACCAGATCTATCCTCTATATCATCAGATGTTATATAAATTACTCTTCTGCCATCTTTTGAAAATGTGTAATGCTTGACATTTTTAGCTAGTAATTTTGAGGTGTGATTCCACAACGGGGCATCTTCCAATATCCGAACTTCCTGTGCGAAAGAATTGCCCAGCAAAAGCAAGAAAAATATGATCAAACTATTCGGTAATTGCATCTACATTTATTTGGAGGCACACACTTCAAGAATCGCACCAAAATACGAATAAATCAGCTCCTAAACCAAGTACTACACCGTAAAACCAAAACTCTCCGTGCAACAAGCCAAAAAATGTATAACTGCCTATTTGCGCCAAACTCTTGAAAAATGAGTTAGCTGTTTTTGTAGCGACAACGCATTTAAGAAAGAAACTACAATTTAGCGGTTCATGGTTATTGCCCTTTTTCTTATCAGCTTGGTTATTATAGTTTTTCTATCTTAGAAGACGTGAATAAGCATCTGTCCATATTTCTTCTTTTTTTTGGATCGCATTTTCTATTTGCGATTGATCAGGACAGTTTGTTGGCCAAAGCTAATGAGGTGCTTTACAGTAATCCTAAAAAAGCCATTGCTCTCGTTGAACCGGTATTGACTACAGGGAATAAAGAGCAGGTTTTTGATGCCTGTTACTTAGTTGCAGACAGTTATTACTTATTGGGAGATCTAAAAATGAGCCAGCTTTACTACAATCGATCTCTCAAAATTGCAGAAGAATTAGATGATGATGATAAAAGAGCCAGTGCATATCTCGGAATCGGAACTACATACAGTGATATGGGAGAATCTGACAAGGGGCTTGATTACCTCAAAAAATCATTGGATATCCGTGAGAGAAAGGGAGACAAAGAGGCTGTTGCCAATGTGCTCAATAACATTGCCGTCTTGTTTTCAAACCAAGGGAACTACAATATGGCTATAAAATATATGTCAAAAGTAGTTGCCATTGACAGAGAGCGTGAAGATTCAATTTCTATGGGAATTTCATACTCTAATTTAGGTGCTTTTCATTACTATAATAATAACAACGATTCTGCCTTGTATTATCATCAACTGGCACTTAAAATCAGAACCGGTTTAGGGGATGAACTTCAGCAAGGGCGAACACTAAATAATATTGCCAATGTTCTGATAGATTTGGGAAAAATGACAGAGGGGATAGCAACCTATAAACGTGCGCTGGAAATTAAAAGAAAGTATAATAATCAGTACGAAATAAGTTTTGTCTTGCATAATCTGGGTGAGAGTTTGGTTAGTCTCAAAAAGTATGAAGAAGCATTGCCTTATTTATTGGAGGCCAATAAAATTTTAGACAGTTTGAATGAAAAGGTGAGTTATGTTAATAATGCTTACACTTTAGCAACTGCCCATTTTAATTTGGGAGATCATAAAAAAGCATACCTATTATTAGACAGTGTTTATCATCAACGTTTTAGATTGTTTGAAGAAGAGCGAAGTAAACAAACACAAGAGATGATGGCAAAGTTTGAAACAGAACAAACTGAAAAGGAGAATGAAGAATTAAGAGCTCAAAGTGCTGAAGATGCACTTTTCATGGAAAAATCCAAAAACAGGGTTTATCTGTTGGTCGGTGGTCTGTCAGTGTCAGGACTCCTGGCATTATTGATTTTGTCTAAACTTCGAACCAACAGAAAAAACACGAGAATTCTAAAAGAGTTATATGATCAGCTCGAGCAAAAAAACACAGATATTGTTGACAGTATTAATTATGCACAGCGCATTCAAAAAGCCATTTTACCTCCTGAACAGGAAGTAAAAAGTTTATTTCCGAAGTCTTTTGTTTTTTATCGGCCTAAAGACGTGGTGGCAGGAGATTTTTATTGGATAGAACAGCAAGAGAATCAAGTGATGCTAGCCGCTGCAGACTGTACAGGCCATGGTGTACCCGGAGCAATGGTTTCAGTAATCTGTAATAACGCTTTAAACCGTGCGGTACGAGAATTTAATTTGACAGATCCCGGGGAAATCCTTGATAAAACCAGAGATATCGTCTTAGAGGAATTTGAAAAATCCGAAGAAGATGTAAAGGACGGTATGGATATCGCGCTTTGCAGTTTGAGCTTTGAATCAAACTCAAACTCTGCCAGAGTTGCCATGCATGGCAACGCAAAGCTGCAATATGCCGGGGCAAATAATCCCTTGTGGATCATAAGAAAAAACAAGCCCGCAATGAAACCAGTTAACGTACACCCTTCGCCTGAAACAAAAGTTGATATAATAAACAACTACCTTTTAATTGATGTAAAAGCGGACAAACAACCTATTGGAAAATTTCAGTCAGCAAAATCCTTTCAAACACGCATAGTAGAATTAAATCCGGGTGATACAATTTACATCTTCTCAGATGGATATGCTGATCAATTTGGAGGAGAGAAAGGGAAAAAATTCAAAGCCAGCAATTTTAAGTCTCTATTAGTTAGCTTACAACACCTCTCTATGGATGAGCAAATGGTAGAACTTAACAAATCTTTTCAAGCATGGAAAGGCTCTCTGGAACAATTGGATGACGTTTGCGTGATTGGGGTGCGCATGTAATGCGTGCCTCAATCAAGACAAACGACTTCATCCCGATTGCTATTTTCAAGGAAGCGCAGCGACCGTAGAAAATACTTATCGGGGTGGATGACACGTCCAAAAATGAACAAGGTCTGCGTTATAGGAGTCCGACTGTGACACCCTGAGCGATAGCCGAAGGGTAAGGAGGGCAGCCTGTCCCGACTTAGTTGAACAGCGAAGCGTTGTGAAACTTATTCGGGAAACTATAACGCATGACGGAATACATCCCGATTGCTATTTTCAAGAGAATAAAATAATTGTTGTAATCATCAAAGTCCCGGCAAAGGCATCAATTCATGAATCTCAACTTCACAATCATCCCGCCACATCAAATGCGGATGTCCATCCATTAAAGAGCGTGCTTCATCCATGTTCTCTGTTTGTAAAATTGAAAAGCCGCAAACTTGTCTGTTGCTGTCTTTTAATTTTCCATCAGATTTCATGTTCTTTCCATTGACAAGCGGATTCCCCAAATCAACTAATTTGTCACCACATTTCTCTGCCCATTGCATCCAGGGTTTCATGCCCTCTTTCATTTCTTCTTCTGAAGGTTGTTCTGTTTGCTTCAAGGCCTCTGCCGGAGCGTGATAAGTTACGAGAAATTTTTTCATTATAGCCCCTGTTTATTTTGCGTTTTTATCTTCTTCCCAAATGCCGTGAATGTTGCCATCCGGATCTTTAAAAAAAGCAATCCATCCCGTGTTTTTTACCGCTGTTTTCGGTACAACAACTTGCCCTCCGGCACGTTCTATTTCTTTTGCTTTTTTGTCGATATCTTTTACTGTGATTGAATTGGCAATCGGTTGCCCGGGGTTTTGACGTTTGGTAACCGCCCCATTTATACCGGATTGATCGTCATCTCCAGTCGTTGCAAACCAATAGTCATATTCTCCATATTTTTCAAATGTCCAACCAAACACCGTCTTAAAGAACTTTACTGTTGTTATAGGATCATCACAGGGGATTTCAAAATGTGTTACTCGATTGCTCATAATTTCAGACTTTGTAATTTGTCCTTAAAATATACAAATAATCCCTGAAACGTTGCCGTTAAAATATAGATCCTTCTGTGAGGGTGGTGAACATTTCTAAAAATTTCATCCCGCGGTATGAATTCCCTTTTTCATTTAATCTGGGGCTCCATACGGCAATTGCATACTCATCCGGCCGGATAGCAACAATACCTCCACCCACACCACTTTTCCCCGGCAAGCCCACACGGTATGCAAACTCCCCGGCTTCATCATAAAAACCACAGGTTTGCATAATCGCATTGATCCTTTCTGTCTTGCGTTCGCTTAAGATTGTTTCTCCGGTTTCAGGATGTCGTCCCTGATTGGCTAAAAAAGCAAAACACTTTGACAGTTCAGCGCAACTCATTTCAATTGAACACAGTTGAAAATAAAACTCCAACACCGTATCCACTTCATTGTGGATGTTGTCAAAGGATTTTAAAAAATTGATCAAGGCATAGTTCCGATATCCTTGCAGTTTTTCAGATTGGGCAATTTGATCAGAATAATCAATTTCATTGTTGTTTGCTACTTTTCGGATATAAGCAATCAATTCTTCTTTGGGGGATGTCAGTTTGCTGCAAAGAATATCACAAACAACCAATGCACCGGAATTAATCAGGGGGTTTCTGGGGATTCCTTCTTCAGATTCAAGATGAACCAAAGAATTAAAAGCGGTTCCTGCCGGTTCTACGCCTAGCCGTTTCCAAATTTCATCATCTACCAGATCAAACGCCAGACTTAACGCCAACACCTTAGCAATACTTTGGATAGAAAACTTTTCCTGACTATCACCGGCCACAAACTGTCTGCCATCTACAGTGGTTACGCAAACACCCAGTTTTTCAGGGTCTACTTTTCCAAGTTCAGGTATATAAGACGCTACTTCTCCCTGACTTTCTCCTTTACTTATTTCTTCAAAAACTTCGTTAATGGTCGGTTGACAATTCATCATCTTTTTCAATTGCTTGTAATAATTCTATAATAGAGCTTGTCAAAAGTTGGCAGGGAAATCTCGAGCGTGAAGGCTTGTGTTTGCTGGTAAGGCTCCATTTTTTTTGCATCCCCTCAGGCGGACGAAAGAAAAATTAGCCGAAGTCCAGTGGACACAATGTTTTGCGCGTAGTTTTTCTTGTCGATTTTTGACAAGCTCATAAAAGTCCGAAAAGGAAAAACCGTTTCGGACTTTTAAATGAATGGCATGAAGATACATTAAAAATAGCAAAACCCCGAACCCGAAAGTAAATTCGGATTCGAGGAACAGATTGCTACGAGAGAGTTTTAATTTTCGAGTATCGTAAACTCTACACGTCTATTATGCGCTCTCCCGTCTTCCGTAGCGTTATCCGCGATCGGCTTTTCCATACCATATCCTTTAGCGACAAGACGGCTCTGCTCGACCCCGTTTTGCGTTAAGTAAGTCAATACAGCATCTGCTCTTTTTTGTGAAAGTGATTTATTCAACGCATCATTCCCTACATTATCTGTATGACCTGAAAGTTCAATTTTCACGTTTGGATTTTGATCTAAAAACTTAATCACACGGTTCAACTCGCTGAATGATTCTGTCTTTAACTCAGCTTTACCTGTTTCAAAAAAGATATTGTTCATACGAACGGTTGCTCCAATCTCGATAGGCACCAAATACAGATCCCTTTCTATTTCCTGATATTCACCCACACCTGTTAAATCAAGATTCTCTGAAATACCTATAAAATTGGCGGCTCCTGCCGTAAAGTCATAGTTTTTTCCATAAGGAAGAACGATCATGTACTCTCCTGTTGCAGGATTGGTTCTGGCCACCCCGTGGTTTTCACCCCCTATCAGGTCATTGTAGGCGATAATTGCATCTAAGGGATCATTGGTTTTTTTGTTCAACACCTTTCCCCTGATTAATACTACAGGATCGGGTTGAACTTCTTCTTTCAATTTAATCCGAACAATGTCATTTTTGCCTTTGGAGTTTTTACTGCTGGCCATGTAGGCGTATTTTCCTTGTGCATCAATGGTATAGTAGGCATCCCATTCTTCTGTGTTGATCTCTGATCCCAGATTTATCGGTTCTGACCAGTTCGTCCATGACTTCCCTTCTCTTTGCGTCATCCAGATATCATTGCTTCCAATTGCTCCTTCGCGGTCAGAAGAGAAATAAAGTGTTCTTCCGTCTGAAGCCAGAAATGGTGAGTGCTCATCTCCATCTGTATTAATGGTTTTTCCTAAAGATACCGGCCGGCTCCAACTTCCATCTTCTTGTTTATGCGTAATGTATAAATCCTGGTGGTCGTTATCTGATTTTTCAGAGAAAGAGAGTACAATGTGTTTACCATCCTGTGTCCAGTATCCGCCAATGTAAGCTCCTTTGGTCATGTCTTTGTAATCCTTAATGTTCACTTTTTCAGGTGTAGACCAACCGGTTGCCGTTTTATAAATGGTTGAGTAACCCGATTCACCGGTTAATGCCCCGTTTTCATAGATTCCTTTGATCATCATACTGTTTCCGTCCGGGCTTACCCCGGCAATCATGTTGTTTTGACCGGTATTAAAAGGTGGCGGCATTCTATGTGCTTTCGCATTTTCTAACCCTCCTGATATGTCTGCATACCAAACGTCCTGTGTGTTCATTGATCCTTTGTTATTCATAGGATGGTCAGATCGTATAAAATAAAGGGTATTTCCATCCGGAGATACGATTGGGAGAATTTCTGTATAAACAGTATTTACATGTGGATCCATATTTTCAGAAACCTCTGTGTCAAAGTCTTTGAATACACGGTCGTCTTTTGCTTTTCCAAACTTATACAGTACCTGTGCCTGAAATCCAAAAGAAGAAATGACGGACTTATTATCTTTATTGGCAGATGTTCCTGCCGGATTTCCTTGTAATTCATCATTTAACCCATTAAAGTCATAAGTGGGAAGATTCAACTGTCCGTATCCTCTTAAACCAAACATCACCGGCACATTTTTAAGGGGATTAATAAATAGCTGTGCGTTATAGCTTAATCCTCCGTTGATGCCTGAACCCACTTTTGTTTTGCCACTTTCACTCTTTGTTGACCAGCTTGCAAAATTTGCATGTAAGCCCCAGCCGTGAGTAAATAAAACCGGCGCACCATCATTCCCTTTTCCTTTTAAAATATTCACTCCTACAGTATGTTGATTAAATGTTACGTTGGTGAAGCTCGGGTTTTCATAATCTGTCTTTAACCCTCTGTTTTGATACATGATTTCTATGAATTTCATGCCTTTGGTTCTAAAACCTACCATCACATTCGGTCCTTTCATCCAGTTTTGTTTGGACAGGTCTCCATAATTGGTGATTACATTATTAAATCCTTTCATCCCTGACCAGCCAGCGTCAAACCCTAAACCGGCATAAGCGGGTGACCAATTTCCTATTTTTGGTCCAAACGGTCCTTTCGGTCCGGTATAAATCAACATGGATAAGAGGTTGGAAGCAAGGTTATGATAAGTTGTTTTGTCCACAAAATACATCACCTCATACTGCCAATCGTAATTGATGTAATTCATAAAGTCCACCGCACGATCTGTTGATAGTGTTTTGAGGATATCGGCCACTTTTTTGCGTTTAGAAGAGCTCAGAATGGCAATGATTTTCAATCGTGAATCTTCGTCTCCCTCTTCTGCTTTTTGCATCAACAATTCCGCAATTAAAGCTCCGGTTTCTGCATCTGATTCATTGACCACAGTAACCGCCTTTAAGTCTGGCGTGATGGTGTTGTTGTGGGGTTCATACTTGGCATGGAATTCTTCGTACGACATTTGGGACCATGCTCCAATTCCCAAAAAAACAAAAGCGGCGATCAGCACTACTTTCGGTCGGATGTTTTTCATTAACTGTTTCATATCAATCTGTTTTGAGACAAAAGTAGCGGCCAATGTCTGTTGTAAAACTCTGTTTTTTACCGTATTTCTACTACGGTAAATCCCGTAGTTCAAGTTTGCTTAATGGTGAATGAAAAACTACTTTATCAAGTGCAGATTCAATAAAACATTCCTTGATTTGCCCCTAGATTGAAATAAAATTTCGGCCGCTCTATTTGCTGTCCGGGAAGAAAGAGATATTGCCCGCCCCCTTCTGCATCCATGGGGATATGGCAGGGATTTCGTTTAATTATTTTGGTTGGTATAGGGTAATGATCATGGGTGATTTTGTTTTGAAGAAAATGGCGGACTTGCTCGGCATCTATGCCTACATCTACTTGTAAGTTTTGAGAAAAATAATCGCCCCATACGGGTAACAGGTAATTAAATCGCGCGCTAAGTAATCCCAGGTTTTTCCCGCCAAACTTGTTCCTATTGTCTGTTTTATACCCAAACCTAGCCGGATATTCTGAATCCAGTATTTTTGAGCAAATCGAATAATCGTCTGTCCACATGGTGGAGTTTATCGCAAATTTATAGTCCCGGTAACGGTATTCCAGGTGCAAGCCTCCGGTTCGATACCGGTCTTTCCAACCCTGTCCAAATCCAAACAGGTCATTTTCTGTAGCAAACTTAGCATCAAGAACAGTTGCGCTTAAGATTCCGGAAGTCTGGGAGGTTTTTTGTCGATCCAAATAAATGAGATAAGCATATCCCAAAGAATAATCCTGTAATAAATTGTTTTCTGTCAGGTTCACAAAAGGGCTTCGGGCAGAATCTTTGCGTCCAAATCCCAGCTGAAATCCGGCGCCCATTTGTAGTTCCACCCCTTTTTGTTTCAATCCCAATGACTGAAAATTATAATATCCCCTCAAAGCAGCATTAGCCTGAGCAAAAGCATAATTGTAATAGGCTGCTGCACTAAACCCCAGCCGATTCTGATGACTCCCAAAAGAACAGCTCAAGCCCAAAGAAAATCCGTAAAAAGTATCTTGCGTTCTGGCAGGGGACAACAGCTGAAGAAAAAGCGCTAAACAAACAATTCTCATGAACAATTTCATCACAATTTTCAAGCCTAAAAGTATGAAATTAGCAATTCCTTGGTATTTGGATCGCTCTTTGCTGTAACTTTGCCGATACGATTGATCTATATTCATACCATGTATAAGTTATTACTTGCTATATCCCTTTTTTTCTTCTGCTTTCAGTCAGAGGCGCAAATCACAGCATCTGTTAAGGAATTTAATTTTGGCGACCTATACTCCGGTTCTCAAACTTATACAGATATCACATTTACCAACAACAGTGATAAAACCCAATTTCTTTTGACCCTTGATAAGCCCCGGGATGTGTATTACATTTTTTCTGGTAAAACGCTCTTGCCTGATAGTTCTATTGTTATCCGGCTTAAAATAAATGAAAATAAAACCGGAAAATTCAATTACCCTGTATCTATTTATTTCAGTGAGCCAAGGGAGCCGATTGAAATCGTATTAAAAGGAAATGTAAAAGAGTCTTCTTCTTACAACGCCATGACGGCCTGTCCTGACTTTAACAGCAGCCCTCCCACTTCTTATTCTACTGCTTTTGATGTCGTGGTTCGCGTGATTGATTCGTTAAGCAGAGAGCCGATTAAAAATGCAACGGTTTATTTGGTTGAAAACGGAGAGTTGATTGGAGAATACAGTACCAATAATAAAGGAATTGTTAAAGAGCGTATTCCTCTGGGATACTATTACATTACTGCACAGAAAACTCCCTACAACTCCAATTTTCACGAAGGTTATCTCAATTTTAAGCGGAACTATGTAGAGATTGAATTGAACAAAGATCCTGTAATAGAACCAGAAATTGAAATCGTTGAAGAACAACCTCCTGTTGAAGAGGAGCCCGAAGAATACATTGAAATTGAAATTGAAGAAGAAACGGAGGAAGAAACAGAAGAAACTGTAACATACACTCCGCCCCCTATTGAAGAAAGCACAACACCGGCAGTTGAGCCTACAGCACTTGAATCATTGCCCGATACGGTGTTTACTCCCGATTATTTTAAGTACAACAACATTACCTTTATTTTGGATGTTTCCAGCTCTATGAACGGCATGGGAAAACTCAGCTTGATGAAAATGTGCATGATTGAGTTAACCAAAGTATTGCGCCCTAACGACATGGTATCCATGATCAAATATTCAGAAGAGTCAGACATCATTCTGAAACAGACCCCCGGAGATGAAAAAGAAACGATTATTAATGCGGTAAAAGACTTGATCGGAAGAGGGCTTACAGCAGGTGGAAATGCAATCAAAGCAGGTTATCGTTTAAACCGGAGGTCTTATATAGATGACGGGAATAATATTGTCATTATGATTACAGACGGTGTCTTTAACCGGGGGGATAAGGATTATCTTGCCACCATACAAAAGTATTATCAATCCAAGGGGGTTCGCTTTTCTGTAGTAGGCATCAAAACCTCAGATTTCATCACGCAACACATGATGGCGATTGTTAAAGAAGGAGGAGGAGATTTTGTGAGGATTCTCAATGTGGAAGATGCCCAAACTAAGCTGATCAATGAGATCAGACGAACTTCTTTTAAGTTTTAAGGGCTTCTTGCCGACTACTTTTCCAGCCTAATTTCAGGAATCTCCCGAAAAAGGTGATTGTAATGATTTGTTGGTGTTGGCCTGGATATAGGAAGTAGTGTAATCCCTTATTTTAAGCCAAAAACCCCGACAAAACAATAAATATAGCCAATACAAATATGACGAGTTTTGTTCTCATTCTTCCTCAAAATTACCACTTAAGTAGGCTGAAGTAAAGGAAACAACCTACCTAAATCGAGTGAGTTTCTAACAACTTATAAACAAACAGAGTGCCAGACGCATTTCTCCCACTTCTCCTTTGCTTCTTAACATAATGTTGTACTTTTGTAAAGAATTTAAAAGAAAACATTATGTCAACAGCAGTAGCAGACTCAAAAATAAAGAACGTTCTCCAACAGTTGGGCGTTCAGGAAATGAACTCAGGCGCTTCAAGTGGAAGCATTTGGTTAGATGCCAAAGGGGAAAAAATCGACTCTTATTCTCCTACAGATGGAAATCTAATCGCCAGTGTAAAATCGGCGACGAAAGAAGATTATGATAAAGTAGTAGAAAAAGCACAGGAAGGTTTTTTAGCGTGGAGAAAATTCACTGCCCCTCAAAGGGGAGAGGTGGTTCGTCAAATTGGTGAGGCATTGCGTGAATATAAAGAACCTCTGGGTAAACTCGTTTCTTATGAAATGGGGAAATCTTACCAGGAAGGTCTGGGCGAGGTACAAGAGATGATTGATATCTGCGATTTTGCTGTTGGTCTTTCCCGTCAATTACATGGATTAACCATGCATTCAGAGCGCCCTTTGCACAGAATGTATGAGCAATACCACCCACTTGGTGTGGTTGGTATCATCTCTGCCTTCAATTTCCCGGTTGCTGTATGGAGCTGGAACACTGCTCTGGCATGGGTATGTGGAGATGCTTGTGTTTGGAAACCCTCTGAAAAAACACCTTTAACAGCTATTGCTTGCCAACACATCACCAATGAAGTGTTTAAGAAAAACAATGTGCCGGAAGGCGTATCTTCTTTAGTGATTGGCGGAGCTGAAATTGGGAAAGCACTTGCAGCAGATACCAGAGTTGCTTTAGTTTCAGCAACAGGATCTACTCGTATGGGTAAATCTGTTGCACAAACAGTTGCCGCTCGTTTAGGAAAATCATTATTGGAGTTAGGTGGAAATAATGCCCTGATCATTACACCGGATGCAGACTTGAAAGTAGTGGTTCCGGGAGCTGTATTTGGTGCCGTAGGTACTTGCGGTCAACGTTGTACCTCTACCCGAAGATTGATTATCCATGAAAGTATTTACGACAAGGTTGTCAATGCCATTACCAAGGCTTACCAGCAAATTAAAATTGGTGATCCACTGGATGAAAACAACCACGTAGGCCCACTTATCGATAAAGATGCGGTAGAACAATATTTAAAGGCCATTGAAACAGCCAAATCAGAAGGTGGGCGTGTGCTGGTTGAAGGTGGCGTACTGGAAGGAGAAGGGTATGAATCGGGTTGTTATGTGAAACCAACGATTATTGAAGCAAAAAATCACTTTGAAATTGTTCAACATGAAACTTTTGCTCCCATTCTCTACATTTTAAAATATTCCGGTGATGTCAGTGAAGCCATTCAACTTCAAAATGGAGTGAAACAAGGGCTTTCTTCTGCTATTATGACCACTAACCTCAGAGAAGCAGAAAAATTTCTTTCTGTTGAAGGTTCAGATTGTGGTATTGCCAATGTAAATATCGGAACCTCCGGTGCTGAAATCGGAGGAGCATTTGGTGGCGAAAAAGAAACCGGTGGAGGTAGAGAATCTGGATCAGATGCGTGGAAAATCTACATGAGAAGACAAACCAACACCATTAATTATTCTACTGAATTGCCATTGGCACAGGGAATCAAGTTTGACCTGTAAGTTTTTAAACAGATATAATAAAAAAGCTGCTTCTTAATTGAAGCAGCTTTTTTTGTTTTCGGTTCTTCGCTTTTTCCTGACTTCCGCACCGGGACACCCTGAATTAAGAAGCGAATGATTTTTGGAGATTCAAGCAAAGGTGATCAGCGAAATTAGTTCGGCTAGCGCTGCTCCACCGCTAAAGCTGTGGCGGCACGCGGTCACTGCGGCGTCTGCGGGACGCATCAAGTCAATGTTATTTTCTCCCCATAATTTTGGACTTGCCCTGAGAAAACAGTCGCTGTAGAAATTAATCCAACTTTTTATGAATCACAGACATTAGCGTATGAATATTTTCATCAAAGGTTTCGTTGTTTGTGATGATGAGATCAGCCTGTGGTTTATAGGGACGCACATAGCTCTCATAAGAAGGCAAGACGTGGTTTTTCCACTGGTACATAACATCTGTCTCTGAGTAATTGCGCTCTTTCACATCTCTGTGTAAGCGTCTTTCTAACTGAAGTTGGGGCTTTACTGAAAGATAAACCGCATAGTCTAAAGAGGCACGAATAAATTCATAATGCATCACAAAAAGCCCCTCAACGATTAGCAATTGCTTTGGTTCAATGTACTGTACGGCATCCTCTTTTGAAGGGTTGTTGAACTTATATACTTTCTGTTTGATCCGGATCCCGCTCAACAATTTATCATAGTCCGTTTTCATTTTGTCCAGATCAAGTGCGGTAGGGAGATCAAAGTTGATGACGCCTTTTTCATCCCGTGCCTGTTCGTGCTTAGGGCGATAATAATTATCCAATGAAAAGGTAGAAATTCGTCCGCTAAACTCTTCGTTCAGCCGTTTGATCAAGGTGGTTTTTCCTACCCCACTTCCGCCTGTAATACCAACTACATATTTTACTTTCCCCATTCTGAGTTGCTGCGTTCGTTTGCAAAAATAAGAATTTAATCTTGGTGGCTTGTTGATTCTGGAGGTGATTTGTAACGACCCGTGCTCTGCCCCGCTTGAAACGGATAGCTGCCGTACAAGAACTATTTGACAAATGCACAATAAAAAGCGTGGAATGAAATGAACGCCTTTGTTTGTTGCATTTGTAATAGTTCTAAATCGGCACTAGTAGAGTAAGGCGGAAGAGGCAGCCTAAAAAACAACAACATATTACACTTTAATTTTACCTCCCGTTCGCTCTCGCTCACCTCGACTACACTCGGTGTACGGCTCGGTGCAAGACGCTCGATCGACGACTCGGTGAACGTTTCCAATTTAAATTTCGATTTGATAAACATCATAAATCTGCTATCGAGATTATTTCTATTTTTGGCGCAAAGCTAAGTATGCAATTAAGCGGATTAGATTGGGGAATTGTCATTGCCTTTTTGGCACTTACGCTCTTAATTGGGGTGATTGTAGCCAGAAAAGCAGGCAAGAATTCTTCTGAGTTTTTCTTGTCGGGGCGCAATATGCCCTGGTGGTTGCTGGGTGTTTCTATGGTGGCTACCACTTTTGGAGCGGATACGCCAAATTTGGTTGCAGGAATTGTGCGTAAAGACGGAATAGCCGGAAACTGGGTTTGGTGGGCCTTTTTATTGACGGGAATGCTAACCGTTTTTGTATATGCCCGTTTGTGGAGAAGGTTGGGAATTACTACCGATTTAGAGTATTACGAAATTAGATATACGGGTAAAATTGCCGGTTTTTTAAGGGGTTTTAGAGCGATTTATTTGGGCGTATTTTTCAACATTGTGGTGATGGCGACAGTCTGCCTGGCCGGCATTAAGATTGGAAATGTGATGATGGGGTTGGAGTGGTATGAGACACTTGGAATTACCGGGGCAGTGACCGTTTTATATTCGCTTTTAGGGGGATTGAGAGGTGTGATTTTCACGGACTTTTTTCAGTTTGCCGTAGCTATGGTGGGATCCATCTGGGCGGCGTATTACATTGTAAATTTGCCTGAGATTGGAGGAATGTCGAACTTGCTTTCACACGATTTGGTGAGCCAAAAAATTGACATGATTCCGTCAAGGATTAAGAACGAAGATTTGTGGTTGGCGGCTTTAATTATTCCGCTTGCAGTGCAGTGGTGGAGTGTTTGGTATCCCGGATCAGAGCCCGGTGGCGGGGGTTATATTGCTCAACGAATGCTCTCTGCCAAAGATGAAAAACATGCCACAAAAGCAACCTTGTTCTTCAATTTTGCACATTATGCCCTGCGTCCGTGGCCGTGGATAATTATTGGATTAGCCTCAATTGTCATTTACCCCAATTTAGATTTACTGGCAGAACAATTCCCCACTTTACCCAAAAGCATGATTCAGGATGATTTGGCGTATCCGGCTATGTTAACGTTTTTGCCTGCGGGATTATTAGGATTGGTGTTGGCATCTTTGATCTCTGCCTTTATGTCAACGATTTCTACGCATTTGAATTGGGGATCATCTTATGTGGTGAACGATTTTTACAAGCGATTTGTCAGAAAAGAGGCTTCTGAAAAAGAATTGGTTAGGGTTGGACGAATTTCAACGGCGGTGATGATGGTTTTGGCAGCCTTGTTATCGCTGGTGTTGGAACAGGCTAAAGATGCTTTTGATTTGATTTTGCAGATAGGTGCCGGAACCGGATTGTTGTTTATTATGCGTTGGTTTTGGAAAGCGATTAATCCGTTTAGTGAAATTACCGCTATGGGGGTGAGTTTTTTAGTGGCGGTGGTGTTTTTTGTGATGGATCGGGCTTACGGGATTGAGATTAGCAGTACTGTAAAGTTAATTTCGGGTGTGGCGATTACAACGGCAGCCTGGGTTATTGTGACCTTATTGACTGCAAATGAGAAATACCTGCACCCCGATTACGAAAAGCGAGCTTTTGCTGCCGAGGGGAAGTTCAAGAATATGGGGTACAAAGTGGTGAGCATCTTTTTGGGTTGTATTGCGATTTATTCTGCCCTTTTTGCCACCGGTAAGTTTTTGTTTGGTGATCAGCAGATGGGACTTTACTTCTTGTTGGCTTTTGGGTTTGCTGTTTTAGGATTGGGGTATTGTTGGAGGAAGATATTTAGGTAGTATGTGTCACGAGTCAGCTAGACTTCGCATTGCTGGCTAGCCGCAGGATTACAAATCCTGCGGAGCTAAAACAAAGAATTTTCGCAGAGGACGCAGAGGGGTTTACAGAGAGAATTGTATTAACAAAGCATAGTTTGAATAAAAAATGGATCATATTATTACTGTTTTGGGTGTTTGCCTTTAATGACTGGAGTCAAAATGAAATTCCAAAACCCAGTATTGACCGCATTCATAAGGAAATTATACGTTTAGTTAATCAGCACCGAGACTCTATTGGTGTTAGAAAATTAAACCCAAATGGAACATTGTCTAAAGCGGCCAAAGATCAGAGCATTTATCTTAATCTAAACAACAAGTTATCTCATGATCAACCAACATATAATAAGCAGAGCCCCCAGGAGCGTGTGTTTTTTTATGGTGGCAACTTCAATTATATTGGAGAAAACGTTGCTTTTATTCATGCTCTAAAAAACGATAGCACATTTAAAACGGAGAAAACGATAGCTCAAGAGTTTTTTCAGGCTTGGTTAAACTCACCTCCACATAGGGAAAACATGGAAAGCACAAAGTACTACCAAATTGGTGTTGGGCTATCGCTAAATACTACAAACGGTAAAATTTATGGTGCACAGGTGTTTTCTGCTTTAGGATATGATTTCCCAAAAAGACTGGAGACCCCAAAAAGAGCTTATGGCGTTCAGTCATTTAATGAAGGAAAGTGCAAAGGAATGAAGAACTTTAAATATGGCACATTAACTTTTGCTAATGGAATTTACACTAAAGACGATTCTGTTTTTATCTATTATCACGACAAACAATATTTTAGAAAGATAATTGAAAATGCCAATGATGGTTATGCTGTTGATATAGTTTTTAAGGATCAGCTGCCTTGCGATTCACCAAATTTATTTCATGGTTCTGACATCTTTGATGGATATATGCTTGAACCTATTTTCTTGTATGATTTACTAAGAAGAGACCATTCAAAAAACCCAAGAAAACTCAACACTTATTTAGGTAAATTACCTCCAGGTATTTCAAAATTTGAACTCAATCTGATTTTAATTAAAGATAATCATAAATGCGACTATTCTTATCCGGTAGAAGTGCCATCAGCCGATATTCCTTTATTTGATATAGAGCCGTGTTTTTTTGATACAGAATATGAGTTTAAAACAATAGAAATTGACACTCAAATCGTGCTTAACTTTGAGTTTGAACGGAGTTCAACGGAGTGGAAAAATAACGAATTTCGTAATCAGTTCAAAGCAATAAGAAAGTATCAGCACCTTATTGATTCAATAAACATAAAGACGTATAGCTCAGTAGAAGGAAAGAGTTGGTTCAATATAAGACTGCAAGAAGAACGAGCAAAAAAACTTCACGCACTGTTTTCGTTTTTTATTGGCACAGATTCAATAATAAATATTAGTGCGAAAGAAAACTGGGAATTGTTTGAACAACAGGTAAAGGAATTATCACTGACAGAATTTGAGGACAAAACACAAGATGAGGTTAAGAATATTTTCAAAAGAAATAAAGGAATGCCACTATATGACTCTTTGTTATACGATCAACGTAAATCTGAAACTGTTGTTTATATTAAAGGTATTATCGATAGTACCGGACTAAACGAAAATGCTCAGTTGATCTGGGAGAACGCAAACGAGTCTAAAAATGAAAAAGCTGCCACCCATATTTTATATACGCTCTTAAAAAACGACCAAAAATGGTTCTCTGTTGATGCGTATGATTCTCTGTTTTTTAACTCCCCTTTATTTTCTTGTAATTATTTAGCTTTTGAAATTAATCGAAACGGATATGTTTTTCCTGACGGCATCACCCATCCTTCATCTAAAAAGCTCAAGAACGCGAGTAAAGAGTACACATTCTTTGTTTTGAATTGGCTGAATTTCTATTATAATCATGTATATAGAATCTCTAATTTATACTATCATTCCATAGATGAACACATCCCAGAAGTTTCTCCTGAAGAAAGCTTGAATTACTTGAATTCTGTTGACACTAATATGTTAGATAATGTGGAAGTAATTAATAAACTGAGGTTGAATTATGCATTGTCAGGCATTCGGTATTATTCTGCATTAAATCAGTGGTCTAAAACAAACGCCTTGTTTAAGGTGATCTTTGATTATTTTTATCGGGCGGATTTAAGTATTGAAGAGCTTACAGATCTTGCCTTGTTTTGTAATTTCTACCATAAATACGATAAAACTGTAATGATTTTAGATGTGCCATTTGAAAAAGATGAACTGGATGAAGATGCGGCTTTTGTATTAGCAAAAACGGCCACACTAATTCAAGATGAATTAGAGGGTGATCTCTATATTCAGTATATGAAAGAAGCCTACAACAAAAATCCTTCCCGTTGGTGTCATTGGCTGGAAAATAATTTTCAGGTTAAAAGAAATGAAATAGTGAAGGGAATGTATTGTGAGGTTTGTTTATAAATTACAATTCCGTTACGAGTCAGAGACTCGCGACGGCCTTGAGAAGTAATTATATGTTCTCGGACCTTTTTTTAAATTCTATGGCTAGCCGCAGGATTACAAATCCTGCGGAGCTAAAACAAAGAATTTTCGCAGAGGACGCAGAGGGGTTTACACAGAGAAGCTCTGAGAAATGGGTTGCAGATTGAGACCGCACACTGAACGTCTTGCACCGAGCCGCACACTGAGCGGAGTCGAAGTGTGCAGGCAAATGTGTTAACTCGCCAGCAACTTCTCGTCAATCACTTGTTTTAAAGTTGATTTGGGCAAGGCTCCTGCCTGTATCATGGGGTCTTTGTTGGGGGCAATGAAAAGCATGGTTGGGATGCTTCTGATTTGAAAAAGGGCTGATAATTCTTGTTCTACTTCAGTATCTACCTTGTAGATTTTTACTTTCCCTTCATATTCTTCTGAAAGTTCTTCCAAAATTGGAGCTACCATTTTACAAGGTCCGCACCAATCGGCGTAAAAATCAACAACGACGGGGATCTCCCCCTTGAAATTCCAATCTTTTTCGTTTTCAAAATCAAATATTTCTTTTTTGAATGTTTCTTTATCTAATTGTATTGTTGCCATAACTTTAAATTGTGTACTACAAAGGTCTTAATAAT
This sequence comes from Crocinitomicaceae bacterium, assembly GCA_040880585.1. Taxonomy (GTDB): domain Bacteria; phylum Bacteroidota; class Bacteroidia; order Flavobacteriales_D; family Crocinitomicaceae; genus Paracrocinitomix. The sequence goes on along the minus strand of JBBDID010000035.1, from coordinate 195,204 downwards.
CCTTCGCATATATTGTGACTTCTATTACAGAGCGTCCTTACAATAATATACTCATTTTTTTCAGCTGGATGATTCTGTATTGTTTCAGCATTCTTAACTTTGCCTTCTTTCATAACAGATAAGGCTTTTAGAAATGAAACGAATAGAAATCAAACAACTGCTGGTCGAAGAAAAAATTGGCGAAAAAGTGTTGGTAAAGGGATGGGTGAAAGCTTTTCGCTCTAATAGGTTTATCCAATTGAATGACGGAAGCACCATTAAAAACATCCAGGCTGTTGTAGATTTTGAGGAGATGGACGAAGCCTTGTTGAAACGCATCACTTTAGGTGCGGCGGCTGCTATTACGGGTGAGGTTGTTGAATCTCAGGGATCGGGCCAGAAGATTGAAATTGAAGTTGAAAAAATAGAAATCATTGGAGATGCAGATCCTGATGAAGTGAGCAAGACCGTGATGCAGCCCAAAAAACATTCGCTGGAATTCTTGCGTGAACAGGCGCATTTAAGGTTTAGAACTAATTTGTTCGGTGCGGTATTCAGAATTCGACATGCGGTGTCTTATGCCATCCATAAATACTTCAATGATAATGGATACTATTACATCCACACACCGATCATTACCGGTTCAGATGCTGAAGGTGCCGGTGAGATGTTCCGTGTTTCTGTGTTAGATCCGAAGAATCCGCCATTAAAGGACAACGGTGAAGTGGATTGGTCAGAGGATTTTTTCGGTAAAGAAACTAACCTCACGGTATCCGGTCAATTGGAAGCTGAACTGGCAGCACTTGCACTGGGTAAGGTGTATACTTTTGGCCCTACTTTCAGGGCAGAAAACTCCAATACAGCACGTCATTTGGCCGAGTTTTGGATGATTGAACCTGAAGTTGCTTTTGCAGATATTGTTGATAATATGGATCTGGCAGAAGATTTTCTGACATACGTCTGTAAGCATGTAATGGATCATTGTGCAGATGACCTGCAGTTTTTGCATGACCGTGAAGTAAAAGAAGATAGCCAAAAGCCGCAAGCTGAGCGTCACGCCATGCCATTGGTCGAGCGCTTAAAGTTTGTGATAGAGAATGATTTTGAGCGGATTACCTATACGGATGCCATCAAAATTTTGAGAAATTCCAAACCGTACAAAAAAGGCAAGTTTGAATTTCCTGTAGAATGGGGAACTGACTTACAATCTGAACACGAACGCTTTTTAGTGGAGAAACACTTCCAAAAACCGGTGATTATCACAAATTATCCCGCTTCATTTAAAGCATTTTACATGCGTTTGAATGATAAAGAAGAAGGTGTTCCGGGTGATACGGTTGCAGCTATGGACATTTTATTTCCGGGAATTGGTGAGATCATTGGCGGTTCGCAAAGAGAGGAGCGCTATGATGTCTTAAAACAAAAAGTGAAGGAATTCAACATCCCTGAAGAGGAACTTTGGTGGTATTTAGAAACCCGTAAATTTGGTACTGTGCCTCACGCGGGCTTTGGGCTTGGTTTTGAGCGGATGGTGATGTTTGTTACAGGCATGACGAATATCCGGGATGTCATTCCTTTTCCACGAACACCTAAAAAAGCAGACTTTTAATGAAACGGATTTTTCATTTATCGACTTGTTCAACTTGCCAGCGCATTTTAAAAGAATGGAATGTGCCTGCCGGTATTGCCTTACAAGACATCAAAACGGATCCGATAACAAAAGACCAGATTGACAAGATGATTGAGCTTTCCGGATCTGCCGAATCATTGTTTTCCAGACGCGCCATGAAATACAAATCTATGGGGTTGAAAGACAAAAACTTATCTGAAAGTGATTACCGAAAACTGATTTTGGATGAGTACACTTTCCTCAAGCGTCCGGTTTTGGTGCTAGATGATCAGGTTTTTGTCGGCAACTCAAAAAAAGCAGTTGTCGCAGCAAAGGAGGCGCTTAATTCGTAAAAAATGCAGGGCGTTTTAAAATCTCACCTGGCCTTGATTGTTGTACAGGTGATGTACGGCGCCAATTATGTAATTGCTAAAGGCTTGATGCCTGGGGTGGTGGGTCCAAATGGTTTTATTTTACTTCGTGTTGTCGGTGCTGTTTCCCTTTTTTGGGCAATTCTTTCTTTTCGCCGGGAGAAAATTATAGCTAAAGACTTTGCCCGCCTGGCCATTTGTGGTTTGTTTGGCGTGGCGATTAATCAATTGGTGTTTTTTAACGGATTGATGCTGACATCCCCTCTGAACGCTCCTGTTATTATGACAACTACGCCGATCATTGTCTTAATTCTTTCGGCTTTGTATTTAAAAGAAAAAGTATATGCCTGGCAGGTAATTGGTGTGTTGCTTGGAGCGGCGGGATCAGTGTTTTTTATTCTTTCTAACAAAGCCGGCGGATATGCATCCGGTATTGGGGATCTGTTTATTTTGATCAACGCCACCTCCTACTCTTTTTATTTGGTGCTGGTAAAGCCTTTAATGGCAAAATACCGTCCGATAACCGTAATTTCATGGGTGTTTACTTTTGGGTTGATTTACGTTTTGATTTGGTTTCCAAGTAGTATGGAGGTCGGTAAGATGGATTGGCAAGGGTTGACAACAACCGAAATTGTTCAGCTACTTTTTGTGATAATCGGGGTGACTTTTGTTCCTTATCTGCTCAATGTATTTGCTATGAAAAATGTATCTCCTTCTATAGCGGCGGTATACATTTATCTGCAACCGCTAATGGCAATGGCGTTTGTCTATTTATCTTCTATTGTAGGATCAAGAGATTACACCGGTGACCTGAGCTGGAGTAAAGGTTTATTTGCGATTTTAGTTTTTGTTGGGGTTTATTTGGTGATTCGCCCACCGGGGAAGAAAAAAATAGACGGTGCAACTTAATTTTTAAACTCAATTTTATAGACCAACCCTTCTTTTGAATTCTTAATACTTACACTCGCATCAATCTGCTCACACAAAATACGGATTAAGGACATTCCCAAATTTTCTTTTGAGCCTTTACCTGTAATTCCCCGACCATTGTCTCCTACTGTCAGTTTATACCTCTCCCCTTCTTGTTTCAAGCTCAAATAAAACTTCCCCTCCTCTTTAAATGCATATTTAAAAGAGTTGCACGCAATCTCATTGATGATCAAACCTAATGGAATCGCTTTTTCCGGATTAAACCGCACCTCTTTCACTTCTATTTTCACCTCAAATTCCAATAAATCTGCCCCGTCATTATACACTTTATACAATGAACGAATCAGTTTTGAAAAGTACTTTTCAATGTTGATAGAAGAGACATTTTTTGAGCCGTAAATCATATCCTGAACCTGAGCCATGGTATTCACCCTTCCGATACTACTGTCAAATTCTTCCCTCAAATTTTGATCTTTTATGCTCTGTTTCTGCAAATTCAGCAGGCTTGATATAATCTGTAGGTTGTTTTTTACCCGGTGATGTACTTCTTGCAACAACACCTCTTTTTGTTTTAGCGACTCTTTGAGCCGGTCTTCATTGTACTTTCGTTGGAAAAAAACAGGAACGTCATACTCCTGATCCTCCCTTGTCTTATCTTCACTTTTGAGGTATTCCTTAATTCGGTCAGGTGGCGCCATAATGAACAGGCAGTGCTCTCCTCCGCTTGCTTCACAGTTGATTTCAACAGCGGTTAGTGAAATTCCGAAACTTTCTTCACACCAACCGGATGAATATCCACAATTCATAGTGCAGACAGCCGTTTCTGAAGTTCTTCCTGCCCGAATCCATGCCTGAGATTCAAAAGAATTATGGTGAATGTATTTAAGGAAAAAGTTTTCGTCAGGAGATGGGTTGCTTTCGGGCAATATTTCAACATTGGCCCAACCGGTAAAGGCAAAATGAACCGGCCCTGCCGATAATTTTTCTATGGGATCCGTCAAATTCATCTTTTTATGAAAGGCTTTTGCGTCTTCTTTTCCTAACACATGCGCAATATCAAACAAGAAATTACTGCCTATCCGGTTTGCTTCTTCTGCGGGACGATTTTTATAGAACTCCTTGAATACATCTGTAAACTCATAAGATAAAGCAGCGCTTCTAATCAGCAAGTATCGCTCTTCATTAATAAAAATTTCTCCATTTTCTGAACTTTGATCTACTTTTGAAAAGTACGATCGCACATTTTTCTCTGCGGTTGAAAATATTTCCTGAAATTTTTCAGGCACTTTAACCGTATTCGTAAGGGTAGAAAAATTCAATTGATTGTGTAATTTTTCATTTTGCGCACGGAGTCGCTTGACCTCTGATTTAAGTGCTTCTATTTCACTCTGCTTTTTCATTTACAATAACAAATGTATTAAATAAGTTGATATGCAGGTTTTTATGTTTAAAAAATCATGCGTAGCCGTTTGGGGAAGCCTTTCCTCTCATTCCCCCACAAATTCTACCTTTGCAGATAATTCTGCCATTTATCAGGAATATACCTAAATTTACACTCACCAAAATGATGGAATATGGTAAACCTGATACATACAATTGATTTAGATCAGCAAAAAGCAGATTTTCCAATAACACATCTTGAACAGGGTGTGTATCGCCTGTTTAAAAATGATAAAGAGGTGTTTATAGAGGTGCTGGAAGTTGATGTTCCGGCTAAAAGTATCCGTATTCGACACAAACACCATGTCCATGATATTTTATTTAAAAACGATTTGGATATCGTGCTAGATCAAATGGGTATTAAACGAGTAACAGAAACCGTCAATACAGATATCAAAGCCCCTATGCCGGGTAAGGTTCTTGATGTGGTAGTAAAAGAAGGGGATGAGGTCAAGAAAGGGGACGCTATTTTGATTCTTGAAGCCATGAAGATGGAAAATGTACTCAAAGCTGAAAACGACTGTTGTATTAAAAAAATCAATGTTGCCTCTTCTGAAAATGTAGAGAAAAATCAAATCCTTGTAGAACTGATTTAGTTTTCGTTACTGGATTTTATATCGTATAGTCTGCGTACTGATTTTATAAAATAAGTAAAGATGGGGTGAGGCATATCTGCCGTAGATAGCACCTGAGGGCAAAACATAGTAAACAGAACAAAATCATGGTTTTTAGACTTTAATATCTCCGGGTCAAAGTATTGGTTTCTGGCTCCTATCTCAAAATCCTCGGTCAAAAAATCAGAATATTGAGGCAATATAGAAAAGCGGGATGAGCTGTATTCAACATTGCTTTTGTTTAAATAAATTTTTTGGAACTCGTCTGAAAATTTTTCCAGATTCACTCCGGTAAATTGATTTCCGGTGATCAAATTTTCAGAGACAATTTTTTCAGTTGCAATATTGTATCCTTTTTTCGAAAAATAGGTTTCAACCAATAATTTGAAACAGTCTCCGGTCCCTAAAATCGGTACGTTTTTTTCCAGTAATTTGGTGATGATGGAATTAAAGTAAAAGGGTTGGCGATAGGGTCCCGGGGCGATAATTACTCCGTCGTAATTTTTATAAAAATCTTCATTTTGCTCGCAACATTCCTTTTCATTGAGCCAATAAAAGTTCAACCGTTGATCAAGTACTGCTTCTACGTGCTGTAAAGCCTGATTTGTTGCGTTGTGCGAATTATAGGCAAAATTGTAATCTCCAATAATGGCGATTCTAAGTACTTCATCCATTGTTTAGGCCACTGTATCTAGTCCAAATTAATAAAAAAAAGGGAGATACCGAAGCGTCTCCCTTTTAATAATCCTTTTCTTCATTAGCTTACTCTCGTCTGAAAGCTGATTTTATATGTCCGTTGGTCAGGCATATTGAGCTGTCGGGTGAATAATCTGAGTTTAAAAGCCTGCAATTAAAAGTTGCATCAAACTTCATGTACTCTCCGGTTGTGTCAGAATCGTAAGTAAATACATTGTAGGTAAAGTTTTGGATACAAACAGAGCCGGTATCACTTATCCATATTTTTCCATTATCATCCGTCCATTTAACCACAACACCATCTTCTGCTGAAGTCGCCGCATAAGAAGGATTCATATTGCTGTTGAAATAGGCTTGCCAATCTGTAGATGTTGGGTTGTTGGATCCATCATCATTCCAGTAAAGAGATCGCATTTCAAGTTCAAACCCTTTATTCATTCCTGCACCCAGTATTTGAGTTTGGTACTCTGCGCTGGATAAATCGGTTGAGCTAATCGTTTTTGTTGAGGAGTATAAACATGTGTCATTATACGACACTCCTGCTCCATTCACATTTCCCTCACATAAACATTCCAGGTCTACAAGAGGAACCGGAGGAGGTATTACTTCGTGATCGGTACAAGAGAAGATTAAAAATCCCCCTGCGATCATCCCTGTTATCAGTGTTTTTTTCATTTCCATAATTGTTTCCATCTATTTAAACAATTTCAACCCTTTAAATGTTACAGTACTGACAAGTAGAAGGGTCGCTATTGGGTAAAGATACGTAATTTATGCTATATACGAAAACCAATACGGAAGGGTTGTATAAAAACCTCTATTTTTAACCTACTTTTTTAAGCGCCTCCATTCCCAGTTGAATGTCAAGTGCCTTGAAAGGCATATACTTTTCTTTTGAAATGCTTGCTACTTCTGCTCTCAGGTGAATATGCTCCTCAAACATGGCTTTGGTCATTCCTGAAAATTTGACAAACCCAATGATGAAATTTTTGAATTTTACGCGATACCTTGGGTGCCCGGATAAGGTGGTTTCTACATATTCCAGGTCTAATAGGCTGCCTTCACGGATGTGGTGATAGACATAAATCATATCATGGTGAGAAAGTTCTTCTACGGCAATAATTGTTCTAATAGAAAAGGAGTCGCCAACTCCTAATTGGTTGATTAAGTGCTTCATCTTTTATGCTCTTATTTGTTTAATATTTTGCTGAAAATGAAAGTTTTCCAAAACAATTGACTCTCCAAAAACATTTTCAAATTTGTAGTCAACAATTTGAGTACCGTCATTAAATTTAAAATGATTGACATTCTCAATTCTAAATTCGTACCCCAAAGCGGCAATTTTTGCAATGATGCGATTTAGGTCGGTATGTGTCATGCGAATTTTAGTTACTTTGGGCTTATCACCCCCTTCTAATTCGCAGCTAGCAGTTACAAAGTTATCTCCCATTTCATAGGTGACTTCTTTTATAATAAGTTTGTTGTAGATTGAAAAAATTGTATCCATGACGTTTAAGTTTAATACAATGATCGGATAGTAGATCGTAAACTATTTACGTTCTAAAAAACTCGTTAATAAAAAGAGGAAGTTCTTCTCATTTCTGCTACATTTTCTTGTAGTTTTGTTGTATAGAAAATTTCCGCTATGAAAAATATACTTGTTATTGGCGCCGGATTATCCGCCACTTCTCTACTCCGTTACTTTACTCAAAATGCTGAAAAAGAGGGGTGGTACATAAAGGTTGTTGACCGTGATGAAAAACTGGCCCAATCAAAAGTTGCCGGATGTTCACAAGCCGAAGGGTTTTCTGCTAATGCACTTGATCCTGAAGCGCGTCAGCCCTTAATCAAATGGGCGGATTTAGTCATCTCTATGTTGCCCGCAAGATTTCATATTGAAGTTGCAAAAGATTGCGTGGCTTTTAAAACCAATCTCATCACGCCCTCTTATATTTCAAATGAAATGAAAGAATTGAATGATGCTGCCCAAAAAGCGGGAATTATCATTATGAATGAAATTGGAGTGGATCCGGGGATCGATCATATGTCTGCCAAAAAAGTATTGGATGAAATCGAAGAAAAAGGAGGGAAAATGAAAATTTTTGAATCCTTTACCGGTGGCCTGGTTGCGCCTGAAAGTGATAATAATCCCTGGAATTATAAATTTACCTGGAACCCCAGAAACGTTGTGTTGGCCGGACAGGGCGGTGCTGCTAAATTCATCCAGGAAAAAGAATACAAATACATCCCCTATCATAAATTATTCAGAAGAACAGAGATTATCCACATAGAAGGACATGGTGATTTTGAGGGATATGCGAATCGTGATTCTTTAAAATACCGGTCTACATACGGGCTTGAAGGAATCCCCACTATTTACCGCGGCACGTTCAGAAAAAAAGGTTTTTCAAAGGCCTGGGACACTTTTGTTCAGTTAGGCGCCACAGATGATTCTTATGTTTTGGAAGGGAGTAAAAATATGAGTAGGCGCTCATTCATCAATTCTTTTTTGCCCTATAACCCCAATGATTCAGTTGAATTAAAACTCCGTCATTATTTGAAAATTGATATGGATGATATCATTTGGGATAAATTGGTTTGGTTAGGTATCTTTAGCTCAGAGAGAATGAGCTTTGAAGAAGACGTAACTCCTGCTCAATTTTTACAGAAAATTTTAGAGGATAAGTGGGCTTTAGAGCCGGAAGACAAAGACATGATTGTGATGTGGCATAAATTTGTTTACCTGTTAAACGGAGAGCATGAAGAAATTAATTCGTACATGGTCACAACCGGAGAAGATCAAAGCTATACCGCTATGAGCAACACAGTAGGATTGCCTTGTGGTATTTGTGCTAAGATGATTCTGAACGGTACCATTCAGCTAAAAGGTGTTCATTTGCCGATTCACAAAGAAGTCTACCTGCCGATTCTCAAAGAAATGGAAGCATATAACATCCGTTTTACAGAGAAAAAAATTAACCCGCCTGTTTTATATATGGAGCCATCTAAGTCCTAAACAATAAAGGCAACTGTTCCTTTTTGGATTTTATACTGAACCAGAAGTCGAGCCGCAAGTCGAGTCGGAAATCGAGCGTAGTCGAGATTGTAGTCGAGACTGGAGCCGAAGTCCAAGCCTGCCTAACGGTAGTCCAAAAAGGAAAGAAAATCAAAAAATTTTGGAAATAATGGCCATCTCTGGCGATCCTTTTCCCCTTTCCCTGAAGGGAGGGATCGCTTGATAATACTAAGATCAGCCATTTCACTTCCGCCAGCTGGCGGAAAGGGGAAATGAAATGGCGGAAATGGGAGTCATTATTTCCAGCTTTTTAAATTTTCACCGGACAATAATGATATGGAGCCTTCTAAGTCTTAAACGCTAAGCGCCACAACTTCAGTGACCGAATCCAGATTGGATTTTAACAATTGTTCTATTCCGTTTTTCAAGGTTTGGGTAGATGACGGACATCCCGCACACGACCCTTTCATCTGCACGGTTACCACACCTTCTTTATAACCTACATAATCAATCGCCCCGCCATCATTCTCAACTGCCGGCTTCACGTATTCGTCCAGTAATCCCACAATAATTTCATCATATTCCGTCGGTTCAAACGTTTCAATTTCTTTTTGTCCTTCCTGATCTCCGGCGGATGATTGCGAAGACGGCATCATCACCAAAATATCTTTTCCTTCTGCCACCCATTCACGAATAAAATCCCGCAGTTCCATCACAATAAAATCCCAATCGACATTGTCCGTTTTTGTAACCGTAATAAAGTTTCCGGAAATAAAAACACCATCCACAAAGGGAAATTGGAAAAGCGCCTCTGCCAGTGGAGAGTAACCCTTCGCTTCCTGCATACTGTTAAACTCAACCGTTGCGTCATTTATCAACAAATACTTATTGGCCACAAACTTCATGGTCAACGGATTTGGTGTCATCTCTGCGTATAAGGTTACCGGCACTCTTTGCTCTTCCATAACTGAATTTTTTACAAAATTACGGCAATTAATGTTCTCAGCAAGGATGTTCCCGTAATTGTTTGTTTTGCTGCCGCGCTCCGCAGGATTTGCAATCCTGAGGAACATTTTATAAACCCTGCGCAGAAAGACATTGATGCCTTTTCAAAAGTTCGAGTTATTAAATCAATCAATAAATCTTGGGAAACGCAGTTCATAATCTAACGAATTCCCAACTTTACCACCTTTATTTTTCATTACTTCAATTTGAATTTTGTTTGTGATGTCATTTCCATTTTCATCACAAGGAAATCCATAATTCTCAGGCCGATATAAGGAATAAATTTTGGTTGCAACTTTTTCAATTTCCGGTGACTCAATATCTGATAGAAATCTTGGTTTCGAATCGCCTCCTCTTAATTCCAGAGCTCTTGAAATATCAGCAGTTAAAACAAAGGTGAGTTCTTTTTGTGAATTAAGCTCACTGACTTTATTCCAAAAATTAGTGAATGATTTTTGGTACATACATCCGTTAAAATCATCAATATAAATTGTGTTCACTTGATGTTCAGCAATTACATTATTGATTGTTTCAATTAACTCATCTTCAGTTGATATGAACTCATCATGAATAAGCATTTCAATGAAGAGTTTTAAATTAGATTGAAAAAAATCGTTCAATCCTAATAGTGTTTCAACAGGATCAGACCTCACCGCAATTAGTGCAGATTTTTCATCCAATTTTATTTTGCGATTAGCGGCAAATTCATAAAGTAATGTTGTTTTACCGGCAAGGGGGCTGCCACAGATCGCTACAATATCTTTCTGCTTAATAGCTAAATATAAATCTTCAAGATTTTCAATTTCTCGCTGATGAGGTTTTGTTTTCCAATTTTCAATTTCAGAAAATTTTTTGTTAAGTTCTTTAATTTTTACTGCTTTCATTGTTTTCAATCTTACCTTTTAATTCTTTAATTTGATCTCTAAGTAATGCCGCATAAGGGTAATCACCATTCTCTACCGCTTTACCTTTTTTGGCTTCCAATTCTTCTATTTTCGTTTTAATTTCTTTTTTATCCATAAATTTAAGTTTATTTATTCACCACCCACCAGTAGTTGGTGCAACAGGTCTTTAGCATTCCGTTGTTCCCGTTATTGATAATTAATATCTTGTGATCAATTACACTCTCATTTTCTTCTTCTACAGCATCATCAATTTCTTTCTTTTTCGCAAGGCTATGAATGAACTCTTTATTAAAAGCGGGTTTGTGGTTAGCAATTAGTATAGATTCTGGTATTTGTAGTATCCCAGTATAATTTTCTAAGTGGCCAACAGAAATACTTTTGTTATTTACATAATTAAAAACACCTTTTAAGTGAGTTTTAAATCGTTGCTTTATCTTAGTTGAGATCCCGATATACAATAAGACATCACGTCCATAAATATGATGATCACCATAAATTTGGTAAAGAAGTCTATTTGAATCACCTTTTTCTTTATTTAAAATTTTGATTAAATCCTCTATTTCATTTAAAGGTTCATTAGAGCTCCACTTAATCACAATTTCCTCATATTTCACTCGATTCTCTTCTTGATTCTCTTCATTCATATTCATAGATTTGGTGTTTGTAAACCTAAGTTTAAACAATATAAACGTAATCTATTTACGTTCTAGATTTTAATTACTTTTTTTTTCGCTGCTGCGCCATGCGTTAATTTAAGCAATTTCGCTAAATTAACACTTTACCACACGATCCGTCAGCTGACGGATCGTGTGGTAGCTGTATCAACAATTTATCTGCTGCTAACCGCTGAATCATCAAGAATGTGTAATTTAATTGCATGAATCGCAGAAAATTTATCGCCCGTACTTCTGCCTTAGCCGCAGGAAGCTATTTACTCTCTTCTTTTGAAAATCAGGAGTTGTCCGAACCTATTCTCAAGCCAAAAGGATTAATCAAAGGTCAAACAATTGGCCTCACTGCCCCCGCCGGATCTATCTGGAATAAATATCACATCACTAAAATTCAACAGATATTGGGTGACCTCGGTTTTTTAACCAAGGTTGGGCCAACCAATTATGAGCAAAAAGGCTATCTGGCCGGCTCAGATGAAATGCGGGCAAAAGAATTCATGGAAATGGTAGAAGATGATTCTATCCATGGAATTTTAACCATGCGCGGCGGTTGGGGCTGCAGCCGAATGCTGGACTTATTGGATTTTGATATAATTGCCAAACACCCTAAAGTGATTATGGGATTTAGTGACATTACATCTTTGATCAACGCCATTTATCTCAAAACAGGTTTGTTTACTTTTCATGGCCCTTGTGGTTATTCATCCTGGGATGATTTTACCACCAATGAGGTAATTAAAGCAACTGTTTTGGGTCATCCCTATGAAATGAAAAACCCATCAGACAGTGAAGAAGTGCAAAAAGTATGGAGTAGCGGCAAGGCTCAGGGTCGATTGGTGGGGGGAAATTTGACTGTCATCTCAAGCATGATTGGCACCTCGTATGAACCCAATTGGAGCAAAAAAATACTGTTCCTTGAAGAGATCAAGGAAGAACCTTATCGGGTAGATCGTATGCTGTGGCAGCTGAAGCAGGCCGGTGTTTTTAAAAAAATCAATGGCTTGGTGCTTGGCTCTTTCAGAAAATGTGAACCCGAAGAACCGGAAAAGTCTTTTACACTGGAAGAAGTCTTTGAGCAGCATTTTTCAGCGGTTCCTTTTCCTGTGTTTCAAGGTGCTAGTTTTGGTCATATCGGTCCTAAATTTACTTTGCCAATTGGTGTAAACGCAGAGATCAACACGGCAGGATTTATCCTTCGCACAATAGAAAAGTCTGTGATTAGTTAAATGTTTATCTTTACTGACTCAATTTTAACTATGCTAGGCTTCCTAAAAAGGCTCAAATTTCCGGCGCTTACTTTTCTTATATCTGCTCTGGTGCTTTTTTACTATTTCCATGAGGTGTTGCTTCATCCAAATGACTATTTATTTGCCCCGGGGGGTGATGGCATTAAAAACTATTACAGTTACTTGTTCCACGCAAAACATGACGCCTCTTTCTGGCATTTTGGAGGGATGAATTACCCGTATTACGAACACATTGTTTACACAGACGCTCACCCGCTTTTATCCTGGTTAATCGGTCAATTGGGTCTGGCAAGTGTGGGGATTGGGATTTTGAATGTGTTGATGCTGCTTTCATACCCTATCTGCTCTGTTTTTTTATTTCTGATTTTCCGACATTATAAGGTAACGCATTTATGGGCAATCGCTGCTGCTGTTGCGATCACTTACATGGCGCCTCAACTGGGAAGGTTGACCGGGCATTTTGCCCTTTCTTATGTCTTTGCAATTCCTATGATGTGGTGGATACTCATTCAATGTCGGCAGGGCCGCCCTGCTCTCTGGTCGGTGATTTCCTTTTTATACATCATGGCCTTTTTCTTTACGCATCCCTATTTGGGCGTTATTCTTGCACTTTTTTGTGCCGTGTATTGGCTGGTCGTTTATGCTTATAATCGCGGCGAGTGGAAAAATGCAGTGGGTTTTACTACCATTCAACTTATTACTCCCTTTTTACTTTTTAGAATCCTTGTTTTTACCACCGATACACACGTAGATCGAATTGACACACCCGGCGGGTTTTACAATTTATTTGGCGCCTGGAGCTCTGTTATTGCTGCTCCTTATGGACCCCTAAATGAGTTTGTCAATTGGATAGGTGTACGGATGAAAAGTTGGGAAACGTGGTCGTACGTAGGTGCCGCCACCCTGCTTTTTTTTCTCATCAGTTTGGTGTATTCCTTTGTTAAAAGAAAAACACTTCCCCTTCGACTGTTGTTCAGACATGAACTTTTTCAGTTTTTTATTGCTGCTTATCTCCTCTTGATTTTTTCCTTTTGTTTTCCTTTTAAGTTTGAGTGGTTTCGCTGGATTCCCGACTACATTGGCCCTTTAAAGCAATTTCGGGTGTTGGGTCGTTTTTCATGGATTTTCTTTTACGTAGTGACAACAGCAAGTATCGTTGCATTTTATCATATCTATAGACGAGAGGGGAAACGCTTTGGTTTTTCTCTGGTGTTTTTTGTAGGTATTGCTTTTTACTTTGTAGAATCAAATAAAGTATTGACAGATGTTGCAAACGTCATTAGTCAACATAAAAATACCTTCCAAAAAGAGCAGCTTGAAAATCCGCTTAAAGAAACCATTGCCCACATAGACACCGCAAAATATGATGCCTTTATTCTCTTGCCTTTTACACACATGTCCAGTGAAAATATGATGTTGTTGGGAGAAGAAAAAGCCAATTTTGATGCTTTTATGATCTCTTATCATACCGGCTTGCCTATGCTTAACGCCGTTTCATCCAGACAATCGCAACAAGAAGCCATTAAATTCAACAATCTCTTTGGTCCTGAATTTGTGGAAAAGGAACTGCTTGATGATTTGCCCAAAGACGCAAAAATCGCGCTCATAATCAATGATGCTTATTTAAAGGATACCGAACTACCTATGGTCTATGCGCATCACAATAAACTGCAATTTGAAAATGATCGATTTACCGTCTTTACTTTTGATCGGGATACGTGGAATACTGATTTTTACTTTCATCAGGTAAAAGAACTCCATGAAAAAGCAGTTTATGAAGTAGGTGAAGATTGGAAATCTACTGTAGCAGATCCCTGGTTTATCTATGAATCGTGGGACGATAAACGCTCTGAAAGCTTAAAAGGAAAGGGGAGTTTTGAGCGAATTAAAATGGACTATGATGAGGTCTATAGTTTGGCTACCGAAGATCTGGAAGAAGGCAATTACACGGTAAGTTTTTGGTTCAATTATTATGTAGACCGGGCAGATCTGATGTGTTTTGCTGAAGCCCAGTACAGAGGGGATAAAAAATCAGAGTGGCTCGACACCTACGACATCAAACAAAGTACACATATTGTTGGCCATTGGATGTTCTGTGAACTCAATTTTACGATCACAAAAGAAATGAAAATCATCAAAATCATCATGGCGGGCAACAGAAGTCGTGAGCCTTATATTTTGGATGAGTTGTTGATTCGAAAATCAGATGGCGCTCCTTTGTTCAGTAGTGGAAAAATAGGGGGAGATGAATACCTGATCTACAATAATTATTGGATCAAAAAAAATTCATTTTCTGAAGAGGATCGTTAAAAAATTACCAAACTCCCGAAGCAATACCCTTCCATTCACTCTTGAAAACACAACATCCGGCTTCAGTTCAACAGTTACTAAAGCGATTTTTAATTTGCGTTTTGCCGACAACTTTATAAACTCAAGGTCAAATAAAAAACGATCGATCTTTGTATTTAAAAATACGCTTGCCCCGGTTTGATCAAAGCCTTTGAGTCCGCATTGTGAATCATCTGTTGGCAATCGCAAAAATGTTTTCAGCACCCACCTGAGCGTTTTGGAAACAACTTTTCTGAACCAGGGCGTTTTATCATAATAGTCTTTTCCCCGGTGACCGAGCGCTACTTCATTACCCTCCATTAAACTTCTAGCCACTGCAACCAACGAGTCTTCCTGATAAGGAAAATCAATGTCCGTATAAACAATCAATCCTTCTTTAATTTTTTCTACCCCTTTTCTAAGTGCCTGCCCTTTTCCTCTGTTTTTCTCATATTCAACAAAACGCACCGCCGGTATTTCTTTTGTTATTACCTCCTTGTGCTGGGGTAAAAAGTTTTGAGTTGATCCATCATTTACGATCAATAAATTTATTTCTGACACCTCATCTTTAAGCTGCTCCTTTATCGTTTTCATGGATGCAAGCACCCTTTCTGTCCATCCTTCGGGGGGATTATAACAGGGCAATACAATTGTCAGTAGGGGATGTTTGCTCATGCGTCGCCAAAAGTACAAATTTCTATCCTTGTGTTTGGGTAAAAATGGTTTGGTCGGTGCCTACTTGCAGCTTTGCCTCTGTTCCCAGTAAAATTGCGCGATTATCATCAATATGCCCGGCGGGAAAGTTAAAACAAAGGGGGAAATCATATTCACTCACCAGCTCACTGATCACTTCCTCTACTTTTTTTCCAAAAGGCACGGCAGAATCTTTTATTGCGCTCATTCCTCCCACTATCAACCCCTTCAAGCTTTCCAGTTTTCCTGATTTTTTCAGTGAGTGAAACATGCGGTCAATGGAGTATATCGCTTCTCCCACCTCTTCTACAAAAAGGATTTTTCCTTGTACATCCAAATCGTCATTGGTTCCAATCAGTGAGGCAATAATGGATAAATTTCCACCCACCACCTCAGCTGTTACTTCTCCTGTTCGGTTTTGCTCATGTGCCGGTATTTCATATCGGTTTCCTTTACCCATAATCAGCCGGTAAAGCGATTCCAACGCTTCAGGAGTATTCTCATTAAAGTTAAGCGGCGCCGTCGTATGACCGGAAGGGAATCCCATAATATTCATCCGGTTGTGAAAAACGGTAATGTCTGAATACCCCAATATAAGTTTGGGCTTTTTTATACATCCGGAATAATTTAACTTGTCCACCAATCTCACAGAACCATAGCCTCCACGTGCACATAAAATCACATCTAATTCTTCATCATCCATTGCCGCTTGTAAATCTGCCAAACGCGCTTCATCCGACCCTGAAAAATAGTTGTGTTCTCCAATAGCATTAGGAGATACCGATACCTGAAATCCTTTTTGCTCCAGCCATTTTTGAGCTGCTTCAACAATCGTCTTATTAATTGATTTTGCCGGGGATACCACTCTAATTTTCTTCACAGTTGAATCTTCCTTGGTTTGTCCTGTGAATATAGAAACAAAACTTATCTTTGTTAGACTTTAAAGGAGTTCAATGTCAAAAAATACATATACAGTTACTGCCGCTTTACCTTATGCCAACGGCCCCCTTCATTTGGGACATGTTGCCGGGGTCTATTTACCGGCGGATATTTTTGTGCGATTTTTACGGATGCAGGAAGAGGATGTTTTGTTTGTTTGCGGAAGTGATGAACATGGTGCTGCCATTACGTTGCGCGCAAAAAAAGAAGGAATTACTCCTCAAGAAATTGTCGATAAATATCATGCGATTAATGCAAAAGCATTTGAGGATTTTGACATCTCTTTTGACATCTATTCCAGGACTTCAAATAAAGTTCATCACGAAACAGCTCAGGAGTATTTCACGGTACTGAATAAAAAAGGAAGTTTTGTAGAGAAAACAACTGAGCAATACTATGATGAAAAGTTCAAACAATTTCTTGCCGACCGTTACATTACGGGTACTTGTCCATCTTGTGGTTATGAAGAGGCGTACGGTGACCAATGTGAAAAGTGTGGTTCAACCTTAAGTCCAACAGAGCTAAAAAACCCACGTTCGGTTTTGAGTGGTGAGCCTCCGGTACTAAAAGAAACCTCTCATTGGTTTTTGCCGTTGGAGCGCCATGAAGACTGGTTAAAGAAATGGATTAAGGCCGGCGAACTGGACGGCAAACAGCAGCATGACCCTTCTCTGTGGAGAAATCAAGTCATTGGTCAGTGTATGAGTTGGATTGACGGGGGTTTACAAGCCAGAGCTATGACCCGGGATTTGGACTGGGGTGTGGAGGTTCCGGTGGAGGGTGCAGATGGAAAAGTATTGTATGTCTGGTTAGATGCGCCTATCGGATACATCTCTGCCACAAAAGAATGGGCACTGAAAAACAATAAAAACTGGAAAGATTACTGGTCGGGAGACCGCAAATTGGTTCATTTCATTGGGAAAGATAACATTGTATTTCACGCCATTATTTTTCCTGTTTTATTGAAAGAACATGGAGATCTGATTTTACCTGACAATGTTCCTGCCTATGAGTTTTTAAACCTTGAAGGAGATAAATTTTCAACTTCCAGAAATTGGGCGGTTTGGCTGCATGAGTTTCTAGCTGAAAACCCGGATAAAGTTGATGAATTAAAGTATGTGTTGACTTCTATTGCTCCTGAAAGTAAGGACAGTGAGTTTACCTGGAAAGAGTTTCAGAACAGGATCAATAATGAATTGGCAGATATTCTGGGGAATTTTGTCAACCGGGCAATCGTTCTCACCCATAAATATTTTAACGGAAAAGTTCCTTCTATAGGAAAACTTGAAAAAGTAGATGAGGATGTCATCTCTGCCTTATCTGAATATCCGGATAAAATTGCAAGCCTTATCAAAAGATACCGTTTGCGTGAAGCGCAAGCAGAAGCTATGAATTTAGCTCGATTAGGAAATAAATACCTGGCAGAAACTGAGCCCTGGAAACTGGCAAAAACAGACCTGAAAAGGGTAGAAACCATTATGAATATTGCGCTACAAATCACGGCCAACCTGAGTATTGTTTTTTCCCCTTTTTTACCACAAAAAGCTAAGAAAATTGCAGACTTTCTTAATTTATCTGACTTTTCATGGCAAGATGCCGGGAAATCAAATCTTTTAGAAACCGGAGATCCCATCAATGAAGCGTCTATTTTGATTTCAAAGGTGGAGGAAGATTATGTTAATCGCCAAATCGACAGACTAAAAGAGCATGTAAAGGAAAGCCCATCTGAACTTTCTCCTCAAAAAGAAACGATTTCTTTTGATGATTTTATGAAGATGGATATTCGGGTAGGTGAAATTACAGCCGCTGAAAAAGTGCCAAAAGCGGATAAGTTGTTAAAAATCACCGTCAATACAGGTCTGGATACAAGAACCATTGTGTCGGGAATAGCTGAACATTATTCTGCTGATGAAGTCATTGGTAAAAAAGTAAGTGTTTTACTCAACCTGTCTCCTCGAAAAATCAGAGGGGTTGAAAGTCAGGGAATGATTTTAATGGCTGAGGATGAAAACGGGAAATTGAGCTTTGTCCATCCCGAAAAAGGTTTCCCTCCCGGTGCAGAAATTAGATAAGTATGAAAAACTATTTTTTACTGCTTTTTGGTCTTTTAGTAACCGCTACACTTTTCTCTCAGAAAGAAGAAGCTGTGACCTTAACGACAAAAGAAGGCTACACCATTTGTGGAACACTAACTTCTCCTGAAGATCAGGACGCTTCTTCTGTTCCACTGGTTATTTTAATTGCCGGATCAGGCCCAACAGACAGAAACGGAAACAACAGCTTGATGCAAAACAATTCATTGAAAATGCTGTCTGCGCTATTGTCTGAAAACGGTTACGCCTGCTTGCGATACGACAAACGGTCAATTGCTGAAAGCAAAATTGAAAATTTTGATACACGCACACTTTCATTTGATGATTTTCTAGCAGATGCTTCAGGCTGGGTAGACAAGTACGCTGAGCAGTATAGTAAAGTCATTTTAGCGGGTCATAGTCAGGGTTCTTTGGTGGCTTTTTTGACGGCCAACCAAAATGATAAGGTAACTGCTGTCATTTCTCTGGCAGGTGCAGGACGACCGATTCATGAGATTTTAAAAACGCAATTGGCTGCCAGCCTCTCTGTTGAAATGCAAGGACTGGTCAATGCAAAACTGGATACGCTGGCTATGGGAGATACCCTGCAGTATACGCCCGACATGTTCTATAGTTTGATGCACCCTACTGTTCAACCTTTTTTAATTTCCTGGATGAAGTATGCGCCTACAGAAGAAATCGCCCGGCTGAAGATCCCTGTTTTGATTATTAACGGCACTACTGATATTCAAGTTGCTGTTTCAGAAGCAAAACTGCTTGCCGCAAGCAATGAAAAAGCGAAGTTGGTCATCATCAAAAACATGAATCACATTCTGAAATTTATCCGCTTAACAGATCAGTCGTCACAACTAGAGGTTTACGGAGATCCGAATATTCCTTTACACAAGAAATTCCCTTCGGCGATTTTAAAGTTTTTAGATTCTCTCGAATAGTTGTCTAGTCAATTAACATATTGTGATAGTCTTACTTCCTATAAGCGCATAAAAACGGTTGAGGTAATGGTTGGTCATGTTGGGGTGGGTGGTGACAATCCTATTCGCCTTCAATCCATGACCACTACAAATACCATGGACACTTCTGCTTCAGTAGCGCAAGCTATTCGACTGATTGAGGCAGGTTGTGAAATTATACGCTTTACCGCCCCCTCTATCAAAGAGGCTGAGAACTTAAAACAAATTCGTGAGGACTTACTAAAAGCAGGATATAATACACCTTTAGTTGCCGACATTCATTTTACACCTAAAGCAGCTGAAGTTGCCGCTAAATATGTTGAAAAGGTGAGAATTAATCCGGGAAATTATGTGCACAAGAAAAAGTTTGAGCAACTGGATTATACAGATGAATCTTATCAGGAAACGCTGGGGGGGATTCACGAAAAATTCAGCCCCCTCATCCAACTCTGTAAAAGTTTAAATCGCGCCTTGCGCATAGGCACAAACCACGGTTCTTTATCTGACCGAATCATGAGTCGATATGGCGATACTCCCCTGGGGATGGTGATTTCTGCGCTTGAATTTGTCGACGTTTGTGAAGCGCATGATTTCTACGATATCGTGATCTCCATGAAGTCCAGCAATCCTTTGGTGATGGTTCAGGCCTACCGTTTGCTGGTAGCAAAAATGATTGAAAGGGGCAGGGTGTATCCTTTACACTTAGGCGTGACAGAGGCGGGTGAAGGAGAAGATGGGCGCATTAAGTCTGCTGTAGGGATAGGAACATTATTAGAGGATGGCCTGGGAGATACGATCAGGGTATCACTTACTGAAGAACCCGAACTGGAAATTCCTGTTGCCCGAATGTTGGCAGATCGTTATGTGAATCGGAAAATTAGTGTGGAAAGTTTTGATTATCCGCTACCTTATAATCCTTATGAATATAACAGAAGGGCGAGCAGTGAGCGAATAAATATCGGCGGCTCTCATGTTCCCGTTGTCATAGCTGATTTAAGTCACCTCAACGAGATCAAGCCTTCACATTTGTTTGCTTACGGCTATGTGTATCATGTCTCTGAGGATAAATGGACCATAAAAGAACAAGCTGTTGATTACCTTTTTACCGGTGATTTGATTCCGGATTTTAACTTGCCCGGCACCCTCAGTATTATTTGTAGAGAAAATGCCTGGCGTCCCGATTTCGACACAAAAAAAACGCGCGTTTTTCCCTTACATTCTTCAAAAAAGTATCCTTCTTCTCTAAAAAAGAGTGCTTTGCTTAATTTTATTGAGGTAGACGCACTTGATTTGGACGAAATTAATAGTTTAAAAAACGTTTTATTGTCGGATAAAACGGCTGTTTTACTGGTTCATGCCCAGGCAAAAAACAGCATTTTTGGAATGCGTCGCTTTTTCATTGAGTTGATGCACTTAGGTATTGATGTTCCCATAATTATGAATTACCACTACCGCCAAATCAATGAAGAGCAGTTTCGTCTTTTTTCATCTACCGATTTTGGTGCCCATTTAATTGATGGAAAAGGAGATGGTATCATGATCTCTGCTCAGCATGTGGCTTCACCACAAATGATTACCTCTACGGCTTTTGGGATATTACAGGCCACCCGAACACGTATCTCAAAAACAGAATATATCTCCTGTCCTTCTTGTGGGCGGACACTTTTTGATTTACAGGAAACCACGGCAAAAATTCGTGCAAAAACCAATCACTTAAAGGGATTAAAGATCGGAATAATGGGTTGTATTGTAAACGGCCCGGGAGAAATGGCAGATGCTGATTATGGATATGTGGGATCAGGTAAGGGAAAAATTAACCTTTACCGCGAAAAAGAAGTTATGAAAAGAAACATTCCTGAAGAAGATGCTTTGAATGAGTTGATCAAATTGATTAAATCTGACGGGGAGTGGGTAGAGCCGTAAATACTATGTCATTGCCTCCTTTTCATATCGCTATACCCGTTCATGATTTAGAAATTGCCCGGGCGTTTTATCTGCGTTTATTTGACTGTTCTGTCGGGCGGGCCTCTGAAGAGTGGGTGGATTTAAATTTCTACGGTCATCAATTTGTCTTACACCTGAAGCGTGAAATGAAACCGGATCATCACCATAATTTGGTGGATGGTAAATCTGTTCCTGTTCCTCATTATGGTGTTGTTTTACCCTGGGAAAAATGGCATGAACTATCAGAAAAGCTTCAAAACTCTGGTGTTGATTTTGTCATTGAACCTTACATCCGATTTAAAGGAGAGGTGGGTGAACAAGCCACTCTTTTTTTATTAGACCCATCAGGAAATGCCTTGGAGTTTAAAGCATTTAGGAATTCAAATCAATTATTTGCCCACTAAAATTTGTTCGGCCACTTATCTGACCATAAACTTTACCGCCTCTTGATTTACCCAAACAATATAAACGGCTTTTTTCCAAAGCGAGGTGTTGACTGAAAGGTGATCCGTTTCTTGCCCTCCTTCGTAAATCAGCTGCCCATTCATATTTAAAATTCTCACGGTAGAAAAGTGGGGAAAGTTGGAGATATAGACTTTTTTTTCCTGATCATGATATAGAACTTCTATGGTACTGTTTTGCTCATGACGATACGTATATCTGGAAACTTCAGTCAATCGGTCAAAAGAATCGCTCAATCCGCAAGCCAGGTAAATCCCGTGAAATGGGACTGTACACGCCGCCACACCCCTTCTCGCCGGTTCCGGTAAGGGTTCCATTTCTTCCCAAACTTCAGTGGCAGGGTCATATCTCCAAAAATCTTTTTTGATGACACCCCCCGCATCTTCCCCTGTTCCTATAAATGCCCATCCGTTCATTGCGGCTGCCGTTGCATAAAAACGCTCGCCGGCAGGAAAAAAGGTTTCAAATTCCCAGCTATTGGTTGTCGGTTGATACTTCCAGAAATCGTCCTGCAACACCCAGGTACAATCACGCCCCAGACCAATGTATCCTTCTTCATAAAGTGCAAATCCAACGGCTTCATGCCGCGGTAAAATGGGAACGTCCGCCAGTTGTTTCCACTGCTGATTTTTGGGATTAAATTGCCAGAAGTCATTAAAAGAATATTCCCAATTGCGCCCCGTTCCATAGTACAGTTGATCATTACAAACAAAAGCAACCGCCTGCCATCTTGCTGCTGCCGGAAAATCGTCCAGTTGGATCCAGCTGTTTTCTGAAGGGTCAAATTGCCACACCTCTTTTGACGGATTCAAATTTTGATCCAACCCCCCAATTAAATAAGCAAATGAGCCCACAACGGCAACGGTAGCATATTGCCTTGGTATTCCCGGAAAAGATGTTACATCCACCCAGTTGCCTGTGCGGGTATCGTATCCGTAAAATGTATTGCTCTCTGAAAATCCTGAATGGTTTCCGGTACCGACATATACTACCTTGTTGACGGTAAAACAAACTGCATCATCCCGTCCTAAACCGGGTAGATAGACATTGCTATCCCAGCCAAAGGTTTGTGCTGTCACAAAAAAAGAAATGAGCCCAAAAATCACTAACAACAAAACTTTCATACGCTACCTCCTTGAACGTTAAATCCTTTTGTTTAGTGTCTTATTATTTCAGATTCTTGTTTTTTTGACAACTCAAGGTGAGTCCTCACGAACTCTTTTCCACTAAATCGTTAAAATAACAAGGCTATTCTTCTTCAAACCAGCCGGCATACATGCGATAATTCTTTGCAATTCGCTGCACTTCTCCCTTAAACATTTCCGGACTAAGGTCTTTCACTTTTTTGGCTGGTACGCCAGCGTAAATTGAGCCTGATTCAACTTTAGTGCCTTCTAACAGCACAGCTCCGGCAGCTATAATGCAGTTGTCTTCAATTACGCAGTTATCCATAACAATCGCCCCCATTCCGATCAACACATTATTACCCACCGTACAGCCATGTACCAGGGCATTGTGCCCCACCGAAACGTTATCTCCTAAAATGGTTTTCGTTTTTTCATAGGTACAGTGCAGCACTGCTCCATCCTGAATATTCACATTATCACCCAAACGGATTGAGTTTACATCTCCCCGGATGACGGCATTGAACCAAACACTACAATTTTCTCCCATTTCTACATCTCCAACAAGGGTGGCATTTTCAGCAAACCAACAGGATGCCGGGTAAATGGGTTTCTTATTTCTACACGATTTGATAAGTGCCATAGTCTACAGTTGTTTTGTATAAAAGCAATTAATGCGCTTCTTTTAGTTCGATATTCAATCGCAATAAATCTGCCTGAGCAAATAAACTGACACTAAAATTAGCAAGCCCTGTTTTAAATCTATAATACGAAAATTCCGGAGATGTTGTTTGTTCGATTGCCTGAAGGCCGAGCAATTCTTTGAGGCGTTTTTCTTCATCTATATCTGCCGAATCCAGGAAAAACAGCTTAATTGCCGTGGTTTTTTCCTTGCCTGAAAGTACCACTTCAATTTTTTCTTGTGGATTTTTGTAGTGACGCAGCTGCGTATCCGTTTTAAGGTATCCCCTAGTGGTAAGGTATTCTTCTGCTTCTGAAAGTTCCTGATTAAGGTAAATGGATTCAAATTGTTGTAGGGGAAAATAGACAAAATGTGATTCTATTCCTGTTTGCGGACGCTCTTCATATTTGGTTTTCTTGTCTTCTCCGCAAGAGGAAAGTCCAATTATACATCCGATAAACAATAAAAATGCGGTCTTTTTTATCACAAATTAATATTCTCTTCCCTTACCAGGGGTTCATTTCTAAAGCGTAAAAATAACTGAATTAAAGCAACTACATCTTTGTGGCAATAAGCAACTATTCGTTCCAGATCCTTTTCTTCATAGTATACCTTTGCCACATCAGCACCTGAAATATCGTCTTTTGGTGTGGGTATATTAAATATCTGACAAAGCAAGCTCAAAGAGGTGTAGTGTTTATAATCCCCAAACTTCCACAGCTCCATGGTGTCGAGATGATTGATTTCCCAGGGCTTTTTGCCGGCAATATCCAGCGCTTCTGGTAAATCAATGCCGTTGATCAGCATTCTTCTGGCGATATAGGGGAAGTCAAATTCTTTTGCATTGTGACCGCACATAGCATGACTGGGGGTATTATAATGTGTATTGAGCATTTCTGCAAAATCTTGCAATAGTTGTTTTTCGTCATCCCCGTAAAAAGATTTTAAGCGAATTTCATTGCCGGTGGATTTATCCTGCACTAAACCACAAGAAATACAAACGATTTTGCCAAATTCAGCAAATACTCCGGCTTTTTCATAAATTTCATCATTGCTCAAGCCATCCCGTTCTTGTATGTATCTGTTTTTATCCAGATAAAGTTGGGCTGTTTTTTCATCCAACTCACTAAAATTATACACTTGCGGGACAGTTTCAATGTCAAGGAATAAGATTTTTTCAAGATCAACTTTTTGTAAACGCATAACTAGTGATTTTAAGGTGAATTTAATAAAATTAAACAGAATGATTTATTCATTGGTAGATGCATTTTCTGTTCTTGAAAAGAATGCCTCGCTGATGGGTCTGCGGGAGGCTTTACTTTTCTGTTCCCCGGAATACGCAGAATAGGTTATGATATTTGACAACCATTAATCAATGAAATCTCTTATCCGTGCTTTATTATATCAACACTCCCTTTTTCTTAAGAACAGGAACCGTGACCATGTTCTCTTCTGTGATTGTCTCGGCTAAGAAGATGAATTTTTTATCGTACATCTGTCCCCCCTGAAAAAAGGAAACCCAGTATTCGTTGTTCAGACCAAAAACCTCTTCAATGATCGGTTCTATTTTTGCATAGCCTTTTCCCTCAACATCTCCGATAAAGTGACGGAGTACTGAAGTATTTACTTTCTGCCCGGTCATTTTGTTTTCACCATAGCCTTTACTGGTCACCAAGGTGTTTTCTATCTGCTCTTTTTTTTGGTTGATCAAATACACATAATGTACCTTTTGTGTTTTTTCTTCATTCCACTCTTTTACAACGGCTACAGAAATGTCTTCTACTTTAGGTATGTTGATGTCTTCTCTCATCTAAATCACAAAATTAACAAAACTAAAGGCAGTAAAGTGAAGTTATTTGATTTTCATCCCCCGATCAGAAAGGCTAGTGTGGCGATTGATGGATTCCCTACGTCTGAAGCGTTCATTTTCTCGGTTTTTCCATAAAATCTGTTCCGCTCTTTAAAAGTTGCGGTGTTCTTCCAGTAAGCGAACCCCTGTTTCAATGTAAAAAGGAAGTTCTGCATAGTGGTTTTCAAAGGCGTTGTCTGCTTCGGGGGTATCCACTACATTTCCTTCTGTTCCATTTCCGGTTCTCACAATC
Source organism: Crocinitomicaceae bacterium (assembly GCA_040880585.1). Taxonomy (GTDB): domain Bacteria; phylum Bacteroidota; class Bacteroidia; order Flavobacteriales_D; family Crocinitomicaceae; genus Paracrocinitomix. The sequence goes on along the minus strand of JBBDID010000035.1, from coordinate 169,404 downwards.
ACCAAGTTTTTAGACGGTATTGAGATGATGTACTGTCCTGACATTCCTCTAAAATAGGTAACCTCATAAGGCATTCCGGTAAAAATCCAATTGTGATAACCATAGCAGTTATTGGGTTTTCCATTGGCTTTTTTGAGTGGAGCCAGCGTGCAAAACTCCTCCATATATTGCTTGCTCACCAATTGTTTTCCGTTCCAGTTGCCGCGATTATTTACCAGTTTTCCCAAACGAGCAAAGTCTCTTGTGGTAGCATATAGACAGCAAAATCCTTTTTCGGGGCTGTTTTCATCCCCGGTAAGGCTCCACCAGGCTTCACTTTCTGCCCCCATAGGTTTCCATAGTTTTTCTGCTGCCAATTCAGAAATGTTTTTCCCGTTAACTTTTTCTAATAAATAGACCAATACTTGTGTGTCTCCACTTCGGTATTTAAAAATTTTACCCGGTTCCTCCACAATTTCACGGCGATTCATAGAAAGGTCTCTGGCGTCTGTGTCGTAATACAGCTCTGCCACATCACAAAAAGGGTGAATGTAGCTTTCACTCCAGGATAATCCTGAACTCATAGTTAAAAGGTGGTAAATCGTAATGTCTTTTTTCTCATCATTAAACTCTGGCAAATAATTAGCAAGTGGTTCATGCAGCGATTTAATTTTTCCCTCATCCAAAGCGATTCCCAATAAAATGGAAACAACCGATTTTGCCATAGAAAATGAGTTGCTGGTTCGATTGACATCATGCTCATTCCAGTATCCCTCATAAATCACTGTGTCTCCCCAGGCAACTAAAAAAGATGCGGGATCTAAAGACTCCATTCGTTCTCTTTCTTCAGTTGTCAATGAAATTTTTACAAAATACGGAGAGTCTACCCAAGGCTGAGGTGTTCCCGGCTCCACTCTCCTTTTTTCAAACACATCTAAGTCATAGATATAGGGGCGTATGTGACCACGAAGATAAGTAGAAGCAACTCCCTTATAGATGTAATATCGTCCGGTAAAAATAATCGCCAGATTAGCGACAATCAATAAGAATAAAATGAAGAAAGCAAGCCCCTTCAATATTTTTTTTACGCCCTTCATTAGATGTGTTATTTAATCATTTGGTGAAATGTAGTCAAAATCAAAAATATTGGCCATATTTTCTTCCAGTGCTTTTTGAACTTCTTTTATCGGAACTTCCTGCCCTAATTCTTTCTTAATGGAAGTTACGGATTTATCGGATATTCCACAAGGAACGATATGATTAAAATAAGCCAGGTCTGTATTTACGTTCAGTGCTATTCCGTGCATGGTCACCCATCTTGAGCTTTTTACGCCCATGGCACAGATCTTTCGTTCTGTGGGAGTTCCTCCTTCAATCCACACGCCGGTCATCCCTTCTACCCTTCCTCCTTTTATTCCAAACTCTGCCAGGGTGAGTATTATCGCTTCTTCTAAAAAGCGCATATACTTGTGGATGTCAGTAAAGAAGTGATCGAGGTCAAATATCGGATACATCACCAATTGACCCGGCCCATGGTAAGTAATGTCTCCTCCGCGATTGATCTTATAAAAACTGGCGTTATACTTTTCAAGCAGTGCTTCAGTAATCAGCAAGTTCTCTGCTTTGCCACTTTTTCCAAGTGTATAAACGTGTGGGTGCTCACAAAAAATAAGGTGGTTTTTTGTTGCTCCTTTTTCCTTGCCATCTCGCAGGACAATCTTTTTATCGATTGTCTCTTTAAATAGCGTCTCCTGAAAATCCCAACATTGCTTGTAGTCAATCAGCCCTTTATTTATGCGGTACACTTTTTTCATTTCTGCTTACAAAAATAGCAATAATGTAAGGTTTCTTTACGTTGAAATATCTAAGTTACAAACGTAAGTCTTACTATTTACGTATTTTTGTGGGGATGGGAAAAGCTACTGTTTATCTTTCATTACTATTGTTTGTTATCCTTTTAGTTTCTTGTAGAAAGGATGTTAAGCCTATTTCGGAGGGAACATCCTCTTACTCGTTTGAGTATCCTGAATTATTTTCAAAATACTTGCCGCCTATTGAAGAGCCGATAGATAACCCAACAACTGAAGAAGGAGTTGAACTTGGAAGAATGTTGTTTTATGACACGCAATTGTCGGGAGACAATACCCAGTCTTGCGCAAGCTGTCACCTGGTTTCAGCTTCTCTTTCTGATACAACTCCGTTTAGCACAGGCATTGATGGCTTACAAGGAAACAGAAACGCTATGCCAATTATCAACGCCGCCTGGATGAAGGACGGTTTGTTTTGGGATGGTAGGGCAAATTCTTTGGAAAATCAAGCCTTAGAGCCGGTTACAAACCCCATTGAAATGCACGATACCTGGCCCAATGTCATGGCAAAACTTCAGGCAGACCCACAATATCCTTTTTTGTTTGAGCGCGCATTTGGAACAGATCAAATCGATTCAGTTTTAGTTGCTAAAGCCATTGCGCAATTTGAGCGAACAATTATTGTTGGAAACTCTCCCTTTGATAAGTTTCTCGCTAATAATTTTGCTACTGGAAGTTCTGGCTGGTCTGAGGATAAAGAATTGTTAGCTTATCAGGGATTTGCCTTGTTTATGGATGAAACAAAAGGCGATTGCTTTCATTGTCACGGCGATCAATACAATCCACTTTGGACAGATAATATTTATCATAACAATGGTTTAGACGCTTCATTTTCTGATAACGGCCTGGGGGATATCACCGGAAATCCTTCAGATAATGGTAAGTTCAAAACCCCCACTTTAAGAAATTTAGCCTTTACTGCTCCTTATATGCATGACGGACGATTCAAAACCCTGAATGAGGTGATTCAACACTACAGTTTCGGTTTGCAAGATTCTCCAACAATCGACCCCTTAATGAAAAGTGTGGATCAGGGCGGTGTACAGTTGACACTAGAAGAGCAAACAGCTTTGAAATGGTTTTTGTTGTCGCTAACTGATAGTTCAATTGTGGATAATCCGGCCTATCAAGATCCGTGGTAAAATCAATTGACAATGTTCAATTTGCAATTATCAATTAACATGTAATTGAACATTGATAATTATTAGTTGCTAATTGATTTTACCGTTTCGCCATTTCACTTTTCAGATAACTAATTACTTCAACTTCTACAGGATCAACCTTTTTCAGCTCTGATAAGTAAAGAGAAACCCAATCTGTAAGGTGGATTAAGTAAAACACCTGCGCAATTCTTGAATCGCCTTTTGCGTGTATTTCGGAGATGTTTCGCGTATATTTTGAGATAACTTCTTTTGAAATTTTCCAGCGCTCTGTAGTTCTCGGATGATCATAATCAGTTGCCAGGTAAATAGGTGCCATTGTTGGTTTTCCTCCAGCCCAACCGACCAATTCATTGTGAGTCATTTCAGGCAGCACGTGCGTCCAACACAACTCTTTACTGTTCTCATTGATCTGCTGCTTGAAGCGAGTCGCCACACCTCCAAAAGCAGAATCTGCATAGATGATCGGAATGTGGTTTGGTAATTTTTTTGCCAGGATCATGGCCTCTTCTCTAATCGCAGTTTCGTGTTTATCCAATAAGTTCGGAACGTCTTTCAACGCTTTGATGTGCTTGTCATTTGTCAAACCATACCGGTGTAGCATATACAATTGTTGGATAATGGAATACGCCAACATGGCCCTGGGTTGTTCGCCACCGGGCACTATCGCATAATTCCAGCCATTCGCTTTTGCCATCTCAGCCAGTTTACCGCCGGATGTAACCACACATATTTCTGCCCCCTTCTTCTGCCCTTCTTCAACAGCGGCAATGGTTTCTTCTGTATTTCCTGAATAAGATGATGCGATCAGCAAAGTGTTTTCACTAACAAATGCCGGAACATTGTAATCGTTCACTAAAATAAATGGAACGTTTAATTCGCTTTTTAATAATTGAGAAACGATCGATCCACCAATCCCTGAACCCCCTAAACCACACAGTAAAATATGGTCAATTTTTTTGCCTGGCGTTTTAAATTTTGCGGCTTCAGCAATGCTGATAGCTTTATTTATTTGTGAGTTGATTCCTGCGATTAGATCTTTCATCTGTATGTATAAAGGGGTTGTAAAACCAATTAGTACGTGAAATTAACAGAAATAGTTCGTTTTTGGTTTAATTTTTCGCCTGCTTTTTCATTCTGCAAAAGAGAACCCTTATCTTTGTGCCCTATCTATCTTCACTTGTATGGTGATCGTATAGAAGACATAAGCAAGCATTATGAGTACAGCTGAATTATCCGAACAAGAAGTCCAACGCAGAGAAGCGCTAGAAAAATTGCGTGAACTGGGTATTAATCCTTATCCTGCTGACTTATTTCCGGTAGACCATTTATCGGTTGATATTAAAAAAAACTACGAAGAAGGTAAAAAAGTGATCCTTGCCGGCCGATTAATGCGAAAAAAAATACAGGGAAAGGCTTCTTTTGGTGAGCTTCAAGATTCAGCAGGCAGGATTCAACTTTACTTTAACCGGGATGAAATTTGCCCCGGAGAAGATAAGGTGTTATACAATGATGTTTTTAAAAAGCTCCTTCATTTAGGCGATTTTATTGGAATTGAGGGATCACTTTTCAAAACACAGGTGGGTGAAATTACTGTTAAAGTGGAACATTTTTCTGTTTTAAGCAAAGCCCTGAAGCCCCTTCCCTTACCCAAAACAGATGCAGAAGGAAATATTCATGATGCCTTTACCAATCCGGAAGCGCGGTACCGCCAGCGATATGCTGATTTGGTAGTGAATCCGAAAGTAAAAGAAGTTTTTTTAAAGCGCACCCAGCTCTTTAACGCCATGCGGACTTTCTTCAATGAAAAAGGTTATGTAGAGGTAGAAACTCCAATTTTACAGCCTATTGCGGGAGGGGCAGCCGCACGACCTTTTATGACGCATCACAATGCGCTCGACATTCCGCTTTATATGCGTATTGCCAATGAATTGTATTTAAAGCGATTGATTGTTGGTGGATTTGAAGGGGTGTATGAATTTTCTAAAAACTTCCGTAATGAAGGGATGGATCGCACCCATAATCCGGAATTTACCGCCATGGAAATTTATGTGGCGTATAAGGATTATAACTGGATGATGAATTTTACCGAGCAATTACTGGAACATGTTGCGATAGCGGTAAATGGAACAACCCTGTCCACTTTTGGTAAGCACGAAATTGATTTCAAGGCTCCTTACCCAAGAGTTACAATGCGACAGGCGATTATTGATCATACCGGTTTTGATATCAAAGGCAAGTCTGAGGACGAATTGCGCAGCTGGTGTAAGGCCAATGACGTTGAAGTAGATGAAACCATGGGCAAAGGGAAGTTAATTGATGAGATTTTTGGTGAGAAATGTGAAGGAAATTACATCCAACCTACTTTTATCATTGACTACCCAAAAGAGATGTCACCCTTGTGCAAGCAGCACCGCGAAGACCCTGAATTAACAGAGCGATTTGAACTCATGGTTTGCGGAAAAGAAATTGCCAATGCTTATTCTGAGCTGAACGACCCAATAGATCAACGTGAGCGATTTGAAGAACAATTAAAGCTAGCTGCAAAGGGAGATGTTGAAGCCGGAGAATTGATCGATCAGGATTTTTTACGGGCGCTGGAGTACGGAATGCCTCCGACATCAGGGCTTGGAATTGGAATTGACCGTTTAGTGATGTTTTTGACGAATAATCAATCCATTCAGGAAGTTTTATTCTTCCCACAAATGAAACCGGAGAAGTTTGGTGAGAAGAAATTAGAACTTGCAGATAACGAAAAAGTAATTTTTGACACGCTTTCAAAAGAGGGCGCCATGGATCTGAATGTGCTGAAAGAGCAAGTGGGACTTAGTAATAAGCAGTGGGATAAGGGGTTGAAAGCATTACGGAAGCAAGAGCTTATCAATGTTGTGAAAAGAGGGGATGAGGTTTTTGTTCAGCTGATTGAGTGAGTATTGATCACACTAATTTTTCCGATAGACGGTCGTTTTTCTGATTCCCTCCCGCAGATCCCGCAGACGCTGTAGTGAGCGCTAGCCGAACTGATTTCGCAGATTACTCTTGTTAAAGTTAAAATGGGTTACTGCCCCAGAACCCAAAGCAAATTGCTGCCTTAAAGATACTCGGGACGCTGCATCAGGCCTATCTTTTTATCCTTTTTAATATTCTTCTTTGCTTCTCTAAGCCACATGTCGGGCACCAGATTCCTTGTCTGATATTAGCAGGGCGGCTTTCCCATATATGTCCTTTTTTACATTTCCATTTTAGTTCGGTTGTATTATTCACATATTTTGTTGAAAGACATTCGCCCCCTTTCTCCCTTGCCATTTGTTTCATTGTCTCGATATCCAGTTTTGCATTTGGAATACATGCCGGACACCACGTTCCACTATAAAGTATATTTTGGGGTGGGGTTTTCCAACGGTGTCCTTTGGCACATTCAAAAGCTATTGGTTCACTTAGTCTGGAATATGATTTTGAAAGACATTTACCTCCTTTTCGCCTCGCATATTTGACTACTTCTTCATACCTTTCCTTTTTTCTATTGTCGTTTGTACATGCTGTGCACCAAGTATCTTTTCTCATTTTAAATACGTCTCTGCTCATCTTAATTTGATGACCATTCTTGCACTCCCAAAGTAAATTCGTTGCTGTGTTAATGTATTCAGTTGAAAGACACTTTCCTCCTCTTTTTTCAGCCCATTTTTGCATCAGCTTAAGGGCCGCTTCCTTACTGTCCAATCTACTACATTTGCCACAACCATATCCCCTTTGAAACAACATGACCATCATTTCGACCTTATGACCCCTTTTACACTTCCAAAGCAACTTGTCTTTATTACCCCCAACTGTCTTGCTTAAACATGTCCAGCCCCTTTTCTTTGACTCTTTTTTGATATCTTCGATCTCAAGTTTTTTATTGGGCATACAATACGTACACCACGATCTATCAAAATAAACTGACTGAAAAGAGGTCTCCCAAACATGTCCTTTTTCGCATTGAAATTTCATTTTTGCAAAACGCGACACATACTTTTCGGACAGACATTTTCCTCCTTTTTTTTCAACTATTTCTTTAACTTTTTTCAGGTTTTTTTCCAGTCTGTACTCAACCGCACACTCTGTACAAAAGTTCTTCCTGCTTTGAATGATATGACGGGAGGCTTTGAATGTATGTTTATTCTTACATTGCCACTTTAACGGTTCATCATGCCTAACATAATTTTTAGATAAACATTTCCCTCCTTGTTTTTTAGCAAGTTCTTGCATCAGCAATACCGCTTCCTCTGATTTGTCAACCTTAGAACATTGGGGACACCACGCACCCTGACGAACATATATGGGCATCAAATCAAATGTATGACCTCTGCGACACATCCACCTGTGTAGCGTCTTCAGGCCATAATAGTCATTGCTGGTGCACTTGCCTCCCTCGCTTTTTGCCCAACGATTAAGGTCTGATAAAAAATAAGTTGGCATAGGTTTAAGGTAGTGATTTTTATAAAAATTGAGATCCTTTAAAAATTATGGTATTTATTTTATTAAGGCTCGGTCACAAACTTCAAAAATCTTCTGGGTGTAATAATTTCGTTTTCAGACTGGGGATACTGATTTGTAAAAGCCCGGCTAATTTTGTGTGTTTTTTTGTGATTCCACTTTATCTCGTATGCGTGAATGAAATTGTTTTTAGTTTCTAAATAGTCCACTTCACTTTGGTTATAGTTTCTCCAGAACCACGTTTTTCGGTTACTGTTGTTGTATCCCAGCATTTTAAGACGTTCTGATATTATGTAGTTTTCCCAAAGTTGTCCTACGTCATTCCTTAAGCTTAAATCTTCAAAATCATTAATCAAGGTGTTCCTTACCCCGTTATCCCAGAAATATATTTTAGACATTTTGGTAACTTCCTTTCTGGGATGATTGCTGAAGGCATTTAATCTGAAAATAACAAAAGATTTTTCAAGTAAGTCAATATAGTTTTCTACGGTTTCTGATTTTATTTTTAGCTTTTTGGACAGTTCGTGATGAGAAACCTCTGAACCAACCTGATAGGCCAAAAGCCTTAAAAGATTATCCAGTAAATCAGGTTTGCGGATTTTCTGCCACATCAGTATATCTTTGTATAAATACTGATTAGTAAGATTCTTCAAATAAATCTCAGCCTCTTCTCTGTGGACACAAATATCAGGATACGAACCGTAAATCAAATGAAACGGAAGTAACTTTTCAGCATCAAATGATGATTTAGGTTGATACAGTTCCGAAAAAGACATTGGATAAAGATGAAAAAGTAAATGCCTGCCGGTTAGTGGTTCAAATATATTGCTTCCTATTTCGATTGAGGAGGAACCGGTTGCAATTAATTGAGTCTCCTTAAAGTTATCCGTTATTAATTTTAAAATCAGACCTGCATTCCTGATACGCTGGACTTCGTCAATGATGATTACCTGGTATGATCCTATTAACTGTCTTAAGCTGGACACAGATTCTTCTTCCAGACGGGTTCTTACTATACTTTCATCTGCATTAAGCCAAAGCACATTATCTTTTTGAGAAAAGTAATTCTTTAGCAGTGTGGTTTTACCAACCTGACGTGCTCCGGTTAAAATTATTGCTTTGCCTTTGAAAAGCCATTTGTCCAATATCCTATTTAACTTGCGTTCGTACATTGAGTGAATTTCTCAGCCTAAAGTACAATTTTTTCCAATATATAGGAAATATTTGTATTAATTTTTCCAGTGTATCGGAAATATTTGTATTAATTTTTCCGATAGCGGTTCGTTTTTATGATTCCCTCCCGCAGATCTCGCAGACGCTGTAGTGAGCGCTAGCCGAACTGATTTCGCAGATCACTCTTGTTAAAATAAAATGGTTTACTTATTATCTTTTCTGCCTGAAAAACGCCTTCACCATTTGATTGTATCTATCCCCCTATTTCCCAACATTCTTAAATCATTTCTTTCTGCTTCATTGTGTTTTGGTAAATTTGTACACTTGAAGATGCGTACACTTTTTTTCTATATCGTTCTAAGTGCTTTGTTTTTTCCAGCTTATGGGCAAGAGAAACAGGAAAAAGAAATGCGGATTAGTCCAGAAGATGTTCCTGAAAAAGCACTTGAATTTATTGACAGCCTACATCTTGACAATAAAATTAAATGGTACTTTGAAGAAGACCTAAACTCCGTTTCAATAGAAGCCAAAACAAAGCATAAAAAAAAACGATACAGTATTGAATTTGATACCCTGGGAAATATTCAAGATGTTGAAATTCAACTTTCATGGGAAGAACTTCCTGAAACAACCCAAAATACTATTTGTGCCTATTTAAGTGCTGTGTTTTCTGATTTCCGAATCAAAAAAATTCAACTTCATTATGAGGGTTCAGTTCAAGCGCTTATCGATCAATTAAAAAGTAATAAACCTGTTGACGGGGTGATCATTAAATATGAAATTGTATTAAAAGGAAAAGAAGAAGACCGTTTTTGGAAATGGTATGAATACACTTTTCTTGAAAACGGAAAGCACGAAAAGCGGTCTTTAATTATTTTTAGAAATACAGATAATTTAGAGTACTAATGAACTCGAAACATCTTTTTTTTAGTGCTCTATTCTTAATTTCTTTAAGCGCTTTTGCGCAAGGGGGGTTTAACGCCGGAGTGCTTCCCTCATTAAACATCAACAAAAAAATAAATCCGCGGTGGAAATTAAACACCACAGCAGCGTCTCGTTTTTATTTTTATCAGAGTGATTTTGATGCTGAAGAAAACCCTCATTTTCTCTATGAATTAGCTGATTTTTCATTGCTGGTAAACAACCGTTTGTCGGACGATCAATCTCTTTCGTTGGGATACCTTATCCGTTACCAGAACAGTGCTTTTGCTCATAGAATTATTCAACAATACACCCTCTTAAGTAATTATTTCGCTTTTCGATTAAGTCACCGTTTTTCTAGTGATCAAACCTTTCAAAAAGAGGAAGCTTTCCAATTGCGCTTGCGCTACAGAATTACGAGTGAATTTGCATTAATGGGTCAATCTGTCAACGAAAAAGAATTTTACCTTAAGGTCGGTAATGAGTATTTAGGGATTTATCAGGAAACGCTTGCTTTAGAAATTAGAGCAACCCCTTTCTTGGGTTATTTATTTACAGACAACAACAAAATAGAACTAGGGGTTGACTACCGATTGAGAGAGGTGATAAGCCCTTCTCGTTCTACCCGCTTATGGTGTTCGTTAAATTGGTATTTGAGCTTTTAATCCTTTAAAAAATGAGTAGTAGAAGACTCATTAAAAAAATAACGCACGTTTTCCCTTTTTTTATCTTTTTTTCGCAAAAAACGCTTTCACAATTTGACTGCACTCCTCTCTTAGTGGTCCCTGTGTTACTTTAGTTTTAGGATGATATACATTTGTCTCTAACCTTCCCGCTCCTCTTTTTTCATCTTTTGCGCCGTAGATGACTTCGCTGATTTGCGACCAGGCTAAAGCTCCTGCGCACATTACGCAAGGCTCCATGGTTACATACAGTTTGCAATCCATCAAATATTTTGCTCCTAAGAACTCACTTGCAGCAGTTATCGCTTGCATTTCAGCATGGGCAGTGACGTCGTTTAATTGTTCTGTCAGATTGTGTCCCCTTCCTATAATCTGATCTTTTAACACAACAACGGCTCCAATAGGCACCTCATCTTTTGATAAGGCAAGCTCAGCCTCTTTATAGGCTTCTTTCATGAAATATTCGTCATTGAAGGGGTTGATCATAGTTGTGCAAAACTACGAGAAATAAAAAAGCACCACCTTTTACAGTGATGCTTTTTTAGCGTTTTAACTAACTGTAACAATTAGTGCTTTATCAACTTTTTCGTCAGAACTTTATCTGATGTATACAGTTGAATGAGATAAATTCCTTTTGGATAGTCTGATAAATCAATTTTCTTGTTTGTTGTTTGTGTTAGCACTTTACCGCTAATTGAAATCACTTCAATTTTTTGAAGATCTTCAACACCCTGTACATAACATACGCCTGTTGTAGGGTTTGGATAAAGTGTAACATCACTAAATTCATTATATTCAATTGAAGAAGTATACTCAATTGTATTCAAAGCATAATCCGTTATTACTGCGGGATTGTTATCAAAATAAATATATACTTTGTTCTTTATTTCTGTTCCTTCTGCCAATCCTTGCTCCATGTCAATTTTAAATTTAACAAAGCCGTGACTTTCAGGTTCATTTGCGTTGCTATCAGGTAAGTAGATATTATTGAAATTGAAATCAATCACATTAGAACTTACCCACTCAGGAGTCATTGCATGACTTGCATCTATTATACGCAAAGATGAAGGAATAATATGATTTTCTAACGTATCTGTTATTTTAATATTTATAGCGTCCGCTGTTCCGGTATTTTGAAAATGAATAGTGTATTCAAGCTCAACTGTATTAGCCGGAATAAATCCTTCTTGTCCTGTTCCGGCAGGGGTTACATTTTTAATGTTTGGATCATAGGCCGCAACAACCGGAAAACAAATAGATTTAGAATTGTTTGTCGGGTCAATATCATTGCCCGGTACTCCTGTCATTATTTCAAAACACAATGTATCTCCTGTATTCACAGAAGGATTCGGCATTAACTCAATCCCTCCTACTATACTGTTCCAATACGCACCTCCCGCAATATTATTGAGGTTCGTATAGTCCCAAAACAAAGTGTCTCCATTTGTGTAGTCAGCCGGGTTTGAGCTATTTACTGCATTATAAGTGACGTCTGTATCCAAAACTAATTTCAATGTTCCTGAAACCTGATCACACCCAATATTAGATGCTGAGGCGTAAAACTGAAACGGAAGGGCTGCATGAACATTTCCGCCAGGCGTTCCGCTTACATAAGTATCAACATCAGCACATTCTAATACAAAGTCTACTCCTGTTTGAGGTAGTGAAGAAAAAGTATAACTCAGTGGTGTACACGTTGAGTTGGGAAAAATAAACTGGTAATAAGATGGAACAGAAACGGAATAATCTACTAACCAGCTTTCTTGAATTGTTGCTGTATAATTACCAGAGCCGTTTGTATATCCGCCGTTATAACCATCAAAAGGTGTATTTGACCAATTTCCTGACGGACTTACGTTTAAGTTAAAAATTGCAGAGTCACCCGTATTGTATGAACAATCATTGTCGTTGTCAATATACACCTGTCCTTCAACAGTGTTGTAAGCACATGCATCCGGAATTGGTTGACTAAAGAAGTGTGATGCAGCATATAAAGTATCAGGCCCACTGATTATTTTATAAATATTTGATGGTACGAGCATATTTAATGCCCCTCCAGAAATATTGATGTCTCCTTCCATCCAAAAGTCAGGATAAGGAATATTAACCATCCATGAAGCACTCCCGGATGTGTTTTCTTCTTCATATATTACTCCTCCTCCTCCATCTTTTACAATTATTGAATCACCCAAAAATGAATTACTAATAATTGCTGTGTGATCTACAATAATATTTGTAGAGCAATTTGTTGAATCATGTGTGTGTGTATCAGATGTAAAGTGTTGAATATCTCCCTGAGTTTGAGAAAACAAAAGGTTTGATGACATAAATACTGTTGCGATTACAATTATTTTAATTGAGTTCATAAGGTTAATACTTTTAATTTTTTAGTTACTCTATAGACGTTGAAATTTTAAAAGGTTGCTTTTAGAGTGATTAAAAAATAACGTAAGCCTGTTCGCAAAAATTCTCAAAGCTGCGTCTTTGCTTTGATAGACTTCATTAACTTTACATAAAAAAATTTCAGATGTACAGATCACATACTTGCGGCGAATTAAATGCTTCTCATATTGGTGAAAAAGTTACACTTGCCGGCTGGGTACAAACTGTTAGAGACAAAGGGAACCTTATTTGGGTGGATGTTAGAGACCGATATGGGATAACGCAGGTTGTCGGTGAATCCGGAACTTCATCTGAAGATGTGATGAATGGCTTAAAGGAGCTAGGCAGAGAGTTCGTTGTGCAGATTGTTGGAAAAGTAGCAGAGCGACATTCAAAAAATCCTAATATTCCTACCGGAGAAGTTGAAATTCTTGTAGAGGAAGTACATATTTTAAATGCTTCTATTATTCCGCCTTTCACCATTGAGAATGAAACAGACGGCGGAGAAGAATTGCGGATGAAATACCGCTATTTGGATTTGCGAAGAAACCCTGTAAAAGAAAAGTTATTGTTACGCCATAAAGCTTCTTTAGAAACTCATAAATATTTGGATTCGCAAGGCTTTATGGAGGTTGAAACGCCTTATTTAATTAAGTCTACCCCCGAAGGAGCAAGAGACTTTGTTGTTCCTAGCCGGATGAATCCCGGAGAGTTTTATGCTTTACCTCAATCTCCCCAAACATTTAAGCAGTTGTTGATGGTTTCGGGATATGATCGTTACTATCAAATTGTAAAGTGTTTTAGGGATGAGGATTTGCGAGCAGATCGTCAACCTGAGTTTACCCAGATTGACTGTGAAATGGCTTTTGTGGATCAGGAAGATGTGCTAAACACTTTTGAAGGACTGGTAAAGCACCTGTTCAAAACCTGTAGAGGCGTTGAGTTCAAAGAAACATTTCCGCGGATGACTTATGCAGAAGCCATGGAAAAGTACGGTTCAGATAAGCCGGATATCCGTTTTGGGATGGAGTTGGTGAATATGAATTCGGTAACGCAAGGCAAGGGATTTGGTGTTTTTGACAATGCGGATTTGGTGGTTGGAATTGTTGCAAAAGACTGTGCGGGATACACGCGCAAACAATTAGATGCGCTAACGGCTTGGGTGAAGCGTCCGCAAATCGGCGCAAAGGGGTTGATTTATTGTAAAGTGAATGAAGATGGATCATTTAAGTCTTCTATCGATAAATTCTTTTCACAAGAAGATCAGGCAGAATGGGCTAATTTGTCGGGTGCAAAAAAAGGAGATTTGATTTTGATGTTGTCCGGTGATGAAACGGCAGTTAAAACTCAAATGAGTGCTTTACGTCTTCACATGGGCGACGAGTTGGGCTTGAGAAATCCGAATGTATTTAAGCCGCTTTGGGTAACGGACTTTCCTTTGTTGGAGTGGGATGAGGAAACGCAAAGATATCACGCCATGCACCATCCGTTTACCTCTCCAAAAGCAGAAGATATTGAGTTGTTGAAAACAGAGCCGGCAAAAGTGCGTGCCAATGCTTATGATCTTGCCATGAACGGTGTTGAGTTGGGCGGAGGATCCATCCGTATCCACAATAAAGAATTGCAGGCCAAAATGTTTGAGTTATTAGGCTTTTCGGATGAAGAAGCAAAAGACCAATTCGGCTTTTTAATGAATGCCTTTGAATTTGGTGCTCCACCGCATGGTGGGATTGCATTTGGTTTTGATCGATTAGTGGCCACTATGGGTGGGTCAGAATCGATCAGAGATTATATCGCCTTCCCGAAAAACAATGCCGGACGAGACATTATGATTGATTCGCCTTCTCAATTGAGCCCCGAACAGTTAAAGGAGTTATTTTTGAAATCTGATACTTCTTCCTTGAGTTAAAGTTGCAAAAACCTTTCTTCCCGCAAAGGCTTCATAACAAAGGTGCTGTTTACATGCCCAACGTTTTTAAGTTTGGCCAACTTATTAATTAAAAACTCTCGATATTCTTCCATCCCCGCAATAAGAACCTTTAGCATATAATCATATTCACCCGAGACGTGATAACTCTCTAACACTTCTTGCAGACCCAAGACTTCTTTTTCAAATTTTTTTAGGTTTTCAAGCGTGTGACTGGACAAAGAAACTTCACAAAACACCATTACCGGCTTGTTTACTTTGTTCCGGTCAATTTCGGCTGTAATGCGTTTGATTACTCCTGATTTTTTAAGTTTTTTAATGCGTTCATAAACCGGTGTAACTGTTAAGTTAAGCTCGGCCGCCAACTGTTTATGGGTAATGGAGGCGTCTTTTTGCAATAAATTCAGTAGTTTTTTGTCTGTTTCGTCCAACATTTCAGATGATTTTTCTTTGATTCCGTTTATTTATAGCACAAATTAGTATATTATTTTGTTTTATTCACTTTTTACAATAAGATATTCTGAATATGACTATAGTCATAGGATTAGGTTTTGTTCTTTCTTAAATTTAAAACAAAAAGCTATGGATTCAAAGCACAAATTTTCCCCTGAGAGTTTAATGATGTCTCACGGGTATTCACCAGAATGGTCTGAAGGGGCGATCAAATGTCCCATATTCCAAACCTCTACTTTTGTTTTTAAATCAGCTGAGGAGGGAAAGGCTTTTTTTGAAATTGCCTACGGTTTGCGTGAAAGAGAAGAGAAAGAGGAGTTGGGCTTAATATACAGCCGCATCAACAATCCGGATCTTGAAATTCTTGAAACTCGATTAACGCTTTGGGATGAGGCAGAAGACTGTGCTGTATTTGAAAGCGGAATGTCTGCAATCACCACCACTTTTTTGGAGTTTTTGAAACCGGGAGATGTCTTGCTTTTTAGTAATCCGGTATATGGCGGAACCGATCATTTCATCAAACATATTCTCAGCAAATACGGAATCGATTCTTTGGGTTTTTATCCCCACCAAAAAGAAGAAGAGATCATGCAAATGGTTAAAAAGAGTGGAAAAGCGGAGAAAATTGCCATGGTGTATATTGAAACACCGGCAAACCCAACCAATACATTAATTGATATTGATATGTGTTCATCAATCGCAAAAAAGTTTTCGACAGAAGAAAAAGAAGTATTGCTGGCGGTAGACAACACTTATATGGGGCCTTTGTGGCAACATCCTTTAAAACATGGTGCTGATTTGGTGCTTTACTCCGCCACAAAGTATATTGGTGGTCACTCAGATGTTATCGCCGGTGCTTGTTTAGGAAACAAAAAAGTCATTGGACGAATGAAAGGAATGCGTACTTTTTTAGGTAATATGGCCGGCCCCTGGACGGGTTGGTTGCTGATGAGAAGTTTGGAAACACTGAAAGTTCGTATGGACAAACAGGGAACCAACGCAAAAGCTGTTGCCGAGTTTTTACGTACACATCCAAAAGTAAAAAAAGTGTATTATTTGGGTTTTCTTGAAGGGGAAGAAAAAGAGATTTTTAACCGTCAATGTGAGGGCGCAGGAGCAATGCTGTCCTTTGATGTTGAGGGCGGAGAAAAAGCTGCTTTTCTATTAATGAATACATTAAAACTAGTAAAATTAGCGGTAAGCCTGGGGAGCACTGAGTCGCTCATTCAACACCCCGCCACCATGACACACGCAGGGGTTTCACTTGAAGATAAAGAAGAGTTGGGTATCACCTCTTCACTGGTTCGACTCTCAGTAGGGGTGGAGCATTATGAAGATTTAATTTTTGACCTTTCTTCTGCTTTGGAAAAAATATAATCTGACTTCCTCTTTTTCTTTTCATTTTATGCCGAAATTTGCATCCAAGCAGTATGAAAAAAAGATTGATTATTTTTAGTTTGATTGTGATTGTAGGTATCACAGTAGCAGGTATTATGA
This sequence comes from Crocinitomicaceae bacterium, assembly GCA_040880585.1. GTDB lineage: Bacteria > Bacteroidota > Bacteroidia > Flavobacteriales_D > Crocinitomicaceae > Paracrocinitomix. Next base: position 152,885 of record JBBDID010000035.1, on the reverse strand, counting down.
ATATGCAACATTATTCAGGTGATCCGGATTCGCCTGTTAATCGCAGTCAAAACAACCGCCTTCGGGTGATCAATCCTTCAGATGTGAATCCCACACTGGTAGACAGCAGCATACAAGCCGTTTCTAGCGATCACACCATAGCTGATTTTGCTTTTCTCAACCAGTTGGGTGACTCCATAACACAAGCAAATGTTCGTGGAAAAATTTACGTTACAGATTTCTTTTTTACCACTTGTGCGGGTATTTGTCCAAAAATGACCACACAATTAAAGCGGGTGCATAAAGAGTTTTTAGATGACCCTAACTTCTACATTTTATCACACACCGTAAATCCCTCAATTGATACAGTAGAAACCCTGTATAATTATGCAGAGCGTTTTGAAGCGGATCACAGTAAGTGGTGGTTTTTAACCGGAACAAAAGAAGCGCTTTATCTGATGGCGAGAAAATCCTACCTGGTGGTTCCGGATAAAGCAGACCCTAACTTTGAGCATGGTGGTGAGTCTGATTTTTTGCATACCGAGAATTTTGCCTTGATTGATCCGGATGGTAGAATACGTGGTATGTATGACGGAACAGACCCTGCTCAGGTAGATGAACTCATTCGTGATGTATACGATTTAAAAAAGGAGTACGATTTAGATTAAATTCAGTTTTTTAATCAAGTCGTCTTTAAAAGATCCCCCGATAGGAACAATCTTTTTATCGTTTTCAAGGTGTAGGTTAAGGTACTCAATGGACGCTATTTTATCCAGCCTTACAATAAAAGAACGGTGTACTCTTATGAAATTGTCTTCATCCAGTTTTGAAATGATATCTTTCATGGTAGAATGAATAGTGTAACGAGTATCCAGCGTATTAATTACTACATAGTCTTTTAAGGCTTCTACAAAATAGATGTCTACGGTTTTGATTTTTACCAAACGACTTTTCGATTTAACAAAAATAAAATCGGTAGATTCTTTGTTTTCGATCAGGGAATAAAACAGATCACGCGCTTTCAGATTTTCTTTTTCCTTAGAGTATTTATACAGCGCCATTTCAATGGACGTGTGTAAGTCTACCTCTTTAAAGGGTTTAATGATATATCCATACGGTTCGGTTACCTTTGCTTTTTCAAGCGTGGACTCATCCGCATAAGCCGTTAAATAAATGATGGGAATCTGAAGTTCTTCCTTGATTTTTTGCGCAGTTTCTATTCCATTCATCTCTCCTTTTAACATAATATCCATCAGGATAATGTCCGGCTTTTCAGAAGCCGCTAACTCAAACGCACGCTCACCGGTAGATGCAGACCCTACAACATTGTAGCCTAGTTTTTTTAAGCTGTGTTGAATATCTTTAGAGACGATACTTTCGTCTTCTACTACAAGTATATTGGTTTTTGGCATACCTAAATTTGTTGCTTTTCAAAGATAATTAAAAATTCTGTTCCCTTGTTTGTTTTCAGTATTAGTTCGCCATCCAATTGTTCAATCAACGTATCTACAAGGCTTAAACCAAGTGACTCTGTCTCTGCTATATTAAAGTCTTTGGGTAATCCAACGCCAAAGTCTTTGACCCTTATTTTGACCTTTCCTTTTTCTTCGAAAACAGCAATAGTTATTTTTCCTCCTTTATCTCCGGGATAAGCATATTTCAATGCGTTTGTAATCAGTTCATTTAAAATTAATCCGCAAGGAATGGCTTGATCCAGCGCAAGAGAGACTTTATCTACACTTAGATCCAGTTGGGTTTTATCACTATATACTTCATAAGAGTGTACCAGGTTTTGCACCAGATTAGAGATATAATCATCAAAATTGATGGAAGAAAAATCTTTTGTTTGGTACAGACTTTCGTGAATATAGGACATGGACCGAATTCTGTTTTGGCTTTCAATAATAATTTGAAGGGTTTTTTCATCTGTTACATAAGATGACTGAAGATTAAGAATGCTGTTAATCACCTGTAGGTTGTTTTTTACCCGGTGGTGAACTTCTTTGAGCAACACTTCTTTTTCTCTGACCGACTCTATGAGCCGCTCTTCATATTCAACCGTGTCTGTTACATTTCGAGAAATGATCACAACCTCTTCATCATTTATTTTAGAGTATCGGTTTTCGTAATGAATACGTTGTTTGTCCTCTTTAAAAGGATAATCAAAACTCAAATTCTGTGTTATAATTTGTTCTGATTTTAAAGTAAGGAGAACGTGTTCTTTTATGGATCCGGCAACCTCCTTATCCAATAACACTTTTTCTATTTTTTCCCCTATCACTTTATCGGTTTTTAGTAATCTGGAAAATGCTTTTTGACCGGACTCTCCTGTTGATCTGTAATCTGTAAACACACCTTCCTTGTTTACTTTAAACAAAATATCCGGTACTGCCAGCAAAAGGGCTTTATTATTTTCCTCACTTTTTAGGATTTTTTTACGGTTTTCAATTGCTTCTGTAATGTCGTGTGCTATAAATGATATTTCTTTTATTTCTTGTCCATCTAACATAATAGGACTGAGAAAAGACTCCATCCAAATTTCTTTTTTTGTTTCTTTTGAGGGAAAATGAGAAATAAGATTGGTAGGGTTTCCGTTCAAAACATATTCAAAACGCTCTGTAATTACTTCATAAGCGCCCTCTTCAATAGGAAAGAGTTCCATAAAGTTCGTTCCTTTTTCAACCTTCTTTTTCAAAGTTGCCCATATCATTTCTTTAAAATTTTGGTTGAATGATACAATTTGATAATTCCGGTCAATGGAAATAATATAGAGCTGTGCTGCCGTTTCAAACAATGCTTTTAATCGCGAAGTAGACTCCATCAAGGAAAGCTGTGTACGTTTATGGCGTTTTATCTCTTCCTGAAGAGAAACATTCGATTCTTCTGCAATTTCTGCGCGCAATTTTTGGATATTGTATTCCGATTGTAAAGTAATATCCATTAATAAGAAGAGGGTTGCTTTTTTTGCATTGTACGTAATACTTACTGCATTAATATTGTACCTTTTTATCTCTTTTCCCTCTCCCAACTCTATCTCTGTATAGGAATTACTGTTGTTTTCTGCTTCTTTTATCAAGTCTTTTATCAACACGTGGGTTTCTTTCGGAAAGACCTCATATAAATCGCTGCTTTGAGAAAGCAAAACATGCTGGTATAATTCTTCTCCTTTAGGGTTCACATACGCTAGCTGTCCTTCAGTAAAGATCAAAACACTGGCGGGAGAACGATCAACAATATTTTTAAAGCTCAAACGGCTTTCTAGTATCTCTTTTTCATATTGTTTCCGCTCTGATATGTCCTTAATTACCAGTTGAACCACATTTTCGTTATCAAAATGAATGGAGGCAAGTGATACTTCTGCATCAAATACCTCCCCATTTTTTCTTACAAACTCTAATTCTTTATCTTGGGTGTGTTGTGTGTTTTCACCCTTGTAAAATTCAATAATTTTATCACTAAACTCAGCTTCTGCTAAAAACCTTTTTAATGGCGCTCCTATGAGTTCTTGCTGATCACAGCTAAACAGTTTTTCTCCCATTTGATTAGCATCAATTATAAAGCAATCATTGTCTGAAATAGCAACCAGTAAAATAGCATTGTTGGATTCTTCAAATAACAGCCTGTACTTTTCTTCACTTTGTAACAAAGCCTGTGAAGTTTCATGTAGTTCTGTAATGTCAATTACCGTTCCTACAATAATTGTATACTCTCCTCTATCGTCTTGAATAATAGAAACATTGTTGTTTAAAATTAATCGCCTGCCGTCTTTTCTTCTCAAAAAAGAAATATAGTTGTTGAGTTGTTTTTTCTTTTTCAATAAAAGGATGTACGGTTTTCTATCAGTTGGTTCATAATACAAATCCTGAATGCGTAGCTTTTTCACTTCTTCAACAGACTCATACCCTAATATGTGAGCAAAAGCGAGGTTACAATCTAACACCTCTCCATTCACGTGAGTTTTATATACGCCCGCTAAATTATTTTCAAATATTTGTCTATATCGGCGTTCAGAATTAATGAGTTTTCGTTCACTTAGTATATTTTCTGTAACATCTTTTACCATACCAAACAATGAAACCGTTTCTGAATCATTTTTTGTAACGAACAGTTTTTCTTCCATCCAACGCCACTCATTATTAACTTTTAACCTGAACTGCCACTTCCCTGAACCACCGGATTGAAGTAAAGATTGAAACTGAATATTTATTTCAGCAGTATCTTCCGGATGTCTATCATTATCAATTCGTTCTGATTTTATTAAATTAATGTATTCGTCTACTGAGTATCCATAAACGTCTTCTACTTTTTTAGACACAAAGTTTACCTGATGTTTGTATTTGTCTTTGAGATGATAGGTAATGTTAAAAACAAAATAATCAATGTTTTCAAGAATTTGAGTGACGTTATCCTTGTGCTGTATCAACGCGTTTTCAAATTCTTTTTGTTCCTTCACCACCCGTACACTGATGATAAATACCTCTTTATTAAAATATTTCCCTTTTTTTATAATAAATTCTACGGGGATAAGGTCCTCTGATTTACTCACTCTACAGTCAGCGGTGAAGAAGGCATAACCATCTGATTCACTAAACTCTATTGCTGCTTTAAACTTTTCAATACATGTTGTATCCCCGGGATTAAAAACGTCCTTAAATTTTTTTCCTTCATAATTTTCTACCTGTTGATCCGCTAAATATTTAGCCGCCGTTTTGTTCAGATCAATAATTTCCATGTTTTGTGAAACCACATATTTTTGTACTTGTGAAGCGTCAAAAATGTCTTTATAAGTAAACCTTGATATTTGCAACTCTTCATAAATTTGATACCGCCAGTAATTAAATCCGGATATTACAACAGTTGTGACAATTAGCATCATCAGCATGTGAAAAGAAAATACATCTTTATACACAGATAGTCCTGTAAAAACAAACAGTAAAATGATATAAAAGCCAATCGTATACTTTGGTTTAATCAATGATATACCAACCAGATTAGCGGCGAGTATTAGACTTTCACCCCTATAGTCTACAAACACTTTTCCTTGAAAATACCAGAGTAAACTGATAACCATAATTCCCAGGAGAAATAAATTATGAAATTGAAAGAAGTTAGTAGCTATGTGCGAAGATATTGTTCCCCCCACAGCCAAAAGGATAACTGCACTCATTGCATAGATCAGTAAAAGCTTATGGTAATAGTTTATTTCAAAATCAAAGGGTTTTTCCAAAACGATAAAAAGGAACATTAAAGGCACTACAAAGTAGCTGATCAAACGATAAACTTTAATCAACTTTTCAGGTTTTTTTCTAACAGAATCGCCCTTCTTATCTTTATCAATCATCCCTCGGTATCTATTTTATTCACTGAAAAACCATTAATTTTTTCAATCTCACCTCTATTATAACGAATTGTTTCTATTTCTTCTCCTCTTTCATTGTATTCTCTCCACAAACCGTGTCTTTGCCCTCCGGAATGTTTTCCTATCAACCTCCGCATTCCGTTTTGATGATAATAGGTGTGTTTACCTGTTGGCTCTCCTTCATTATATCCTCCTATAAAAGCCACTTTTCCATTCAGGTAATAGTGTGTCCAAACCCCATCCTTTTGTCCCAAAGTGAATGCACCAACTTCTTTAAAATCTCCTACATGATAAAACCAGGCTCCTTGTTGCTGTCCATTATAATACTCACCTTTGGCCAATTCATTGCCTAAAGAATCATACTCTACCATGGTTCCTTCAAGTAAGCCTCTATTGTTGTAGAATTCTTCACGTTTTATCTGTCCATTTTGGTAATACCAGATCCATTGCCCTATCAGGACATCATCTTTAAACCTTCCTTCTTGTTCTTTTTTTCCATTTGGATAATAAAAAATCCACTTGCCATTTTTTCTCCCGTTTTCATAAGATCCTTTAGATTTGATTACACCATTCCCATAATATGTTGTCCATTCTCCCGTAAAAATTCCTCCCGATTCTATCATGCCTTTTGCAAAAAGTGTATCCCTTGCATATACATAACCTTTAATTAAGTTTCCCTCCTTATCATACTTTCTAAAAATTCCTGATTTTAAGCCATGGCTCAATCCTCCCATCAATTTTACCGATCCGTTTTCATGATACTCCTTGTAAAGGTCTACAATCACAACTCCTCCGGGATCAGATGCCACTGTATCTCCTTTCATTTTATTGATCGACACCAATTTTCCGTCTTTATCAAACAGCTTTGATACCCCTTCTTTTTTTCCCCCACTGTAACTGATTTCTGTTTTAATATTTCCATTGTCAAAATAAGAGCGCCATACCCCCGTTTTATTTCCTTCTTCGTCGTATCGGTTAAATTTTTCTTTTCGTTTTAAATAACCATTATCATATAATTCTTCTGTAATTACCGTTCCTTCTTCATTATATTCTAATGCTAATCCCTCTTCTTTTCCTTGATTGTAAGTAATCACTTTTTTTCTTTGACCATCAGCAAAAAAATGTATTTCTTCTCCTTGTTTTTCATCATTTACATAAAATGTTTCCTGAATAACATTACCCAATGAATCATATTTTTTGGCGCACCCATTTTTTTTATCATTTTCATACTCATAAGACCATTTCAATAATCCTTCTTCATCATAAAATTTCCATAAACTGTCCGATTGACCATTTGCTTTGTAACCGATCGATTTTAATGTTCCTAAGGGATGGTATGATTTCCACTCCCCATGTGGCTGACCGTTCTTAAAATAACCCTCACTGGCTTTTTCTCCCGACTCATAGTAGAACACGTTATACCCATTTGGATTGATCTCTTCTTGAGAAAATCCCAAAAAAGAAATCATACTAAATAATAAACAACAACATATTTTTTTTATATCATTTGAAGAAAGTATGTTATTATTATTAGTGCTGTTCATATGTGTAAAACTATAGATACTTTATAACAGTTTTTATAAAAGGCAATGTTATGAATAATATATGAACAATAAATAAGGGTTAAAAGCATAGTAAAAATCAATGAAAACATTTAGTTATAAACAAAACTTAAAAGCAAATTATGTTCACAACTTAAAGCTAAAAAAAGTTTTTTTGTGTCAATAAGTGGCGGATAAGTAAGTTGTTTTTTTCTAATGATAATTCAATTTTATTTATAGCTGAAATAATATCTCTCTATTCCAAAAAAAGAACAAAGAAATAATACAATTTAACGAACGCTTTATGAACAATTAAAAAAGATTAGGGTAGAAAAGTATATTATTGTTAACGCCTGTATTCACTAAAGGTAGGAAAAAACAGAAAAAAAGATGTTAATAATTATGAACAAAAATATTTTAAGGAAAAGTGAATTGGGTAACTTTGAAAAAAAGACATTATGAAAAAGAAGATTCCTATTGGTTGTGATCATGCAGGATATGAGTTGAAATGCACAGTGATTGAACACTTAAAAAAGGAAGGGTTTGAAGTAGAAGATATGGGAACTTATTCTGAAGAAAGCACGGATTATCCGGAATATGGTCATCTGGTAGCTGAAGCGGTAGTAAAAGAAAAAGATAAAATAGGAATTGTCATTTGTGGAAGTGGAAATGGAATAAATATGGCAGCCAATAAGCACCAGGGTGTTCGCTCAGCACTTTGTTGGAAAAAAGAGATTGCAGAGTTGGCAAGGCAACACAATAATGCAAACGTATTAGCATTACCGGCCCGGTTTATCAGTAAGGAACTCGCACTGGAAATCGTGGATGTTTTTTTACAAACAGACTTTGAAGGAGGTAGACATGAAAGAAGAGTGAATAAAATATCGTGCTAAAACTCTTCTTTTACCAATTGCTCAATAAATTGTTGGGTAGAGGTAACAAATTCCTGGTAATAATTTCCGGTTCCCGGACCATTAAAACCGGTATGAATTTTTCTGATGGTTCCTTGTTTATCGATAAAAAGCAGGGTGGGAAAAGAGGTTATATCACTAAGCATGGGAAACAATGCTGTAGCACAAGGCTTACAAGCATCTCCCCCTATTAGAAAAGTATAAGGTAAGTTTAAGTTTTTTCGATAGGCACTTACTTTTTCAATTTTTTCATCAATTGTTTTCGGGGTTTCGAAAGAAACAGCTATAATTTCTAATTCTTTCGAATATTCATGAAGTAACTGTTTTAAGTAAATGCTTTCATCTAAACAGTTAGGACACCAAGTACCCATGATCTGAATTAAAACAACTTTTCCTTTTAGGTTTTCATTTGGGTAAGAATATGTGCCCCCGTCAATGGAGGGCAGCGTAAATATTAAAGGGCTTTTGCTTGTTAAAGAAGTAAGAGAGTCTGGACTTTGTAATTGAAAGGCAGAATTTCTTACCCCAAACCATTGACATTTGTAGTGGTTTCCGGATAAAAAAGTTCCCCATAAGGTATCTTCTCTGAGTTGAGCTTTAAACAAAAAAGCATGAGCGCCATCAAAAGCAGATAAGTATAAACTATCACCAATGGTTGCTCCTTCTAAAAAGCGATAATCTCCGGTTTCTGTTAAAAACGTTCCGGTTATACGGTTCTGAAGAAGTTGTCCGGTATAGGATTTAATAACGTTGGATTCAAATAGTCCTATTGCCGGATATGGTTGGTCGCCCTGGTAATCAAAGGTAACCTCCCAGCGACCGGACACTTGAGCTACAGTTTTCTCAATAGGATATTTGGTTTTAAACTCATGTTTTGACCAAAAAGGAATTCGATAATTTCCTTTTTTTTCATGATTGATCCAATAACCGGAGAGGTGTTTGTTGCTATGTAACTTTGACCTAAATTCAGAATCAAATGCAGGAAAGTAAACAAAGAGCGAGTCTTTTTTTCTTTCTATATCGCTTAATAAAATGCGTTCTTCCCCATTTTTTATAGTAAAAGAAAGGGAACCTTTTGTGTTTTTTAGTTCAAACAAAAAAGGAAGTACATCTTTGTCTGAGAGTTGCAATTCAGTATACCAAACACCTTTTTTTAAAGTTTTTGGCGCAGCGAACAATGATGTAGAAAGAAGTAATAGAAGAAAAATAAAAAAATAATATATTTTCATTAATTCTAAAAAAGAGCTTTTATTTTTAATAAGCAGATCATGAGCCATTCAAAGATAAACAATAAAAAAAGATACAGATGGTGCAACTTTTTAATTAGTACATTAGTCTTACTTATGGAAAGAGTAATTTTATGACGGATGAACAGTTGGTAAAAGAATGTGTTTCCGGTAATTCAGTTGCTCAGAAAAAGTTCTATGATTTATTTGCCAGAAAAATGATGGGGGTTTGCCTTCGTTATACCAACAACCATGAAGAAGCTCAGGATGTTTTGCAGGATGCATTCATCAAGATATTTAATAAACTTTCTGATTATGAAAGTAAAGGCTCTTTAGAGGGGTGGGTAAGACGAATTATGGTAAATACCGCCTTGGATGCTTACAGAAAAGCGAAAAAACATCAAAAAAATGTAGATGTAAATTCGGTGAGTTATCTGTTAGATTCGGATGATTTTATACTTGAAACGATTCACGCAGAAGACCTGATGAAAGTAATTAAGGCAATACCTGAAGGATATAGAGTGGTGTTTAACCTCTTTGCCATTGAAGGGTATTCTCATAAAGAAATAGCAGAGCGTTTAGGTGTAACAGAAAGCACATCTAAATCTCAATATTCCAGAGCAAAAAAAATGTTGAGAAAAATACTCATAGATAAGAATTTTGTAGAAGAAAGTGAAAGAGAAAATTAACATAGAAAAACTGTTTAAACAAAAGTTTGAAAACTTTGAAGGAGAAGTAGACCCTTCTGTTTGGTCTTCTATTCAACAAGGTATACAAGCAGGGGCGGGAAGTGCCGGCTTAAGTGGTTTTGCTAAGGTGGCAATAGTAACAGCGATCACTGTGGTTACAGCCTCCAGCATTTGGTATTTTTCTTCTGAACCCAAAGAGAAAGAGTTCGTAGAAAACAATCATCCGGAACAAATCATTTCAGAGCCGATTATAGAAGAAAGTAAAAAAGAAACGGTTGAAAATACTGATAACGCTTTAGTTATTACTGAAAATGAAGAGGCACAAAAAGAAGAGGATTCTCATGGAGCACAGGAAGTAACAACGGAAGAAAACAATGATACACGAATCCCTGAAAATGAAGAAGAGGTGTTCAATAGTGATTCTCAAAGAATACAGGAAAAAGAAGAAAACCCTTCTGAAAATATTGTAGAGACACAAAACAGCAAGGATAAGGAAGAGACTGAAAAAACACCCGTTTATCAACCCCAAGAACTAAAAAGCAAGATGGGCTTACAGGTAAATGGAAATGAGCTGACCTTTAATTCTAACGCAGAGAACCACAGCAGGGTGGAATGGGATTTTGGTGATGGCTCTCAAAAAACATTCGAAAGTGGAATTCATAAATATGAGAAAGCAGGAACGTATTTAGTAAGTATGACGGTACATGGAACCGGTGAAAAAGGAGCGGGTCAGCTAAATAGTGAAACAAAAGAAATTACCATTAAAGAAGCATCCCAAATTTCTAAAATACCCAACGTCTTTACACCAAATGGAGATGGAGACAATGATGTTTGGTTCATTGAATCAAAAAACCTCAGTTCTTTTTCTATTATGATTCAAGACCAAAAAGGAAATAAAGTTTTTCAGTCAGAAAACCCTAATTTTGAATGGAACGGTGAAAAACCGGATGGTTTTATTGAAAAAGGAAAATACGCTTATTATATCAGTGCTCTTGGAGAAGACGGAGAAACCTATAAAAAAGCAGGTATTTTAACGATAGAATAGACGCTTTTAATGAAGCAACCAGTGATTGTTTTTAAAAACATATTCCGGCACGGCAACATTTTCAGCATTAAATAAAGCTCTTGAATCTTCCAAAAAGCTTTTCATTTTATTAAAGCTCTCTACAGTATCAAAAAAATCAGGCTTATTTTCGTACTTCGCCGCAGGCAATACATAATACTGACGCTTACCTTCTTCTTCAGGTGTGTATACCCAGGTTAAAAAATAACCACAGTTTTTGATAAAGGTTTCTTCCCCCTCTTTTTGAAGGGTTAATTTAAACATAGCACCCCCATCTGTATATCGCTTACGTTGATTAGACACAAAATTTCCCAAAGAATAAACAATTAAACGCTCTTTTTGGCGGACGCTGTCTTTTTGTTTTTCCCACACCATTTTTTCTAACACATGAGGGTGAGATCCAATAACAATATCGGCGCCATTTTCAAATAAAAACCTTCCGTGATCAATCTGATATTGGACAGGCTGTAGCTTGTATTCGCTGCCCCAGTGTGTAACAACAATAATTTTATCTACGTTTCTGGACTTTGCAATCTCCAGGTCCTTTTTCATTAATTCTTCATTGAGGAGGTTAACAATTGTTGGCTCAGGATAAGGCAAACCGTTTGTTCCGTAAGTGTAATTGAGGATAGCAATACTCATGCAGTCATTTTCTATAAACAAAGGATGATGTTTTTCCCGATCTTCCATATCGCAAAATGTTCCGGTGTGCATAATACCCAAAGAATCTAGCACCTTAATGGTGCGCACAATTCCTTTGCCTCCCCGGTCACAACTATGGTTATTTGATGTGACCAATATATCCAGGCCGGCCTCTTTACAGGCTACGGCTAATTCGTCCGGAGAGCTAAACTGTGGATAACCACTATACGGCGGACCGGCAAGCGTAACTTCCAGGTTGCCTATCGCATAATCCGCTTCACTAATGATATCACGGACATACAGAAAAGTTTTGTCGTAAGAATACTTTTTTTGATCGTCATCATAAGCGGCTTTGATTTGTGGTCCATGACCCATGATGTCGCCTAAAAACAAAAGGCTCATTTCTTGTTGGGTAGAATCGGTTTTTTGTGAATAAACCACTACAAAAAGAGAGGAGAAGAAAAAAGATAAAAAAGTGCGCATAATTTTTTAGTTTAATATCTCTACGAATTTAGTACCAAAAGGGTTAAGAAAAAACAACTTTTATTATTCGGTGGGTTTTGGAGCGATATATAAGTAATAGATATTGATGCAAATGATCGCCACATTGGTAATAACAATCGGCCAGGAAATATTTAGAGCAAATCCATAGATAACAAATAAAAGGCAACCCCCGGTGTTGATAAGGCGAAGTGTTTTTATATTTCGCATAAGAAAAGAAGATAAAACACCCAAAGAAGCCAGGTAACCAACCCACTCTATAAATGAGATTCCAAAAACAGATCCGTCCATATAAATGATTAAGAGGCGCAAAATAGTTAAAAATGCGTAGCTATCAAATAATAAACAAGACCATGCAAAGAATAAAAAGGGGGGTTGAATGAAGCAGTATCCGAGAGTTTCGCTTATTTTTGATTATAGTGAAAGCATTCATCACCATATTTTTAGTAGGATTGAACCTGTTTCTTTTTGGACAGGATGAACTCTCTGTTCATTTTTCTCCCGAAGGAGGGGTATACGCATCCGAAACAGAAGTGGTTTTATCCGCTGATAAAGGGGCAACCATTTATTATACGCTGGACGGATCAATTCCATCATCATCATCTTACCGTTACCAGAAAGCCGTTCTTGTAAAAGAAGTTGCGGTTATAAGGGCTGTGGTCTATAAACAAGGGAAAAGATCTAAGGTGATGACCAACACTTATGTTTGTGATCGAAAATACGATTTGCCTGTGGTTTCAATAGCAACTCCTGCTGGAAACTTATGGGATGTAGAATATGGGATGTACGTGAAAGGCTGCTGTGCGGACACCATAGAACCCTATTTGGGAGCAAATTATTGGAAGGACTGGGAACGGGAAGCGAATATTGAAATGTATGATGAGAAAGGACAATTGTGTTTTAATAAAAATGTTGGAATTAACATATTTGGGGGGTACAGTCGTATCCTTGCTATGAAGTCTATCGCTGTATTTGCCAGAAAACGGTACGGCGATAATCGCTTTAAATACCCCATATTTCCTGCCAGAGACAATGATAAATACAAGAGTTTTATTTTGAGAAACTCGGGGGGAGACTTTTTAAGAACACACCTGCGGGATGCTTTTATGACCCAATTGGCGAAACCCACCGGCTTGGCTATCCAGGAGTATCGACCCGCAGTATTATTCATTAATGGGGAGTATTGGGGAATTCAAAACATAAGAGAAAAAATAAACGAACACTACTTAAAGGAGAACTATGATGTGGATAAAAAAAATGTGGATATTCTTCGCCAAAACGGTGTGAGACGACACGGCTATTCAGCGAACTATAAAAAACTACTCGCCTATTTGCGCAATCACGATTTATCTAAGGATGAAAATCTGGAAGAACTGCGCACCTTTATGGATGTAGATGATTTTGTGCGGTATAATATTGCTGAAGTCTATTCAGATAACAGAGATGCAGGAGGAAATATCCGATACTGGAGAGAGAGAAATGATTCTGCCAAATGGAGGTGGGTGTTCTATGATTTGGATCAGGGTTTGGGGAATAATGCCCCTGATGGATATAAACGCAATACGCTCAAAAAATTCACTTCTGTTAATAATGAGCAATGGCCGGATCCGCCCTGGTCTACATTTATTATTAGAAAATTATTGGAAAATAAGGAGTTGGAAACACAATACATCAACACTTTTGCCGACCATTTAAACACTTTTTATCACCCGGACACAGCAAATAGGCTATTGGATAAGTTGATAAAGGGAATAGATAGTGAGATGGTTTATCATCAAAAACGCTGGGGGTCTTCCTATGAAAACTGGCAACATCACCTGGATATTTTAAGAACCTTTATCAACCGTAGGCCTTATTACTGCCGGCAACACCTCATGGAGAAATTTAACCTGGCAGATACGGCTATGGTAACCGTTATTCATCCCGGAACAGACAAATGTAAAATACAGTTCAATTCACTGCGGTTAAAAAAAGATTTTAAAGGCGTTTACTTTACAGCTGTTCCCATCAATATTGAAGTAAAACTTAAGCACGATTATAAACTAGAGGGATGGAAAGACGACCCTACTGCCGGTACAAAAAGGACGATTGATTTATCTGAGAGCATCACACTGGAGCCGATTATTGTTCCAAAAGAAAAAAGCAAATGGTCTGACAGTGTTATTTTTAATGAGCTTGCTTTTTATCAGCCGGAACCCGACACTTCGGGAGATTGGGTAGAGCTGTATAATCGTTCACAAACAACAATCGACATTTCGGGGTGGAAAATTACAGAAAGAGAATTTAGCAACGCATGGTCAGTGCCGGAAGGAACAACCCTAAAGGCCGGAGAGCTGTTGTTGTTAACAGAAAACCTCAACCGATTTCGGACAACGTATTCTTCTGATTCAATACACGCAATAGGTGATTTTTTAATGGGGTTTTCAAGTGAGGGTGAGCGAGTAAAAATGTATGATAGAGAAGGGTTTATGGTAGATTCATTAAGTTATCATACTTTTTGTCAGAATGAAAATCCAGATTCTTTGTTTACGATCAGCAGGGTTCATCCGGATTCTTTATCAGGAATAAAACACTGGAAAAGAGAAACACCTACACCTTCAGGGCACAGCAACGCCTATCTACAGTTTCTTCAACAAGAGGCAGACAAAAAGTACTGGACAAAAATGTTTTACCTGGGTGGCGGGAGCTTTTTTTTTATCTTGGTCGTTGGCATATTATCTTTCCGACACTTTAAAAACAAACGACAAAAAAGGTGAATAACCGTTCAGCCGTCGATAATTAGCTTAAATTCATAGATTAACGTTAATTATTGCCAACCAAAAGTTTAATTTTACGTTTATATACTTACAAACACGGTTTTAAACGATTAAAATTGAAACAGCTAAAAAGTTTATTTATAATAGGAGTAATACTCTTTTCATCTCAATGGGTGCGGGCAACAATAACCACAGCAACTATGGACGGTGATTGGAATGAAGCCATTTGGGACAACGGTGTTCCCGGCTGCTTTGATACAATTGTTATACCTGTAGGAATACAGGTAGACATAACCTCAACAATTGATTTAGAAGGGTGTGCGCCGGATTCAATAGTCATTATTATTGAGGGAAGATTAGAATTTTCAAATGGCTCCCGTCTTAAATTGCCCTGTGGCTCTGATGTATATGTTTATGGTAGTATGGGAAAAGATGACGCTGGAGGAGGAAGTTCTACCTTTCTTGAGATATGTGGGGTTAAGTATTGGACTGCAGCTGATGGTGAAGTGACCGGTCCTGATACTTTTTGTGACGGAGGTTGTCCGGGAATTGAACCGCTTCCAATAGAACTTTTATATTTTACTGCCAGTTCAGATGATCAAAGGCAGGAGGTGAAGCTGTATTGGAGTACTGCATCTGAAAATAACAACGACTATTTTACGGTAGAAAGAAGTGCTGATGGCGTGAATTGGGAAAAGGTACTGGAGAAAAAAGGAGCAGGAAACAGTTCTCAAACACTCACGTATTCAGAAATAGATCGAAACCCATTTATGGGAATGTCATATTACCGACTCAAACAAACCGATTTCAATGGGGAGTATGAGTACTCTCCAATTGTTCAGGTAAACAGAAAAGTGGATAAGATAACGGTGTATCCTAACCCTGTTTCATCTGGAGAGTTGCTTCAAGTGATGTTGAGTGAGTCTTTTGTGTTGGGCGAGCAAATACAGATATACAGCCAGGAAGGGAAAATAATTGAAAGTATTGAAGTAACCCAATCTTTAAATGATCAAGACCGACTAATTATCTCTACAACAGGTCTGACAGCCGGAGTATATTGGCTGAGGTATAAGGAGCAGACAAAGAGGTTTATAATTAAGTAAACTAACGCCTGTTTTTCCGTTTATTTTCCCCAACCAACGACGAAAATTGAAGGATTATAGAAATAAGACAGGATTTTATTCAACTTTTTCTTTAGTTTGTCGTATAATCGTTACGATTTTGTGACAAGTTAACGAAGAACAAATGAAAAACAGCAGTATAGTGCGATTTTTTTGGATGGTTGTTTTCTTTTTAAGTTGGCCTGTTCAGTCTCAAATTGTCAGTCAGTTTTCTTTTGAAAGTGACCCTGTGACAGCAGCTGATATAGGTCCGGATGCTACAGCTATTTCTGCCAGTGCTTATTCCGGTCCCGGCGGTGCAGGAGGAACAAGAGGCTTAAATGCCGGCCTACCCAAAGCAAATATCAATATGGTTATTCCCGGTAGCCCTACCTTTGATCTTAACGGAATAGACGTTTCTTTTGATTATCAGAGAGAAGAAAACGGCGGAACATTTTGGCAGAGAGGAAGTAGCTTGAGTATCAATGGGTGTAATAATCTCTCGGTTTCATACCGGGTGGATGATGGAGGAGGAGGTTTTGTTACGGTCAACTCTGGAAATGTATATGCTATTCCAAATGACGATACCTACAGGAATTATCGGTTTTATTATACCCCTTGTGACGGTTACGGCGCTCTGCTAGTTGATGGTGTAGAAGTATGGAGCAATGATGGCCCGGATAATCGCAACATGTACTGGACAGGAGCCGGGGATGTCACGGTGGGTGGCGGTATTGATGGAACCGGAAATGACGATACATTCATGGACAATGTGATTGTTGGTGAAATTATCTGCTCACCTTTACCTATTGAACTAGTAAGCTTTACGGCCACTTACAATGAATCAAACAGAATTGTAGATTTGGAATGGATAACCGCATCTGAAAATAACAACGACTATTTTACGGTAGAAAGAAGTGCTGATGGTGTGAATTGGGAAAAGGTACTGGAGAAAAAAGGAGCAGGAAACAGTTCCCAAACACTCACGTATTCAGAAATAGATCGAAACCCATTTATAGGAGTGTCCTATTATCGACTCAAACAAACCGATTTCAATGGGAAATATGAGTACTCTCCAATTGTTCAGGTAAACAGAAAAGTGGACAAGATAACAGTGTATCCTAACCCTGTAAAAAAAGCTGAAGAGATGGTGATATATGTTGAAAATAATTTTTCACCACAAGAAGATGAAATGGTGTTATATAGTGCTGATGGAAAAATAATGAGAACGTTTAACCTGAAAGAAATCGTAACAGAGCAAAAGAGTCTGATTATCTCTACGGACGATCTAAATGCAGGACTTTATATTCTTCGTTACAATCAAGAATGCGTACGAATTATCGTTAAATAGAGAGCGATCTCATGTCTAAGTAAACAAAAATGTTCTTATGTTGGAGCATTTGTCTAAGCAAACAATTTTACTAATTAGTAAGTGAGCGATTTAAGCTGTATTTTTTTTGCTTATATTTATACTCAACTTTTAATAAGAGAAAATTATGATGCCACTTTGGATAATTTTAGGTGTAGTTGTCATCCTGATCATTTGGATGATTGCACTGTATAATAAGCTAGTAAGCTTAAGAAACGGGAGAGAAAATGCCTTTGCCGATATTGACGTACAATTAAAACAGCGACATGATCTGATTCCTCAGCTCGTATCCACTGTAAAAGGATATGCGAAACATGAGGATAAGGTATTGACACAGGTGACACAAGCTCGTGCAAGAGCCATGTCTGCCGGAACAGTAAATGATAAAATTGCAGCTGAAGCGGCATTAGCCGGAGCCATGTCACAGTTCTCTATGCAAATGGAAGCGTATCCTGATTTGAAGGCAAATCAAAATTTTATGCAGTTGCAAAATGAAATGTCAGATATTGAAAACAAATTGGCAGCTGTTAGAAGGTTTTTTAACTCGAAAACCAGAGAACTGAACAATGGTGTTCAACGTTTTCCGGGGAACATTGTTGCCGGAATGTTTAAGTTTGGTCAGGAGCCGTATTTTGATTTAGGAGTCGTTCAAAGAGAAGAGTTGGACAAAGCTCCTCAGGTAGAATTTTAAATCAACTTAAATGGCGTATAAAGGTCTTTACGGTCAAATCCGTAGTAACAACATCAAATCGGTGATCTTACTCATTGGCTTTCCCTTAATCATTCTTTTAGGTATTTGGGCAGTCATGTTTTTTATGAATAATGGCAGATGGGATGAATACATTCAACAAGAGTTCTTGATGAGTGTGCCTATCGTCTTAGGTGTAGTGGCGATTTGGTTTTTAATTGCGTTTACCTTTCACTCAAAAATGATTCAATTTGCTGTTCGTTCCAAACCTTTGGAACGAAAAGAAAACATGAGAATCTACAACCTGGTAGAAAACTTGTGTATGTCTCAGGGAATGACAATGCCAAAAGTTTTTATCATGGAGACAGAAGCTTTAAATGCCTTTGCCAGTGGATTGAATGAAAAAAACTATGCGGTCACTTTAACAAGAGGGTTAATTGATAAACTGGATGATGCAGAGTTAGAAGGGGTAATTGCCCATGAATTAGCACACATTAAAAACAATGATGTGAAGCTGCTGATTATAACGGTTATTTTTGTTGGGATCGTTGGCTTTATTGTTCAAGTAGCATTTCGGTCTATTTTATGGGGCGGCGGCGGTAGAAGAAAACAAGACGGACGGTTAGTATTGATCATTTTATTGGTGAGTGCAGTGGTTTATTTACTGACCATCATTTTTAAATTTGCGCTTTCCAGAAAAAGGGAATATATGGCAGATGCCGAAGCTGTGGAAATGACTAGCAGGCCGGATGCACTAGCCTCTGCTTTAAGAAAAATATCCGGAAACTCTACCGTGGATGACGTCCGTAGTGAAGATGTTAAAGGGATGTTTATTGAAAACAATCCAAAAGAGAAAAAAGCTGCGGCTGTAGGTCTTAGTGGTCTATTTGCCACTCACCCACCAATCGAAAAAAGAATTGCTTTCTTAGAGCAGGTTTAAGATGTGTGATTAAAGTGTAGTTTTGTTGAAAACCAACATTTTTTCTTTTGACGAAACACCTAATAATTGCTTTTTATTGTAGCTCTACCAGCTGGGGAGGATTGGAGATGAATACGCTTCGCCATGCAATTTGGATGAAACAAAGAGGACATGAAGTGTATTTATTTTGTGTAGAAAATTCCGTTTTGCACAAGGAAACAATAAAAGCAGCCATTGATGTCCACCTGATTAAGCGGAACAAAAAAAGCATTGACGTAAAAAATGCGATTCGTCTGCGAAAGAAACTAAAACGCCTTCACATTACTCACACCTGGTTCAGGGATAAAAGAGACTTATCTCTATTGGCCTTAACCAAAACCCTGTTGGGAAATAAAGTTAAAATCATTTTTCAACAAGCCATGCAGCTCGGCGTCGACAAAAAAGAATGGTGGCATACCGTGCGTTTCAAGAAGATAGATCATTGGGTGGCGCCCCTGCATTATTTAGCGAAACAAGTCAAAGAGAAAACCAATTTTCCGGAGGAGCGGATAGCGGTTATTCCCCTGGCAGTAGATATAGAAGCATTTAAAAAAGCACTTCCTGATCGATCATCCGCGAGAAAATATTTTGGAATAGATGATCGGGATATAGTTGTTGGGATGATTGGAAGGATTGACCCGCACAAAGCACAGTATTTTGTAAAGAAGGGGGTAGAAGAACTTCAGCAGAAGTATAAAAACCTAAAAATGCTTATGGTGGGGAGCAAAACAGAAGGTGAGTGGGAATCGTACTATCAGCAGTTAAAAAAAGAGGTAGATGAAGACCCTTCTTTTTTCTTGTTTCCCTTTATGAAAGAGGTAGGATATTTTTATGCTGCAGTAGATATTTTTGTAATGGCCTCAAAAAATGAAACCTTTGGTATGGTAACCATTGAAGCCATGTTAGCAGGCAAGCAAATAGCCGGTACCAATAGCGCGGGCACAAAAGAATTAATAGGTGAAGAAGAACGGGGATATTTTTTTGAATGGAATGATGAGGTTTCACTGAAGGAGGCTATAAACCGAATCTTGCAAAATCCTGAAGAATCGCAGATGAAAGCAGAAGCGGCTCAAACCTTTGCCCGAGAAAGGTTTTCACACAAAAAAGCGGGTGAGCAAATAGAAAGCCTTATCTTTCAATCAAAATTGAAATAGTACTGCTGAATTATGGCTGCCTATTAGTATTAGAAGAAAAAACAAAAGGTTTTTTGATAAGACAAACCGAACAGCAAATCATTAAAACGCACCAGAGACAAGGTGAACAAAAACTTTTTTAGGTTGGTTCATTTTTGATCGTGTCATCCACCCCGATAAGTATTTTCTACACTCACTTCGTTCCCTTGAAAATATCAATCGGGATGTATTCCGTCATGTGTTATACTTCGTACGCTAAACGCGTACTCCTATAACGCAGACGTCATCCAATTGTTCTAAATCTCCTTTCCAGCCCATAAAATATTCATCTAGCTTTTCTTTTTGTTCATTCATGGGTGCTTTTTTTATGGAAAGAAGGAATTTTTTAAAATTAGCTAATTTTAGTTTCTTGCCCTTTTCTCCGCCAAACTGATCTGCATAACCATCTGAAAAAATATAAATGGTATCTCCTGAATTCACCTCAACTTTATGAGTAGTAAATTTTTCTTCTAGTGTATACTTACCAATTGGTTGTTTATCGGCTTTTATTTCTTCCACTTCGTCTGCATCTTTTCTTATAATCCAAAGCGGATTATGAGCCCCGGCATATTTTAAACGGGCACTGAGCGGAGTCGAAGTGCCAACAACTCCGCCAGAGTTTGAGTCAAAGCTCAAACTGCACAGCGCAATATCCATTCCGTCTTTTACATCTTCTTCAGATTTTTCAAACTCTTTAATAACTATGGCACGTGTTTTATCCAAAATTTGTCCGGGCTCAGTTAAACCATACTCCCTTACCGACCTGTTTAAGCCATTATTACAAATCACCGATACCATAGCACCCGGAACTCCGTGTCCGGTACAATCAGCTGCCGCAAATAAAACTGTTGCTGGTTCTCCCCCTTCGGGGGAGTTAGAGGGGGAAGCAACAGTTTCAAGCCAATAAAAATCTCCTGCCACAATATCCTTTGGTTTGTACAAAACAAAGGATTCAGGGAAGAGTTTTTCAAAATCTTTTAAAGGCGGTAAGATTGCAGACTGAATTCGTTTAGCGTAGATGATAGAATCAAGGATTTCTTTGGATTTTTCCTCTACCAACTCTTTTTGTTGGGTGATTTCTTTATTTTTTGTTTGTAATAAAGAATTGGCTTTCTTTTTTACCTTATTACTTCGATAGGCAAAAAATATCGCCACAGATAAAAAGATAACTACCACTAATGCCCCAATGAACATTGTAATTGTACGCTTTGATTTTTCTTCCGCTTTTTGAATTTTAGTTTGGTTCAGTTCGTCCTGACTTTTCATCAGTTGAATTTGAGCTTCCTTCTCTGCTGTTTCGTATTGGGTTTGGACCTCCGCCAGTTTCTCAACACTTTCTATATTTTTGAGCGAATCTCTTAAAACGGTGAATTCTTCTAAAGCCTTAAAAGCGGATTTATAATTTCCGGTTTTTGAATACACGATTGACAACTCCTTATATACACTAATTAATGTTGACATTGATGAACTTTCAAAAGCCATTGACTTTGCTTCTTCAAAAAGAGCGATAGCTTGATTGTAATTCTTTTCTTTTGCAGCTACTTTCCCTAATTTCAAAATAGCTTTCCCCATTGACTCCATTCCAATTCCCTCAACCTGTTTCTTTAATTCAACAGCTTTTTCAAGGTGTTCTTTTGCCAATTTAATCTTTCCGGATTGCAAATAAAGTTCACCCAATTCAGAGTAGGTAAAAGATGCACCATAAACATCCCCCATGTCTTCTTTTAATCTTAGGGATTTTTTATAATAAAACTCTGCCGAATCAGTCATTCCCGCCCCCATCATTGCACCGGCCATATTATTTATAGACCATGAAGTATAGGGATCATTAATTTGTCTAAGAATATTTGCAGATTTTCGGAAATGATTGATCGATTTTTGAAACTGGCTATTACCATAGTATATATTACCTATTCCCATGTGAGCCATTCCCACACCGCGCCAATGTTTATTTTCTTTAAAAATATCTTTTGCTTTAAAGTAGGCGGCTAATCCTTTTGGAAAATCACCCTGTATATCATAGATATTTCCCATTGAAACGTAAGCATCCGCAATTCTTTTTTTATCATCTACTTTATCCTCATATAGGACGATTTTTTGAAGTATCATCAATGCAGTATCCATCTTCCCTCGCTCCGTGTAGTTTCTAGCGAAAAAATTTAGAGCCCCTAGTTCTCCTTCGAGAAAACCTACCTCTTTTGAAAGCTTAAAGGCTCTTTCAGCATAATTCACAGCTTGTATTGTATCCATACGCATTGTAGCCATAGCAAGTGTATTGAGAAGCTTCACCTCATCTTTTACTGTTTCACTTTTCTCCAGGCAGTTTTTAAGACTGTCGATTATACTACTTACGTCAGATTGGCTATGGGAAATCGCCCATGACAGCAAAAACATCAAGGATAAAAAAGAGTGACGCATACCACCAAATATACAAGAATTACAATAATTTTAATTGTAACAACAGCCTTTGTTTCATGCACAAAGGCTGTTGTGAGGTCCCGAGCGGATTATATTCATGATCCGTGTTATGGTTAAAACAATACCACACCAACCACTATTTCTGCGAAATAGTTTTTTTATTTGCACACCTTTCGCTCAAGCAAGCTTGGCTCAGGATGTACAAATAAAAAACCCTGTACGCTTTGCGTACAGGGTTGGTGTGAGGTCCCGAGCGGATTCGAACCGCTGTAGATGGTTTTGCAGACCACTGCCTAACCACTCGGCCACAGGACCCTTTTTATCGGAAGTAGGCAAAGATAATAAAAAGCGTAAAAAGAAGCGAGACTTCAAGGTTAATCTTATTTTGGAATCAGCCTTCAATAATAATGGCTACCTCTTTGACCGTACCTTCAATGGGGGGATTTAATTTACGCACCTTCACCCGGCTCTTTATGATCGTGGGAAAAGCTTTTTTAAATCGCTGTTGGATACGGTATCCCACATGTTCAATTAATTTGGAGCGTATCGCCATCTCTTCTATGACAATCTTGCGCACCTCTACATAATCTACCGTATCCATTAATTTATCCGTTGCCGCTGAAGTGGAAAAATCGGTTTCAATGGAAACATCAACAATATACTTACCACCCAAACGAGCCTCTTCTTCAAGACAACCGTGGTAGGCGTACATTTCTATTCCACTCACTTCAACAATGTTTTTCATTCGGCGCTGGCTTTTAATTGATTCAGTTTTTCAATCCCTGTTTTCATTCGGTCAATCACTTTTTCTTTCCCTAAGGCGTCACAAATTTCAAACATTGAAGGCCCCATGCCTTTTCCGGTAATCAACAATCTAAAACCCGGACCCACCTGTCCAAAACCATATTCTTTTCTTTCCAGATAAGCAGAAAAAACACTTTCGATATTCTCTTGATTAAAATCAGAAATAGACTCCAGCTCTGTTAAAAGCTCTTCCATGATATCTGAAGTTTCCGGTTTCCATTTTTTTCGCAGGGTTTTTTCATCATAAGAACTGATCTCACCAAAAAAGTAATCCCCATCTTTAGTAATGTCCTGAACAAAAGTGGCGCGCTCTTTCATTAGTCCACAAACTTTGGCCACATAATCAGGATGAAAATCACCCGATAAATAAGGCATTAATAAGAGGGCTAAATCTTTATCGGTGGTTTTTCGTAAATAGTGTTGGTTAAACCAACGGGCCTTGTCGGGGTCAAATCTTGCTCCTGATTTCCCCACCCTTTCAAGGCTAAACTTTTCCACCATTTCATCCAAACTGAAAATTTCTTCATTATTGCCCGGATTCCAACCGAGCAGACTCAGCATATTGATAAAAGCGTCAGGAAAATAGCCGGCTTCTTTATATCCACTGTAAAGCTCACCCTCTGCTGTTGTCCAGTTTAATGGAAAAACGGGAAAACCCAAACGGTCACCATCTCTTTTGCTTAGTTTTCCATTACCATCCGGTCTTAAAATTAGAGGGAGGTGTGCAAAAACAGGTCGTTCCCAACCAAAAGCATCATACAATAAAACGTGTAAAGGAGCAGAGGGCAGCCACTCTTCCCCACGAATAACATGTGTGATTTTCATCAGGTGATCATCCACAATGTTTGCCAGGTGATAGGTCGGCATCCCTCCGGGCTTAAATAGCACTTTGTCATCCAGATTATTGGTGTTTACGGTCACCCATCCGCGGATGCTATCTTCAAATTTTATATCTTGATTTCGAGGCATTTTCATACGGATCGTATAGGGCTCACCATCTGCCAGTCGTTTTTCTACCTCTTCTTTGGACAAAGAGAGGGAGTTTTTCATGCTAGAACGTGTAACACCGCTGTATTGCCAGTTTGGCAGTCCCATTTCTTTTGCCTGATCTCTCATTTTATTGAGGTCTTCTGCTGAGTCAAAAGCAAGGTAGGCATGCCCTTTTTCTACCAATTCTTCTGCATAGGGCTTATACATCCCTTTGCGCTCACTTTGCACGTATGGTCCGTAATCACCACCATAGCCTGCTCCTTCGTTGGGTTCAATATTACACCACTTCAAAGCATCTACAATATATTGTTGCGCTCCCTCTACAAACCGCTTTTCGTCAGTGTCCTCCACTCTTAAAATAAAATCACCGCCATGCTTTTTAGCAAAGAGATAGTTATATAAAGCAGTTCGGACACCGCCCATGTGTAACGGTCCGGTAGGACTGGGTGCAAATCGTACGCGTACTTTTTCAGCCATTGGTAGGTTTTAGATAAATAAAGGCACAAAGATACTAGAAATGAAATAATTTTTAGATCAGCAAACTATTACACCTATTGTTTCGTTATAAATGAACGAAATTGCACGATTATTGTAGGATACAAAAGAAAGTCGTACCTTAGTGTGAGACGAAAAACTATTTAAGTTGGGACAATTTAACAGATTAATACAGCAGATTGAGCGCTTCATTTCAAAGTACTATAAAAATGAAATGGTGAAAGGGGGGATTTTATTCGCTTCTTTTCTCTTGTTATCGTATGCGGTGGTGACAATATTGGAATACCTGGGGCACTTTAGTTCCAACATGCGTCTGGTTTTATTGTTGGCATTTATCAGCGGAAATCTCTTTTTACTGTTTAAGTATTTGATCGTTCCGGTGTTAAAATTGTACAAAGTTGCGAGACACCTTAGTTTGAAAGAAGCTTCTCTGATGATAGGATCCATTTTTCCGGATGTAGGCGATAAGTTGATGAACACTTTGGAGATGCATGAGAAAAAAGCAGACGCATCATTAAATATGGAATTGGTTCAAGCGAGTATTGAGCAGCGCTCCGAAAAACTATCTGTAGTTCCCTTCTCTTCTGCAATTGATTTAAAAGAGAACAAGAAGTACCTCAAGTTTTTGCTTCCCATCTTCTTGACGATAACCATCATAGGAATAAGTAACCCAAAATTATTTTTGGACAGTTCAGAACGTATTGTAAACTTTAATACAGAGTATGTAGAGCCGGCCCCTTTTGAATTTGTTTTGAGCAGTGATGATGAAGTGAAAGAGGGCGAAAATTATACGCTAAAAATCCGATTGGAAGGAAAAGAAATCCCTGACGAAGTTAAAATTCACTCTAATTTGGGAACCTATAACTTGGTGAAAAAATCAAAAGTTGAGTTTGAATACACTTTTAGTAACCTGGATCAAAATCTTGATTTTTATTGTGAAGCCAACAATTTTAAATCGAAAGATTTTAATGTTACTGCATTAAGAAAACCAATTATTGAGGAACTGACAATAGAGGCTGCCTATCCTGCTCATACAGGGAAAAAGAATGAAACATTTACTAATTCTGGCGATTTGACCGTACCGGAAGGAACACTGTTAAAATGGAACGTCAGCACACGCAACATGGAGCAACTGGGAGTTGGGTTTAGAGACACCACTTATTTTATAAAAAACTCTTTATCAAATAGTTATAGTTTTCAAAACACCTTTTTTGAATCGCAAAATTATCTGCTGTTGCTAAGTTCAAAAGACCTGCCTAATGCTGACTCTTTGGACTATACGGTCTCTGTAGTAAAGGATAAGTATCCCACCATTGCGATTGAAGAGTCTATTGACTCTACGAATGAGTTGAAGCGATTTATAGAAGGAAAGGTATCGGATGATTATGGGTTTAGAAGCTTATTGGCAAATATTAAAGTAATCGGTAAGGACACCTCCTACACCGTGAGAAAATCATTAAAAATACATTCAGATCTTACGACACAATTATTTTCACATTATATTGATCTTTCTGTTTTCAAACTTAAACCGGGCGATCGGGTAGAGTATAATTTTGTCGTGACAGATAATGATAAAATAAACGGTTTTAAATCAACTTCTTCTTCCCGACAAGTGTTTAATGTTCCGGAAATGGACGAAATGGATAATGTGCTTTCTGAAAAGTCTGAGAAGATGAAGAATGAGATGGATAACGCTTTGCAGGAATCAAGAGAGCTGAAGAACAAAATAAAAAATGTTAAATCCAGCCTAATGAATAAGCAAAGTACAGACTGGAAAGACCGGCAGAGCATAGAAAGCTTATTAGATCTTCAGAAAGAATTACAAGAAAAGGTACAGAAACTTCAGAAAAATTTTGAAAAAAATAAGAATGAGCAAGAAAATTTCTTTGAGTTGGATGAAGAGCTACAAAAAAAGCAAGAGAAGCTACAGGAGTTAATGAAAGAACTCATGGATGAAGAAATGATGAAGCTGATGGAGGAGTTACAAAAGTTGATGGAGGAGATGAATAAAGATAAGCTTTTGGAGAACCTGGAAAAAATGGAAAACGAAACAGAAACCATGGAGGAAATGATGGATCGCACACTTGAACTATTTAAAAACATGGAGTTGGATCAAAAATTAGAGAACATTGAAGAACAATTAAGAGATTTGAAAGAGAAGCAGGATGAGTTGAATGAAATGACAGAGAAGGGAGATTTGTCCAAAGAAGAGCTTTCCAAAAAACAAGAAGCGTTAAATAAAAAGTTTGATGAAATCCAAAAAGATATAGATGAGGCCGAACAAAAGAATGAAGAGCTCCAAAACCCTAGAGATATTGAATTTGATGAAGAACAAGAAGAGGAAATAGATGCTGAGATGAGTGAGTCAAAAGAAAACCTGGACAAAGGGAAGTCCGGAAAATCTCAAGAGAACCAAAAAAATGCTTCTGAAATGATGGAGCAAATGGCAGATGATATAGCAGCCATGCAGTCACAAAGCCAACAACAGCAGCAAGGAGAGGATATGGATGCTTTGCGTTATCTTTTAGAGAACATTGTCGCCCTTTCTCATGATCAGGAAGATCTTATGGAGGAATATACCAAAACAGAAACCTCGGATCCGTATTATCTTGAATTAAACCGAAAGCAGTTAGCAATAGATAAGGCAACAGATGGTGTTAGAGACTCTCTCGTGGCTTTAAGTAAAAGAGTGTACCAACTCTCTAGTTTTATCAATGATGAGCTTTCAGAGCTAAACTATAACTTAAAAAATGCAAGAGAGTTATCTGAAGAAAGAAACACTAAAAAGCTAATGCAGCATCAACAGTACGCCATGACGGATTATAATGATTTGGCCTTGATGTTAAGTGAGGTTTTGGAGCAAATGCAGCAACAGGCTCAAGCTTCTATGCCGGGAGGAGGTTCTTGTGATAAGCCGGGCGGTAGTGGGCAGGGATCTGGCGGCGGTAAAATGAACATGCAACAAATGAAAGACGCCATGAAAGATCAAATTGGCAAAATGAAGGGCGGAAAAAAACCCGGAGGAAAAGAGGGACAAAGTAAAGACGGGGAAGGTAATGGAATGGGAGACGGAAAGATTCCTGGATTTTCTACTAAAGAGCAGGTAAAAATGGCGGCCCAACAAGCTCAAATACGAGAGTCTCTTAAGAAGTTGAAAGAAGAGTTGAATAAAGATGGAAGTGGTTTTGGAAATGATCTGAATGACATTATTGAAGAATTAAATGACTTGGAAAATGATTTGTTAAATGGAAATATAGGGAATGAGTACGTCAAGCGACAAGAAGATATCCTTACCCGTTTATTGGAAAGTGAAAAGGCAATTCGTGAGAGGGGTTTTTCCGAAGAACGGGAGGCAAATGAAGGAAAAAAACCGGACGAAGGTAACCTAATAGAATTTACAGAGTATAATAGAAAAAAGAAAGCGGAAGTGGAGTTTATGCGCTCCATGCCACTTAGTCTTCAAGTCTATTATAAGACATTGGTGAATGAATATTTTAACTCTGTAAATAATTAGGTTAAATGCACAGTATAGAAATTGGTTCAGATTTGAACAACATCCCGGAGGTTGAAACGCTTATTGATAAAGTGTGTGATGAGCTAAGTCTGAACGAAGATCATTACGGCAACATTTTAATAGCCGTCACAGAGGCGGTCAATAATGCCATTATTCACGGGAATAGAGAGCGCGTGGGTAAAAAAGTGAAAGTAAAAGTTGAGGAACTGAAAGAAGGTGTTGTCTTTTCTGTTCAGGATGAAGGCGAAGGGTTTGATTTTAATAATTTACCGGATCCAACAGCACCAGAGAATATCGAAAAACCAGACGGAAGAGGAATATTTCTAATGAAGAATTTGAGCGACCAGGTTGAGTTTGATTTGAATGGTTCAAAAGTTAGTATTACTTTTGCACTGAATGGATAAAATAAACTATCATTTTATAGATGTTGAAATTCCGGACTTTGACCCGGAATTTTTTGGTTTATGGATAACTGAAATCGCCCATTCATATAAGCGCCTTGTTGGAGATTTATCATTTGTTTTTTGTACAGACAACTATTTATTGGAGATAAACAAAAAACATTTAGGGCATGATTATTATACAGACATCATCACCTTTAATTATAACGAAGAAAATAGTTTAAGCGCGGATGTTTTTATCAGCTATGATCGCATCAAAGACAATGCAGCAATATTTAGTGACGGGAATGAAGCCCTGGAACTAAAAAGGGTGATAGCGCATGGAATACTACACCTTGTTGGTTTTAATGATAAAAACGAAGAGGAAAAAAAAGAGATGCGGAAACAAGAAGAAAAATGTTTGCAACTAATTGTTTCACGTGAAACATAGTTGTGTTTGTTTCACGTGAAACAATTGGAGGGTTATGTTACAAAAGTATGACATTATAGTGGTGGGAGGTGGCCATGCGGGCTGCGAGGCGGCCTATGCTGCGGCAAAGATGGGCTCAAAAGTGCTGTTGGTCACCATGAATCTGCAAAACATTGCTCAAATGTCCTGTAATCCCGCAATGGGCGGTGTCGCAAAGGGGCAAATCGTCAGGGAGATTGATGCTTTGGGCGGGGGCTCCGGGAAAGTGTCTGACAAGTCGGCAATACAATTTAAAATGTTAAACCTTTCAAAGGGGCCTGCCATGTGGTCGCCGCGTACTCAAAATGACAGAATGCGTTTTGCAGAAGAGTGGAGGCTCATGTTAGAGCGAACAAAAAACGTTCATTTTTGGCAAGACATGGTGAATGGCTTGTGGGTGGAAAAGGGTAAGTTGAAAGGGGTGATAACTGCAATCGGAATAAAGATTGAAGCTGCTGCGGTGGTATTAACTAATGGCACGTTCTTAAATGGGCTGATTCATTTGGGTGAAAAAAACTTCAAAGGAGGTAGGTCAGGAGAGGGTGCCAGCTATGGTATTACTGAACAATTGGTTGAGCTGGGTTTTGAAACGGGTAGAATGAAAACAGGAACCCCTCCTCGTGTTGATGGGCGCTCGTTGGATTATTCCAAAATGGAAGAGCAAGCCGGAGATGAGATTCCCTCAAAATTTTCATTTACAGAGGAAACAAGCCCTTTACAGAAGCAAAGAAGCTGCTACATCACCTACACCAATCCAGCAACGCATGAAATCCTAAGGTCAGGATTTGATCGTTCACCCATGTTCAATGGGGCAATAAAAAGTGTAGGCCCAAGATATTGTCCGTCTATTGAAGACAAGATAAATCGATTTGCCGAAAGAGACCGACATCAAATTTTTGTTGAGCCTGAAGGCTGGGAAACCGTAGAAGTATATGTAAATGGATTTTCTACATCCTTGCCTGAAGAGGTACAGCTCAAAGCGCTTAAAACAATCCCCGGATTTGAAAACGTAATGATGTTCCGTCCGGGATACGCCATTGAATACGATTATTTTCCCCCGACACAACTTAGCCATACGCTTGAAACAAAACGGGTAGAAAACCTCTTTTTTGCCGGACAAATTAACGGAACTACAGGCTATGAAGAGGCCGCTTCTCAAGGGTTAATGGCCGGAATTAATGCACATCTGAAACTACAGAAAAAAGAACCGTTTATTTTGGGTCGATCAGAAGCATATATTGGCGTATTAATAGATGATCTCATCACAAAAGGCACAGAAGAACCTTACAGAATGTTTACTTCCCGGGCAGAATTTAGGATTTTGCTACGACAAGACAATGCAGATTTACGACTTACACCCAAATCTCACGCCATTGGTTTAGCCTCCGATCAACAGCTAAAAAAAGTAGAAGAGAAAATGAAAATAACGGCGGAAGTAAAAAAAACACTTCGTAAAATAAGTGTGCTGCCGGAAGAAATAAATGGTTTTCTGGAAGGTGTTGGATCTGCTACGATTACCCAAAAAGTGAAAGCGAATTCTTTACTGTTGCGCCCACACGTAACTTTAAAAGCCTTGCGTGAAAATGTCCCTGAATTGCATCAAAAATTAACCGAAATAGATGAGGAAAATCAAGACGCTCTTATGCAGGCCGAAATTCAAATAAAATATGAAGGGTACATTTCCCGAGAACAAGAAAATGCGATTAAGTTAAATCGTTTAGAAGATGTTAAAATTCCACCACATACTGATTTTTCTGTCTTATCTTCCCTTTCTGCTGAGGCAGTGGAGAAATTGCAAAACATTCAGCCGGCAACTATCGGGCAAGCCAGTCGTATCTCAGGTGTTTCCCCTTCTGATGTTTCTGTATTATTGGTTTATTTAGGAAGATAAAATGACAGCGAAAAGAGAACTCCATACATTGAATCATTGTCCCATTTGTGAAAGTGAAGAGCTAGAAAATTATCTTGCATCCAAAGATTTTACTTTTTCAAAAGAGGGGTTTACGGTTCAACAATGTCAAAATTGTGGCTTTCGATTTACTAATCCGATTCCAAAAGAAGAGGAGATTGGACATTACTATGGTGCCGACAATTATATGTCTCATGCAACGAAGAACAAAAAGGGCTTGTTGCCTTTTGTTTATAAGCGTGTGCGCACCATGAATGTCAACAGAAAGTTGAAACTGGTCAATAAGCATGCAAAGGGCAAGCAATTGCTAGACATAGGCGCCGGAAACGGTTTCTTTTTAAATGCCTGTAAAGAAAAAGGCTATACCGTGACGGGTATTGAGCCGGATGAAAAGGCACGAGCAGTTGCCAGAACTGATTTTGGTTTGCAATTGAAAGACCCGTCTGAGCTTCCGGAACTACCGGATCATTCATTTGATGTTATTACCATGTGGCACGTCTTGGAGCATGTGTATCATTTAAAAAGAGATATCAAGCATTACCTGCGAGTACTCAAAGAAGATGGAAGTTTAATTATAGCCCTTCCCAACATTGATTCGTATGATGCCAAATATTATAAAGAATATTGGGACGGATTAGATCTACCTCTCCACCTTTATCATTTTACACCAAAAGATGTAGTTCGACTCTTTGACGAATTTGATGTTGAGCTTTCTGAAATGAAGCCCATGAAATTTGATGCCTATTGGGTGGCCATGAATTCTGAAAAATTTAAAGGAGGATTTTTACCCAAAGCGTTTTATATCGGCTGGAAGTCAAATTTAAAAGCAAAAAATGGATTTTACTCCTCACAGATGTATGTTTTAAAGAAGAAAAAGGCAAAATAAAGCCTCTGAAACAATTTTTCAAATAAAATGAATAAACACACAGGGATGAGCGAGAAATGCGCTTAAAACACATCCTAAGGAGAGGCGTTAAGTTGAGGGTAAACAATTGTATATCAACAATATAAACAGCAAAATAAAAAAAGAGGGGTTTTTTGACCGGGAGAGCGTATCCCATTACGCACGTCAGTAATTTTCTTCCGGAAAAACCTCTTCCTCATTTTCCTTATTTTTTGAAGATGAAAAAATAACGTGATAGAGAGTAATTACATTTATGCTTAAACCAAATCCGTAAAAAGGACGATTAAAAGCCGTTTTAACTTCTTTTTGCGTATTAAATGTGGTGCGATAGCCACCGGAAACCCTTATCGCTAACCATTCTAAGGGATAAAATTTAAGCTGGGTAGATAATGTTAATGTAGAAAAAGGGTGCTGCAGCAGTGGTTGAAAGGCGCCAATCGTGTCTTTGTAGGTCGCGCTCACTCGTCCTCCACCTAGGTGTACAGGAAAGGCAACTTCCCACCATCTTGTTTTGAGAAAAACACGTTCATAAAACAAAGAGCTATACCCCAGACTGAAGCGAACCTCTGTATCTTCAGCGGCATCATCCCGCTCAACAACAAAATCGGTCATGGAAACATCTCGTTTCAGCCAGTAAAAACCAAATCCAAAACGGTGAACCCCTTTGTATTCTGCACCCAGTTTTAATCCGTTAATTTTTATGGGAACTCCTGAAAAAAAAGATCGTCTGGCGTCTAAACCCAATAAAAGCTTCCATGTTTTTGCTCCATGTTCAGTGGGGAAAAGAGCAATTTTTTGACTGCTGCTGTCTACCTTTTGAGAAAGAGAACAAAGAGGAAGAAAGAAGAAAAAAAGCAATAGAATACCGTATATTTTAAAAGAGCTCATTCCTCAAGAGCAATATTAAAACCCTCAGTAAAAGTCAATTTTCCCTCCTTTTTATTTTGTGTGCCGGGAATAACAAAGCCTTTTATTTTTGTGGTTTTTCCTTTTGTAATCAGATCAGAAAGTTGTTTTTGGGTGAGTTTTTTACCCAAAAATGAAAAGGGAACCAAAAAATCGCATCCGTCAGCATGTCTTGAGCAGCCGTAGGCTTTTTTTCCTTTTAAAAGGCTGCCGCTTTTGCATTTCGGGCATTCGTCTCCGATCAACTGTTGAGTGGATGGCTTTGATTTCTCTCTTTTTTCTTTTGCTACAGCAATGGTTTTGTCTTCGTCAAATTTTACATGGTTAGTAATGTCCACTACCATTTCAATCAGCTCTTTTTTAAAGGTATCTACTTCATATTCTCCCTTTTCTATCAAGCGCAGCTTGTGTTCCCATTGTCCGGTGAGTTCCGGGGATTTTAGTAAGTCAGATTTAATGGTTGCTATGAGTTCTATTCCCGTAATTGTAGGAAAAATATTCTTTTTCTTCTTTTCAATATACCTGCGTCGGAAGAGGGTCTCAATAATATTGGCACGCGTAGATGGCCGTCCGATTCCATTCTCTTTCATAGCGTCACGCAATTCTTCATTCTCTACCTTTTTTCCGGCGGTCTCCATAGCTCGGAGCAAGGTTCCCTCTGTAAAATATTTTGGAGGCCGCGTTTCTTTTTCTTGAATTTCCGGCTCATGGGGTCCACTTTCCCCCTCTTTAAAGTCAGGCATAAGGTTTTCTTCGTCTTTTGACTGTTCTTCTGTTGATGAGGACGTATAAACAGCACGCCAACCGGCTTCAATAATTTGTTTTCCGGTGGCTTTAAATTCTACCTCATCTACCATCCCCAACACAGTTGTGTTTGATACTTTACAGTCCGGGTAAAAGGCAGCAATGAAACGTCTGCAAATACTGTTGTATAGCTTTTGCTCTTCTGGGCTGATGCCCGAAGGAGTAATTCCGGTAGGAATAATGGCGTGGTGATCGGTTACTTTTTTGTCATCAAAAACCTTTTTTGATTTTCGTATTTTTTTATCCAGTAATGGAGCTGTGAGCTTAGAGAAATAGGTTAATCCCCCCAAAATTTTAGGAATTTTAGGATAGATGTCTTCTGATAAAAAAGTAGTATCCACCCGGGGATAGGTAACTAACTTTTTTTCATATAAGTTTTGAATCAACTTTAGTGTTTTATCTGCCGATAAAGCAAACTTGTTATTGGCGTGTACCTGCAATGATGTTAAGTCAAACAGTCGGGGAGGATGTTCTTTTCCCTCTTTTTGTTCGTAGGATTTTATCACAAAAGGTTTGTCCTTTACATAATTTAAAGCGGACTCTCCCTTTTCTACTGTTTTCAGACGACCCACTGTTGCAGAGAAGAGCACTTCCCGATAGGTGGTTTTCAGCTCCCAGTATTTTTCCGGCTTAAAATTTTCAATGGAAAGATGGCGTTCAACGATCATGGCCAAAGTAGGCGTTTGTACCCGGCCAATTGAAAGCACTTGTTTTTCTTGTCCGTATTTAAGTGTGTATAAACGCGTGGCGTTCATTCCCAGCAGCCAGTCTCCAATTGCACGCGAACTACCGGCAGCATATAAGTTGTGAAAATCTTTTCCATCTTTGAGCTTCTCAAATCCCTCAGCAATTGCTTCTTCTGTTAGGGACGAAATCCACAAACGTTTTACCGGTTTAGTATTCTTTGCCTTTAAGAGCACCCACTGTTGTATCAACTCTCCCTCTTGCCCGGCATCACCACAATTAATCACTTCTTCACATTTCTCAACCAGTTGTCGGATAATGTGAAACTGTTTTTGAACGCCCTGATCTTCCATTACTTTAATTCCAAATCGGGAGGGAATCATAGGCAATGTGGCTAAATTCCACCACTTCCAAAGACTCGTATAATCGTGGGGTTCTTTTAATGTACACAGATGACCGAATGTCCAGGAAACCCAATAGCCATTTCCCTCATAGTAGCCATCTTTTCTATTGTTGGCGCCAATGATAGAAGCAATTTCTTTTGCCACACTTGGTTTCTCTGCTATGCAAAGTTTCATCTCTTTTTTGTGTACTTCCAAATGCTGAAAGGATAAGGGTTTTTATCATCCTTTTCTTTTTTCAACAGCAGTTCTTTATTCCATTCAGATTGATCAAAATCCGGAAAAAAAGTGTCTCCCTCAAAAGAATGGTCAATTTCAGTAATAAGCATTTCGTCTACCAGCCCATGACGAAGACAATAGGCATAAATTTGACCACCTCCAATGATAAAAATATCACGGGGGTCTTTTTCATAGGCTGAAATCGCCTCTTCAATAGAGGTAAATGATTCACAGCCCGGCTCTGAAAAAGAAGTGTCACGAGAAACAACAAGGTTTAACCTTTCGGGTAACGGCCTGTATTTATTCGGAATAGATTCCCAATTTTTTCTACCCATCACAACAATATTTCCTTTTGTTGTGGTTGAAAAAAACTTCATATCTGCTGGTAGATTCCAGATCAAATCATTGTCTTTTCCGATTACGTTATTGGTTGATTTTGCAACAATTAATTTGATCATAGAATAAGAAATTAAACGGCTACTGTTCCTTTTATGTGTGGATGATGTTCGTAACTGATTAATTCAAAATCCTCAAAAGTAAAATCAAAAATGCGCTTTATGTCAGGGTTAATTTTCATCTCCGGAAGGGGTTTGGGATCACGACTCAACTGTAGTTCGGCCTGTTCATAATGATTACTGTACAAATGAACATCTCCAAAGGTGTGTACAAAATCACCCGTTTTCAGTCCACATACCTGAGCAACCATCATGGTCAGTAAAGCATAAGAAGCGATATTAAAAGGAACGCCTAAAAAAACATCTGCACTGCGCTGATAAAGCTGACAGGAGAGTTTTCCATCTGCTACATAAAATTGAAAAAAGGCATGGCAGGGAGGCAAAGCTGCTTTGCCACGGGCAACGTTTTCAGCAAAAGAAAGAGAAGTGTCTGGAAGCACAGAAGGATTCCAGGCAGAAACCATCAATCTTCTGCTATCAGGGTTCGTCTGAATTTGTTCAATGACGTTAGCCAGTTGATCGATTCCGTCGTTGTTCCAGTTTCTCCACTGAGCGCCGTAAACCGGGCCTAAATCTCCCGCTTCATTTGCCCAATCATTCCAGATACGAACGCCATGATCGGTAAGGTATTTAATGTTGGTATCTCCTTTAATGAACCAAAGTAGTTCGTAGATAATTGACTTTAAATGGAGTTTTTTTGTCGTGACCATAGGAAATCCCTCATTCAGGTCAAAACGCATCTGATAACCAAAAACACTCTTTGTTCCTGTTCCGGTACGATCTCCTTTTTCTACCCCCTTCTCTTTGATGTGTCTAACAAGATCTAAATACTGCTTCATATCCCACTGCTTTTCACCCAAAATTACACATTTGATCCATCTAAAACCGATATTGATCCGGTAATGTTTAAACAATAAAAAACAATTTTTCAACAGAACATTAGGACAGTTGACTGTAGAATAATAACTTTGTCTATCCTTAAAACCTTGAGAACCATGTTTAAAATTCTTCTAGCCCCTCTTTTATTTATTACTTTTCATTCTTTTTCATTGGAATTGCCCAAACAACTTTTAGGACACTATGAGTCAGAAGTTCCTGCTTTTGAGTTTGAGTACCAAAACAAAAAGATGAAGGCATCTACCCATCATGTTTCACTTTATTTAAAAGAGAACTCTCTGCGGTATAGTTGTGGAAAGTTGGATTTTTATGGTAGCTATACAGAGATTATAGAAGGGGAAAATATACTAGAATTAGCGGTGAACATCACGAATGATCACTCTGTAGATTTTGATTTTGGATTAAAAATTGATAAAAAAACACGTACGTTAATTATAACAGGACTCAAGGGAGTTCCTGAAATGCAGTTGAATAAAAGAGAAATTGTTTTGACAAAAAGGGGGTAAGCTATTTTTATTAATGCCTTTTCGTGATGACTTGATGCCTCATTTTCGATTGGAGATGAAAAAATTTGGAAGAGTCTTTTTCCATTTGTATTTTTGTTGCGTTTTAACAAGCTGAAAACCATGATAAAAATGCTTATAATTCTCGTGTCAAGCATGACACTGTCTCTTTCTTCAAACCATTTACCAAAAGATTATATTGGACATTACTCAGGAATAGCACCTGCTTACAGCATGATTAAAGATGATGTGGAATTTTACGTGGAAGAACAGGAGGTGAATATTGTGATTACAGAAAAGGGTCTGATATACAGCAGTGGGAAGATGGAATTGGTCGGGACTTATATTGTGATAAATCAGGAGGATGGCAATTATCTGTTGAATGCAAACATTTCAAATGGTAAGTCGGTTAATTATGCCCTGGAAATGGTTTTAGGCAGAAAAGGAAAAACAGTAATGATTCAGGGGAAAAATGGAGAGCCGGACGTTTATTTGAATAAAATAAAAAGTTAATCTTTGTAATCAAAGGTTTTTAACTTGTGTTTAATTTCTTCAATGTGTTTAAGTTTCTTAGGTTTTCTTAATCTGATAGCACTTTTAGTAAAATAAGTGTGGGCCTCTAAAAACTTAACCTGTATTTCATCCCACTCTCTATCACTGTTTAACTTACCGTGCTCTCTCAATTCTCTTCTTAAAAGATCGGCAATTTCATGAAAATCATCTCGTCCTAAATAATCAAGGTCTGCATCACACATTACTTCTTCAAGATGTGTTGTTGGACTTTGTGGTATTTCTGTTGATTTTATAAGACCATCTATTACGTCAATTTGTTCTGAAGTATATCCGTATTTTGGAAGTATTTCTCTTGCTAATCGCATACCAATTGCTTCGTTTTTTTCGTACTTTTCAATAAAGCCTGCGTCATGATAAGTAGCTGCTGATTTAAGTAAAAACAAGCCCTCATCTGTAATTCCTTCCATAATAGCAAGGCGTTCTACAGCTTTTGTGACATCTATTGTGTGGTTGATACTGTGGTAAAGTAGTTTTGGGGACAGCTGATGCTCAAGAATTTTCATAATATGGCGCTCTGCCTTCATGTAATTGATTGAGCTGTATAAATGTAGGTCTACAATCTGCCAGAACTTTTTGTTGGGCGCTATTCCCAGGTCATCCACAGAAAGCTCCGTTTTAATCCCTTTGACACTATACATGTCAAGCATTCCCTTATGTTTGGTTTGTATTTTTCCCCGATAACTACATTCAAAATATGGAGCAATGTATTCATAAGTATTTCCGGATACATTGACAATCCCGGGTTGCCCGTGCATTTCCATTCGCTGCGCCTGATTGACAGATGCCCCCCAAATATCATAAGCAAAACGTTTCAGGCCAATAACCCCCGCAATTACTTCACCGGTATTAATTCCGATTCGTATCTTCCAGGTTTGTTTGTCTTCCTGTGACAGCTTTGCCATGTAGTTTTTAATTTCCAGGGCAGCAAGTGTAACTTCTATTGCATTACTTTTATTTCGAATAGGAACACCACCGGCACACATATAAGAATCACCAATGGTCTTTATTTTTTCTAAATCGTATTTTTCTATAATTTCATCAAACTTGGAAAAGTAGCCGTCAAGTTGTTGAACGAGATCTTGCGGCTTCATGTCTTCTGCAATTTTTGAAAAACCAACAAAATCGGTGAACATAACAGAAACATTTCGGTAATACCGAGCTTTTGAACGCCCTTTGTTTTTGAGTTCTTCAGCCGTTCCCTCCGGGAGAATGTTCAAGAGCAGTTGTTCAACTTTTTCTTTTTCTTTCTCCAATAGCTCATTTTGATGTTCGATTTTTGCTTTTTGAATTTCTACTTTCTTCTTCTGCTCCTGAATTTTCTTACTTTGTTCTGTAATTTGTCGTGTTCGCTTGACCACTTCTATCTCTAATCTTACCTTTTGCCTTCGGATGATGTCAACTCTCCTTCTGTACATAACCAGCCCCAGAATAATAAGCAGTAAAATGGCTAAAATCCTGAACCACCAGGTCAACCAAAAAGGCGGAGTAATAATCAAATTAATAACAGTGGGGCGGTTAGACCAAATGCCGTCAGAACTTTGCGCATAAGCTTTTAATTTATAAGAACCGTGTGGAATATTTAAGAAGTGAACTTTGTTTTCGTTTTCTAGATGAGTATATTCTTCTTCATAACCTTCTAAAATATACTTAAATCTATTTTTTGAAGGATTGGAATAGTTGGTAGCAATAAACTCAAAAGAGATATTATTTTGATTGAAATCTAGCTTGATGGTTTTTTCTGAAGTAATATTTTCAGCAATTACCTCTCTTTTTTTACTTCCTTTTGGTGATAGTACAACAGAGGAGATGATTACATTAGGAGCATTGGGGTTAATATTGATTTCATTGGGATCAAATATGTTATACCCATTAATTCCTCCGAAATATAGCAAGCCTTCTGATGACTTCATATAAGCATTTGTATT
The DNA here is from genome assembly GCA_040880585.1 of Crocinitomicaceae bacterium. GTDB lineage: Bacteria > Bacteroidota > Bacteroidia > Flavobacteriales_D > Crocinitomicaceae > Paracrocinitomix. The sequence goes on along the minus strand of JBBDID010000035.1, from coordinate 113,681 downwards.
GAATTCATTAGACTGCAGACCATCTTTAACAGAATAAGTAGTAAACATTTCTGTGTGAGGGTTGAACTTGGACAAACCTTTGTTGGTACTCATCCATAAATTGCCTTCTCCATCTTCCAGCAAGCCGTAGATCACGTTATTTGACAGACCGTCAACTTCTGTATAACTTTTGATTTCCTGTGTTTTTAGGTTGAATAACCGTAGGCCTTCTCCGTAAGTGCCTAGCCACATATACCCGGGTTCGGTTTGAAGGACAGTGGTGATTTGTACGTTTTCTTCACCATAATTTTTAACGGGGTAATGTGCAAAAGAATGTGTCCCGTCTTGTCTTTGCTTTATTTTATATAATCCTGAATTACTGGTAACTATCCACAAATTGTTTTGTAAATCACGATAAATAATTTTAACAGATCCCTCACCGATCCCTTTTTGCCCGGGGGAATACTCATAAAAAGTATATTGTCGGCTTTCTTTGTTTAGGTAAGAAAGGCCTGCACGAGAACCTATCCACAAATGATTGTCATCTGCTTCAATAATTCTATAAACACGAATGTACGAGGAGTGTTCTTCTTCGAAAAAATCAATCTTTTCAAATAAATAATCACTTTTTGTCAGATCTTTAATGGTTAGTTTATAAAGACCATCATCATACCCCAACCAGATGTTAAAGGAGTCTTCAATATAAATACTCAACAAATAATGTTGCCCTTGATCCGGGCGATAGATATGGTGAAATTTTTGCTCTAAAGGTGAATAAATGGTCAGGTCTTTTTTTGTTCCGACGTAAATATTTCCCAAGCTATCTTCTGCAAATGACCAAACATTATAATCCACTAATCCCTCTGAGGGGTTGTTGTTTAAAGAGACAGTGGTAAACCCTTGTTTGTATTTGTCAAAAATAGAAATACCCTTTTCTGTGCCCACCCATATAATACCATTGTTGTCCTCAAAAATCGAACTGATATTGTTGTCAATTATACTGGAGTTATCGTAGGGGTTTTTTGCATAACGATATACTTTTTCCTGATGATTTTGATCCGTTTTAAGTAAGTAAAGACCATTTTCTGCAGACCCTAACCAAATGTTGTTGTAATCTTCTACATAGGCGCAGTTCATGTTGATATAACGCAGAGACCCTTTCGAGGTTAAGGTGCTAAGGTGTTCATTCTCGAAGATAAGTAAAGGACCACTTTCTGTAGACACAATTATTTCAGCGGTTGATTTTTCATAAAATTGATGGATTTCGCCTAACGCTCCTAAAGTGGGGTTTTTAATTTCTTTAAATGCTTTATACGGATAGGGGCTGTAGAAAATTTGTCCGTATTTAGTTCCTACCCAAATGTTGTAATGAGAATCTGAATACAAACAAGAAAAAGCAGTAGTAGCTCCAATTTTAGGGATGATTTCAACCTGGGTAGTGTTGATGTCTATTAGATTGATTCCATGTTTTTCAGATAGCGCCCAAAGTCGCGCCATTCTATCAAATGCAAGGTGAGAAAAGATATATCCCTTTAATTGGGGGTATTCGGTGCGGTTAATTTTGATGATATTTTCATTGTGTGGGTTTATTTTTGCAATGCCCCGATTTGTTCCAAACCAAATATCTCCCCTCTTGTCAAGGAGCATAAAATGAACATAGTTATTCGGGAGAGAAGAGGGATTGTTGATTTCGTTCTTAAAAACCTCAAAATTATATCCGTCAAAACGATTTAAACCATCTTGAGTGGCGATCCATATATATCCGGACTTATCTTGTAAAATACTGGTGACATGAGACTGTGACAACCCATCTTCAATCGTATAGGAGTCAAACTTAATGCTTTTTTGTTGTGCGGATGCCTGTATACACAACACAGCCAATAAAAATGCATGGAGAATTTTTTTCATGCGATTTAAATGCGGATTCCAATGACAAGGATGTCATCAACTTGAGCATAGTCTCCTTGCCAGCTCACAATGGTTTTATTTAGTTCTTTGCGTTGTTCTTCGGCAGCCAACTTATGGATGCGGAGTAATTCTTCCCGAAAGGTTTTATAAAGAAATTTTTTGCCTTTTTTTCCTCCAAACTGGTCAGCATACCCATCACTGAACAGGTATATCTGATCTCCCTTCTTAAGATCAAATATTTTTGTGTTATAACTGCTACTGTTTGGCTCAAAAGAGCCAATCGCAAGTTTGTCTGCTTTCAAAATAATAAACTCACCGTCTCTTATAATATAAAGGGGGTTATAGGCGCCTGAGTATTCTAATTGCAAGTGCTTGTAATCAATAGCAATTAAAGAGAGATCCATTCCGTCTCTCACATCATTGTCGTCACTGGTTTTATTCAGGGTGGCGCTTACAAAGCCGTTTAATTCATCCAAAATTTTACCCGGTTGAGAGGTGTGGTGTTCTCTTACTGCCGCGTTGAGACCATTGGCACCAACCAAGCTCATAAATGCTCCCGGAACACCGTGTCCGGTACAATCAACGGCGGCACAAAATGATTTCCCGCCCATTTGGTCAAACCAGTAAAAATCTCCGGAAACAATATCTTTTGGCTTGAAAAGCACAAAACTATTTGGGCATATCTCCAGGACTTTTTCTTGGGGGGGTAAAATAGAATCTTGTAGTCGTTTTGCATAACGAATACTGTCAGTAACATCTTTGTACAGTTCTTCCAGGCGTGTGTTTTGTGTTTCTATTTCGTCTTTTTGCTTGACAACTTCTTCTGTACGCTCCTTTACTTTCTGTTCTAGAATTCGCTCAGTTTCTGCTAATTCATCCCGCATTTTTAAAAGGGCATGACCCAGCACATCCTCATCACTTAAAGGGGTATATGGGTAATCAAAATTGCTTTGACCTACCTGATTGGCAAAATCAGTTGTCTTTTTAAGCCCATCAACCAGTTCAATCATGGCCGCAGACATATCTCCGATTTCGTCATTACGAACGGAAACTTTTGTGTCCGGAAAAATTCCCTTCCCCAGCGAAAGTAAAATACTTCGTAAAGACCGTACGGGCTTAACAATTGAGTTTGTTGTGAAAACAGCAATTAAAATAGCAAAAATAATCAGTGCTCCTCCCAGATACCAATAATACTCAAGGTGTTCAAACTTTTCTTTGGATTCTTCGGAAGAAGACTTGACTTTCCCTAAAGCATCTGACTCTTTTTTCTCTAAGTTATTTTGAAGGTGGCGCAGATTTTGATCAATTTTTCCTGCTAAAACCGGCACATCTCCATCCTGAGCAACAATAAAACGTGCAGACAATGAGCTAAAGGGGTCGTCATAACTCGCTACATCCGGCAAAAGAACCATGATGTCCTGATAAAACAAAAAGAGGGTGTCAATTTTTCCAATTGCTTTTTGAAGGAGAATTTTATCTTGCTCGCTTTTCCAATTTTCCGAAAGCTTAAGTATCTCTTCTGTAGTACCCGGAATGTTTTGCTCCATTAAAGTTTTTAAACGAATCTTGTCCGGGACATCATTTCGCCCCTGATGATCTACCCACTGAATGGCAAGAAGCTTAGATTCATTTACCAGAATACGAAGTTGGGTGACCTTTTCTTTAGACGGAGTCAAAACCTGAATCAGTCGGGTAGAAGTTTTGTCATTTTTTTGAAAGGTAGAAATACCGTTGTTTACAGCAAAAAAAGTTGCCCCAAACACAACGATTATAAACAGAATAAGGACGCCAAAGCCCGTCCCTATTTTTTTTCCTATGGTAAATCTAAAATTCATTTATGTATGATCATCCGTCTAAGGTATTTAATTTTTTGCTAAATTCTAAATACTTTTCTTGATCTTCAAAGGTAGTAGAGTATATACGCAGCAACTGTTTTATGGTTTCCCGGTCTTTTGGATCCTTTTCGTGCTTTTCAAGAAGTTCCGGCAATCGTTTTTCATCCAGGATTTTTTGATATTTCATATATTGCTCATCATTAGAGCCATACAACCCAAAGTAACAACCGGTTATGGCTTCAATTACATCTGTATGTTCAGGATTTATTTGATGAGCTCGCAGTAAGTAAGGCAAGGCTTTTTTAAATCCGTCCTGAGCTTTTTTCTCAATTTCCGGAATTTCTTCAATTGGGGTGAGAGGGTCCATATTCATAATAAAATCCGCTCCCCGATTGTAATGCAGCACGCCGAGACTGTAATTGGGAGAAAACTGATTGGAATCAACCGCAATCGCCTTTTCACAAAAATGAATGGCTTTTGAAATGGCTTGCTCCTTTTGCTCACCATCCAGGCGTCTGGATTTATGAAGGTAAGCTGTTCCAATGACGTCATAAAACTCATAGTCTTCTTTTTCAAAGGTTTGTTGGAGATGACTCAAGTATTTTTTAGTTTTTAGTTTATAGGATTTATAGGAATCAACCGCCTCCTCCAAATCACCATTTTCAAGAGCGATTACTGCATCATTATAATAACGAATGATGGTGTTTTTCATGTAATCATTTATCTTCTCTGCATAAACACCGTCTACATCTAGATTTTTAGCCTGAACAAATGACTCAATTGAAATATCCCTGTAAGATTTTTTATCAGCAGTTTCTAATTTTCTGTAGATGATTCCGCGCAATTGCCAGGTTTGTGAATTGGAACGCTCATCAGAGACAATGGCAGAATCAATCCAGTATTGTGCACTGTCAAATTGCTCCTTCTTATAATATTCATAAGCTGTTGCCGTATGTCTTTGACCATAGACAAACCCACTCACAAAAATTGTGAAGACAATTACTGTTATGTTTCTAACCCACTTCATTCTTCTACTCGGCTTGCTAGTTTTAAAAGTCTGTCCGCAATGATTAGCTTGTGCTTTTTAGCATTTGATTTACTGATTTCAAATTTTTGACTAGTGCCATTTGTTACAAAATTAATGGCGGCTCCTTTACTCAGATAACCATCCTTTTCTGTCACCAATAAAGTGCTTTTTCCTCTCAGTTTAGAGCTTAATGTTGGAAGTTGAGCACTTGTCATAGGAGTAATATAAAGGATATGGGCTTCTTCTATCTGAGAAGTGGAAAGATAGTTTTTAACGACAATCTCCTGGCTGCCCAAAGACTTGCCTTCATATTTCATTTTTAAATTATCGTATACTCCGTCTTTTGCTCCAAAAACACCAATCACAAACATTCCCTTCCTATAATCAGCCGGCCAATCAATTAAGGTCGCAAAATTATATAAGTACAAAGCCTTAACCGGAGACCGTGTGTCCCTTACTTGAGTTTCGGCAGGTGGACGCATGGACCAACTGCTCAAAATCAAAACGGCAAGCGCTATGTATAGTTTCTTACTCAAAAATGAAAGAATTGTTTCCCAAGGTACTAAAAGTATGCCAAAGTGCTATTCGCTTTGATTGGCAATAGAATCCGTTTTAAAATGTTGAAGGTCTCTGTCAAAAAGATACATCCCCCCCTTATCATCTCCGATAAGGTTAAGTTTATCCAAAATGGTGCGAGCCAATGCCTCTTCTTCTAACTGTTCTGAAACAAACCACTGAATAAATGCATGCGTAGTGTAATCCTTCTCCTCTAAACACAAAAACACAACCTCATTGATTGAGTTTGTGACTTCCACCTCGTGCTCCAACAACTGTGAAAAAACCTCATGCAAGGTTTTGAAAGACATTTCTCCCACTTCAATGGAAGGGATAACGGCGTGCCCTCCACGCTCATTGACAAAGCGAACGAGTTTTAACATATGAACACGCTCTTCATGTGATTGCGCATATAAAAAATTTGCCGTCCCATTATAGCCTTCTGACTCTGCCCATGAAGCCATAGCCAGATAGTGATGAGATGAACTTGCTTCTAAAGCAATTTGTTTGTTGAGTACGTTTTCTATTTTTTTATTCAAAGCTTTAATTTTTAGTAGATTCTTAATCATAACAAAAATAAGGTAAAATAGAGAATGGATGACCTTTAGATGAGAAATTATTGATAATTTTATTGCAGATAAATAACAAATGAGTAGAAAGAAGAAAAGTAGTAAAGACAAAGTAAGCAACAGTTTAAAAAACGACATACTAAAGGTTTTTGACGAAAACCCCAACAAACAGCTGAATTACAAGCAGGTTGCGGGCACCCTTAACATCTCTGATAATCAAGCCAGAAAAATCATTTATACTCTGCTTAACGGAATGGCCAGAGAGGGCATTTTAAAAGAAACCCAAAAGGGAAAGTTTAAATCATCAGGAGGATCAAAGCAAATTGAAGGCGTATTAGATGTTTCCAGAAATGGTTCGGGATATGTAATTTCTGATGAGGTTAAGGACGATATCTTTGTTGCAGAGAAAAATTTGGGAAAAGCATTAAACGGGGATAGAGTAGTAATAGAATTGGTAAAGGGACGAGGAAGAAAGCCAGAAGGCAAAGTGGTTCAGGTAAAGAATCAGGATCAACGGTTGATTGTTGGAACGCTGGATGTACAGGAACACTTTTCATTTTTAATTCCGGATGACCCCAAAATCAATGTGGATTTATTTATTTCAGGATCACAGATCAAAACATCAGAATCCGGTTATAAAGCCGTTGCCAGAATTATCGATTGGCCCGATTCCGCCAAAAACCCCTTTGGAAAAATTGTTGAGATCCTTGGAAAACCGGAGTCTAACGAGGCTGAAATGAAAGCGATTTTAACGGCATACGGCATTAGCTACTCTTTTCCTGAGGAAGTTTTACGTGAAGCCAATCAGGTGTCTATGGAGCTACCGGAGGATGAAATTGCCAGAAGAAGAGATTTTAGAAAAATTCTTACACTGACGATTGATCCTGTGGATGCAAAAGATTTTGATGATGCGCTTTCTATAGAGTTTCTGGACAATGGGCGGACTCGCATTGGAATTCACATTGCAGACGTAAGCCATTACGTAGTAGAAGGAAGTGCTCTGGATGTGGAAGCAAAAGAAAGAGGGAACTCAGTTTATCTGGTAGATAGAGTAATCCCCATGTTGCCGGAACATCTCTCAAATGGCGTTTGTTCGCTTCGCCCCAATGAAGATAAGTTTGCTTTTTCTGCTGTCTTTGAGCTAAAAGCAGATGGAGAAATCAAAGATGAATGGTTTGGTAAAACGGTGATCAATTCAGACCGAAGATTTGTTTATGAAGAAGCACAGGACATTATCACATCAACAGCTAATGAACAACAATATGCAAAAGAATTAAGAACCCTGGATCAGATTGCTAAAGAACTTAGAAAAAAAAGAATGGCAGCGGGCGCATTAGAAATTCACGGAGCGGAATTGCGTTTTGAGTTGGATAATGAAGGAAAACCCATAGAGATTTTCAAAAAAACATCTCAGGATGCCAATAAATTAGTGGAAGAGTTTATGCTTTTGGCAAACAGAAGAGTGGCTCGATTTGTTGGAGACGTAAAAAAGAAAAATCCTTCACCACTTGTTTACAGAGTTCATGATAAGCCGGATATGCAAAAAGTGGAGCAGTTTGCCGTCTTTGCTTCAAAGTTTGGAAAAAACTTTTCGTATAAAAATGAAATGGAGATCGCACAGCGGATGAACAAACTTTTTGAAGAGATGAAAGGAGAAACAGAGTTTGACATGATTCAGCAAATGGCCATAAAGTCTATGTCTAAGGCCGTGTACGACACCGACAATATTGGACACTTTGGTTTGGGGTTTGACTATTATGCACATTTTACCTCACCGATTCGAAGATATGCAGACCTCATTGTACACCGCATATTATTCAATGAAATCCATAAAGTAAAAAAACAGTACCCTGGATTAACAGCCACCGCTAATCATATTTCAATTACAGAACGCAGGGCTGTAGAAGCAGAAAGAGCCTCTAAAAAATATTTTCAGGCCTTATATCTGGAAGATAAAGAAGGGGAAATATTTTCAGGGATCATTACCGGATTAACAGATTGGGGAATTTATGTTGAGTTGGAAGAAAATTATTGTGAAGGAATGATCTCCCTGAAGGATATGGGCAATGAGCACTATCAGTTTGATGAGAAAAAATATGTGATTTACGGAACCAAAAGCGGAGAAGAATTTAACCTGGGTGATCGCCTCAAAGTACGCGTACTGAGTGTTTCCCTCGCCAGAAAACAAATTGATCTTGAATTAATTGAGTAATAATTATTTTGAGTTTTTCTTTTTCTTTTTCTTCTTTTTTAGTAATTTCCGTAGGGGTTTTAAGGAATAACTGTATTCTAAACCATAAATGTGATTGTAATTTATCTGTGACCGGTTTTCAACTTCATACATATAAAAAAGATCTACTTCATGTCTTTTTGGCAAGTCAAAAGTTATACCAAACCTAAAACGGTACGAATCTAAAGCTGAAATTTTGTTTTTGGGAGAAATAGCATGAAAAAATTCAGTGGAGAAAAACGGTTGAAGAAGCTTAAAATCCTCATGTTCATAATCCATCTTGATCGCAAAACGAGCTGTATTGTTTCTTTCCGGAGAGACTCCGTTGATGGTTAAAAGGCGGTCAAATGCATGTTGGTATCTTATACGGGGTCGTATATCCAGGCCAAAATCAAATTTCAGCTTATAGGTCAAATCAAAAGCGAAACGATTTTCATTAAAATAATAATCGCCCTCATTTTTTCTGCTATAACGGTATGTCAAAGCCAACTTTAAATCATCAATCACTTCGTATTTCATCCCGGTTTCAGCATAATAATGTTTAAAGCGACTTAGGTTTTGATCTAATCGCACTTGCGTTTCCAAATCAAGGTTTAATTTTTTGGTGAGGTCACAATCTATCCCCACACCCGTCCAGGAGAGCGCATCTTTTTGGCTAAGAACAAAGCCACTAAAGCCAATAAAGAAAAAGGTGATTAAGGTTTTCATTTATATACAACAAGATCCTCAAGCTGATAATTTGTTTTCTTTTCTGAAACAACCACTGTTTTTGAAACTATGGTGTCTCCACTGGCACAAGTATCACAGCGGGAATAGGCAAAAATCTTATAGTTTCCTTTTGTTAAATTATGAAAAGCATAGCTGCCGTCGTAACTGGTAGAGAACTTGTCGTCATAGATTGGGTCTTCCCCTCCGTAAACAATGTAAACATCCCTGTCAGGAGCGTAGTATTCTGCCAGAGTATCACCAAAAACATTGGTTTCAATTCTGTATAGTTTTCCACTGATTGAAGAGGTGCCGCCCTCTCCGGGGGATTTGTTGCATCCTATTAACCAAAAGGGTAAAAACAAAAGAAGGGAATTTTTTTTGTTCATTTTATTTAGTTACGAATTCAAGATGATTTGTTAATATTAACGTAATATAGAAAGAATTTAAAAATGATTGTTATAAAAAGGGGAATTTTGAGGAGTTTTTGTTGAAGGTCTTGAAATGCAACCTTTTGAAGTTAAAAAGAGTCTTCTTTGTTATGAAAACGATAATTCTATGTTTTGCTTTGGTGATTTTTTCATTCGCCAATGCTCAGGTTATTATTAATGAGTATTCCTGTTCAAACAGAAATGGCCCTACTGATGCGTATGGTGATCGTGAAGATTGGGTGGAGTTACACAATATGGGAACTACAGCCTTTGACATATCGGGCTTTTATCTTTCTGATAATCCTAATAATTTATCAAAGTGGCAAATTCCTGCCGGTGCGGTGGTTCCTGCAGGTGGATATATGATGGTTTTTGGTTCAAAGAGAAACGAACTAAATGGAGTAGAATTACATCCTGATTTTGCCTGGACACAAACTGAAAATGAATGGATCATTCTTTCTTCTTCTTCGGGAGCCATTCAGGATAGCCTGGCGATCGTTAACATGACGCAGAAGGATCATTCTTACGGACGGACAACAGATGCCGTTCAAAACTGGAGCATTTTTACTACCCCTACGCCAAATGCTTCAAATTCGGGGGGAATGAATTATTATACAGCAAAACCCACAATGAGTCTACCTGCGGGATATTACAATGGGCCACAAACAGTCTCTTTAGCAACTACAGACCCCTTAGCTACCATTTATTATACAACAGATGGAACAACACCTACAACTGCGTCTGCCTCATATACAGCTCCAATCAACATTAACTCAACAACGGTATTAAGGGCAAAGGCTTTTTCGTCTGACCCCAATGTCCCACCAAGCTTTACAGAAACAAATACGTATTTAATTGATGAATCACATAGTGTACCGGTCTTATCTATTTGCGGAGATTTAATAACGGATTTTTTGAATGACAATGCTCCAGGATCTTTCAGTAACAATTTTGATGGTGCTTTTGAGCTATTTGAAACAGATGGGCTGTTGGTAAGTGAAGGAGAAGGATATTATAATAAGCACGGAAACGATTCCTGGGCTTATGACCAACGTGGATTTGACCTTATTGTAAGAGATGAATATGGTTATACTAAAGCGGTGAAACACCCTCTGTTTCCTCATAAAAACAGAGATGAATATCAACGATTGATTGTAAAGGCAGCTGCAAATGATAACTATCCCTTTGCTGATGGCGCTTATGTCAGAGACGCAATGGTTCACACCCTTTCACAGTACGGAGACTTAAGAATGGATGAGCGAACTTCAAGGTTTGCGGTTCTATATGTAGACGGCGCTTATTGGGGCGTGTATGATTTACGTGAAAAAGTAGATGATTCAGATTTCACCGAGCATTATTATAATCAAGATAAATTTAATATAGAATTTCTGAAAACATGGGGTGCAACCTGGGCTGAATATGGAGACCCTACCATGACGGAGTGGAACGATCTAAAAAACTATATTGTCAACGGAGATATGACAGACCCGGTTCAATACGCTTATGTAAAAGAAAGATATAACACAGGAAGCTTGATTGATTACGTGGTGCTGAACTCTTATATCGTTACTGCTGATTGGTTGAATTGGAATACAGGTTGGTGGCACGGACACATACAGCCTCCGGAAGGAGATAAACAAAAATGGCGATATATTCTTTGGGATAATGATGCCAGTTGGGGACATTATGTCAATTATACCGGGATTCCAAACACCAATGCAGATGCTGATCCTTGTGATCCTGAATCTCTTCCTGATCCCGGGGGACAAGGACATATTCCTATTCTCAATAAACTTTTTGATAACGAAGAATTTAAACAAGAGTACATTACGAGATATGCCGATTTGATGAACGGTGTTTTTTCTTGTGATTATATGAACAATCTGCTAGATAGTATGGTAGCGGTGATAGAGCCTGAAATGCCGGCACAAATTGCAAGGTGGGGAGGAAGTATGGGGGGCTGGGAAGATAATGTTCAGGAGCTTAGAGACTTTATTAATCAACGTTGTATAGAAATGACACAAGGGATGATAGACTGTTATAATCTATCAGGGCCCTATGACTTAACAGTTAATGTTGAGCCTGTCGGTGCTGGGGAGGTTAAAGTAAATTCAATTTGGTTGCCATTTTACCCCTGGACAGGACAGTATTACGGTCAAATTAATACTCTTTTTAAAGCAAATGCCAATACAGGCTTTGAATTTGATTATTGGGAATCAACAAACCACACTTTTGCTTATCCTGATAGCTTGAATGACACACTTGATTTTACAGCGCAAGATTCTGTAATTGCTCATTTTAAAGAAATTCCTACTACCACGGATCCACCTGATGACCCTGTACCTCCGGGTCAGCCTAACCCTTCTACTTTTACCGGAATACATATCCCCAATGCTTTTTCCCCCAATTCAGATCAAAACAATGATTTTCTGGAGTTTTATGTAGGCTGGGACGTGTTAGGCTTTAACCTGAGAGTTTATGACAGGTGGGGAAATGAGGTGTTTATGACAGAGGCGATTGGCGATTTTTGGGATGCTCGCTATAAGGGAAAATTAGTAAATACCGGAATATATACGTATGTGTTGGTATATGAATCTTCTCAAACCGGAGCTCACAAAAAAACAGGGAACATCACCGTCTTGAGGTAATGAAAAAAGGACTATCCCTCATATTGCTTTTTCTGATTTTTGCAGTGGATGCGCAAGATATTCACTATACGCAGATACAACAAACACCCATGCTGGTTAATCCGTCCTATGCAGGAATGTTTCAGGGTTGGGAAAGGGTTAGTGTTCAACATAAAAGTCAATGGGTGAATACAGGAACGAAATTTCATACAACTTCTATTGCTGCTGACATGAACTTTTTTAAACCCAAAAGAGGAAATAAAGCTCATCTGGGGGTAGGACTACAGCTTTATAATGATATTGGTGGTGATAGCAAGTTCGGCACAAAACAAATGTTGCTGAATTTAAGTGGAATTGTCCCCATAGGAGAAATGCAAACCATTGCAGGAGGTTTACAGTTTGGTATTGGACAGCGAACAGGGGACTTAACTCAACTTTATTTTTCCAACCAATTCAATGGAAGTGAGTTTGATCCCGATTTACCTTCTTTAGAAAATAACAACCTGGTTTCTTTTGTTTATTCTGATCTTGGCGTAGGGGTGTCTTACCGTTTTGGAAATCATAAAATTGGTTTTGCCAGAGATGATGCAACAGATTTTCGTCTGGGGGTGTCTTACTTACACTTAAATACACCTGAGCTGAAATATAGGCTCGGGTTTAAAGAAGATTTATATGCAAAACTTGCTATTAATGCATCTTTTACAAAAGATGTGTCCGGCTCACCTTTAGGGTTCAAAATTTTATTTAATCAATTCGTTCAGGGGCCACATACAGAAAGTTTATTTGGGGGCTTGTTGCGATATCGTCTTAGTTCGGGCTCTAAAACAACCGGGCTTATCAGAGATGCCTATCTTAGTGGAGGCCTCTATTACCGGTTAAATGATGCGATTTCACCTGCTGTTTTTGTTCAACTCAGTAGTTTTAATTTCGGAATAACTTATGATATTACTCTTTCTCAGCTTAGTCAGGTGACAAGAGCCGGAGGTCTGGAATTTTCTTTGGTATATACCAACATGGATTTTGCCTTGTTCAAAAGACGGCGGATGTGATGCGTCAAAAAAAGAAAGAAGAGGAGTACAAGTTGGATTTGTCAAAGTTTAGGAAACATCAACGTTCAATTCCCTGGGGGCTAATCAGAAAAGTGTTTATCGCCATTGTGTTCTTAGTCCTGTTTTATTATTTGTTTAATACATTACAAGAAAAGCCCGGATCTGAACAAAAAGCAGATGAGGGAATAGAAATAGAGCTTGTGGATTAATAGAAAACATTAAGAACGCCTTGTTGTGTGGCTGAGGTTCCATCAGAAGTAGAAACTTCAACATAAACAAAGTAGGTACCCGCACTAACTTTGACCCCGGCATGGGTGTAACCATCCCAACTTCCATTGAGGCCATAAAAGCGATAGACTGTAGCTCCGTAACGGTTGACAATAGTGCAGGTCAGCTCTTCAAAACCGGAAGCATCTATGCGAAAGATATCATTTACGTGATCTCCATTAGGCGTAAAGACATTTGGGATTTCCACAACATTTTGGGAAAAAGAGCAATGCGCAATAAACGCGCAAGAGAGTAATATCGTTCTAAGTAGCTTCATTCAAACGGTTAAGGTATTAAAAATTGTTGAGTTTACCAATTAACACATGATTATTTTTCAGTTTCATATCCGCTCTCTATGCCTTTGTCCACAGCTGATACACCTTTTTTCATCCAGATTGGCATAGGTTCATTTTGTAAATAATGGTCAAAAAACTGCTTCATTCGTATGCTTAAGTCTCGTTTATTGGGAAGTTTTCGAAGATTGTGATCATCATTATTATAATTGAGTAACCAGACATCCTTGTTCAGCCTACGCAAGCCCATATATAGCTCAATACCCTGGTACCAGGGAACAGCACCGTCTTTATCGTTGTGCATAATGAGTAAAGGAGTTTCTACCTCAGGCAAACCAAAAATGGGGGAGTTTTCTATATACAAATCCGGACGTTCCCAAATGGTGTAACCAATTCTGCTTTGTGTTCTTTCATATTGAAACATTCTTGACATTCCACTTCCCCAACGAATTCCTCCGTATGCTGAAAACATATTACTCACAGGAGCACCGGCCATTGCTGCGCTATACTTATCGGTCATGGTGACCAGTTGTGCGGTCTGATATCCGCCCCAGCTTTGACCTTGTAGCCCAAGGCGTGTAGAATCTATCCAGCCGTATTTCTTAACCAGATAGTCTGTTCCGCTAACAATACAGTTATATGCCGATTTTGCAGGATGCCCGGCTTCGTAACGCACATCCGGAATAAAGACAATGTAGTCGTTACTGACATATTCGGTAGGATAAACAATAGATGCAGTAGGTTTTGGAGCGTAATAAAAATGGATGTTATCCTGATATTCCTCGTAAAAATAAACGATCATGGGGTATGATTTGGTAGAGTCAAAACTCTCAGGCTTGTACAACAACCCCCTTAATTCAGTGCTGTCGTAAGCCTGCCATTCTACAAATTCTACCGTTCCCCAATTGTATTCATCTTGTTGGGGGTTGGCCGTTGATATTTTTTCAATATTGTCAAAAGATAGGGTGGTTGATTCTAAATCAGGATACTGCGTAAAGTTCGATCGCCGAATCAGTACCCGGTCACTATCTTTGGCCTTGTTAAAGTAAACGATCTTATGGTTAGATTCCATAAGTTTTATTAGGCGATAGTTCTGTCCTGAACCCTCAATTTGATACAGCGATTCGTTTTTTGTTTTATCGTCAACACCTTTAAGTAAAACGCGATCAAGCGATAAATAAAGGCTATCATGCTCTGTGCGGATCAAACTAAACCGTTTATTTTCCTTACGACCTGCAGCGGATGTCAGGCAAAAAGTTTTATTCTGATCAGTAGGGTGTAAACACCAAAGATCATAATAATCCTCAACGACGTAATATTCTTCCTGATCTATTTTTAACCAGCCGCTAGACCCTTGAGGATAGGGAACAAAAGGCATTCCATTGTTGTCAGAGGCAAAGATGGCGTCCAGATGTTCTGTCAACGTAGTTTCTTCCTGAAGGATCAGGTCTTTCAGTACCCAACTAGAATCTATACCCCTGTACCAAATAAAATAATTACCGGACGGAGATAAGCTTCCTGAATAACTCAGCGATTTTTTTATCAATTCCTTTTCTCCACTAAAGACGTCCATTTTGTAATAATCGCTCTTCCAGGGGAAGGTCCAGTTTCTTTCTTTTCTGTAAGGATCGTTATCGATCGCCAGTGCAAATGAAGCATTTCCGTGGTTCAGGGGATATACCACGTCCAGTTTTTCATTGGCCAGTTGTGTGAAGGACGACTCTTTCAAATGGTATACGCCCAAATAGGATTTTAACTTGTCACGGGATAAGTTTTTAAGCTGTTCGGGTTGAATTCTTAAATCTTCTCCTCCCCAAATATCGACCTGTGCTTTTTCAGAACGTAGTAAAGTGTCTTCTTCCTCTTCTTTAAGAATTTCATGGGTTCCCAGATAGATGGAAGAGCCATCCCTGGAAAAGTGAGGAGAATAATTTTTTGAAACCGTCCAGTTCTCAGGCATACCTGTTGTAATGGAGTCAACAATGTTTTTGGATGAAGTGAGGCCGTTTTCCCAGTAATGAAGACTGTAGTTTTTTGTTTTACTGCTATCTTCTGATGAGAGGAATAATAACTGATCGCCATTAAAATCAAATTGCACCTTACTAATGTCAAATTGATCTTCAATTAAAAGAGAAGATTCAAGCGTTTCCAGGTCAAATAAGTAAAGGGATAAAGTA
Organism: Crocinitomicaceae bacterium; assembly: GCA_040880585.1. GTDB lineage: Bacteria > Bacteroidota > Bacteroidia > Flavobacteriales_D > Crocinitomicaceae > Paracrocinitomix. Next base: position 98,029 of record JBBDID010000035.1, on the reverse strand, counting down.
TCTGCCTCTCCCTTATGGCTTACACTATACGCCAAAAGGGTTCCGGTCTTGTTAATCACATAATCTTTCACACAATGGATTTCATTACTTATGCCTTGAGTCGGATGGATAAGGTAGAGCGTGGTACCACTTGTTGGTGAAGGCTTGGTTTTGTCTTTTTTACGAAAGATCTGCCACCATTTCTTACCTTTTGGTTTGGGCTGGTTGTCTTTTTCTGAAAGATAGGCAAGCCAATCACCTTCTTCGGAAACTTTAAAAGATTTTACAGAAGGATATAAGGCAAGTGAATCCTTTGAAGTCCAGTAGATGCCCAGGGAATCTTTTGGGAACTTATCGGGTTTGACTTTATCCAATTTGAGTTGACGGATGGTGTCGTGCTGGGGTACAATGGAAAAAACAACAAACTCATCTTGGTGATGAATAACGGCATTTGTTCCGCGATCAAAATTAAATGTTTTATTTTCCGGAACTGAAACCAACTTCAAACTGCCATCTCCCTCTAAGGGCATTAGTTGATAAGTCACCCATTTGCCGGAATGAGATTGTTGAACATTTTCTAAATGGTTCCATTCATCATAAGTTTCAGCTGTGATTTTCTTTTTTTGTCCAAAAGCAGTAACTGAAGACAGTAAAAAAAGCACGACAATCCCCTTAGTGATATGGCTTGTGAATAAGGACACGATCAAAGATAAAGATCCGGGCGTATATAATTTTAAAGAATGAGGATTTAATTTAAACATTCAAAAGCGGATAAAAGGTTAAATCTTGATGATTTGTATCTTGTTGTCAATGTGGCTCTTTAAGCCAAGGTCGTAGATCATAGTATACTTTTCACCGAAAGGACTGTTGTGAATATGAGTGAAATAGTTTTTATTAAAGCCATAAGCTTCAGCTACATCCATAGAAATTGGGGAGCTTCGATAGATATCATAGAGTTGATGTAGCGTAACCCAGTTTTTATGTAAAATCTTGTTAATTTCATGTACAACAGCTTCTTTTTCCCGGTTCTTTTTATTGTGGTATTTATTCTTACAGGAAATAGAGCAGAACCTTTTATTTGCTCTGCCTTCAAATTTTTTATCACACGTTATACAAGTGTTCATTAGGGGGGTATAAAGTTAAATTATTCCAATTGATCCGGTATTGAACGTCCGGCAACTTTGAAATCTATTTTATAATAAAAAATAGGCAAAAAACCAAGTTGTGAGCGTTTCTGATACGGTTCAGATGGGTTATCCTCATTTGGAGTATAGGTCCAACCAAGAATATTATCACGAAAGGTAACATTTATTAAGTCAAGACCAAATTCATGAGTAACTTTTGGCGTGTTGAGCGTGTAGTTGATTTTAAAATCCAACCTGAAATAATAGTCAAATCGGAGCGAATTGTAAGCAGAATCAATAAAAACCAATTCTTTCAAAGAATCTGTCATCACCGGGTCGATTATACCATGTCTTTTACCTCCCGCATAAGTAGCATTTAATCCCAAAGCGATCGTGTGTTTGTTGTTTTCTCCAAACTTGAATTCTTTCCCTACTAAACCGTTAGCTATGTAATTGCTGTTGAAATCTGTACTTCTTAAAACCCCATCACTGCCTCGGTATTGTGAGTTATAGAGACTGAGCGTTGTCATGAAAAAGAAGCTTTTATCGAAGTATTTTTGCAAGGTAAACTCAATGCCGTAGTTTTGACCGGTTCCGCTATTTTCCAGCTCATCCGGGAAAAAACGTGAAAACCCGCTTCCCTGATTAAGAATTGAAAAAGCAGAAGGCTCAACTGTTACAGGGATGTCATATAAATATTGATAATAGACTTCGGTTTTAAAGCTCATAGTTTTTTTAATGCGGGTAGTATAACTTAAAACCGAATGAAGACTTCTGCTAAAATCAATATCCAAGTTGTGGTAAACTTTATTTTGCCCCTCATTCAAATGGTAAGTGTAGATGTATAGGGGGTGATGTTGTGAATGCATCCCTAACCCCATGGCAATTGTGTTTTTCTCATCCACTGCATATTTTAGACCTAGCCGGGGCTCAACCGGGGAAATAGAATTGCTCAAAGTAAAATACTGGCTGTGAAGTCCTGCATTGAATGTAAATCGCGGACTGATTTTATACTTCCATTGCACAAAAAGTTGGGCAAGAAAATCGGGGGTGGCTGATTCATAATCCCAGCGATATCTGAAAGCAGAAGTGGAGTCTGTAATGTCATTTCTAATAGAATCTTTCATATCCAACAAATACATATCCAGGTTCATCCCGGCTTTAATAAGATGCTTGTTGTTGATTTTGTGATTGATACTAAAATAGGCAGAGGTTGTATTAATGCGGTAACGGTAACCCATCATATCAAATGGCTGAGCCAAATAGTTCCATTCACCACTACTGTTTAATTCCCGTAAAATATATTGATGTCTGGAGCTTTGTTGCTGAAAAGCATGGCTCAATGAAGCTTTTAAAAAGGTCTTTTTGCTGACCGGTTTTTTGTACGTAATTCCTCCAATAGCCATATCAGTACCGAAAAGCTGATCCCGATCCTGCTCACCAAAAGCGTCCTGATCAGGAATCTGTTGATCTGAAATTAAAATGCTGATATCACTGCTACCGGCTAATCCCCAAATAGAAAGATTGCCTCCTTTTTTTAAGGGGAAATCTAATTTTAACGCACCATCTCCATAAAGAGGAACGGCATCCGTACCATATTTAAAACCTATTTTATCGAAAAGACCCAAAGTAGAATACCTGCCCATAGCCAGATAGCTGGCACCTGACTTTTTAGAGATAGGACCCTCAAATAACACTTCTGTGCCTAAAAAACCAAATTGTCCTGAAAATTCATGAAGGCGGTTATTTCCTTTTCTAAGCCGTAAATCGAATATTCCCGCAATACTATTCCCATATTCAGCAGGAAAAGCACTCATGAAAAAGTCAGAATTACCCAAAAATTTATTGTTTAAAATGGTGACGGGACCACCTGTAGAGCCGGCAACAGCAAAATGATTAGGATTGGGAATACTTACCCCTTCAATTCGATACATAATTCCCAAAGGAGAATTACCCCTGATCACCAGATCATTTCTGGAATCATCTGTTCCTTGAGCACCGGCATAATTGGACATCATTCTTGCGGGGTCTCCTCTACTCCCTGCATACCTGTTAGTTTCTTCAACAGAAAAACTGGTTGCACTTACGGTTGCCATTTCATTGATAACCTCGCCCTTTTCTCTTCCGGTTACTACCACTTCTTTTCCCACGATTGAGGATTCTTCTAAAGCGATATTGAGGATGGTTTCTTTTCCACTGTTTATAACAACGGTAACCGTGTTTTTTAAGTAACCGATAGAAGTAACCTCAAGCGTATGCTTACCGATTGGAACACCAGAAATGATAAACTTACCTTCTTCGTCACAAATAGCTCCTTTTATCGGCTCAGTAGTAATGACCTTAACTTTTGCACCGGTTAAGGGATAGTGTGTTTCGCTATCCACAACCGATCCCCGAATGTTTTGCGTATAATTTTGCGCATGAGCAGGCAGAAGAAAAGCAATCGTAACAGCAAGAGCAAAAAGAGTCTTCATAAAGGGGGGTAATTAGTATGAAGATAAACCATTTATTCCAAAGAAGGTTGATCTGTCGGGGTTGACCTTCCGGATCCAAACTTAATTCCCAGCATCAGTTCATGGGTTCCGGTGTTAAAGCTTTTTAGCTGAGTAGTAGAAATATCAAATGCGTAACCAATGGAGAGCATTTTTTTGTAGGTATAACCGACCATAGTTGTAATGGCGTCATTGCTTCTCCACCCAAACCCAAGCCAAACGGACTCTTTATAAATACCCCTAACATTGACGTCAAGCTTAACAGGTGCGGGCAACCCTAACTTTAAAAGAGTAGTGGGTTCAATGGCCCAATCATCTCCAATTTTAAAAGTGTATCCTCCGGTGAAGTAAAAATGATCTTCCATAAAGCTTTCTGAGCCGGTTTGAGTTTCCAAAAAGGATAATTTATTGTGGAACATCTGTCCAATTGAGGCGCCAAAATACCAATCGTCATGATAAAGCCATAAACCAAATTTTGCATCCGGATCAAAGGATTTTAGCAATCCATTTGAAAAATAAAAATCATTGTCGTGATAAGTGGTAATTTTATCTGCATCCAGCAACCATTGGTTAAATCCGACAGATAATCCAAAAGACAGATCAAGACCATCAGTTAATTTTACATGATAAGTAAAAGAAGACTGAAAGCCAATTCTTCTGGTTGGACCAACAACATCTGTATACACATAACCACCAAGGCCTATTTTTTCATTTTTTAGTGGCCCATGAGCGGAAAGCGTAAACGTTCTGGGGGCGTCTGTGATACCAATCCATTGGTAACGATTGACAGATGTGCCTTCCCAATACTTATTTACTCCTGCATATGCCGGATTAAAGGCGTAATGGTTAAACATATATTGCGTGTATTGTGGCAGTTGCTGTCCGTAAACAATGCACGAAAACAAAATGATTGGTATGAGGATAATTCTTTTCATCTATTAACGATTTACCACATGATTGTTATTGGACCGGTAAATGGTTCCGGAAAGTCTTCATGATCTATTTCTATTGTATAATAATAGGTGCCGGCCGGTAAACGTTTTCCGTCTCGGGTTGTTCCCCCCCAATCGTCCTGATAGTTTTCATCAGAGTTGAACAATGGTTCTCCCCATCTATTGTATACATTAATACTTACTGCTACGCCCGGATAAAGTTCTAAGAAATCCAGTATCCAGGTGTCATTTAAGCCGTTTCCATCCGGCGAAATACCATCAGGAATGACGAGCTCCGGCCGGAGTTCAAGGTACATAGAGTCAATGGCCGTACAACCGTTCGTATCCGTTACGGTAACATAATACCATCCTGATGACATAGGCTCAATAATGCTTGGGTTGGATGAAGTAGTATCCGACAAATAGTTTGAAGGAGTCCAATTGTAGACGTGTGAAATTTCAGAAGAGGTTGGGTTTCCACCAATCACCTCTGTTTGAGTAGCAAACATTTCAAGGTCCGGCCCGGCATCAGCTGAAAACGGAGAAGCTGTTGTAACGATTACGGTATCTGTGTGGCTACAACCATTAAAGCTTGCTTCAACAATATAGTATTCGACACCTGCAGAATTGTTAACTCCCAGTTGAGCTGTATTACTCAAGGTTGTCGAAGAGGTATCATACCAGGTAAATGTAGCATTTGGATCAACCGTTGAAGTGGCCGTTAGAATGGTTCCAAAACCTGAACACAATAAGGTGTCTAAACCAGCATTTGCCAAAACAACCAATGCAGTGTCTACAAGTATGGTGTCCTGATAGATACAACCATTCGTGTCTGTTACGGTTAAATAATAGTTCATAGGCAACAGGCCTTGAATGTCTTCAGTAGTAAGGGTGTCAGTCAATGTTTGAGATACCCATTGTGTAGTATAGCCCGGTGTTCCGCCTGAAATGGAGATCGCTATTTCACCATCCGGGGAGTTATGACAAGTGGCATCCACTAAATTATCGGTGAGAACAGAGATTGCCGGAGGGTCAATTATTGTGCCGGATTGGTTAGCAACACAGCCATTTGCATCTGTAATCAACAGGTTATAGGTTCCTGCACAGAGACTGTCGGCGGTTAAATTAGTTTGGCCATCCGGATCATCCCACAAGAAACTAAAAGGAAGTGTTCCTCCAAAAGGGTTTGAAATCAACTGACCGTCACATAGCCCATTACAACTAGGGTCAAATTCAACCATTGGGTTGAGTAAAATTGTATCCGGCTCAGAAATTGAAGCAGAGACATAAGAAACACACCCAGCATTATCGGTGGTTTCAAGGATATAATCTCCTTCACACAGACCGGTAATAAGTGGGGTGTTTATTCCCAGTGGAGCGCCTGTTTCATCTAACCATTGGAAGGTGTAGACCGGAGTACCTCCGGTTGCAGATAAAGTGTCAATTTCTCCGTCGCATATTCCTGAACAGTTAATATCACTGGCTGCAAGTTGAACAACTGCAGCATTGCTGTTGCTTAATCCGTAAGTAAAGTCTGCCGCACACCCGGCGTTATCAGTTATTGTGAGCGTATAAGTTCCCGCACTGAGGTTGCTAATTGCATTGGTGGTTGGCCCTGTGTCCCATTGATAAGAATGGGGTAATATTCCACTTGAAGAGGAAACCGTTATAGAGCCGTCGTTGAGACCACAAGCAGGATTGTTAATGGTAGCCACTGCTTCAATTGCAGGCGGATCAGGCATAACGACCTCAACTGTAAAAGTACAACCAACCATATCAGATACTTCTACGTAATAAGAACCTGCACAAAGCCCAATTTGGGTGTCAGAAGTAGAATTGTCATGTAACCATAAGTAAGAATAAGGAGCAGTACCACCGTTCCCTGATACTGTCACTTCGCCGTCACAACTTCCGGCGCAACTAATGGCTGTTACTGTTTGGTTAGCAGTTAACCCTCCTGTATTTGGAACCTCCACTTGTTCAACAAGAAGACATCCATTGTCATCCGTAATCTGAGCTTCATAGATGCTTGCACATAGGTCAGTTATAGATGTACCTGTTAATGAATTATTCCACATCACGTCAATGCTTCCTGTTCCTCCTGTAATTGATAAGTCAATCGTACCATTACATTGACCGCAGTCAGATGGTGTTGAAGTGGATGAAACATTCAGTTCTATCGGGTCTACCAATGTAGTATCATAAAAGTTAATACAACCCATAGCATCTGTAATTTGAAGTGTCCAGGTGCCGGCTGTTAAATTGGTTGGGTCTTCTGCTATAATTCCTCCTGGATTCCAGGTATATACTAATGGAGGATTAACCGCTGTTGTAGTTATTTCAAGACTACCGTCATTTCCTCCAAAACAAGAAGGGTGATTCACTGCATCCCATGTTAAAGTGGTAGAAGGAAGGTCACTTATTGTGGCCTGGAATACTTCTGTACAGCCGTTGGCATCTGAAACCTCAACATAGTATATCCCCGAAGACACGTTTATGAGTGTGTTATTGGTTTCTCCCGCCAAAGGGGTCATGACATCATCCAACCACTGATAAGTATAGCCGGGGTTGCCACCATTTGGAAAAACGGTAGCATTACCATCCGAAACACCACAAGTAGCATCATTACTGAAGACATTTGCAGTTATTTCAGGGAATCCATTGATATCTACTGCCAACTGTCCAGAAGAGCAGCCATTGTCATCTGTAAGTTCAACACTATAGTTTCCTTCACAAAGGTTAGAAACCGCAGCGTTAGTGCCTCCTACAATTGGAGTGCCGGTAATGTCAAGCCACTCATATTGATAGACAGGTGTGCCTCCTGCCGGAATAATTTCAGCGTCTCCATCACACACACCAAAACAGCTTGCGTCATTTGAGTTTAGTGTCCAGGTCAATTCAGCAGGTTCGTCTACGGTTACTGAAGGAGTGATTAAATTACAGCCGTTATTATCTGTAATAATGGCATGATAATCACCTTGACATAAGTTCGTTGCAGTAGTTCCTGACTGACCAATTAGCAAGCCGGTAGTGGAGTTATACCAATTTATAATGTAAGGAGCAAATCCACCTGAAGGATTAACAGTAGCCGTTCCATTACAATCCCCGAAACAGGTAATGTCTGTTTCTGTGATGGGAGATGTTATTGGACTGGGCTCAGTTAATGTAATAGTTAGAGACGCAACACATCCTCCTGCATCTGTAACTTCTATCGTATGATTTCCAGAGCAAAGACCACTAATAAGAGAGTTCGTTTCTCCGGGGATTGGTGTGCCTCCACCATCTAGCCACTGATAGGTATAACCACCATATCCACCGCTAACCGAAACAGAAATTATACCATTACAACTTCCATTACAAGACGGATCGGTAATCGTTGGAGTAATAGAAATGGGAGAAGGATTGTTAAGATCAAAGCAATAACTCTGCGTACAGCTGGTTCCGTCCGTTATATCAACACACCAGGTACCTGCCGTTAAATTGAGCGCCTGATCGGTTCCCTGCCCGTTTGGAGGTGCCGGGGTCCAAACATAGGTATACCCTGCGCCTGAACCACCAGATGGCGTGAGGAAGACCTCCCCATCTGCAGCACCGTTACAGCTAATAGGAGTAATACTGTCATTGGCCATAATTTGTGTGGGGCCGGTAATTGTCGTTAACCCAACAGCAACACAGCCGGATGCGTTTGTAACTTCTACATAGTAGTCACCTGTACACAAAGAAGAAATAGTGGTTGCCGTTTCTCCTGGGATTGCAGTCCCAGTTGTTCCATCATACCATTGGTTTGTACATCCGGGGTCACTACACACATAAATAACTTCTGCAGCACCGTCACAAACTCCAAAGCAACTCACATCTGTTGAGTCCATGGTTAGAGATTCGGAATTAATATCTGAAATAGCAAATACTTCTGTGATAAGACAGTTGTTTTGATCTGTAATATCTACTGAGGTAATCCCCGGACAAAGGCCAGTTGCATTGTTGGTTCCCTGCCCTGAACCTGGTGCCGGAGACCAATTATACGTGTATGAAGGGGTTCCTCCACTAATGTTTACAGTAGCACTACCATTACAAATCCCACAAGATGAATTGTTTGAAAAGGTAGAAGAAATAGATAATTCTGTTGGTTCAGTAATTGTAATGGTTGTGTCTTTGGTACAGCCAGAAGCATCAGTGATGGTAGCGGTTATTGGCCCTGCACATAATGCAAATGCAGTATCCCCCACTTGTGAATCAGACCAGGTTACTGTATAAGGAGGATTCCCTCCGGAAGGAGATAAAGCGATTTCACCCGTGCACTCGCCAAAGCATAAAACGTGAGTTACGTCAGCATTTGCAAAAACAGGGGAGGCATCAAGAATTGTTACAGAGACTACAGTATCGCAAATGTTAGCGTCTGAAATGGTTACATTATAAACCCCTGCACAAAGATTGGTAGCCGTTGGAGTAATTTGATTTAAAGGATCATCCCATTGGAATGTGTATGGTGGTGTGTTACCACTAAACACAGTAACTGTTGCTGTTCCGTCACAGCTTCCAGAACAAGAAACATCTGTTTGTGAAGTGCTTACATCCCACGGGTTGGTTGGAGCTGTCATATCTATAGGGCCAAATGTTTGAGAGCAGCCATTGAAGTCAGTAACCTCTATATTGTAAACTCCCTGACAAACATTGTTCATGGTGTCATTTGTTTGTCCAAGAAGAGGGTTGCCGAACTCATCTTGCCATTGATAAAAATAAGGAGAAGTACCTCCGCTGACAGCAACATCCATAAGCCCATCACAAAAGTCATAGCAATTAACGGGGCTGCTATTTAAGATAGCAGTCAATCCATCCGGTTCAATTACCGGAAGACAAGAGCTGGTGATGTTACAACCGTTCACATCTGTTACTGTTACCTGATAATCTCCCTCGCCTAAACCGGTGGCCGTTTGAGTAGTTTGTCCGATTGGCAATCCGGTATCACAATCAAACCATTGATACGAATAGGGGCCAATGCCTCCTGAATGTATAACTGTGGCTGTTCCATCAGAATCGCCAAAACAACTGATATCTGTAGAGGTTTCTGTGGTAAACGCAAGAATAACAGGTTCTGAAATAGTAATGGAAAAATTTTCATTACACCCCAAACTGTCCGTAACCGTTACATCCCAGTTTCCAGCACATAAACCACTGGCATTTGGCGTGCCCTGACCAGAGCCGGGTAGCGGATTCCATGCGTAAGTTAAAGGTCCTGTTCCTCCGGATGCAGAAACGGTTGCTGACCCGTCACAGGCACCATTACAGCTCACATTGGTAGGAACAATTGAACCGGTAATTTCAGGAGGCTCGCTTACGCTTATTGTGTCTGATGTAACACAGCCGGTTGAATTGGTTAATACTGCAAGATATTCCCCGGCACATAAGCCGTTAGCAGTGCTTGGTTCAGAAGCTGGTGGGCCATCAACAATACCAATAGGAAGCCCTGTCTGATTATCAAACCATTCAACAGTATACGGAGGGTCTACAGAGGTGTAGCTAATGGTAGCGGTTCCATCACAAAGACCAAAACAAGTTATGTCAGTAGCACTCATGGTGGTTACTTCTACTGCCACACTGTTTATTGTTACAGCAATATTTTCTGAACAGCCGGCTTGATCGGTTGCTACCACGTTGTACACCCCCGCACATAAGCCTGTTACACTTGCGGTGCCCTGTCCCGTTCCAGGCACTGGAGTCCAGTTAAAAGTAAATGTACCGGTCCCTCCTGAAGCAGAAACTTCTGCAGCGCCGTCACAAACTCCACAGGTAGCATCTGTTGTGCTTATGACTGAAGTAAAAATTTCAGGAAGCTCTGTGATGGTTAATGTGTCTGAATTTACTACACATCCATTTCCATCTGTAATTTGAGCGTAGTAGTCTCCCGGACAAAGATTAGAAATGGTGTCGTTGTTGTTTCCTAATGAAGCTCCCGTACCCGCATTAAACCATTCATAATTATATGCACCGCTTCCGCCTGAAACGCTCACAGAAGCTTCTCCCGAACAATCCCCAAAGCAAGCTGAATTGATAACGTTTGTATCAATAATGATTTCAGCAGGCTCAATGACTGTAAATGGAACAATTGTATCACAGAGATTTTGATCGGTAATGGTTACAGTATAGTTTCCTGCACAAAGATTTGTTGCCGTTGTGGAGGTTTGAAGCAGAGGATCATCCCATTGGTGATTGTAGGGTCCTATTCCTCCTGAATTTACCGTCACTGTGGCAGTGCCTGAACAGTCACCGAAGCAACTAATGTCTGTGTGGGAAGTATCAAGGTCAAAGGGGCCGGGCTCAGTAATTGTAATATTATCGGTGTTATCACACCCATTGTCATCTGTAACCGTTACGATATAATTTCCAGCACATAACCCACCTGCGACTGCAGTGGTTTGAGCGGAAGGGTCGTCCCATAGAATGTCATAGGGTGAAACACCACCATTTATAACTACTTGAGCTGAACCATTACAGTCTCCAAAACAAGAAACCTGTGAAATAACAGATGCATTAACAGTAAGAACCGGGGGCTCTGTGATGGTAAAACACAAGGTGGTGTCGCAAGCCATGTCATCTGAAATTGTAACGCACCAGATACCGGCGGTTAATCCTGAAACACTGTCTGTTCCAGCACCAATAGGAGGAGCAGGAGCCCATGAATAGGTGTATCCTGAGCCGGAACCACCACTGTTTACTGTCACAGAAATGGTTCCATTTGCATCACCAGCGCATTGCAGGTTAGTTTGTGTACTCGAAATATCGTACAAAGGAGGGGCAGTAAGTGTAACCTGATCCGTAATGGTACAGCCATTTTGATCGGTCACTTCAAGATCATAAGTTCCGGCACACATATCAGTTGGTGTGTCAGTTCCCTGTCCTGTTCCCGGAGCAGGAGTCCAGTTATATAAATAACCGGGTGTTCCACCTCCAGCTGTAGCGGTGGCAGAACCATCACACAAATCATAACATGTTGGATCTGTTTCTGCAATAGATAATGTGAGTTGAGGGGGTTCTATAATTTCTACTGTGTCGGGCTCAGAAGTACACCCATTATCGTCCGTAACCGTTACTTCAAATATTCCGGCACACATTCCTGCTAAACTATCAGAAGCACCAACACCCACACCAGCGGGAACCGTGACCCAGGAGTAAGAGTATAGGGGAGTTCCACCGCTGGCATCCACATCAACAGCTCCATCACAAATACCAAAACACGAAATTTGGTATACCTGTGCGTCAGCTAATACTTCAGTAGGTTCATTTATGGTGATACAAGCACTTTGTGCCGTACAACCAGTCCCTCCATTATCTGTAACTACAACGAAGTAATCACCGGCGCAGAGAGTGGTTGGGTTTTGATCGGTAATTCCGGTTGAAACGCCGGCACAGGTAAACCATTCAAAAGTGTTCCCGCCTGCACCACCAGCTGGTGTAGAAGTAGCCTGACCGTCACAAGCATTAAAACAAGTTGCGTCTGCAAGTTGGCTGGCAGTAATAGTTAAAACCGGGGGTTCTGTCATGGTAAAAGTGGTGTCTTGTTGACATCCGTCCACATCAAAAATTGATAAATCAATGGGGCCGGCACAGAAACCTATTCCGGGATTTGTTCCCTGTCCGGATGTAGGAACCGGACTCCAGCTATAGGTATATGGTCCGCCATTTCCACCGGCAGGATTAATATCTACTTCTCCATCACAATCACCGTTACAGGTTGGTTCTGTAAAGGTTAAACTAACTGAAATAGGCGGAGGAGATGGAATGGAAAAAGAAGTGTCTATTATACAGCCATTGTCATCAACAACCACAGCCTCATTGTCACCCGAACATAATGCAACAGGATTAGAAGTGACCTCGCCACTAGGAGACCAACTTACTGTATATGGTGCGGTACCACCTTGAGGGGAAGTAAATGCCTGTCCATCACAAGAGGTAGGGCAAGAGGTTGCAATAACTCCAAGCAAATCAAGTTGTAGGGGTGGTGGCGGAGAAATAAGCTCACTGACAGAGCATTGATAATAAATACCTGAGCCTGGTCCGCCTAGTTCATTTGAAGAGTCGACCACTGTAATAAGATAATTATCAGCACAAAGGTCATCATAAACAGTTTGACTAGTAAAGGGAGTTGTGTTTTTAATCCTATATGAATAAGGACCGGGAGTCCCGGAAGCAGTAATGATAATTTGCCCATCACAGGAGTCATTACAACTTACATTCCACCCGCCATTATAATCAATAGTTACGATATCGATTGTAAGAGTCAGGTCATCACATAGGGTTGTTTGGTCTTTGGTGAAGGTAGATTGAGAGCCTAAAAAACCACCTTTTTGAGCGGCAGTTACCTCAAGTTCGCCCGTGAAGAAATTTGCTTGAGTACCCAGGTCATTAGCCTTTTCAAGATTCATGCTGTGTGCAGCATATACAACAGAGCCTGAAAAGTCCAACGTCACAGTGTTGGTGTTGGCATAAATATATTCTGAAAAAATAGATTGACCATTAGAATAGACCGATCCGGATTCAAAGGAAATAGACTTGCCTATCGTTGTTTTTAAAGAAGAATTAAGAGTCCATGAGCCTGCTTCAAAGACAATGTTTGCACCAATGTCATGATGAGCTGTTTGTATAGTATGGTTAAGGTTCACATTACTAGAAAAGACAAGGCGATTGAGAAGGAGATAGAACTTGCTGTTCGCGATAAAATCTCCTTGTACGGTCAAGGAATTATTTTCACCTAATATGCTGATCGTTTTTTGAGCTGAGAACTCAAGTCCGCCAATACTGACATCATTAGTAAGGTAAACTACAGGATAACTCTCATTGGAGAAAGAAGATGGATCAAAAATGATATTATCTGTAGCATCTGGAATATTAGCATCTGCGATACCGCCTGATGAAGTAGACCAATGTGCAGGGTCGTTCCAATTTCCTGAACCGTTTACCCAATAATAATCCGCAGCAAAAACATTTTGCGTAATAGCGAAAGCAATAAGAACTACAACTGGCTTTAGCAGCTTTAGGTTGAATTTTTTCATAGTATGTGACATTAAAAGTACCATAGTTCTTTAAAAAAAAGAATAGTTGTTAACAACTTATTAACTCTAGTCTTATGATTAAACGCATAATTCATTCAAAAGGTTGTTTTTTTATTCAAATGACGGACAGTCCGTTGTACTAGAGCTCCCGTAACTTGAACAAGAATTAAATCCACCGGTAATTTCATGGGTGTGCCACATATTTCCGGCAAGTTTAGAAATAATAAAATCAAAAGAATACCCCAATGATATCCAATTGAAGAACTTTACTCTTACTTGTGCTGTAATAGCATCTGTTCTCCTAAGACCAAGACCAAATGAAAACTTATTGTCCATATCAACTAAAGCACTCAAGTGAAAATCGACCGGTGTGGCTTTTGTCCAAAGTACAAAAACAGAGGGAATAATAGACCATTTTTTTTCTAAAAGGAAACTTTTTCCGGCTGTAAAGTATAGGTGTCGTTGTGCATTAGCTTCAGGACCTATTTCATCCAGCGTATTTCCAAATAAATTGTGTACAGATAAACCAACATATGTTTTTTTATCGGTTATCCAGAATCCAAACTTACCATCAGGGAAGGTTAAAAAGGATTGACTGTTTTCAGGAACTGCGGGATCTAATAATTCAGTGGATAAACGTGCTGCGTCATAAGCGGTTTGTTTAAAACCAAACGAAGTTCCAAAAGAAAGTTTCCAGTTTCTGCTAATAGGGATATGTATTGCGTATGCGAGGTGCAAACTCAAAAAAGAGAAAGGGCCAAAGGCGTCTCGCTTGATTTGTCCGCCAATTCCATGTGTAGGTCCAAATGTATTTCGCTGTTTTTTCCCGAACCTTAAAGGGGCGTGTGCATTGAGAAATCCGGTTTGAGGTGCCCCGTCAATTCCCGCCCACTGGAAGCGATATCCGGTGCGGATATCAATACAGGATTTTGTTCCGGCAACTGCCGGGTTGAAAGCAAACTGATTGAACTGATACTGGGTATAGTGCTCTAGCTGTTGTCCAGAAGAACAAAAAGCCAAAAAGAGGAATACTATACCAATTAACTGTTTCATCTAATAATATTTACCTGCCCTTTAAAAACACCTTCATCACCTATTTTTAAATCGACTACATAAAAGTAAGTAGAGACCGGTAATTTTTTTCCTTTATAGGTGCCGTCCCACCATTTGTCTTGTGTGCTGTATCCAGTTGTGCTAAAAACTTTTTGCCCTGATCGATCATAGATAACCACTTCCATGTTTGGATATTGAGCACTATTTTTAATGATCCATTTGTCATTGATGAGGTCTTCGTTTGGTGAAAAAGCACTATAAATAGTTACCAATTCGCCGACAAAAACATTAACACTATCCGTTTCAATACAATTTCCATTGGTTACAGTTAGAAAATAAGTGGTTGTATTTGACGGATTTGCAGTGGGAGTAAAAACTGTTGCTGAGGTCAAGCTATTAGCAGGAGACCATAATGGGCTACCCTCACCAGAGCCCGACAAGGTGACTACCTCCCCTTCTTCAATAAATTGATCCGGCCCTGCATCTGCAGAAATAGGAGTCACTTCAAAAAAGATACTGTCTGTTGTGTCAACGTAAACACAACTTGACCCACAATTTATTATAAGTTTAAGGTAGCCATCTTCGGTAAGTTGATTGGTAGAAAAAACTCCACTTGATTCGCTGGAAATAAGAGTGTTATTATAGTACCAGTCAAAGCTTGCCGTGTCTGTGCAATTTGCAACGACAGTTTCTATGGGTTCTTCATCTCCCTGACATAAAACCGTGTTCATGGCTGAAATGGAAGCGGTTGGGTAGTTGGCATCCACAGCTGAACCTGAAATAGAAATATCAAAATCACATTCTGCTGAGTTGGATGAACCCATCATGCCATCTACCATAACATAATAAGTAGTATTAGGTGCAAGAGCAACTGAGTTGGTGAGTGTAAAATCAGCTCCATTTTGAACACAGTTGGATCGGGGAATGTAAGTGGTTTCGTCGCAGGGAGTCCCCGGTAAAATGATAATAGCAGAAATTTGTTGCCCAAAATTTACATCCGGATTAAAACTTAGGTTTGAAAAAACAACAGACACATTACCACCTGAAGCATTCGTTGTAAAAACATACCATATTGTTGCGGAAGGGAAAGGACAAAAACTGTAATCTGCTACGGCATCACCAGTCGCACCTGTAGTTGTGCCTTGCAGAGGTTGATCTACACATAGGCGATCAGGCGTTGAGCAGTCATCATTCAAAGGCTGTGAAATCCCACAGAAAAGAGAAAAAGAAAAACCTAGAAATAATCCGTACTTAAACATTTAACTTTTATCGTTTGAGCTATTGTGCTAAGATAAAGAAATATCTATTTAAAGCATGTAAAATCAATTAAAATAGATGCTTTAACCTACGAGTGGTCTGTATATTCCGATAAATTAACTGAATGAATCCTTCACGGCTTTATTTTTTGAGATTTATAAAAGAGATTGAAATTAAGGCGAAAATTGATACAGAAAGAACTGAGAAGAGACATTGGAAATAAGTGTTTATCGCCAGAAAATTCTGAATTAGAGAAACCAATAAAGCATTTTCATTACAAAAAAAGTTATGAATCGAGCAACGATAGAAAGAAAAACTTAGTCGAAACATAAATGGGTAAACGATTCAATAACAACGACTAAGAAGGGCAAATAAAACAACAAGGTCAAAATGTACAGCTAACAGGAGTTATTTTAAAAAAAAAGGGTATATTTGTTACTAGAGTTTTTTCATGGTTTTCTGTGAGTAGAAAAAAACGTTTTTTGAAAGCAGTATGTAATTCCAAAGTAAGTAGTGTACAAAGCCCAACATTCGTTGGGCTTTGTTATTTGATCAACAATAGTTAAATCATGATAAAATATGGATTTGTTTTGGGTATTTTGCTTACGGCTTCAAGCCTCTTGTCACAAGACTATATCAGCGAATTGGAGCATTCTGTAGAACGAAGTAAAGGAGCGTCAGGAGCAAGCATTCAATATACGCTCCACCTAACCCCCACTTTTGTAAAGTCATATTATGCAAAAAATTTTGACAGTGGAAAATTGGTAAAGAATGAAAGCGGAGAGGCTATTTATTTTGAGCTTACCAAAACAAATGGCGAAGAAAAAGAGGTGGTGGTTATTTATCTGAAATCAGTAACTGTTGTTGAGTTCGGAGTGAGTTATCCTAAAGGGAATTGTCACTATAATTTTGATTTCTTTTATTAATGTCTTCTTGAATATCGTTAAATCGAAAATACTGATGAACGGCAAACAACTTTTTTCAATCGTTCTTCATTTTTAATAAAAACAACGGATAGATATGCTTGGCTTAAAATTACAAACAGATCCCAGATGGGTAGATCTGGCCAAAAAAAATATGGGAGATATTTTAAGTGATCATGCCTGGTGTGAGCAAAAAGCCGCATCAAATGCTATTTCACTCATTACAATGAATCCCGAAAAAGAGGAGTTGGTTACTACTTTGCTAGAAATAGCAGCTGAAGAAATCGATCATTTTAATCAAGTACATAAAATCATAAAAAAAAGGGGGTTAATTCTGGCGCGACCAAAGAAAGATGACTATGTAAATCAGCTGTTTAAATTTTGTAAAAAGGGAGGTTCAGAAGAAGAGGGTTTAGTGGATAGGTTACTTTTTGCAGCAATGGTAGAAGCCCGTAGCTGTGAGCGATTTAAGCTTTTATCTGAAAATATTGGAGACACAGAACTTTCAACATTTTATTTTGATTTAATGGTTTCAGAAGCCGGACACTACACAACATTTTTAAAATTTGCTAAAAAATATGGAAATAGCCAATATGTTGAGAGACGTTGGCAAGAGTGGCTGGTGTTTGAAGGAAATCTGATAAAGTCTTTTGGGAAATCGGAAAACATCCACGGATAATTTTTTTGTTTTGCACGAGTGGTTTCACTATATTTGATTACATTAATAATCTATAAATGAGAAAGATATTTTATTTAACCATTCCCTTTTTTCTTCTCAACTCATGCAACAATGAGTCCCAACAGCAAGAAATGAACGAAACAGCTGATGAGGTCACCGACCAAAACCCTGACTCTAATGAGCAAGAAGAGGTTAAGCGAGTAAACTCATTTCTGATAGAACAAGACGTGGTAGGAATTTTTCAATTGGGTAACGAAGTACCGGAATTACCAAAAGAGTTGAAAATGCGCCATTTTACAGAAGAAGTGACCCTTGACGGAGAAATCATTAAGCATACACATAATGTTGTATTTAACCAGTTAGAGGATGTGGTTGAGCTAATCATGAATCAAAATAGTGATGAATTTCATGATAACAGAGAGATTGAAGAAATGATTATTCTTTCCAGTTATTATGAAACGGAAAAGGGGATTACGGTTGGTTCTACAAAAGAAGAATTTAAGGCGGCATATCCTGAAGCAACACTTTGGTATTCTCCCGGGAAATCATTTTATTTTCTTGATACGGAAACGATCCCCGGAGCACAGTTTGTATTAAACCCAAAAGGATGCAAGCGAGAAATAAAAGGAGGAAGCGCCACGGTTCAAATGAAATGGTCTGACTTTAAGGAAGATGCCGAGATAGAGAAAATCAGACTGTATTAGACGTGCCCACAGTATAGGTTTTCATCTGAACTCACCTAACTCTTTAGATTTTCTTTTTCTTTAACTGAAGCATAAGTTGCTCATTCCAAACAAGAAACTTAAACCCGGTGCTACTGTTTTAATAGTCGTGTTTCTAAAATAGCGCCTAATCCTGTACTTTTCATAAATTTGACGATCAAAAATTAATGTATGAATATTGAAAAGTATACCCACACCGTTTGTGATCGTTTAATGAAATATGTACAAATTGACACCGAAGCAGACCCTTCTTCTACAACCTTCCCCTCTAGCATGAAGCAAAAAGACCTGGGAGAGTTATTGGTTAAAGAATTGATAGAAATGGGGATTCAAGATGCTGAAATGGATGAGTGGGGATATGTATATGCTACGATTCCTTCAAATTCATCAAAGGAAATGCCCACCATTTGCTTTTGCGCCCACATGGACACGGCACCGGATGTTAGCGGTAAAGATGTAAAACCAATCCTTCACCAAAAATATGACGGATCACCCATCACCTTGCCGGATGACAACAGGGAGGTTATAACAACAGAAAAGCATCCCTATCTAAAAGAAAAAATAGGAGACGATATCATCACAGCAAGCGGATTGACACTTTTAGGGGCAGATGATAAGGCGGGAGTTGCCTGTATTATGGACTTTGCCAATTTTATGATGTCAAATCCCGGTTTTGAACATGGAAAAACCCGGATTTTATTTACGCCGGATGAGGAAATAGGCAAAGGTGTTGATCATGTAGACATGAAAAAACTGGACGCAGATTACGGCTACACACTGGATGGCGGCAAATTGGGATCTATTGAAGACGAAAGCTTTTCTGCTGATGCCGTAGAAATAATTATTCATGGAGTTTCAGCACACCCCGGATATGCGAAGGGGAAAATGATCAATGCAATTAAAGTAGCCAGTGAATTTATTGATGCCCTGCCGAAAGATCGTTGGTCACCTGAAACGACTGAGCACAGGGAAGGGTTTGTTCACCCTACTTCGGTGAACGCAATTATGGAAAAAGCCACAATAAAATTCATTATTCGGGATCACGAAACGGCAAAACTTCAGAAATATGAAGATCAATTAAAACAGCTACTTGACCAAACGATTGAGCCGTATAAAGCAAAAGGCGTAACGGCAGATTTTCATGTAACCGAGCAGTACCGCAACATGAAAGAAGTGATTAAAGATGTTCCCTTTGTTACCGACAATGCCATTGAAGCCATGAAACGAGCAGGTGTTGAACCAAAACCGGTAATTATTCGCGGCGGAACAGATGGTTCCCGACTATCTTTTATGGGATTACCCTGCCCCAATCTCTTTACAGGAGAGATGGCGATCCATTCAAAACACGAATACGTCAGTGTACAGGATATGGAAAAAGCGGTTAAGACCATGGCTCATTTAGCTAAAGTTTGGGAAGAGAAGGCTGAAGTGTTGGCCGGCTCCGCCGTAGGATGATGAATTCTTGCGCTCGTTTACTTTGTTCAACGAAGCATTGCGTAGTTGAATGACGAGTGCGCAACCTAATTGAAGTCGAGCCGGAAATCGAGCGTAGTCGAGATTGTAGCCGAGACTGAAGTCGAAATCCTTGACACCGGTGCGAGCGCCTCGCTCGTGCCGGCGTGGTGTTTTTACCTAAATAACGGAATCTTAATTGAGATAGATCATAATAAAAAATGGGGTTAGTCAGGTTTATGCACTATTTTTAGTATATTTTAGTGTTATGAAAAAATTATTATTTATTCCTTTAATAGCCTTTAGTTTACTATCGTGGAAATTACAGGCACAGATTAGAGACATTAAACCGGTAGACGGTACAGTTTATTTTGAAGAAGAGGAGGTCCCTTGTATTGAAGTACATATTGACCCTGAAACTAAAACCACAAAAAAAGCATGGAAAGATTTCTTAAAAGACCAATTTGATGTTCGATTAAAAGGGATTGGTTTTTTGGTGAACAAAGAAATTTTAAGATCAGAAGAAGTTTACATGGAGTTGATGGGTAGTAAGCCGGTTTATCTTTATACAAGAGTGACGGAAGACATGAACGGATCTCAAATGGAAGTTTTTATGTCTGTCAAAGGTGAAGGATGGGTTTCTTCTGAAAACAATATAAGTCAGTATGATCAACTCAAAAAAATGGTGTTCAATTTTTTAAAAATTTACCTTCCTCAATACTATAAAAATCAGGTTGGAGATGTGGAAGACCGAATTAAGTCATTGAAAAAAGAAATTGATGATTTAGAAGAAGGTATTGATGATTTAAAAAATGACATTGAAGCGGCTAAAAATAAAATTGAGACCATTCAAAGTGAAGTGGAGCAAAAAGAGATTGAATTAAGAGCATCAAAAGTAGAAATGGAAATTTCATTGGAAAAACTAAAATGCCGAGCAGAAAAACTAAAGAAGATAATGGGGATGCTGGATGATCTCTAAACAGTATGAACCTTACTATTTCCCCTGACATTGCGCTCGTACCGGCGTGGGGTAGAAATTCTCTCAATCAAAAAACAAAACCCCGCAGTTGACACCACTGAACTTGAAAACGAAATAAACCACTGCTCCGCAGTTAGCTTTGCTGCTGCGGCAAGTTTAATTTATTCACTCACTTCACCGTTTGAGATACTCTGAAGAAAGTTTCAGTAAGTAGTGAAAGAGCGAAGCAGC
This sequence comes from Crocinitomicaceae bacterium, assembly GCA_040880585.1. Taxonomy (GTDB): domain Bacteria; phylum Bacteroidota; class Bacteroidia; order Flavobacteriales_D; family Crocinitomicaceae; genus Paracrocinitomix. The sequence goes on along the minus strand of JBBDID010000035.1, from coordinate 77,159 downwards.
GCAGCTACTTCGCAGCAGGCAAGAAGGTTTTGGTGCCTTTTCTTACGCTCAATCACAATTAGATACTGTAATTGCTTACATAAACAAACAAGAACAACATCATCAAAAGAAAACATTTAAAGATGAATATTTGGATTTGCTACAAAAATTTGATGTTGAATACGATCAAAAATATCTTTTTGAATGGATTGAATAATATCGCTCCTACGGAGCAGAAGTTCCCCTGACGTCGGTGCGAGCGCCCCGCTCGTGCCATATATAAACCTTCAAAAAACCAATTGAAAACAACCATGAAGCAAGGGTGTCTTGGCTCTTGGCCCTTTACATCTTGCATCTTTCACCCTTGCGGAAACTACGGTATTTTTCTAAAAAATGAGTTCAGATGCAAGAAATTAACCATGAATGTATTAGATTAGCACTGCCCTACTGAAATTAGCATCAGCTTTGCAGTATCCTGGTAATACTTGCTGAGACGTTTTGAATGGTTTGAAATAGGGTAAAAGTAACCGGAATGTGTGGTATTAGGGAACTTCTGGTTTCAACCAAGTAAATGAAAGCGCAAGCAAATACATATCAACGTGATGGCCGTGCTCCTATCCCTAAAAAGGAGAGTACTTCCAAAACACTGGTCATTTGGGAATGTGAAATAAAAAACAACTTAAATAGCTATGTTGATAGAATTAAATTCATTTTAAAAGAATGAGAAAGCCAGCAGTCATAGATATTTTTTGTGGAGCAGGTGGATTCTCTGAGGGATTCAGACAACAAGGGTTTGATATCAAGCTTGGTATCGACCATTGGGAACCCGCGATAAAAACTTTCAATCATAATTTCGGATTGAATAGTTCTGTGAAAAATGTTCTTGATTTTGAGCATTCAGTAGATGAGATTGAAGCTCTACCAGATACTGAAGTTATTATTGGTAGCCCACCATGTGTAACTTTTTCTTCATCAAACATTTCAGGTAAAGCCGATAAAACTTCTGGAATTACATTGACTCAAATTTTTCTAAGAATAGTTGCTGTCAAGAAATGGAAGAATGGCTCTAAGCTTGAAGCATGGTTCATGGAGAATGTTCCAAGCTCAATAAAACATTTAGGTAATGAATACACCTTTGAAGAATTAGGTCTTGGAGATTGGGCAGCAAAAAACAAGATCGGGAGATCAAAAGTCGCTATAAAACTCGCGGGAAACCAGCAAATCATTAATTCTGCTGACTATGGCAGTCCACAATCAAGAGAACGGGTAATATCCGGAGAGATAATTAAGCGAAAGAAATTAATTATCCCTCAAGCATTGAATACAAAAGATATTTCAATTGATCCTACACTCAAGTCATGGATAACTCTTAAACAAGTAAAGGGGCATTTACCTAAACCGAATTGCACTAAAAGTTATAGAAAGGTATCTGATCCCAATTATCCTTGGGTAGAGATCAATCTGAATAACCTGACAGACCATTTTTATGATACCGGTCTTTTTGAATGCGAATGGAGACAATCGAAATTTCTGAAAACGAACCATCCATATATGGGAAAAATGTCTTTCCCAGAAAATGAAGATAGACCAAGCAGAACCATTACTGCAACAAAAATCGGAACTTCCCGAGAGGCGATCATTTACAAATCTGAGTACAGGCGTATTGGGAATGGCCAGTATAGAACACCAACCGTAAGAGAAGCTGCTTGCATAATGGGATTTCCCATTACCTATCAATTTATTGGCAGTGAAGGAACAAAATGGAGGCTTGTTGGAAATGCAGTTTGTCCATCAGTTGCCAAAGCTTTTGCAAAACAACTCAGAAAAGAGCTTGGTTGGAATGAGATTAGAAAACCCTTGGTTCAACTTGATCCTGATCTAATACTAAATAATGACTTAAATTCCTTTTCAGCCAAAAAACTCAAAGCTCCACCAAAACGCAATACAGGATCAAGATTCAGGCGACATCCTTTCAAAGATGGGAATATTACAGTAACTCTTTCAAACTATGATATTGAGCAAAACGGGAAGGACGTGAACAAGTGGATTACTTCTGTGCAATATGGAAATGGGGAAGGATTTCCAACTTTCGATTTTCCAGACAACCTACATCAGAAATTAGAACAACTAATAAAAAATTGTAAAAAGGGAAATCGGTTCATTGAAGTTATTAATAATGGGTTTTCAGAAAAGATCGCTAAAGGGAATACGCTGCAAAAAATGTATGAGTTACAACGGTCAGCAGAAGATTATCTTGAACCAACAAAGCTTATTGAAAGAGTAGCTGCTATTATTGATGATCTGAAAATAGATGAGGAGCAATTTACTCAAAATGGCACTGTGGTCTTTAAACAGAAAGACTCTGTGCCATTAAAGCAGTTGTTCGCATTATACGCAATCAATAAAATCACTTTTATCGCAAACAGGTAAAGATATGGATAAACAAAGCAGAGTTAAGTACTTTGACAAGTTAAAGTCAAAGGAGCCGTACAGCCACAAAGACATTTACTATAAAGGCAAGAAACGTAAGTTGCCAGTATATGAGATTGATCTTGATTATCTCGTATATAATCAATGGAACGGGAGGATTGCAAGTCTAGTAAAATCTCATTTCAAGGAAACAGGGTTTGAAATAGATGCTACTGACCAAAAAGGCATTGAACTAATCGAAAAGTTTCTTTGGAGGTCAAATAAGTCTGCTAATGAAATAACGAAAAAAAGTATTTTCGATCAGGGTCAGAATGAATACGGTATAGTTACACGAGAGGGCGTTGTAATTGATGGGAACAGGAGATCAATGATCCTTCGAAAAGTAGCACAAGAGAAAAAAGAAAGTCCTGTCTATTTCCTTGGTGTTGTATTGGATGAATCCCTTGATGATGATCCAAAAGAAATAATGCGTCTCGAAACCACCTATCAAATGGGTGAGGATGCAAAGGTTGATTACAACGCAATTGAGAAATACCTCAAATGTAAAGATTTGATCAGTTACCGATTTAATGAGAAAGAGATCGGCAAAATGATGGGTGACTCTGAAGCAAAGGTTAAAGAGTATTTGTCGATCATGAATTTAATGGACGATTATTTAGATAAACTCGGATATTCCGGTATTTATACGAGATTAGATAAAACGGAAGGGGCATTTGTTGATTTAAATAACTATCTCAATCGCTATACGGGAAATAAATCCAAGATAATTCAGTGGAATTATGATGAGAGCGACCTGAACGAGCTTAAACTGATCTATTTCGATTATATCAGAGGGATTTATAACAGAGGCAAGCAAACTGGTAGTGACAGTGGAGATTCTAAAGATTATCGTTTCATAGGTCAAACAAGTAAAAAAGGAAGTTTCTTTAGCAAGGAAGATGTATGGAACAAATTCCGTGATTCTCATTTTGAAAACGTTGATGCGATCAATGCTGAGGAGCCTTCTATTGAAAAAGATAGGGCGGAAAATCCTGGAATGTCATTAGATGATCTTCTAAAACAGCGTGATGTCAGGTGGGCAAAAAAAACTGATGCACAATTAAAACGAAATATGGGGTTGTCCCGTGAAGCTTTAGACAACATAAATAAACAAAATGCTCCACTAGAATTATTGGAAGGAGCGAAAGCTAAATTGGATTCACTTAATACCGAAGTTAAGGCCTTCTTGGAAGATGAGGATGTTTATAAAATGGTAAGAGAGATCAACAACATGACGTATGAATTCACTAATCTGATTAAGGTTCATAAGAAAAAATCCTCATGAGCAGTGTCGAACTAAATATAGATGAGGATAGAAATGAATTCATAATAACTGGCGATACAGAAGCTATTCTCAATAACAGGAGGGCAAAGTACTTTTTTCAGGATTTCTTGAAGTCTTCTTTTTTAGAAAATGGCCAAATTTCTGTTCCATACAGAGAAGAAAAGGAAAAAGATAACACATTAAAAAAAATTCAAACAGTCCTAAGAAAGTACAAGATTGAACAAACAGATTCTGCCGAGATCAAAGAAGTACTTGACCATTATTACAGGGAACTTGAGAATTTTGAGCTTTTTAGTGCAAAGGCAAGAGGTATTTGGAATAACGATCTTGACGTAGCAGAATTTCAGGCATTCAAAGATTCCGTACACAGGCATTTACCCGCACGGACATTATACCCAAAACAGTTCTTAGCAGCTTTTCATTTAGCTTTCTCACAGAATTCCTGCAATTTCTCTGTTCCGGGTGCTGGAAAAACCTCAGTTGTATATGGAGCATATACTTATTTGAAAAATCTTCCGAAAGATAACCCAAAGTATGTAAATAAGCTGTTGATAATTGGGCCATTGAGTTCCTTTGGTCCATGGGAAGATGAATATAAAGAATGTTTTGGAAGAGAAGCGAACTCCAAACGACTTTCAGGAGGTGTAGGAAAGGACGAAAGAGAAAATCATTTGCTTTCTATCGAACCGATTGATGACACTCCGGAACTAACTTTGATGTCTTATCAAAGCGTTTCATTCAATCTTGAAAATCTAAGATACTTTCTAGAAAGAGAAGATAACAAAGTAATGGTTGTTCTGGATGAAGCTCATAAGATTAAGAATGTTGATGGTGGAGTTTGGGCAGAATCAGTACTTGGACTTGCAAAATATTGTAATTCTCGTGTTGTACTGACTGGAACGCCTGTTCCAAATGGTTATGAAGACATTTATAATTTGTATGAATTTATTTGGCCGGACAAGGATGTTATAAATTTTAACGTGTTCCAGCTAAAGGATATGTCTGAAAATCGGTTTGATCCAAGAATTGAGCGCCTCGTCAATGATATATCTCCATTCTTCATTCGTATTAAAAAAAGTGACCTTGGACTCCCTCCTATTGAGGATCATGAACCTGATTATATTCAAATGGGGCCGGTTCAACGGGAGATATATGACTTTATTGAGAACCAGTATATTGGCTACTTTGAAGAAAACGAAAATGTTCTTGCTGCAACCGCTGAACTCACAAAGGCAAGGTTTATTCGTTTAATGCAAGCCGCTACAAATCCTGACCTTTTAAGGCAACCACTGGAATATTTCTTTGCGGAACAAGGGATTCAGGATGATCTCTATATTGACGATAGTGAAGTCATTAACAAGATATTGCGATATAAAGAGCTGGAACCTGTTCCAAAGAAATTTGAATTGGTCAAGAATAAAGTAAAGGAACTAATTCAGAGCAATGAAAAAGTAATTCTATGGGGTACGTTCATCCGCAATATTAAAAATCTTCAAAAATATTTGGCTGCAAATGATATTCTATCAGAAGTATTAATAGGGGAAGTGCCAGTAGAAAGAGATGATCTACCGGAAGAGATCATAACCAGAGAGAAGATCATTCGCAGATTCCACCAAGAAGATTGTCCCTTTAAAGTAATAATTGCCAATCCTTTTGCCGTTGCAGAATCCATTTCACTACACAAAGCTTGTCATCATGCAATCTATTTTGAACGAACATTTAATGCTGCAAATTTCATTCAATCGAAAGACCGAATTCACCGTGTTGGCTTGGAACCTGGGGTAGTCACCCATTACCATTATCTTCTTTCCGAAAATTCAGTTGATGAGACTATTCATAGGAGACTGATCGAAAAAGAAACACGCATGTTGGAACTATTAGAAAGTCAAGAAATTCCTTTGATTAGTCAGAACATGAATTTTGACGTTGATCTGGAAAATGATATCAAAGCCATAATTCGAGATTATGTTAGAAGAACTACTAAAGCATGATAATTTCGGAAATGAGCGTGAATTGGGATTTGTTCTATTTCAAGCTCTAAGTCCAAATCAAGAAATTAGAGTTTCAGAATTCACACGGTTTTGCACTTCAAACTTATTTTCAATTAGTCGATCAATTAAAGGAATAATAAGTTTGCTCGACTTTCTTTCCTTTATTAATTTGAGAGAAGACAAGATATTTCTGAATCAAAAAACATTTGACCCCAACAACTTTAAATCTTCAACCGATTACTTTCAGGAAACTCATTTTTTCAAATGCCTTTTTCAAAAGTTAAAAGATGCGGGGCTGAAAGAACACCTTTTCAATGAAGATAATTTGAAGTTCGGCCATACTCAGAACCAATACTATGTAAAATCTTATTTGATCAAGTTTGATCTTTTTTCCATTCGTAACTTGTTGATATCATTGAAGTTTTTAGAACAAGATCAAACAGTGCCTGACCACCTGCTTATCAATTCAAATTTCACAGAATTCTTTCATAAAACTGTAGTTTACGAATTTCATGAAAAACCAGAAACACGGAAAGTTCCTATTGAACAATTGAGAAAGGGCCTTGAGCAAAAAGATGAAGCCGGGAAACAGGGAGAACTTTTTGTGTTGCAATATGAACAAAATAGATTAAAGAATCATCCGCAATTTAACAAAATTGAGCGAATTGCCGAAACATATACGAATGCGGGCTATGACATTCAATCATTCAACGACTTGGATTCGTTCATTCATGATCGATACATTGAAGTAAAATCTTATAGGAACGAAATTGCCTTCTTCTGGTCGAAAAATGAAGTTGAAAAAGCAAAGCAATTAAAGACTAAATATTATCTGTATTTGGTCGATAGGTCATTAATGAATGATAGTGACTACGTTCCGAAGATTTTTCAAAATCCATACAAGAAAATATTTGAAAACGATATTTGAAAACGATATTTGGAAAAAAGAAACTGAGAATTGGAAAATAACAATAGAAGATTAGCCAACGCTATTTTGCACATTCCCCCCCGATCCGAAGGATTTATGAACTAAATTGCTCTGCAGTTAGCTTCACTGAACTTAAAAACGAAATAGACCAATTGGTTTATCAACTTTCCGATTTGACGGAAGAAGAAATAAAAATAGTGGAGGGGAAATGAGGGAAGCCCCAGAGGGGCAGCATCATAATAAAAAAATACAAAACCAAAGCCCCGTAGGGGCGAAATGAATGGCAAAATAAATACAAAATGGCAAACACATATACCCAAATATATTTACAGATCGTGTTTTCGGTAAAAGGGCGACAACACCTAATTCAAAAAAAATGGAAAGACGAATTACACAAATACATCTGTGGAATTGTAAATGGAAAAGAACAAAAAGTATATGCCATTGGAGGAGTGTCAGACCATATACATATATTAATAAGCATAAAACCGAATATTGCTATTTCTGATTTAGTTAGAGATATTAAAGCCGTCCCTGACGCTCTCTCCCTGCGGCGCGAGCAGTCTGTCCCGATACTTCGGGGTCCCGCTCGTGCCATGCAACCCCACTCGTACCACACACTACCCGTCTTGACTGTCCAAAATCATATTTTGAACTGACTACCGTTATTTTCTCCGATACGCTGTTATGGTAGTTTCGTGAAAAATAAAACGATCATGGAAAAAACAATGAATAACAAAGTAGCACTCGTAACCGGAGGAAGTTTCGGTATTGGCAGAGCAACTGCCATAGCCTTTGCAAAAAGAGGAGCGAAAGTAGTTATTGCCGATTGGGTAGAAGACAATGAAACACTTGACTTAATCAAAAAGGCAGGCGGAGAAGCATTTTTTGTAAAATGTGATGTGTCCAGTGAAGTTGATATCCAGTTGCTGATGAAAAAAACCATTGACAAATATGATAAATTGGATTACGCCTTTAATAATGCAGGTGTAGAAGGAGCTACTGCTCCAACCCACGAATGTTCCAATGAAAACTAGGAACACACTATTGGAGTAAACCTTAAGGGCGTGTGGTTATGTATGAAATACGAAATTGAGTTAATGCTCAAACAAGGTAATGGAGCAATTGTAAATAATTCTTCCATAGCTGGTTTGGTAGGATTTCCGGGAATCCCTGCCTATGTAGCATCCAAACACGGAGTGATTGGTTTAACAAAAAATGCTGCATTGGAGTACGCCAAATCAGGTATTCGTGTGAACGCTGTTTGTCCGGGAGTTATCAAAACCCCAATGATTGATCGATTCACCGGAAAAGACAAAGAGGTGGAAAAACAGTTTGAAAGCATGGAGCCTATTGGACGAATGGGTGAGCCTGAGGAAGTAGCTGAGGCGGTTATATGGCTTTGTTCTGATGCCTCTTCTTTTGTTACCGGACACGCAATGACAGTGGATGGCGGTTGGTTGGCACAATAGTTTATTAACCCCTGACACCGGTGCAAGCGCCCCGCTCGTGCCATATATAAACCTGCAAAAAAACCCAATTAAAAACAGCCATGAAGCAAGGGTGTCTTGGTTCTTGGCTGTTTACATCTTGCATCTTTCACCCTTGCGGAAACCACAGGATTTTTCTAAAAAACAAGTTCAGCTGCAAGAAATTAACCATGAATGTATTAGATTAGCACTGCCCTACTGAAATCACCATCAGCTTTGCAGCACTTTGAAGTTCTGATTACTGATATACTTTGAGCCTCTTTTTTGGTAATTGTAGAAAAGGATAAGGGTAATTGAAATATACGCTTAGCCCGGAGATTAAAAGGGGATATGAGTATGTTTTGTAGGGATATAAGGAGTTGTGCAAAATACAAAAAAAAGAAAATTGATAGATATTCAGAATATTGTTGAAGATAGTTTAAACGAATTGTGGGCGGAATATAAAAATGAGGAATTTTGCAAGTTTTCTCCAAATTCAATAAAAGAAGTTCCAGATAACGGATTGATATTTATTGGATTAAATCCTTCATTAATAGAGAGAGTAAAAAAACGTCTGATCGAAAAAAATGACATTAGTTGCAGTTTCCATAAATTAATTTACGATAAAAAAAAAGAGTATAAATACTTCCATAAATTTTTTGAGGTTGCAGAAAAGACTGACTTAAATTGGGGGCATATCGATATTTTATACAACAGAGAAACGAATCAAAAAAACATTGAAAAGCTATATAAAACTGATAGGGGCAAAAAATTTATTGAGAAGCAATTCGAAATTTCCAGAGAAGTCATAGATCATTTAATTGATCCTAGTAAACCTAGAATATTTGTAGTTACCAACGCATTAGCTAGAGAATATCTTGGAAAATTCTTTGATAATAAACCTGATGAAGATATAAACTATAGAATAGGATACAATTTTATTTGGAACGAAGACTTAGGAACATATTTTTATAAGAACAATGCCTTTTTCTTTACAAGTATGTTGACAGGTCAAAGATCATTAGATAATGGATCGTATAAAAGATTGATTTGGCATATAAATTTTATTAAAGACAAATTATCCATAAAAAGTACTTTGCACAACACTATATAAAAACAATGCTTAAACCTGTCTTGAATCGAAACGCTTTGCGTACTTGCTGCGTCTGATTTTCCTGCGGACAATCACGCGCGCCAGCTCGCACAGTTTTTATACGAGACGTTGTGTGCAATTGCCGCTATTTACATAAAAGATTATTTGTTGTGAAAGATTTACAAGAATTCAGAGGCGAGTGGTTTTCACCAAAACAAGAAGGGGTTAAGCTCCCAGGAATTCTTACAATCAATCGAAAAGAAAATGATTTCAAATTAACTCTTTTCTCCGAAAAAGACATTGCTGGTGAAATTATTTTAGAAAGAGATTGTAATATTATAAATTACTGTAAGATTATTCTTGGAAGAACTTCTAAAGGAGACGTTACGCTCTATAACCATTCAGGAGATGAAGGCGGTGCTCCAATGTTGGAACATGCAATTACGAAAAACCTTTACGAAATTGTTTACAGACCAAACTTTGTTTTCATAGGTAAACACTTCCATAAACCTGAACACATAACCTTTAATAGTTACTCGTTTCGCTATAATTTTTTAGACTCTTGGATTGACACTACTCAAAGCTTTTATGATACAAAACATACTTCTCAAAGTAACACAATCATTACAATTCCATCAATTCCTGAAACGAAGATTCAAATCGGAGAAAATTGTTCAGCAAGTATAACTAGAGATTTATATTCAAAGGGTGGTTTCTTATCAAGGAACTATGATTTAGAAATCAAGCATTATGTGAATTTCAATTTCGATAAGCCTACTCCTCTCCAAGAATACCTTAATTTATCTGGAAAACTAAGCGCATTCTTAACTTTTGCTGTTGGATATCCGATTTCAACCATTGATGAATTTGCTTCAACGGATAACACAGATAAATGGCATGAAGGTCGCCCCCTTGAAGTACATCACACCTATTTAAATCATGATGTTGATAATCGTAGACTTTTCGTCCATGGTATGTTCTTCTGTTCCCAAAACACTAGACGTGAATACCTAGTCAATTACCTATCTGAATGGTTTAATATTTACGATATATATCATGACGCAATTGACCTTTTCCTTGATGCAATTTCTACCTCATGGGAAAAAGGTAGTTCTACAGTAACCAAAGTTCAGTTTACTAACGGCATACTTAATATTTGCCAAGCTATTGAAACGTTCTATCAAGCAGATAATGGAATTGATTACACGAAAACCAAAAAGGAGTTAAATACATTAAAACAAAAAGGATTTGATAAAATCCTGAAATGTAAAGAAGAAATAAAATTTACTGACGAAGAGTTAGAATACTATAAAAACCATTTTAAAGTCCCTCGTTATAAAAGTGAAGTAGATTATAAACATCAAATTTCATATTATCTCAATGCGTTAAAAGATGCACTAAATGGTTTTATTGACGAAGATGAATTTGAGGATTTCGCAAAAACTCTAAAAGATTGTCGAAACGCACTTACTCATGTAAATGAGTACAGAGATGTAGATGAAAACTTTGATTTACCATATTTATTCTTTCATTCTCAAATTCTTTTTTATTCAATTGTTACAAACTCGATAGGAATGGAGCATGGCAAAATCAATAACGTGATGAAAACCTCTGATAAATTTAGAAGGTATCATAAGAATTAAAAAAGCATACAACATCACCTATGAATGAATGGGGTTTCATCAGACAGGAAAGTATGGAGGTACTTGGAAAGTCAGCCACAATTTGTAAATTTAATAATGGCTGTGGCTGTGTGCAAATGGCAAGCTTAGTAGTTTCTAAGCCCCACTCATCATAGCTATAGCGTTATGCCTCACCCTAAAAAGGCGACACGACTGACAACAAACGAACATAAAAAGACAAAAAAATAATGGAAAATTTTAATCGTAAAAAACATTGGGAAAATATTTATCAGACAAAAGAACTGAAAGACGTGAGTTGGTTTCAACCGACCCCAGAAACCTCTTTGGACTTCTTTAAACAATTCAACGTGCCGACAACTGCAAAAGTGATTGACATTGGCGGTGGCGACAGTTTTTTAGTTGACCATTTACTCGACTTGGGTTACCAAGACATTTCAGTTCTCGACATTTCTGCGGCTGCTATTGACAGAGCAAAACAAAGACTTGGCGACAAAGCGAAAAACGTGAAATGGATAGTTACAGATGCAGCGACTTTCAAGCCGACTGAGAAATATGACTTTTGGCACGACCGAGCAGCATTCCATTTTTTGACAGATGAACAAGAAATTTCAAACTATTTGGAAACTGCTAGTCAAAACATTAATTCGACAGGCGTTTTGGTAATTGGGACATTTTCTGAACAAGGACCGAAGAAATGTAGCGGAATAGAAATCAAACAATATTCTGAAACGACAATGACCGACCGTCTGAAAAATTTCTTTGAAAAAATAAAATGTATAACAGTTGACCATAAGACACCTTTCGACACTATTCAGAACTTTGTTTTTTGCAGTTTTAGAAAATTACAAACGGCTTGACACGACACGAAAAAATAGAAGGGCTCTGACGCCGGCGCGAGAGCTACTACTGAACCGGCTCGAGCTCCTCTACGAGAAAAACAAACTGCTCCACGATAAAAATAAGCTCCTCTACCGGCTATTTAACCACCTCAACTTATAAATTTACCTGCTCTGCTACTAATTTTACCTGCTTTCCGAATAAATTTACCTGCTCCGCGACTAAATTTATCTGCTTTCCGACTACTCTGACGTCGGCCCCACTCGTGCCATACACTACACCTTACTACCCATCAAATCAATTTCCAAAATTGTTTGGTCTCCGGTATAGTTTCTCGCACTACTGTATTTCCAATCTATAGGATTTTGTTACCAAATCCCTCATCCACTCACCACAAAATAATGGATGACAAAATATGGTTTCTAATTTATTGTTCGTACATTTGCGAACAATATAAATAAACAGAAGATGCCAGGCATTATTAAAAGCGAGTATTTCACAAAAGAACAAGAGCAGACTGCCAGATTTTCAAAAGCATTGGGACATCCTGTTCGCATTGCTATTTTGGAGTTACTCAATTCTCAAACGTGTTGCTATCACGGTGATATGGCTGAAGAACTTCCAATAGCTAAATCGACCCTCTCACAACATCTGAAAGAGTTAAAAGATGCGGGTCTGATTCAAGGCAATATCACGCCACCAACAACCAAATACTGTATTAATAAAGAAAATTTTGAACTTGCTAAATCCTTGTTAAATAAAGTATTTAAATAATTTTTTTAAACAATTATTCGTAATACTACGAACAACGAATAATAATTCGTATATTTACGAACTGAATCGATAAAACAAAAAAATATGACACAGATAAAAGTATTAGGTCCAGGTTGCCCAAAGTGCAAAACCACCTACAATAATGTGCTTGAAGCACTCAAACAATCCAATATTGAAGCCAATGTCGAGAAAGTGGAAGACATTGAAGAAATGATGAAATACAATATACTCACTACGCCGGTACTGATGATTGACGAAGAAATCAAAATCAAAGGCAGGGTTGCACAAGTAAGTGAAATTATTGGACTCTTAAAAAAATAATCCAATGGAAAACCAATCTTTAGTAAAAGAGATTTGCCCCACTACGGCACAAGAATGGGTGAAAAACGGAGCATTATTGGTAGATGTCCGGGAAATGGATGAGGTGAATGAAATAGCCTATGACGTTCCTCACATCACCAACATTCCACTAAGTGAATTTGAGCAGCGCTTCAACGAAATACCAAAAGATAAAGAGGTAGTAATGGTTTGCAAAAGCGGTGGAAGAAGTTTAAGAGCCGCAGGGTTTTTGATCAATCACGGATACACTAAAGTGGTTAATATGCAACACGGTATTAATCGTTGGGTTCAGAAAGGCTTTCCAACCAAAGGAGGCACTTCTAGTGAAAAAGGCGGAGATTCTTGTTGTAGCACCACCTCTTGCTGTTAAAATTAGTTTATGTTCGATTGGATACAACATTTTGCTGATTGGCTCATTTATTCCGTTTTTGGAATAGGCGCAGAAACACATTTAGGTATTGCTCTAAATTTCTTTGTGTACGACACACTGAAAATCCTATTGCTATTATTTGTGATCGTGTTTATAATGGGCATTGTAAATGCTTATTTGCCTATTGAAAAACTCAAAGGTTATCTCAATAGAAAAAAACTCTATGGATTAGAATACTTTTTTGCTGCCATTTTTGGAGCAATTACCCCTTTTTGCTCGTGTTCATCTGTGCCTTTATTTATTGGCTTTGTTCAAGGTGGAATTCCTTTAGGTGTGACGTTCGCTTTTCTAATTACTTCGCCCTTGGTAAATGAAGTGGCTATCGCCATGTTTATCGGAATGTTTGGAATCAAAGCCACATTGATTTATGCCATTTCGGGTATTTTATTAGGAACAATTGGAGGTTGGTTGTTGGGTAAATTCAACCTTGAACCATTGCTATCAGATTGGGTAAAGAAAATTCTTGAAAATAAAAAACAACAGAATGAATTTGATGAAGAAAAGCTAACTTTCGTTCAGCGCTTGCCTGAAATTACGCGGAGTGCCTGGGAAATTGTAAGGGGTGTGCTGCTTTATGTGATTATCGGTATTGCCATTGGTGCAGCCATGCATGGCTATGTACCTGAAAATTTCTTTGGCCAATATCTGGGCGGTGGACAATGGTGGACAGTTCCGCTCGCAGTTATTGTAGCAGTCCCCATGTATGCGAATGCGGCAGGGATTGTTCCGATTATTCAGGTATTTGTTGCTAAAGGGGTTCCTCTGGGCACGGCAATAGCATTTATGATGGCAACAGTAGGCTTATCTATTCCTGAAGCGACTTTGCTTAAAAAAGTAATGACAATAAAATTGATTGCCATTTATTTCGGGGTGGTTACACTTTTCATTATCCTTTCAGGATTTTTATTTAATGTATTATTATGAAAATAGAAACTCAGCCATCTAAAAACATAAATTAATATGGACCAAAGAGACCTTATTATTATTGGAGGTGGTCAAAGCGCACTTGCCTGCGGCTATTTCTTACGCAGAACAGAGATTAACTATTTAATATTAGACGCCTCACCCGAATGTGGAGGAGCCTGGCTAAATGCCTGGGATTCCCTAACACTATTCTCGCCGCCTGAATACAGCTCTCTTCCGGGCTGGTTTATGCCTGAATCTAAAGAGGAATTCCCCGACAGGGAAGAGGTAATCTCTTATTTATGTGCATACGAAAAAAGATATGAATTACCGGTACAGCGCCCCGTGAAAGTGCTTGAGGTTACTAAGGACAGTGATCTTTTTACAATTAAAACTTCTGATGGCACCTACCAGTCCAAAGCGGTAATTTCTGCAACCGGGACTTTTGGAAAACCTTTTATTCCTCCTATACCTGGGTGGGAAAAATTCCAGGGTGTACAACTTCATTCTTCGGGCTACCGAAATGCAAAGGAATTTAGCGGTCAAAAGGTTTTGGTTGTAGGAGAAGGAAACAGTGGGGCGCAGATACTGGCAGAAATATCAAAAGTGGCTACAGCAAAATGGTCTACAAGAAAAGAGCCTGAATTTCTACCGGACAATGTAGACGGACGCGTGCTGTTTGACGTGGCTTCTGCCATGTATCACGCCGAGCAGAAAGGCGAAAAATTTGATGCTGCGAAGTACAACCTTAGCAATATCGTCATGGTACCTCCTGTGAAAGAAGCACGTGAAAGGGGTGTTCTGCAATCTAGCGGTTCTTTTAGAGAGATGGATGAAAACGGGGTGATTTGGGATGATGGTACACATGAAAATTTTGATGCGATCATTTGGTGTACCGGTTTTAGGTATGCCACAAGCCATCTTGATGAATTATTGGATACAGATGAGCAAGGAAAAGTGAAAACGGATGATACAAAGGCAGTTGAAATGCCCGGACTGTGGCTGGTAGGATATGGAGGATGGACAGGATTTGCCTCTGCCACCCTGATTGGTGTAGGGCGCTCGGCTAAAAAAACCGTCATGGAAGTAGAGGAGTATATAAAGGGCGTAGATTAATCTAAAAGGACGAGATGAAAAAAATCATAAACAAGGGGATTATTCCGGATGCAGTTTGCAGAATCAGAGAGCAGCAGCAACTATTGATGGTTGAATCACTTTTACGCAGCCTACAACACAGGACAAATGGAAACAGTTAAAAAAGTACAGAGAAAAATCAGTATGAAAGTTATCACTCTTCTTTTATCGCTAATGCTAATACTGGGTATGGGTGCTTGCAAACAAAATAGTTCAATGCCTGAAGTGAAGACCATTAGTGCCATGAAAAAAGTAATGATGGGGAAAGATCTTTCTGCGCATCTTCAATGGGACACCATTCCAAGAGAACATTTATTTGCAATTGCTCCATTAGGTAGAATACAAGGAGAAGTAACTGCAGTGGATGGACAATTATATTCGTCAACAGTTGATGCTTCCAATCACGTTGTTATAAGTAAAAATTGGGATATTCAATCTCCTTTTGCTGTGTATGCCAATGTGCCGGAATGGACAACTTTTGAAGTAGATGAGGCGATTAACAGCGAAGATGAACTGCAAACCCTTATTGAAGAGGTAGCTTCTAAAAATGGGTACGACCTTAATACTGCTTTCCCGTATAGAGTTTTGGGCAAATTTTCATCCATAGATTATCACATCATCTCAAAACCACTGAATGAAGTGGAGCACAACCATGAATTGCACAGTAAAGCTAAAAAACATTTTCACCTAGAAAATACAAGCGGTGAATTGTTGGGTTTTTACTCTACAAATCACCAAGGTGTATTTACACATAAAGGACATTTTATCCATACCCATTTTATTGATGAACAACGAGAAAACATGGGACATCTTGAAAATCTAATCACAACGAATAAAATCAAAATTCTTTTACCAAAAATTAAATAATATGAAAACAAAAAACATCTTTTTATCGCTTACAACATTAGTAATGTTGCTTTTTACCGCTTGTAATAGCGAAGAACAAAACACAAAACAAACTTCAACTTCAACTTCAAATGCTGATGTGAGCATTGAAGTCATTCAGTTTCACTCAGAACACAGATGTATGACCTGCAATAAAATTGAAGAACTGACGAGAGAAACGCTAAAAGGTTATTCAGATATTCCCTTTTCATTAGTGAACGTTGATGACAAAAAGAACGAAAAAAAAGCAGAAGAATTTGAAGCTGCAGGAACAGCTCTTTTTCTATATAACCCCAAAACAGGCAAGAAAAAAGACTTGACCGATTTTGCTTTTATGAATGCAGGAGATAAAGAAAAATTCACAGAAGGCTTAAAAATGGAGATTGAGCAATTTGAAAATTGAATCAATTTGGAAATGAGTCAATTTGGAAATGAATCAATTTGGAAATGAGTCAATTAGATTATTTCCAAATTAGCACATTGAATTATAGAAATTATGCAAGGGAACAAGGAGAATGTAGTTGTAGAGAAGTCTTTTCGATTTTCATTAAAGATTATTACTTATTGTGAACATCTTGAAGATTTGAGAAAATATGTTCTTGCACGTCAACTATTGAAGTCGGGAACTTCTGTAGGTGCAAACATTAGAGAAGCTCAAAATGCAGAAAGTAAAGCAGACTTTATTCATAAAATGAAAATTGCTGCTAAAGAAGCTGATGAGACAGAATATTGGCTATTGCTTTGTCAAAATTCCGAAAATTACCCTAACTGTCAACAACTGCAAAATGATTGCAAAGAACTCATCCTTATTCTTTCAAAGATTATAAGTTCTACGAAAAAATCCATTGTCAAATTTCCAAATTAAACCATTGATCAATTATAAAGTATGGAATGGTTAAATGAATTGGCACAAAATCGTGAAACGCCTCTATTAGCGGCATTTGCATTAGGTTTATTAACCGCAATTGCCCCTTGTCCTTTAGCAACTAACGTGACTGCAACGGCCTACATTGCAAAAACTATCACTGATAAGAAAAAGGTTCTGTTAAGTGGTCTGCTGTACACTTTAGGAAGGGTCTTTACTTACACGCTGATAGGTGCCGTTATCTATTTTGGAGCGAGTAAGTTTCAAATTGCCAAAGTATTTCAAGGCAATGGCGAAAAGTATATCGGCTTTGTTCTAATTTTAATTGGTTTGATAATGCTTGATGTTATCAAACTCAATTTCATCAAAGGTGGAAATATTACCGAGAAACTTTCAGAAAAATTCAAAACGAAAGGGCTATTGGGTTCGTTTCTTCTCGGAGCATTATTTGCCCTGGCGTTTTGTCCATATAGTGGGGCTTTATTTTTTGCAATGCTTATTCCAATGACACTTTCTGCAAGTGCTGGTTTGGCTTTGCCAGTTGTTTTTTCTTTTGGCACAGGTTTGCCGGTAATTCTCTTTGCCTTTGTTATAGCCTTTAGTATGGAAAAGTTGGGAATGTATTTTAAAGCCATCACAAAGGTTGAAAAAGTAATGCGATTTGTGGCAGGTTTGATTTTTATCCTGACGGGCTTGTATTATATAAACATCTATTTCAAATTGATATGAAGTTTTGGTATGTGCTTTTTTCTACCTTGATTTTTGTTGCTTGTACCGGGAAACAAGATTCGGATCAAATCAGTTTTAATACCATTGATACTGATTTTTCAAAAGGCAGGCTGAATCATAAGCAAACGATCACTCTCAAGGACTTAGAAAAATTTCACGGTCATTTATGTGATGGTCTCGTAGTTGGAGCATTGGCAATGGAACAAGCAATGGCTGAACTCTACCCAAATCAACCCATTGACCGAACCAACTTACGAATTGTTAGTAAACCATCACCTTGCCTAACTGACGTTGCTATTTACCTGACAGGCGGTCGCTATCAATTCAACACATTTTATGTTGATACTGATTTTGAAGATCTCTACATCATTCAACGTATTGATAACTTAAAAACCGTATCGGTTTCATTAAACAGTGGAGTAAAACCAGCAGCAATTGATAGTTTGGGCAATCTCGCAGTCAAACAAGAACTATCCCCATGCAAAATGGACCATTTGCAACAACTGGAAGATGAATTTACTCAAACTTTAATCCATTCAAACCCGACTAAGATTTTTACTGTTAAAGAGCTATTCAGTTTTCAGTGGAATCCTAAAACAAAAAACGACTACTTAAAAACTGATGTTTTGAACAAACATCTTCCTGACTGTAAATAAAAAGTGCCCGATCCGAAGGATTTATGAACTAAATTGCTCTGCAGTTAGCTTCACTGAACTTGAAAACGAAATAGACCAATTGGTTTATCAACTTTACGATTTGACCGAAGAAGAAATAAAAATAGTGTAGGGGAAATGAGGGAAGCCCCAGAGGGGCAACATCATACTAGAAAAAATATAAAATACAAAACCAAAGCCCCGTAGGGGTGAAATGAATTGTAAAATAAATACAAAATGGCAAACACATATACCCAAATATATTTACAGATCGTGTTTTCGGTAAAAGGGCGACAACACCTAATTCAAAAAAAATGGAAAGACGAATTACACAAATACATCTGTGGAATTGTAAATGGAAAAGAATGGATTGAATAATATCGCACTGCTCCGCAGTTAGCTTTGCTGCTGCGGCAAGTTTAATTTATTCACTCACTTCACCGTTTGAGATACTCTGAAGAAAGTTTCAGTAAGTAGTGAAAGAGCGAAGCAGCGCAGCTACTTCGCAGCAGGCAAGAAGGTTTTGGTGCCTTTTCTTACGCTCAATCACAATTAGATACTGTAATTGCTTACATAAACAAACAAGAACAACATCATCAAAAGAAAACATTTAAAGATGAATATTTGGATTTGCTACAAAAATTTGATGTTGAATATGATGAAAAATATCTTTTTGAATGGATTGAATAATATCGCTCCTACGGAGCTGAATAAATCTATCATTCAATCATTCAATTATGATATTGCTCCTACGGAGCAGAAGTTTCCCTGACGTCGGCGCGAGTGCCCCGCTCGTGCCATACACTGCCCCGACGGAAACGAATAGCTTGCGCTGCAAGGCTGTTTTGATTGAGCAAGCTACAGCATTGCGACCGCCGGAAGCACATGCCGGGGCTTAGCGAAATAACAGCATAGCAGTGCAACTAGCAGTTGCAGGCGGTTGCGCCGTCGGCAAGCCTTACGCTTCCGCTAAAGCTTCCGCAGCACACAGTTGGCGCGCGCAGAAGGCAGCCTACTTCTTTTTAATCAATTTATTTACCCCAAAACCTGCCGCAAACCCCAGGGTGTTAAAAATCACATCATCAATATCGGCAGAGCCTACTTGCAGTAAATACTGTGTTGATTCTATGCCCAAGGGAATAAGAATGATCATCAGGACAGATTTCCACCCTCCCCAACGCATCCGAAACAAAAAAGGAATTGGAAACAGCAGCAGGAAATTACCTAAAACGGAAAAATACATCCACCAAACGGTTTGGTTCCAGTGAGCTGTGACTAATTCGTAGGTGGTTTCAAACGGAATGTAGTGTACTTCTGTGTTGGTTCCCTGCCGAAAAGCCCCGAAAAAGACCAGATAGCAAACAAGAATCAGGTACAAACCTGCCAGCACCTCCCGGAATCCTATCTGCCTTTTCACTATTCTAGTAGATTTGTTGTTTTCTGAATGGCAGATAAAGCATTTAAGAGGATTTCTATTTCCTTTTCGTCATTATAGGGTTGAAATGAAAGGCGCAAATAAATGGCAGATTTCGTATGTTCAAAAACCGGAATCTCAATGTGGTATTTTTCATATAACAATTCCTTGAGGCCTACCGGATCTTTTGTTTGGATGGGAATGCTACAAATTTGGCCCAAAAATTCCGGTGACAGCTTGCAAATGGGCGCACTGTTTAATTGTTTGGCAATGATCGGGTAATAGTGTCTAACAACCTCTTTACAACCATTGGTCTTACTTAACCAATCGTGCTTTTTCATAAAAGCCAGACAGGTAGGGCTTGTCAAAAAGGCAGAAAAGTCTCTGGTTCCCTGATATTGGTGGTAATCCTGGAATTGTGATGAAGAAGGTTTATCGGCTTCATACCCCCAACTGACAATCAAAGGGCCTACTGTTGGTTGAAGCTCTTTTTTTACATACAAAAATGAGCTGCCTTTTGGTGCCATCATCCATTTATGACAGGCTCCTGCATAAACATCCGGATTCATTTCTGTGATATTTAATGGAATATGAGCAGGGACATGCGCACCATCTATGATCGTAATTAACCCTAACTCACGCGCTTTTTCACAAATTTCTTTTACAGGAAAAATCAGTGCTGTTGCACTTGTGATTTCAGAAAGAAAAACCACCTTGGTGTTTTTTGTCAAGCCCTTCCAAAAAGCAGTTAAAAATTGCTCTTTTGACTCAAGGGGTAAAGGAATGGGTTGCCTTACGTATGTTGATCCCCATTTTTTGCAATAATAGTTCCAGGTTCTATCCAAAGCTCCGTATTCCTGATCAGTTGATAAAATTTCGTCTCCCTCTTTTAAACCAAGGCTGCGTATAAAAATGTTGAGTGCGGTGGAAGGATTTGTAGTATAAACGAGATCCAAAGGGTCACAGTGAACATATTTTGCAAGGGCTTTTTTGGATGTTTCAAGCAAATCCACGCCTGTTTTTGTGATAAACTGAAGGGGTTCGGCTTCCAGTAATCGTTGAAAACCTTGATATGCTTCAAACACAGGTTTGGGAGTTGCACCAAATGAACCGTGATTTAAATAGGTGACATCCGGATTTAATAAAAAATGTTCTTTCATAGACTTGATTTACGCTCACATTCCTTCACAAGATTCTTCAGGCACTAAACAGAGAGGAATAACCAAAGCCCTCAAAACAAATAAAACGTTTTTGAATGCTATGGAACAGAATCAAAGATATAAATTCTTGTTAAGAACGATTTATGTGTTAATTTTAGTACCTGTAAACAATAGAGGGGAATCTGTTGTTCTTAAAATAAGAAAGCATGAAATTTACAATAGTAATTGGAGCATTGATTATGGCAACAACAGCATCAGCAAAAACAATATATGAGTTTACGTTTGAAACCCTGGACGGAACAACAAAATCCTTTGAAGATTTTAAAGGGAAGAAAATTTTAATCGTAAACACGGCCTCAAAGTGTGGGTACACACCCCAGTATATGGAATTGCAGGAATTGCACGAAAAGTATGGCGATAAGTTAGTGGTTATCGGTTTTCCGGCAAACAACTACGGGCAGCAAGAACCGGGTACAAATGCAGAGATCGCAGACTTTTGCCAAAAAAATTACGGCGTAACGTTTACTATGGCATCAAAAGTTTCGGTTAAGGGAGATGACATCCACCCGATCTTCAAGTGGCTTTGTGATCAAGAAAACCCGGATTTCACCGGAGCGATAAAATGGAATTTTGAAAAATTCCTGATCGACGAAAACGGCAAGTTGATTCGCCGCTACAGAAGTGGTACAAAGCCCATGTCAGACGAAATCCTAAGTGCCATTAAATAACAAGACGCCAGGTAGAATTTACCCCTTCGGTCAAAAATCCGAAAATAACCTTTATTTAAGCTTATATTTTTGGTAAATTTGCCCGCCTAAAGAGGTGGGGTAAATATTTAATAGCTGCCTTACCGTTCATTTTGAATAGAGAATAAAAAAGTTGGGGAACATCCCTAAATTAATAAGACGAATAACACAGAGAATTATGAAATTTTTGGTTTGTATTTCAAAAGCTCCGGACACAACAACAAAGATTGAGTTTACGGATAATAACACCAAGTTCAAAGAGGCAGGGGTTCAATATATCGTAAATCCCTATGACGAGTGGTATGCTTTAGTGCGTGCCCTTGAGTTGAAAGAATCTTTGGGAGGATCTGTTACCACGATTACGGTGGGCCCTGCTGAGGATGAGTCCATCATCAGAAAGGCGCTGGCCATTGGGGCGGATAATGCCGTGCGAGTAAATGCCGAAGCAAAAGACGCCTACTTTACTGCTTTTCAAATTGCTGAATATGCAAAAAAAGGGGGCTTTGATGTAATTCTTACAGGTAAAGAGACAATCAATTACAATGGATCACAAGTAGGAGGAATGATCGCTGAATTGTTGGATCAACCATTTGTTTCCCTGGCAACAAAACTTGAAATCAATGGAGACACGGCGACGGTAGATAGTGAAATAACGGGAGGAGTTGAAGTACTTGAAGTGAAAACACCATTTGTTTTGAGTGCTGCAAAAGGAATGGCTGAACAGCGCATCCCAAATATGAGGGGGATTATGGCTGCCCGTACTAAACCGCTCGAAATTGTAGAAGCAGCTCCTTGTGATGATCTCGTCACTTTTGAATCCTATACCTTACCGGAAGAAAAAACGGAATGCAAATACATTGATCCGGAAAACATGGCTGAATTGGTCAACCTTTTACACAATGAGGCGAAAGTAATTTAATCCTATAAACGATTTAAAAAAAGTAAGATGTCAGTATTAGTATATATAGATACATTAAGTGGTTCGGTTTCAAAAGCGGCAATGGAAGCAGCTTATTATGGAAGTAAGATCGGGTCGACGACAGTGGTAACCAACGGTGAAATTTCTTCTGCTGAATTAGAGAAGTTAGGAAACTGCGGTGCTGAAAAGGTATTGGTGGATCGATCCATTACAACCAATGATGCGGGACAAGTTTCAAAATTAATTACTACAACAGCAGAAAAAACAGGAGCGAACACCATTGTAACACCGCTTGATTTAACCGGTAGAGCGGTGGCTCCAAGAGTTTCGGCTAAATTAAAAGCCGGTTTGGCTTCCGGAGTAACCGCATTGCCTGAAAGTGACGGAAAAGTAAAAGTAAATGTGTTTTCAGGAAAAGCATTTGGGTTTGTGAAGTTCAATACGGATAAAAAAGTGATTGCACTGACCCCTAATTCCCTTCAAATTGAAAAGACGGGAAATACTGCAGCTGTAGAAGAATTTTCGGCAGGTGTTGGAGAATCAACCGTAAAGGTAAAAGAAGTTAGAAAGCAAGAAGGAGATGTTTTGTTGCCTGAAGCTGAAATCGTTGTTTCTGCCGGACGCGGGTTAAAAGGACCTGAAAATTGGGGAATGGTGGAAGAGCTTGCAAAAGTGTTGGGTGCGGCTACAGCCTGCTCACGACCTGTTGCAGATATCGGATGGAGACCGCACCATGAGCACGTTGGCCAAACGGGCTTAGCGATTCGACCAAACCTATACATTGCTGCCGGAATTTCAGGAGCGATTCAACACCTTGCAGGTGTAAATGGATCAAAAGTGATTGTGGTCATTAATACCGACCCCGAAGCTCCATTTTTTAAAGCGGCTGATTATGGGGTGGTTGGAGATGCTTTTGAAGTCTTGCCAAAATTAAAAGAAGAAATCGAGAAATTTAAGGCGCAAAATTAGTAAATTCGTTTACTAGCATAGGGTTCCCCTTTTACCTGAGGAATCCTTTTGTTTTTATGGAAAAAATAGAACTAAAAATAATCGGACTTTCATACAGCCAAACACAATCCGGGGCGTATGCACTTGTACTTTCTGAAAAAGAAGGCGCACGAAGATTACCTATCATTATTGGGGGGTTTGAAGCGCAGTCGATCGCCATTGAGCTGGAAAACATGAAACCTTCCCGTCCGCTTACACATGATCTGTTCAAATCATTTGCAGAATCTTTTCAAGTTCAATTGAAAGAAGTAGTGATCTACAATTTGATTGAAGGAGTATTTTATTCTAAAATAATTTGTGAAAAAGACGGGGAAGAAGTAGAAATTGACGCTCGAACTTCAGATGCCATTGCCATTGGGATTCGCTGTGAATGCCCGGTTTTTACTTTTGAACACATACTCAGTTCTGCAGGGATTCAATTAGAGGATGAGATGGAAGACGCAGAGACGGTGAGTCCTGAAGGTGAAGAAGGAGAGACCGCCGAAAAACCCAAGAAAAAAAGCAACGAGTTAAGTGCGCTATCTGATGAAGAATTGAATCGCCTTTTACAAGAGGCCATTGATCAGGAAAATTACGAGAGAGCATCTGAGATAAGAGACGAACTCAACAAAAGGAACTAAGCCTTGAAGAGAATCGTTCTTATATTGCTCCTGGGAATATTGGCGATTCTTAACTCTTGTTCAGCAGACAAGCCCAACCCTCTAACCGGAAAATGGGGTGCTTCTGTTTCTGAAGACCAAACACCCAAAGAAGAAAAACAATTTATTTTATTCTCAAAAAACGATCAGACACAAAAGTTTGTTGAATACGGCTGGTATGGAGACACTATAAATGGAAGCTGGTCACTGGAAGACAACCAACTGTCTTTGACTTATGTAGAGCCGGATAAATATATTGTTGATTCTATCGTCACTTCCAGTTCCCCAAATGAGGGAACCACTACAGAATTTTATGAAAATGGAAAGCTGGTAGCTGTTGCCTCTTCATTAAATAAAGGGGTAGAAGCTGTCCATAAAACGGATTTGATAGAACTGACTTCTTTCAATGAAACCAATTTGGCATTTACGTACCGGGGAAAGAGATGGGATTATTCTAAGCAGATAAAAACATCACAATCGGTCTCCTTTCTTTCGATTATTCGGGGCATAATTGGGATGGCGTTTTTGTTGGGACTAACTTTTTTATTTAGTGGAAATCGAAAAAAAATAGATTGGGGATTAGTGCTTAAAGGCACAGCATTACAGATCATTATTGCCTTACTTGTTTTAAAGGTGCCCTTTATTGAAACGGGATTTAAGGTAGTAAGCGACAAGTTTGTGGAACTCATTTCTTTTACAGACCAGGGAGTTGATTTCCTTTTTGGTCAGATGGGGATTGGTATCGTTCAGGCGCCCCTGATCACCTTTGCGATTAAGGTGCTACCCACCATTATCTTTTTCTCGGCCCTGATGAGCATCTTCTACTATTTGGGAATTGTGCAAAAGGTGGTGTATGTGTTTGCCTGGGTCATGAAAAAGTTTATGCGTTTATCCGGTGCAGAATCATTGGCAGCTGCCGGAAATGTCTTTTTAGGACAGACAGAATCTCCTCTTTTGGTTAAGCCCTATTTACTGGGGATGACCAAATCAGAACTGATGTGCTTAATGACAGGAGGAATGGCAACCATTGCGGGCGGTGTGTTGGCGGCTTATGTCTTTTTTCTAGGGGGAGATGACCCCGTTGAACGCGCCTTTTTTGCCAAGCATTTGCTTACAGCATCTATTATATCTGCTCCTGCAGCAGTAGTAGCAGCCAAAATTCTGGTGCCTGAAACAGAAGAGATCAATAAAGACTTGTCTATCAACAAAGAAAAAATCGGAACCAACTTACTGGAGGCAATCGCAAACGGAACATCTGACGGTTTACGGCTGGCAGTGAATGTAGGCGCCATGTTATTGGTTTTTATTGCTCTAATGGCATTGGGCAACGGAGTTTTAGGATGGGTAGGCGACATTACCAATTTAAATGCTACAATTGCAGCCAACACGCCCTATTCTGACGGACTTTCTTTTCAGTTTTTATTAGGATATGTAGGGGCACCTATTGTCTGGATGATTGGTGTTGATGCGGTGGATATGGTATTGGTAGGTGAGTTGTTGGGACAAAAAACCATCCTCAATGAGTTCATTGCTTACCCCAGACTAGGCGAATTAAAGGCCAGTGGCAAGCTCTCTGAGAAATCGGTTATTATAAGTACCTATATGCTTTGTGGATTTGCCAACTTTGCCTCAATCGGAATTCAAATTGGGGGCATAGGAGCTTTAGTGCCCAGCCGAAAAGGATTATTATCTAAACTGGGGATGCGCGCCCTGCTTGGCGGAACAATAGCCTGCCTG
Organism: Crocinitomicaceae bacterium; assembly: GCA_040880585.1. Taxonomy (GTDB): domain Bacteria; phylum Bacteroidota; class Bacteroidia; order Flavobacteriales_D; family Crocinitomicaceae; genus Paracrocinitomix. Next base: position 51,131 of record JBBDID010000035.1, on the reverse strand, counting down.
ATGACGGCCGCTATTGTGGGAATGATGTATTGATTTTTGTAGAGATACGCTTTTGCAAAGGGTTGAGGTGCACGAAATAAATTGACGAGGCTCAAGAGCATACATATAATCCCGGCTAAAAGATACTACCGAGCTTTCGGAACCCCGGCATTGAGGTCTGAGCAAAATCATATATTAAACTGACTACTCACATTTCTCATCATTACTTTGTAGGGTAATTTTATCAAAAAAAGCAATGAGAGCAAATTTTTTATTTTCTATTGGTATTGTAATAATGATGATAGTGTCGCTAACGTCCTGTAAAAAGGATGGGGAACAAACGGACAAGTATTCATTTTGGAAAGGTGATATTGAGAATCATTATTACATCCTGGACATGAATAATCAAAAGTATCATTTGGTAAAGGGGAAACCTTTCATGGTTTTAGAATACGATCCAGTTAGTAATGTGCCAATTCGTTGTGAGTTTGGGCTTAGTGAAGCAAAGAATGAATATTTGAGCGGCGCTGAGGGCGCAATACCAGAGCCATTTATGTATGCAAGTGACCTTGAATATGCGAAAAAGTTAGAGTTGAGTGGTTCTGTCAGTCTTTTATGCAGTTGGGGTACAGAGATAACTTCGCATGAAGAACTAAGTGATGGAGGTTCTGAGTTTTTTGTTGATAAAGGGTCTGATATGTGGGGGCATGAAATACTTCATTTCAATTATACCATTAATGGTATGGAGGGTGAAATTAATAATGAAGAAGCCACTTGGGGAGGTAGAGTCTCTGATCCAAAAGCATTCAAACTTGTTAAGAAATTTAGTAGTAACAAACTTAAATAAAAGTTTCACTGACCCAAAATTTCTAAGCGAGCGTAAAGCAGGAAACAGGTTCAAAAAATCACTATGCGGTTTCGCCAACTTTGCCTCAATCGGAATCCAAATTGGGGGCATAGGAGCTTTAGTGCCCAGCCGAAAAGGATTATTATCTAAACTGGGGATGCGCGCCCTGCTTGACGGAACGATAGCCTGCCTGATGACGGCCGCTATTGTGGGGATGATGTATTGATTTTTATATAGAAAACAACTTAGTTTTGTAGTAGATGGGTTATTCAGTATAATAAAAATCATGAAGGGTCTGTTGAACAGGATTAATGTACAGATTTGCGCTTAATACTTGTAAGCAATTGATCACGAGCCCGTCAAAACCCTATCTAAAAATCAAACTATGAGAAAGCACTTACTTTTTATGGTTGCCCTGCTAGTTGTTACAACAGCTAAAGCACAACTTCCTGACGGCTCAACGGCTCCTGATTTTACTTTAACAGATCGTGATGGTGTAGAACACAATCTTTATACCTACCTCAACCAGGGAAAAGCAGTTTTTTTGAAATTTTTTGCCTGCCACTGTCCGTCATGTTGGGCTTATCACAATACGCGTAGGTTAGATTCTTTATATGACAGCTATGGCCCAAACGGAACAGATCAGGTGATGGTGTTGATGCTGGAACATGACCAAAACAATCCGGAAGCTTTTACAGGAGGAGGCAGTTATACTCAAGGTGATTGGACAATTGATAATTCAGTTCCCATGATTGATGTTGAAGGAACAGACCGAACGGTTTTTGATGATTATAATTTGAACTACTATCCTATGGTAATAAAGGTTTGTTCTGATAAAAAGACAGAACTAATGTCCACCGGTTATGATGTGGCTGAACTTTATCAAGAGGCCCATGATTGTCCAGGGGCATTGGGGATAGAAACTTTTGAAGATGTTCAGAAAATATACGTGGATCAAGTCAACAAACTGATTAAATGGAGTGGTTTTGAGCAAATTAAAAGAATCCTTGCGTATAACGTTAATGGTCAGGAGGTGTTGAATTATAATGGAAACACAAATGGATCACTAAACGTTGCAGAACTGAAAAAAGGCATATATGTGGTCAGGATAGAGCATTCTGAAGGCGTGTTTACTAAAAAAATCATGCTGCAATAATAAGAAGCTATACATACACAACTGATTAGTTAGTAGCTACTATACGGAAAGCAGGAAATAAGGGGTTAGGTTAATAAAGACGTTTCTGCGTCAGTCTCTACTATTAGTTTTTATGGGGAGAAAATAACATTGACTTGATGCGTTCCGTAGACCTCCTTTAGAGCTGCCTGCCGGTTTTCACTGTTCACTCTTGATTATATCGTGGAAAAAGCTCACTATTCAAAGTGAAAGAGAACTCAGTAGTTTAAAAAACAGTACAGGCTATTCTGCGTTCTTCTGCGAGTCAATTTGGCTATCGCTCACTGCGGCGTCTGCGGGAGATATATTTTCATTATGCCCGCAGATTCCGCTAATTTTCGCAGATCACTCTTGCTTGAGTTGAAGAAAAAAGCGTTCTATCAAACACCAAAAAGAGTTAAACAGCTAAAAAATAGTACAGGCTATCTGCAGATCAATTTGACTACACCTTTTTTTGAGCACTAAGATGCATTACTCCCCATAAAAACTAACCTGCTCCGAAATAAGTTCAAAAAATCACCAACAAAAAAACCCGATCCTAAAAAAGTGACCGGGCTTTTAATTGAATGTATTTTTTATCAAGTAAAAATAGTTTGATAGCTATTGGTTGCATCAATTGGATTGACAATTAATACCGGAATTTGTGCCTCGTTGGTGATCATGTATTGCTCATGGTTGCTGCCAAACAATCCTAATAATTGATGTTTCTGTAGGTTCATGATGGCAATTAAATCGGCATCTACTTTTACCGCATGTTTTACCACTTCCTTGTCAAATCCTGAAGAATCCGCTAATGTGGTGGTTACATCAATTCCTCTCTCATTAAAAAATTTATTGGCGAAAACGATATTGGCTTTTACCGTGTGCTTTAAAAATTCATCTGATTCATCAGGGATGATCACATGAACTCTGGAATCAAAATACTGTGCGATATTAGCCACTAAGGTTAATTTTTGCTTGGTTTCCTTATGCAGATCTAGTGGTACAACAATATCATCATAACCAGACTCATTAATATCAGTTTCTTGCACAATAACAAAAGGAGCAGGGGAACTGGTCACTACTTTTAATGCATGACTACCGGTAATGTGCTGCCAACCTGTAGCACCATGTGTTCCCATAAAGATCAATTCAGCACCTATTTCAACTGCAAAATCAGCAATGTCATCAAAGATGTTCCCTACCCGAACGTGAATAACAACGGTAATGTCAGGGGCTTTTGAAGAGGCTGCTGCTGCTTTTGTAGCGCCTTCTAACTTTATGCGGGCTGTCTTTATTTCATCTTTTTTGTTGACAACGTGAAGTATGTGCACCTCTGCATTTACAACTTTTGCGGTGACTAATGCGTGATGAATGGCATTGTCAGCAACATCTGTAAAGTCATAGGGGACAATGAATTTCTTAATCATAGTGAAAGCGGTTTACTGGTTTCTATTATTTTGCAAATCTATTCTTTTTTAGAATTTCAGAGCAATCAATTTAATAATAAAAACAGTTAATTCAACTACTTTCTAGTGATTTTTTAAAATTAATTTTTTTCGTGCTCTTTTTTTAAGGTATGCGTTCACGAAAATGGAACCGATTATCAAGAGGGTTCCTACATAAAATCCTGCTGACATTTTCTCTTGATTTGTCCCACGGTAGTAATCGATCAGTAACACAAGGATGATGGTATAAATGGGCTCCATGGTAATACTTAAACTCACGGTAAAAGGACTAATGAATTTCATCACCCACACAGAAACCATAAAAGCTGCTGTGGTACAGACCAAACCTAAGAGTAGTAAATACAGCCAATCCATAGGTTGAACTTCCAGAATGGAAGAGTTTACCTTACCGGAAACGAGAAGAATGATGAATAAAGTCAAGGTGCCGCCAAGCATTTCATACTTTGTAATCCTGAAAGAAGAAATGCCATGGATTAAGTTGCCGTTGATCACCGTAAACAATGCCGCAAAGAAAGCCGCAAGTAAACCCGTTATAATCCCTAAATAATACTCACTTTCAAAACCAAAAATCGTAATAATACCAGCTATAATAGCAAAGCTGATAAACAGTTCACTGAACATAAACTTACGCTTAAAGATCAGAGGTTCAATAAGGGATATAAAAAGCGTGGAGGCAGATAAACAAACCACAGCAATAGAGACGGTACTTAATTTAATCGATAAAAAGAAACAGTACCAGTGCAAGCCCACAGCACCTCCTGTGAATAATAAAATAATGATTTCCCGGCGTGTTATCGTTTTATTTTTTCGGACAAAAAAGCCGATAAGAAATAGGGAGATAAAAGAAATGAGCATTCTGTAAAAAGCGATCTTATCTGCAGATATGCTGATGAGGTCTCCCAAAATTCCTGTAAACCCCCAAATCAAAATGGTGATGTGCAGAATCACATAATATTTTAGGTTTTCGCCCATAAAAAAATCCCGACATCTGCCTCAGGCAGATCGTCGGGATAAAAGTAAGTGAAAAACGGATCTTATTTGATACCTTGTTGTTTCTTTTTAGCGGCTTCAACAACTCCTTGTTGCGTTTTAATTTTTTCTTTTTGTTCTTCCTGCGCTTTTTTGCTGTCTTCTATCGCCTTTTCATTTTTTTCTATCGCTTTCTTGTAGTCCTCTATCTCTTTTTCCATTTTTTCCTGCTCTTTTTTGAGATCTTCTAACTCTTTTTCTTTGTCGCTCAGCACTTTTTCTTCTTCTTTGATTTGTTCTCCAATCACTTCTTTCGCTACTTCTATAGCCCACTCTTTCAGGATTTTTTCCATCACCTTATATTGATCTTTATGTTCTCCTGAATTTAAATAGGCTCCCCCCAAATCAATAGCAACAGAAACATATACCCCCTCATCTCCATTTTCTTCTACTTTCCCGTAAGCGTCAAAAGTATTTTCTCCCATGCTTTTCAAAGAGCAATCATCCGCAAATAAAACGTCCTTCTTACTGGAAAAACTACCTTTCCAATCTTTTAGAAGACTCTTTAGTTCTTTTTCAGTGCTTTTTTGATCAGCATAGGGAATTTCAACGTAAAAACCATTTTTACTGCCGTCAATATCAACGCTTTTTTCACTGACCTTGATTTGAGCCGTAGCACTAAAGGCAAGTAACGCCAAAAAGAAAATAATTGTTTTTTTCATCTGTCTTGTTTTAATTTAAATGAGATTTATCAAAAGTTTGATTTTCTCTAAAAGTAAGAATTTTATAAGGACAGTCAAAATTCGTACCAGAATATCCTTAATTTTAAGCCGTGCAGTTTAAAGACGTTATCGGACATCATTCATTAAAGACCCACTTGATCAAAGAAGTAAGTGGTAATCGGATCAGTCATGCTCAAATGTTATTGGGACCTGAAGGGAGTGCAAAACTGCCTTTAGCCATTGCTTTTGCGCAGTATTTGTTATGTGATAACCCCTCTGAAGAAGATTCTTGTGGAAATTGCCCCCATTGTCAAAAAGTAACATCCCTGGCACATCCGGATCTTCATTTTGCCTATCCGGTTGTGGTTTCTAAAGCAAATAAGGTTGCCGCTTCTGATGATGTGCGCACAGAATGGAATGAAATCCTGAAAAAAGAAAAATACTTTAACCTGAACAAGTGGTTAGAAAAGTTAGACAGCAGTGGAAAAAACCCAATTATTGCGGTAGAGGAAAGCAGGCAAATTCTTAGAAAGTTGTCTATAAAATCATACAGCAACAGATATAAGATCATGATCATTTGGCTGCCTGAAAGAATGAATAACCAGTCTGCCAATAAACTTTTGAAATTGCTGGAAGAACCCCCGGAAAAAACCATTTTTTTAATGGTTTGTGACAACAGTGAAATGATTTTGCCGACCATTATCTCCCGGACCCAAATTATTCGCGTTCCTGCATTGAAAGCGGCAGAAATAACGCAGTATTTATCTGCTTCATTTCAGATTGAAGAAGAAGCTGCAGAGATGGCTGCCCGTTTATCTCAAGGGAATTTGGTGGAGGCAATTGAAACCATTCGGGGAGATCTGGCACATCAGGCTTATTTTGATTTGTTTGTTAAATTGATGCGGTCAGCTTATGCGGCAAATCCAAATGAACTGATGGATATTTCAGATGAAATTTCAGCCCTTGATAAAGAAAAACAAAAGAATTTTATCAAATATGGGCTGCACTTATTTCGGGAGAGTATCATCATGAATTACATGAAAGATAAACTCTTAAATCTAAGAAAGGAAGAAACCGCTTTTCTTCAAAAGTTTGCCCGATTTATTAATAATAAAAACATTACAGAGTTACAGGAAGAGTTCAACAGTGCCTATTATCATCTGGAGAGAAATGCAAACCCAAAGATCTTGTTTACAGACTTAATTATCAAATTGACGAAGCTGGTTAGAATGGGAATTTGACTTGTTCTTTTACCGCTTCAGACACACAAAAACCTAGCCCTTCAACCACCTCTTTTTATCTTTTTTACTCAAACTAATTGAGCTTAAACAGCCGCAAGACCTATTTTTGATTAATATGGGATTATCTGCTGAATAATAGCTTTTCTGATGTCAGCAAAGGTGGCCACGTTTATTTACTAATGTTTTTAGTAATCGAATGCATTGCTGCTTAAAAAATCGTAAATTTGAACTGAATTTTACAGTTAAATACATTTTACAAATGGGATGCACAAATTGCTCAACAGCGAACGGAGTGCCCAATGGTTGTAAAAGTAACGGGGCATGTAGTTCCGGTGGATGTGAAAAATTAACAGTATACGATTGGTTGGCAGATATCGAATTACCAAACGGTCAAAGTACTTACGATATACTTGAAGTCAGATTTAAAAACTCAAGAAAAGCGTTTTATAGAAATCTGACAGGTTTAAATTTACAGCTTGGTGATGTCGTTGTGGCAGAATCCAGCCCCGGATACGATATAGGTATTGTATCAGTAGTAGGTGAACTCGCTCGAATTCAGGTAAGAAAAAAAGCATCCAACTTTAAACCACATGAGGCAAGAAAAATCATCAGAAAAGCAACGACTGAGGATGTGGAAAAATGGAAAGAATATCGCTCGGCAGAACAAATTACCATGTTTAAGTCCAGAGAGCTCGCCTCTCAACTAGGGCTCCAAATGAAAATATCTGATGTAGAATATCAGGGAGACGGAAAACGGGCAACTTTTTATTATACCGCTGAAGACCGGGTAGATTTTCGACAACTTATCAGAGATTTAGCAGACCGATTTAAAGTGCGCGTGGAAATGAAACAGATTGGGGTTCGGCAAGAAGCGGCACGCCTGGGCGGAATCGGATCATGTGGTAGGGAGCTGTGTTGTTCTACCTGGCTAACTGATTTTAGGTCAGTGTCAACAGCCTCTGCACGTTACCAACAGCTTTCTTTGAATCCACAAAAATTAGCCGGACAGTGTGGGAAATTGAAGTGTTGCCTAAATTATGAACTGGACAGTTATATAGAGGCGCTTAAGAAATTTCCCTCGGCAGATATAAAATTAAAAACCGAGAAAGGCATTGCTTTTCACATAAAAACGGATGTCTTCAAAGAACAAATGTGGTACATTCAGGAAAATAAAGAGTCGACAGTTCCGGGAGTATTTGTGCCCCTTAGCCCTGATCGGGTAAAAGAAATTATTGAGATGAACAAGGCCGGAAAATATCCGGCTGATCTGAAAGATTATGTGGTGGATATTGAGGTGAAAGAACCGGATTATACCAATGTGGTAGGGCAGGATAGTTTGAACCGTTTCGATAAAACTTTTTCAAAAAAGAAGAAGAAAAAAAGAAAAAATAAATCGCGCAACCCTCAGGCAAATGCACAAGGAAACCGAAACCAGAATCAACCGAATAAAGATTCAGGAAAAAAACGCCCACCAGCTTCGGGAAATCAAAAAGAAAATCCAAATCAAAAAAAGAAACGACCCAAAAATCGGCCGGCTGATCCAAAAAAAGGAAAAAGAACTCAAAACGAGCAGAGCAAGAATAACAGAAAAAGCCCAGAGGGCAGAAAGAATGATCAAAATTAAAAATAGCCTTATCATTTTCGCCTTTACGATCACGCTATACAGTTGTGACAGTAACAGCTTGTATGAGAAGCACTTTTCGGTTGACGAAAAAGGATGGCATTCAGGGGATATAAAAACTTTTCAGTTTGATATAAAAGATACCTTAAGTCCACTTAACTTATATATAAATTTACGGACGTCTACTGATTATCCCTATTCAAATATTTACTTGTTTTTATACAGTGAGTACCCGAACGGATATACTGACAAAGACACATTGGAGTTTATTTTAGCTGAACCGGACGGAAGATGGTTAGGCGAGAATTCAGGTACCGTTGTAGAAAATAAGGCACTCATTTCAAGAGGTGGGCGATTTGAAAATAGCGGCACTTATATCTTTAAGATTGAACATGGCATGCGAGATGAACTTTTACCTGAAGTTATTGATGTCGGATTCAGAGTAGAGTTGATGGAACAAAAGCAAGGTTAAAGAAGTTCGTCCAAACTCTTTTTTTGACTGAAATAATTAACCACATCCTGAGTAGAGCCGTCAAAATAGTTATCCAATAACCAATCTGCCAAATATTCTCGATATTCTTTTCTTGAAATTTTGGCCATATAAATGTAACCTCTGCCCTTTTTTTTATGCTTAACAAATCCTTTTCGCTCAAGTATTCTAACAATCGTAGAGGTTGTATTATAGGCAGGCTTTGGAACGGGATAAAAGTTTATAATGTCTTGTACATTCGCCTCTTTTAATCCCCATAAGCGCAACATTACTTGTTCCTCAGCAGGTGTAAGTCGTACCATGATTATCTGTCGTAGTTTTTTCAGTTCAGCGAAGTTCGGAAAAATGAACTTTCCTTAAGCTTTATTGTTCAAAGATAAACAAAAAACAAATTAAACCGTGAAATATTTATTAAAAATAAAATAATTCACCTGCTAATTCGAGTAATATTCACTTGTTTCAAGACAAAGAATACGTAAATATACGTAGTTTAAATCTAAAAAGGAACAGTTAAGTTTATTAAAAAACAGATAGTTATGCGAGCTTGTTTCGTTGTAGTACTTGCTTTGATCGTTTCAGCACTTTTTGCGCAAGGAAATAATGACCATTATCTTACCATTCATCCCAACGGACATAAAGGGCTTATCCACGATATGGGCATTGATCATGAAGGAAATATTGTGACAGGAAGCTTTGACAAAAACACTTTTGTATGGAGTCCTCAAACGGGAAGAATCATAAAAGAATTCAGGGGGAAAATAGGGCCGGGATCTGAAGGAATGGTATATGCTGTTGATGTCGCCCCAAATGGGCAGTATATTGCTGTTGCCGGATGGATGGGTAAGAATGATGAAACGGAAGCGCTCGGCGATATCCGTATTTATAATTATTCAACAGGTAAAATGAAGGCGTGTCTGCATTATCATCAAGATGCAGTGTATGATCTCAAATTTGCTCCTGATTCAAGGCATCTTATTTCTGGTGATGCCAGTGGCTATCTTTGCAGATGGGACACCTACACCATGACTCCGGTTACTTTATATCAAAGAGAAAATAAGGGATTCCATAATTTGGTTGTCGCGGCAGATTTTTTTATTACCTCGCATGATGACGGCATGGTGTATAAATGGAAATATGAGAAAGAGAAAGCCGATAAAAAATTTAAGTTTTTTAATAAAATAAACGCCCTTAATATTAAGTCAGAGGTAGCTATTTCAGCAGATGGAACATCCATTGCTGTTGCCGGGAAAGAAATAGGAATGGTGTTGCTTTTAAACCAGAAATTTTCCCTACAACAACATTTTTTCACACCAGAGAATACAACCATTACCGGACTTGCACTGGCTCCTTCTTCAGAAAGGCTTGCCGTTAGTATAGAAGATAATGGGCATCATTCTGTGAATATTTATGAATTAAAAAAAGGGAAATGGGAAGGTCGTCCGGGCTTTAAGTCAGATGACCTCATTACCGGTCTTGAGTTTTTAGATGAAAACACACTAGTTTCTACTGGTGGTAGAGCTAATGAGATCAATATATGGCAGGTTGGAGAAGATCAGGTAAAGAACAAAAAGCGGATGAAAGGGGTGGGAGCTAATTATTATTCAGCCGGTTTGAATGGAAATGAAGTCGCTTTTTCTAACCAACCAACCAAGGCTTATGGAAATGCCGATTATGAAAAAATATTCAACTTATTTGATCGTAAAATATCTGAAAAAAGAAAGGATGTTACATTTAATTATCCGCAACGCAACAAAGACGGCTGGCGCTTGTATGAATATAATTTTTTGAGAAAAGACAGCTATGATCCCTCCCAAATCTTACTTATTGAAAATAGTAATGGAGTAATTAAGGATTCTATTGTGTTTCACCCCTGGGACGGAAATCAATTTTACAGTTACACCTTTGTTTTGGACGATTATATTGTGGTAGGTGGCGCATACGGAATTCTTCAGGCTTATAACCGCTCAGGCAGACATATAGGTAATTTCGTGGGACATGAAGGAGGCATCAGAAGTGTTAGCACATCAGAAAATGGGAAATTTATAGTGAGCTCCGGGGTAGATATGACCATCCGTTTTTGGCCGGTTGATCAAATTCCCTCCCCTGATACTCAAACACCGACAAATATTGCGCCTACGGCATCCCTTTTTATTGCAGATAATAAGGAATGGGTGTTGTGGAACAAGGAGGGATATTTTACATCCTCAAAAAAAGGAGCACGGTATGTAGGGTATCATGTAAATCAAGGGAAAGAAAAAGAATCAAAATTTTACCCCTTTGACCAATTTGATATAAAATACAATCGCCCCGACATTTTGTTGAAAGATTTGGATTTGGCCGATCCGGGAATAATTGAACTCTATGAAAAAGCCTATCAAAGACGACTGAAAAGAATGGGGCTTAAAGAAGAAGATCTTTCTTCTGAAATCCACACCCCTGAAATTACAGCAGTAAATTACTCAAAAAACACAGATAGATTGAGACTTAAAATCCAGGCAAAAGATGAAAAGTATCATTTATCGCGGTTAAATATTTTCCTCAATGATGTTCCCGTTTTTGGCAGACAAGGGCGAGCAGTTGAAAGTGGTAAAACGTTAAATACAGAAGAAGAAATCCAGTTAATCCCCGGAAAAAACAAGGTAGAAGTGAGTGTGTTAAACAGCAAAGGGGCTGAATCTTTGCGAGAAACAAAGTTTATTGATTATACCTCTACTGAAAAATCAAATTTATATGTAGTGGGGATTGGGGTGTCAGACTATCAAGATGCCAACTATAATTTGAATTATGCGGCAAAGGATGCTGTGGATGTCGTACAGCTTTTCACTGGGAAAGATGTTTTTGGAAAGGTTCACAGTAAACAAATGTTGAATGAAGAAGTGAATCGAAAGGGAATACAGGAGCTAAAAAAATTCTTTGAATTAGCAGGAGCAAATGATGTGGTGCTGTTGTTTATTGCCGGGCACGGAGTGTTAGATGCCGATTACAACTATTTTTTCGGTACGCATGATATGGATTTTTCACAACCAGAAAAAAGAGGGATGAGTTATGGTGAACTGGAAGTGCTGTTTGACGGAATTCCTGCGATTCGGAAACTGCTGATTATGGATACCTGCCACAGTGGAGAACTCTACGAAGATGAGGTAGAAGAAATCGTAGCCGGTGAAGATTCAGGAGGGCAGGACATTGTTTTCAGAACTTCAAAAACCACCACAACGATAAGCGAAAAAAAGGGCTTGAAAAAAACAAATGAGGCAGTCAAAGAAATGTTTAATGACTTGAATCGGGGGACAGGAACTACCGTTATCTCTTCAGCCGGTGGAGTAGAATACGCTATGGAAAGCGATAAATGGAAAAACGGCTTGTTTACTTACTGTTTAATTCGTGGTTTAAAGGAATTAAAAGCAGATGAAAACCAGGATGGGAAAGTTTATTTGTCAGAACTTCAAGCATATATTCATAAAGAAGTATACCTTCTTTCTCAGGGAAAACAAGCGCCTACTTCTCGCTTTGAAAACCTAAGCTTAGATTATCAAGTCTGGTAATTAAAAAAGACCCAGAAATCGCTTTCTACAGCTGTTTTCACGGTAAGTATCAACTAATTCAGAAACACCTTTTTTTTCTAATTTTTTGAAGAGGATGGTGTGGGAGTTTCGCATTTTAAAGTCCAGCTCTTTTTGAAAAAGTGGAATGACCGCCAGCAATTTACATTCATCCAGACCTGTTTCATTCATGGGAATAAACTGAGAAAGCTGAATAGGCCTGCTAAGGATAAAATGATTGGCGTGGAATTTTTCATCCAGGATAGTAGGGGGATTCCCCGCAGGAATGGTATCCCCATGTCCAAACCAGGTATTATTTTTTTGAGGAAGTTCGGCGATTCTATTGAGCCAATCTATGGGCCACGATTTATGGTGGAGATCAAAATAATCCGGCAAGCAAAAATAAAGTTCGATTCTTTTTAAATCTTTATTTTCAACATTAACGGCTTGTTCTCTTTCTCTTAAACCATTTGTAATGAGGAGTTGTATTTTTGAATGGTCAAAAGTAAGATGATGAATGGTGAAGTTGAACTTCTCATTGGTTTTAACCAGAGTAGAGGGGGAAATAGAGGCAGCGATTTTTTCAGGGATCATGGTTTCAAAAATAGTGACAAATAAAGAACCCACAAAAAAACCTGCTTATTTGCTGAACAAATAAACAGGCTCCAATAATTTTATGTGATAGCAGTAGAGGAACTACGGCTGTATAATCACCGTCTCTTCACTGGTTTTTTCTTCTTCAATTTTGATAATACCTTCACCGTATAAAGTATCACCACTTCTCACCTCAATGTCAAGTACCGCAAATCCGGCTTGTCCAAGATTGTAGTGATCTGTGTAATCAAAGATAGCGTAACCACTACCATCTGAATATAAAGTGTCATCAATAATAATTGCTCCATGATTCGTGACACTGGGAGTAGGATATAACCGTACCATAGCCCCGGAAAACGGAGCGCCTGAAGTGTCTATAATCCTGATTTTCGCAACGGTATCTCCTTCTTTTCTGCAAGAAGAGAGTACAGTAAGCCCCGCAAGTGCAACAAACATTGAAAGCACTCCTAATTTGGCATATAATTTATTCATCTCGTTTATTTTGTAAATATGTTAATTCGTTGTAGTTAAGCAAAAATACGACAATTTTATATAAAAAGTTCCATTTTCTAATCTCACAGACGTATTCAATCAAAAAATAGTTGGCTGCTGCGAAACATCTGCTCTGTTTATCTTTTGAAATTTTAATCGTTTTCGGTTTTCGGACATTTTCTTTTTAGATCCAAACCAACAGAATTAAAAACCTTTTTAATCAAGGACTCCATCCACTTGTGCTTTAACATTTCAAGAGGGCGGAACCGAAAAAATTATTAATTTCGCTTCTATTAAAATTGTTTCGTTGTTTTTTAGTTAAACAATACAAAACACTAAAAGTTACACCCCTTCATGAAATTAACTGAAACTATAGCGCAATATGTAAATGAAATTGAGCAAACACAGCTGAAAACAGCAGAGCATATCGAGGCTTTTCGGATTCAGTTTCTGGGGTCCAAAAACAAATTGAAAGATTTGTACAAAGCGCTCAAAAGTGTTCCTGATGAGCAGAAAAAATCTGTTGGACAAGCAATTAATGTACTCAAGAATAAAGCCCAAGAAAAATTTGAACAGGCACAGAAAGACCTAAAAAGCAAGACGCGTAAATCCAAAAAAGGGATTGATCATAGTCGCCCGGCAGAAGAAATGGAAGTAGGCGCAAGGCATCCCTTAGCGACTATTCGAAATGAGATCATAGAAATTTTTACACATATCGGATTTTCTGTGTCTGAAGGACCGGAAATTGAAGATGACTGGCACAACTTCTCAGCACTCAACTTTCCACCTGAACATCCTGCACGCGATATGCAGGACACTTTTTTTATTGAAAAAGGAGAACAGGAAATCGCTTTGAGAACGCACACCTCTTCGGTGCAAGTACGCGTAATGGAGAATAAAAAACCACCGATCCGAACCATATCCCCCGGAAGAGTCTATAGAAATGAAGCTATTTCTGCAAGAGCACATTGCTTTTTTCATCAGGTAGAGGGATTATATATTGATAAAGATGTGTCCTTTGCTGATTTGAAACAAACCCTGTTCTATTTTGCCAGAGAAATGTTTGGAGAATCAGCACAGATTCGCTTACGACCTTCTTATTTTCCCTTTACTGAGCCAAGTGCAGAAGTAGATGTGTCTTGTACCATTTGCAAGGGGGAAGGATGCAATGTTTGTAAGTATACCGGTTGGCTGGAAATCTTAGGATGCGGCATGGTAGACCCTGAAGTATTAGAGGCTTCAAAAATAGACAGTAAAACGTATTCAGGATTTGCATTTGGTATGGGAATCGAGAGAATTGCACAACTAAAATACCGCGTGAATGATCTCAGATTGTATTCAGAGAATGATATCCGATTTTTAAAACAGTTTAAATCAGCATATTAATATGGGATTATTTTCTTTTGGAAAAGCACAGCAAGATAAAGTGAACTGGGTTGAACTTGCTTCATTAGAACAAATGCGGGAACTCATACACAATTCTCATGAAACTCCGGTGGTGTTTTTTAAGCACAGTACTCGTTGCTCTATTAGTTCCATGGCTAAAAATCGTCTGGAAAAAGAATGGGATCTCAAAAGTGAAGAAGTAACCCCGGTTTATCTGGATCTGATTCGCTACCGCGATATTTCAAATGCCCTGGCTGATGAATTGAATGTTATCCACCAGTCTCCACAGATATTGTTAGTCAGAGATGAGAAATTAATTCATCAGGCTTCACATAATCAAATTACGGTGGGGGATATAAAAGAAAAGTTATGATAAAAGCAGTGATTATTGACGATATTCCGGAGGCAATTACCGTTTTGAAAGCGGACTTAGAAAATTATTGTGATAACATTCAGGTAGTAGGCAGTGCCGAAGGCGTAGTGAGTGGCGCAAAGGCAATTAAAGAATTACAACCGGATTTGGTGTTTTTAGATATTCAGATGAAAGACGGGTCGGGATTTGATCTGTTAGAAATTTTGCCGGATAAAAACTTTAAACTGATCTTCACCACTGCTTCTGACGAATATGCGGTAAAAGCATTTAAATTTTCAGCAGTGGATTATTTATTAAAGCCCATTGATCCGGATGAACTCATTGAGGCCGTCAATAAAATTAAAGAACAAAAAGCACCTACTGAACGAATAGAGCTGTTAAAGGAAAATTTTAAGCAACCCAAGCGAATTGCACTAAATACAATGGATAAAATCCATATCGTGAATGTTGAAGAAATCCTCAGGTGTGAATCAAATATCAATTACACCCTCTTCTATTTTACGGATGAAACGAAATTATTAGTGACAAAAACATTGAAGGAGTTTGATAAGCTGCTTTCTGAATACGGCTTTATTCGGGTGCACCAATCCCACCTTATCAATGTGAATTACATTAAAGAGTTCATAAAATCAGATGGGTATATCATTATGAAAGATGGGAGTCGCGTACCGGTTTCCACCAGAAAAAAACAAGTGCTGATGGATTTGATCGCCAATTTTTAAAGATGAAAAACTACCATACATATTATCTGAGAAGTGTTTTGTATAGTGTCATTTTGGTCTTATCTGCTTGTGCGGGAGAAAAAGAGAAGGATCCGGTAGTGATTAAGAAAGATGTGGAACTCATTTCACCCAGCCATCAGGAACAATATGTAGTTGGTGATCCGGTAAGCATTGAAATACGGGTTAATCAAGCTGATTTGGTGAGTGAATTGCAACTATTTGTAGATGATACCTTGTATCAGGATGGGCTTGAATTAAAAGATCAGAAAATACAGATCGACACCAAAAATGGGCGTGTAGGAAATGTAAATCTTTATTTGAAATATAAGGATGGGAAAGGAAAAGAACACCGGGATAACAGAAGGGTCATCTTTTTTTCAGATGTGGTACCCGAAATCTTAGAGGGGGAATTACTGAACACCTACCCGCATCAGGTCGCTTCGTATACGCAAGGGCTGGAGTTTTATAAGGGATCACTCTATGAAGGTACGGGAAGAAAAGGCATGTCGGTTTTAGCAGAAGTAGACCTGAAAACTGCTGCAATTATTCGATCAGTTGCCTTGCCGGCAGACGTTTTTGGAGAGGGCATTACCATTTTGAATGACACCATTTATCAAATCACCTATCAGTCGGGAAGGTGTTTCGTGTATGATATAAATTTTAAACCACTTACCGATTTTTATTATAGTGGTCAGGGCTGGGGATTGTGCAATAACGGAAAGCAGATACTGATGTCCAACGGAAGTTCAGAAATTGTGTGGAGAAATCCCCGAACCTTTGAAATCACTAAAAAAATTGAAGTTTTTGATGACCAAAGTAATATCCCTCAATTGAACGAACTGGAATTGATTGATGGTTACCTGTATGCCAATATGTATACCGATAATCGATTGGTGAAAATTGACACCACCACCGGAAAAGTCATTTCTTATATTGATTTTACTGATCTGGCACAAGCACAACCACCTAGTGTGGACTACTTTAATGGAATTGCTTTTGATGAGAAAAACCGAAAACTCTATGTGACAGGTAAGCTTTGGCCAAATCTTTACGAAATAAAAATTAAGTAATGGGAAAGCTTTACGTGGTGCCAACCCCAATCGGAAATCTGGAGGACATCACACTCAGGGCAATTCGTATTTTGAAAGAGGTAGATGTTGTACTGGCAGAAGATACGCGAACCACCTCCAGACTTTTTCAGGAATATGACATTGAAAACCGTCTGATCCCTTACCATCTGAATAACGAGCATAAAGTAGTCAGTCGCATTGTTGAGGAATTAAAAGCCGGAAGCAATTACGCATTGGTTTCAGATGCGGGTACGCCCGGCATATCAGACCCGGGATTTTTATTAGTTCGGGAAGCGATTAAGGAAGGTGTTGAAGTAGATTGTTTACCTGGAGCGACAGCTTTTGTGCCGGCATTGGTAAATTCAGGATTTCCCTGTGAAAAATTTGTCTACGAAGGATTTTTGCCCCATAAAAAGGGAAGGCAAGGGCGGATAATGAAAATTGCAGAAGAAGAGCGAACCGTGGTTTTGTATGAATCTCCGCACCGCATCATGAAAGCCCTGAATCAGTTCAACGAATGTTTTAGTGAAAAAAGACAAATCGCGATTTGCAGGGAGATCTCCAAAAAGTTTGAAGAGACCATAAGGGGAACAGCCAGTGAATTAATTGAACATTTTGAAAAACATCCGATAAAAGGAGAGTTTGTAGTAGTGATTTCAGGAAAAAGCGAAAAAGAATGAAAGCGGCAGTATTAGTGAAAGAAGGATCAGCAGAGCAAGCTTTTGAAATAAGAGAGGTAGATAAACCGACCCCATCAAAGGATCAGGTTTTGATTAAAGTAGAATGTTTTGGGTTGAATTATGCAGATGTGATGGCACGTAACGGCCTCTATGATCCGGCTCCTAAAATTCCGTCAATATTGGGGTATGAAGTAGTGGGGAAAATTGTGGAAGTTGGAGAGGACGTAGATAAAAGCCGTTTGGATGAGCGGGTAGTAGCCTTTACGCGTTTTGGAGGCTATGCAGAATATGCCGTAACCGCTGAACAGGCATGTGTAGCAATCGGAACAATAGATGCTGCTGCTGCTGCTGCTGTCGCAGTTCAATATGCTACTGCATATTATATGGCGTATGACGCCATACAGCTTCACTCCGGGGATAAAGTGATGATTCACGCCGGCGCAGGTGGGGTGGGTACCGCTTTAATCCAATTGTGTAAACTGAAAAAATGTGAGATCTTTTCAAATGCCGGAAGCGACGAAAAGTTGGATTATATGCGCAAGCAAGGTGCAGATCACGTCATGAACTACCGAAAAAATGATTACGCAAAAGAAATCCCAAAAATCCTTAAAGAAGAAAAACTAGAAGTTACGTTTAACCCGATTGCGGGATCTACTTTTAAAAAAGATCTGCGGCTATTAGCGCCCGGTGGAAAGCTGATGCTTTTTGGAGGCTCAGAGCGTTCAGGAAAGAAATGGGGAATCCTATCTACCCTGAACTTCCTTCGAAAAATGGGGCTTTTGATTCCCATTAGTCTGCTCATCACTTCTAAAGCAATTATTGGCGTAAACATGCTGACAATTGCTGATCAAAACCCCCAAATCCTCAAAAGATGTTTGGAAGGTGTCGTGAAATTACTGAAAGACCAAAAAATTAAACCGCACATTGGTGCCCGGTTTCAGGCCACAGAAATTAGCAAAGCGCACGCCTTTCTGGAGTCCAGAAAATCCAAAGGAAAAGTGGTTGTCTTTTGGTAAAGATTAATAACTCTGCAACTCACTTTTTCGCTTCTTTAACAATACATTGAGGTCGTCAATGGTTTTCGTTACGGCAGATTCATAGCTTTTTTCCCTGGACTGAGCAAATATTCTGGGTCCCGGGCAACTCAACCTGATTTCACAGATGTTCTCTCTGCCTCGGTTGCTGTCTTTCTCCTCTTTAAAAAACACATCCGCCCTAATCAGCCAGTCATACTTTTTATAGATGTCATCCAGCTTCTCCCTGACTAAAGCCTCGGCAGTTGGGTTTTTTTCTCCTTGTACAAATTGAATAATAATTTCCATAATTTTTTTAAATCTTAATGATTGAATAAATTCAGATATTTCTTTTAGTACCTGTAGAGAGCATTTACTTTGGAGGATTCATTGGGCATGTCTTTTTTATCCAATAAATACACTTCTCCGCCTTGTTCAAAAACTTTCATGGCAACTAAATTCATCAGAGAGATCCCCTTTTTATCTGATTCTCCGTTTAGGTGAATTTCGTGATTTTTAGGATCATAATTTCCCAGGATGTCCGCCCTGTTTTCTAAAAATAAGGCGTCTATTTTACCGTTTTCTGCTGCGGAGATAATTTGCCGGATATCCCGGGAGGTTTTACCCGTGCCTTGAAATTCGTTGAATTGATTCAGTTTGTGATTTTTGTGCTTTTCAAAATGAGAGCTTAATATCTTCCAGGCGTGCTCATGTAGTAAGTATACATCAACATCTCTCAAAGTTTTGGAAATGGAATCGGGATATAAGTGAAGGTAGGTATTGGCCTCCCGATAAATTGGGAAATGATAATCCACACAAGCAACCAACAAAGGTTCTTTGTTTTTATCATTGAGTAAATTCATCACCCCTTCATTAACGACCTGAAAATAGCGTAACAATTCATCTTTTCGGTCACTATTTTCATCCGAATGCCCGTGAAAATGTCCTTCTGTGCTTGATAATCCGCCTTGTTGTGTACGAAATTGTAAAGTCTTTTGCTCATAATCATAACCTACCACATCTTCAAGGCGTTCTGGAAGATCATCCTGCAGATCAATTTCTGTAATACTGTATTGATTACCACTGTAAAACTTAATGTTTCCCGGCTGAAGATTGAGCAGAAAAAACCGTCCATTATCATTGAAAAACGGCATTAAAGGCTTCAAATAAAACTCCTCTGAAAGGTAATTAAATGCCTCAAAATGGATAGGCAGGGTGTACTTCTGAAAAACACCTTCTGCTATAAATATTGCCAGGCCGTCTGACTGATTTCTCCAAAACTCGGAATCCTTTAATAAATCTGAAGCGGGTTTTAAGTAACGGTCTGCCTCGTCGGCATGCATACCCGAAGCCGTTAATTTTTGCTTAATTGCCTTCAATTGATTTTTGAGTTGTAAGGCATCTTTTCCTTCTAAGGTCGGCTCTCCAAACCTATGTGTGGGGATATAAATCGACACACAATTAGCTTTTCGGATTTGAGCTAATTCTTTTACTTCTGTCTTTGTTATAATGGACATGATGGTCTAATTTTATAAAATGATTAAAAAAAAATAGGTGAGTGAAAAGAAAAAGCAAGATTCTCTTTTTACCCTTTACGGGAACTGAGCAATTTTTATCAACGCACAAAAAATCAACCATGAAGGGAAAAATTTTTCATTTACTTTTTCAACACCTCGTATTCGTAGTAATTTAATCAAAATAGGATGGAAATCCAAGTAATAGTCCGGAAATCTTTAGATGGGCTAATACAGAAAAGTTGCAATATTTTAGGGGGATAAGAAGAAACTGTATCTGCTCAGCGAATAAAAAGATAGCCCGCTTGGCAAGGTAATTGATTTAGAGGCCTCCAAACCATACAGAATTTATATATTTATCCATCTAAATAATTTAATATTATGAAAAATCTACTACTCTTTTTATTGGTTATGGCGTCAGGAATTGTTGTGGCGCAACGCATTGATGAAAATAAAGTCATCTTTAGCTATATGCAATTGCCTGAACACCCTATTGATAATCAACACAAAACATTTCAGGTGGTGACCGAACCGAAATATGAGCAAGCCAATGAAGACAGTTTGATGAGCTATCAAATTAAATTGGAAGCGGCCACTGCTCAATATGAATCAGAACTTGCTGCCTGGAGAGAAAAGAAAAAAGTGCTTCAACGTCAGCATCTGACGGCTTTGGCCAATTGGGAAAAGTCAAACAATGCAAGTGGGGCAGTTGCTCCCAGACCTGCAGCACCTACTTATCCGCCACAACCGGTAATGACGGAGGTGAGAACACCAATTCTTCATTCGGATATTTTAGAGGAAAAGGTAAAAAATGCGATTAGTTTGGAAGGTTTTGAACGGGGAGAAAATGGTGTGAGCATTGTGGTAGGTGTGCTGCCACTTTCAGATATCAACATATCGTTCAAAAAAGTAGGAACCGGAGCAGCTACCAAATACAATTACAGCAGCACTTATAAATTGCCATTAGAGGTGAAAGTTGAAACGCCGACTCAAGGGACGGTATTGCACTCAATCGTTTTGAATACCCTGCAAACCTACAAGATGGAAACCTATGCATCACAATATGAATTTGAGTTGTGGTGGATGGATAACGAGGCCACATTTTATAAACAGCTGGAAGATAAAGCCAGAAAACAAGCCCTGATAGAACTGAATGCTCTTGTCAATAATAAATGCGGATACCCGGTTGTTCAGCGAACAGCTGAAGTTTATACGGTCAAAAAACACAAGGGGCATTCTTACAAAGATCTTACACGAGCGTACACTTTAGCCAGTCAGGGCTATAGTAAGGTCAGTCAGAAAAAAGACCGATCTGCTGCCAAACCAAAATTAAATGAGGCAATTAGCATTTGGAAAAAGATGTTGGAAGAAAGTGATATGAACGATAATAAAGCCCGGGTGAATGATAAAGTAACCGGCCTTCTTTACTGTAATATTGCAGAAGCATATATCTGGATGGGTGAATTTGATCAGGCAGAGTTGTATATCAATCAAGCAGTAAATGCAGGTAATCTTAAATTTAAATGGGCGGCTGAACAGTTGCGACCACTACTTCAGGAAAAGAAAACCAGATGGAATACGAATTTTTAATCCTTGATTAAAATAAAAGAACAAAAAAGAACGGTAAAGCTGATTTTCGGATTGGCTTTATTGTTTTTTATAGGATGGAAAGTTTTTTCTACGCTTCATGCAGAAGAGAAATTTCCGGGAGATATAGCGGAATTGTCTTTGCATCCGCAGGCGAGATTGCTTTTTGTTGGCGCCTTCGTATTGATGCCGATTAACTGGTTAATTGAATCGCTTAAGTGGCATTTGTTGGTAAAAATAATTCGACCGCAACCTTTCCTTTTATCCGTTTCTTCTGTCTTGGCGGGAATTAGCACAAGTTTACTTACCCCCAATAGAGTAGGGAATTTTATCGGACGAACCGTCAGCATGGAAAAGGAATTACGGACAAAAGCTGTGATTGCTACCATTCACTCAAATATCGCTCAGTTTTTGGCCAGTGTTTTATTTGGATTTTTAGGACTCATGTTGGTGGGGTTTGATCAAACGCTAATAGGAGAAGGAGCCTTGAGATTTTCAGCTTTCTTTATTTTCACCTTTGCTTTGATCATTTACTTTTTTCCTAAAATAATTGATGTTAACCCACTCTCCAGAATGTATTCTGAACAGATGAAAAATGGCCTGAATCTGATTCAAAAATCTACTGTAAGATTGAAATTTACTGTGTTGATATTAAGTATATTAAGATATACTGTTTTTTTAGTTCAATTTTACCTCTTGCTTTTGGCTTTTGGAACTTTTCCAAATCCTCTGGTCTTGATTCCGGCGATAGCATTGGTGTATTTGGTCACAACCATGATTCCTTCTTTTCTTTTTGGTAAATTATTTGTGCGGGAAGCCACCGCTTTGTTTATTTTAGGAGCATTTGGTGTAGGAACAGCGGTGATTCTCGCTACTGTTTTTATCTTGTGGATATTGAACCTGGCTCTGCCTGCTCTGATAGGGGCAATTATTCTGATGCGAACAAAATGATGGAGAAAATGCTGATAATCGTGCTTGCTATTTTTTGCTTTCAGCTACTGTTAAGTATCTGGCTGATCGTGTTGAGCAAAAGAAAAAAGGCACAAAGTGGATTTTTTTTGGATCAGCTCTCGGTCATCATTCCTTTTCGGGATGAGGAAAAACGTATTGAACAACTCATCCATTCACTCAATGATTTAGAAATGAATACTGAGTTGGCAACTGAGTTTATTTTTGTGGACGATCATTCTTCTGACCAAACGGCTGAGATCATCCGGCAAAAAATGCTTCTTCCCTATCGTTTGATAACCGCTCATGAAACCGGAAAAAAAGCTGCAATTCATGAAGGAGTTAAAGCCGCAGGGTATAATTATGTGCTTACGCTAGATGCAGATGTTGAATTGCACCGCTTGTTTTTTCAGCAGTTAGCCACACTTCCTGAAGCTGATATGTGGGTGCTGCCGGTAAAAATGAAGGGAACCAACCTCATAGCTAAGCTTGGAAGTGTTGATTTTAGATGGATACAATTGTTGACCCGGGCCTTGATCAATAGCGGGCATCCTTTTTTTGCGAATGGAGCGAACCTGTTATTTTCAAAATCACTGTATTTGAAGACCGCACCACTTAGAACAGATCACAAAGAAGTGTCGGGAGATGATCTATTTTTATTGGCGGCTTTTAAAAAAGAAGGTGCAAGAATAAATACCACAGCTGATTCACATCTCTCCGTGACGACAGCTGCACCATCATCCTTTAAAGCATTGCTTCAGCAAAGAAAACGCTGGGCGTTTAAAATGAATAAGTTAATAACAAAAGAGGTAGTTTTTTTTGCTGCTTTTCTTTTTATTGTTGAATGTGGGATGTTTCTTTCTTTAATGGGATTGTTTTATTCGGCGTACTTTTTAATTCCTATAAGCATTAAATTAGGGGTAGAAGGATGTTTATATCGGGCAGAAAAAAGAACTTTTAAATGGACAGATTTGCTGGTGTTATTGCTGCATCAAATTTGGTTTCCTTTCTATTTATTGGCGATTATGTTTTGGCCCTTACCTCCTGAAAATAAATGGGCTAAAAAAGAAGTAATCCACTGATAAAAATGAGGAGTCCCATAAGGAACAAGAAAAGCGTATAGGGAAGAATGTCTCTGGCTTTGAGTCCGGTAATTCCAAGTAAAGGCAATGCCCAAAAGGGTTGAATCATATTGGTAAGTTGGTCTCCGTAAGAAAGTGCCATGATTGCCTTTGGATAAGAAACGCCCAGTTCTTGAGCTGCTGCGATAATGACCGGCCCCTGAACTGCCCACTGTCCACCTCCACTGGGAACAAAAACATTGACTAAACCGGCAGAGAAAAAAGTGTAAATCGGGAAAGAAGTCTCTGTACTAATGGCAACAAACCAATCTGAAATTTGCAGGATTAATCCGGAACCCACCATAATGCCCAGGATTCCAAAATAAAGCGGAAATTGCAGTAAAATTCCTGTGGTACTGACTATGGCTTTATTGGCACCGCTTACAAATTTTGCAACACTGCCGTGAAAGAGTAAACCCAATCCCAGTAATACAAAGTTGATAAAGTTGGGCGTGAGAAACTTCAGAGAAAGTTCAGCGGGTTGAATCACAGCTTTATGGAAAGCGTAAAAAAGAATGACTCCGGCAAAAAGGCTCACTAATATACGGGAATGATCTAACTTTTCAGCCCCTTCTTTTGCTGAATATTGTTGTTTTTCAAGCACTATGGGTGCAGGAAGATCCCGGTAGTTCTTTTCTTTACTCCCCAACAAATACATGCCAAGGGGTAAAAGCAATAAGAGCAACAAAGAAACAACTATATTCATAGTGGAAAAAACAGTTTCTCCCATTTGAACGGATTCAGGAATGCTGCTTACGTCCAAGCCCATTCCTGCTGTGAGTTCATGCAAATTTCCTTTATCGGCTGCTTTTATGGGTGCGGATCCTGAAATACCTCCATGCCAAACCATTAATCCCGAATAAGCAGCAGCACCCACTAGCGGATAATTTAATGGTTGTCCGCGTTTGTAAAATTGCTCCCCCACCTTGCGGGCTAGAATCGCACCAAAGATCAAGCCTAATCCCCAGTTAAATAAACTGACAATCACTGTGCTTAAAGCGACAATAAAAGCGGTGTTTGCTGAGTTTGTACAAGGAGCTGTCAAGCGGTTGATGAGAGAATTGACCGGTTTGGAAAGTGCCAAAATATGCCCAAGAATGAGCATCAACATCATTTGAAAAGCAAAATAAAGTCCTCCGCCATCTTCTTTCCAGAGCCCTTCTTCCCAACTTTTTAGCAGTTTTATGGAATAGGTGCCAGCAGACAATTCATCCGGCTTTGTAAAAACCAAGGCCAATAAAAAAGTCAGGATGGTCAGTAAAATGGCTATGGTAAAAGGAGCCGGGAGAACACGCTTATAAGTGGCTGCAAATTTTTCTGAAAAACTCATTTTTTTCGATTCAGGTGAGCAGATTGATAAGCAAGTACAGAATATGACTGAACGGCAGGAATTGCTTCCCCATCTTCATGGGTTATCCCACCGGAAATTTCAGCTTTTCTGGAAGAGGTGAGTTCAAAATCAATTCCTTTTTTCGTCTTTCGATAACAAAGGTGTAAAAAGTTGCCCTCCACCTCAAACACACTGAACAGGCGATCTCCAATTAAATTCATGTTCAGAAATATACCGTTATTCTCATCCAACATAAAGCGATTTTCTCCTATCTGCCTTAAAGTGTAGGCACGAACTTGCTTTAAGCTATCTTTTCCATAGATGATCGTAAAGGCATACGCACTATCATTTTCCACTTCAATTATTAACTCCATGGCGTAGGTGCTTTCTTCTCCCTGAATATTTATAGAGGATAATTCCCCCGCATACTGTCCCATCCACGCTTTTGGAAGTTGAGAAAACCCACTCAGCATCAACCCTACACAAAATAAGGCAAGTAAAAAACGCAGATTAAGGATATGATTTTTGAAGTTGAACATGCACATCAACGAAATAAGAACAGACACGATTAGTATGCAGTAAATATAAAAAAATGCTACACGCAACTCCTTTTATTAAGACATTTATTGCTTTTTGAGTTCGCAATAAAAAGATAAGCGGATGACATCTCCCACGCCTGAAAACCCTTCTTGCCCGTATTGGGTGCGGTCAAATTCAAACACTCCTTCAAAAGCTTCAAAAGCATTTTCTCCTTCACCGCCGCTTCCCAAATGTTTGAAAGGTAAATCAAGGGCCTTCGTTTTTCCGTTTAGGGTAAGCTCGCCCTTAGCCAGGTAAGAAGTGTCACCCAATACGATTTGTGAAGCGTGATATTCAGTAGTGGGATATTGCTCTATGTGAAAAAAGTCAGCTTCTCGTAAATGCTTATCGCGCATGGTGTTCCCGGTATTGATGGATTTGGTTTGAATGATTACATCTAATTGTGAAGTTTTAAAATCATCCGGAACTTCAAAAGTGACTTCAAACTCATCAAATCCTCCTTTTGTATTTTTTAAACCATCCACATGAAAAAGAATTTCAGCGCCATCACCTTTTTTACTGTTGACATAATAAGTGCCTTCCAAACGATCCAGTGAAGGAGGAAGATCTTCTTCCGCTTTTTCAGTGTTCCCGTAATCGGTAGTTTCAGAAAGTTCTGATTTCTGCAGTTTGGACTCGTATTCTCCCCAGGGGATTAAAAATAATGCCGCAGCACCGACTGCAACCACAATTATACCCCCAATAATTAATTTCTTTTTCATAATATACCAAGGTAACAAAAATAGATGTTTAAACAAACAAATAGATTGTGAAAATGTTTTTTGGAGGATAAAAAAGAAAAAGCCATCACAAGCCCAAAACCAAAATTGCGAGAAATACGGTATTTTTGTTGAAAGTGTGTGTATTAGAAATGAGTTGTTTATATTCGGGAGTTGGGTAATACTTCACTTGCCTAACAAAAGGTGATAAAAGCAATTAAACATACGCTTATCCCGGTATTTAAAATGGGATAGGTGTATGTTGGGTGCGGATATAAGGAGTTCTCTGCAACATGCTGAAAAAGCAAAAGAGCCTATTTTTTTGCCAACGCTCGGACAGACTAACAATGAAACGAACGAAATCTATATTGAAAAATGAGATAAACGAGAATTTTGTGCTATTTTAGCAACTTAAATTTATACGGATATGAACCGAATAAAAGAAGTGCTTGAGGACAAAGGAATAAAACAGACTTGGTTAGCTGAGAAACTTGGGAAAAGTTACAACATGGTGAATGGTTATGTGCAAAATAGACAACAGCCAAGATTAGAAATACTAATGGAAATAGCAAACATATTAGACATAGATGTTAAAGAATTAATCATATCAAATAAGCCTCAAAATCATGAATAAAAAAATGAATTTCATAGACTTATTTGCTGGAGCAGGAGGACTTTCGGAAGGGTTTATCCAAGCTGGTTTTGAACCTATTGCCCACGTTGAAATCGAAAAGTCTGCATGCAACACGCTAAAAACTCGAGCTGCTTATCATTATTTGAAATCTAATAAGAAGTATAAAACATACATATCATATCTCAAGGGAGAAATTACTCGCGAGGAACTTTATAAAAGTGTGCCTAATGAAGTTTTAGAAACGGTTATCAATGCACCAATCGGAAATGAAAACAATAAGGAAATTCAAAATCAAATAGATAAATGCTTAGGAACTCAAAAAGTTGATTTGATTATAGGTGGACCTCCTTGCCAAGCCTATTCATTGGTTGGAAGGTCACGATCGAAAACTAAAATGGAAGGAGACCCTAGAAATTATCTTTTTATTCAATATGCTGAATATTTAGAAAGGTACAAGCCGAAAATGTTTGTATTTGAAAATGTATTGGGATTAAAGTCTGCCAAAGGTGGACACTATCTCAAAGAAATGGAGAAGATTTTTAACAAAAAAGGCTACCACATAAAACTGCATACCCTTGAAGCAAGAAACTTTGGCGTATTGCAAAACAGAAAACGGATTATCATCCTTGGCTGGCAAAAAAACAGAAAGATTAGTATTCCAAACATAGAGGAGATTGCGAGTGAAAGTAATTATTTAGTTAAAGACTTATTGAACGATTTACCAGTTATAAAAGCTGGCGAGGGTGCAGACAAATTTTTGAAATACAAAACAGAAACAACCGAGTACCTCAAATCTCACGCTTTACGCAATGGAATTGACATTTTAACCCAACACGTTGCACGACCACATAGAGAACAAGACAAAGAAATTTACAAAATAGCCGTTCAGAAATGGGAGAAAAAACAAGAGCGGTTGAACTACAATGATTTACCCGAAAGGCTGAAAACACACAATAATCGTACTTCATTTTTTGACAGATTTAAAGTTGTAGCAGCAGATTTGCCGTACTCACAAACTGTTGTTGCTCATATTGCCAAAGATGGTCATTATTATATTCATCCTGACAGTAAGCAAAATAGATCCCTTAGTGTAAGAGAAGCTGCTCGCCTACAATCATTTCCTGACGACTATTACTTTGAAGGGGAAAAAGAAGGTGCCAATAGAACGGCTGCATTTAAACAAATTGGGAATGCTGTTCCGCCTTTGATGGCGAAAGAAATTGCCAAAGCATTAAAAAAAGTGATAAATGGAAATTAACCACAAACTCACTTTATATGTAGCTTATTATCTTGCAAGATTTGATAAAATAGCTCTCAAAAATCTTGGTTATAAGAACTGGGAATCCTCTTTTATAGATATAAGCACTAAACTAGATGTAAAAAAACATTCAGTGCGAAATTGGAGAGATGAATTCGACCCTTTGTTTGGTTACAGAGCTGGTTGGTATCAAAGACCTATGAGTCCAAGCCGGACTAATGTGGCTTTAGCACTTGAAAATTTGGACGAGCCTGAAATTAGAGCAATTGTAGAAGATATTTTATCTGGAAAAATTCAAAGCGACACCGAAAATTTAAATCACTTGTTGTCCATAGCAGATGAAAATTCCGATAAGGACAAAAATTCATCATTTATACTAAGAGGCCCAACTGGAAAAAAAGCCGAACAATTTTTTATCGAATATCATAGAAAAAACAACTTACCATTTGGCGGTGAGTTAATCGACACAAGAGATTTAGGATGTGGTTATGATTTTGAAATTAAAACAGAATCCGCATCACATTTCATTGAAGTTAAAGGACTTGCTGGCAATTTGGGTGGGCTTCTATTTACAAATAAGGAATGGGAAACGGCTAAACTGGAAAGAGTAAAATATACTGTTTGTCTTGTGACCAACATTAATGAATTGCCTGAACTTTCTTTCATTAATGACCCGTTTTCAAGATTAAATCCAAGAAAGAATATAATACAAACAGTCCAAGTACAATGGAGTGTGTCAAACAACGAATTACAAAGTATAAATGATTGACTACTCCAACATACCCTCCACTTCTGCTGAGCCAGAAGCAAGCTCA
>JBBDID010000035.1:0-22166 GCA_040880585.1 Crocinitomicaceae bacterium | reverse complement strand
AATGATTGACTACTCCAACATACCCTCCACTTCTGCTGAGCCAGAAGCAAGCTCAATGATTGAAACCTTTCGTGCAATTGGTTATTCTATCGAAACTGCCATTGCTGACATCATTGATAATTCAATTACTGCCGGGGCAAAGAATATCTGGATAGATTACAATTGGAAAGGTTCAAACACAACATTGTCTATTTTGGATGATGGTACAGGGATGAATAATGAGCAACTCATTCAAGCTATGCGACCTGGAAGTAGAAATCCATTAGATGAAAGAAGTAGTAACGATTTAGGACGATTTGGATTGGGATTAAAAACTGCCTCATTTTCCCAGACACGAAAATTCACAGTTTTTTCAAAAGCAAAAGACTACAAGCCTGTATTTTGGACTTGGGATTTAGATTATGTAAACCAATCACAAGCATGGAAATTAATTAGATATATTCCAGACGAAGAAAATTGGACTCAAAAAATCGAATCTTTAGAAACAGGAACTTGTGTTGTTTGGTGGGATTTAGATAGACTCACAAAAGGCACTAATGTAGACAGTGTAGAAGCCAAAAGTAAGTTTTTAGGAATTATGGATTCCGTTAAATCTCACTTATCAATGGTGTTTCACAGATACATGGACGAAGGTTTAAAAATATTCTTCCGTGAACGTGAAATCAAATCTTGGGATCCATTTATGATAGGCATAGACAATTTACAAAGCAAGCCTGAAACGAGATTAGAAAGTGGTTCAATTAGAATCAAAGGTTTTGTGCTACCACACAGGTCAAAACTTTCTGCTGAACAATACAACTATGGAAAAGGTCCTAAAGATAGTTGGACAGCTCATCAAGGCTTCTATGTTTACAGAAATCGAAGATTATTAGTTGCAGGTGACTGGCTTGGACTTTTTAAAAGGGAAGGACATTATGATCTTTGTAGAATTCAGATTGATTTACCAAATAACTTTGATGAGGATTGGCAAATCGACATCAAGAAATCTATTGCCAGACCACCTTCAATTTACCGTGAACAGATTTTAGCACTTGCAAAGGAGGCACGAAACCAAGCAGTTGAAGTTTATAGACACAAAGGAAAAGTGCTTAAACGCAAATTGGCTTCGGATGAATATTTTCCCTTCTGGGAAGAAAGAGCTAGGCACGGCAAGCGTTTTTATAAAATCAACCGCAAACATCCTCTTTTAAATGAATTGCTTTCCAACGCTGGCGATTTGAAAAAGGACATTGAAAAGGTAATTCAGTTCATTGAGGAAACAATACCTGTCCCCTTAATCACTCTTCAAGAAAGCGAAAATGAAAAACCACACGGTCAACCTTTTGAAGGGATAGACCACAATGCGATAAAAGAAACAATGCAAAAGCTTTTCAATGGTTTTGTAACAAGTGGATTATCTATTGAAAAAGCAAAGGCAAGAATATTAAATACCGAACCATATAATTTCTATCCAGAATACATTGAATTTTTAATAAATGAGTAAAAAAGACCCGATAAAAAATATTAGACAACTTTTATCCGATAGTTCTTCCTTCACTAGAGAAGAAATTGAAGATGCAGTTGATGAAGTTCTTAAAATGAAGTATTTCGTGAATGAGAATCGTGAAATGCTCATTAGAAGAATTGAAGAACTTTATACAATTAGACAAGATGAGTTTGGAACGATTTTAAAGGAGGACGAAAATAATCCTTGGTTAAATGAAAAACGGGCCGATATTGATTTTGAAAATGGGTTTTGGGGAAGGTATAGAGAGTATTTGGAAATAGAAAAGAATTTTGCACCAGATGTAATAAATAAACTAGACAGAATAACAGACAGCATTCTTGATAACTTTTTCGACCCATCACTTAAGGCTACAATTAATAAAAAAGGATTAGTCGTTGGGCAAGTGCAATCGGGTAAAACAGCAAATTATACAGGGCTTATTTGTAAATCTGCAGATGCTGGTTTTGGATTAATCATTGTTTTAGCTGGAATTCATAATAATCTTAGGAGCCAAACGCAAATAAGGATTGACGAAAGTTTTTTAGGATTTGATACACAACATACCAGAGCATTTGACCAAAGAAGTATTCAAATTGGAGTTGGCGACCCTTACTTTGGCTCTCCGATAGTTGCCCATTCTTTAACCTCAAGTATTGAGAAGGGAGACTTTACCCAAGGGGCAGCAAACGCATTAGGTTTAAACTTTAACACTTCTGAACCTATTGTAGCAGTAATAAAAAAGAATCCGCATGTGCTTCGTAGAATTTATCAATGGTTGGGAGCACAAGCTAATGAAGATAGCGAACTTGGACGTGTAATTCGGAACAAATCACTTTTACTTATTGATGATGAAGCAGATAACGCTTCAATAAATATTTCAAACGATCCTGAACGACAAAGTTCTATTAACGGATGGATAACTCAAATACTTAATCTCTTTGGTAAAAATGCGTATGTCGGTTATACTGCCACTCCATTCGCCAATATTTTTATTCCATTGGACGACCAAAACTTATTCCCAAGAAACTTCATAAAAAATATTCCAGCACCTTCAAATTACATAGGCCCTGAAAAGGTTTTTGGTTTTAGTCCATTGGAAGAAGACGAAGCTTCCAACACAGTTCTTCCAATTGTCAATAGAATCAATGATTACAGAGATTTTGTTCCTGATAGACATAAAAAGGATGACCAAAAACCATCTTCGCTTCCAGAATCCTTAAAAAGAGCAATACGCTGCTTTATTATCACTTGTGCCATAAGGAGATTAAGAGGACAAACAACAGTTCATAACTCTATGCTTATTCACGTTTCAAGGTTTGTTCTTTGGCAAGATCATATTGCGGAACTCGTGTCTAATCAATTTATTTACTACAGAAGAGGTATTGACCAAAATGATTCAGTCATTTTAGATGAGTTTCAATCAACATTTGAACAAGACGAAAATGGATATAGGTCTTATGTAACAGTATCTCAACAAATTTTAGATTCAGAATTCAAAAGTTTAGATTCCCAAATTCAAGTTCATAAATGGAGCGAAGTTTTGCAACATTTGAATGATGCTGCTGCAAGAATTGAAGTGAAATCAATACACGGTGGTTCGGGTGAAGCACTTGACTATTTTGACCATAAAAACGGATTATCAGTAATTGCGGTTGGTGGAAATAAATTATCCAGAGGTTTGACGTTAGAAGGTCTTTCGGTTAGTTACTACTTACGTGCTTCACGAATGTATGACACATTAATGCAAATGGGGCGCTGGTTTGGTTATAGAGGTGGATATGCTGATTTATGTCGATTATACACAAGTAGAGAATTAAATGAGTGGTTTTGTCACATTACCCTTGCATCAGAAGAGTTACGGGAGGAATTTGATTATATGTCAGATATTGCAGGATCAACACCAGAACAATATGCCTTAAAAATAAGAACTTCTCCAGATGGATTAATGATATCAGCAATTAATAAAATGCGGAATGCAATAACAGTACAAATTTCTTGGGCTGGAAGATTAGTTGAATCCTATGAATTTATAAAAGAAATACCCGTTATTAATAATAATTTAAACACTCTTCGAAATTTTATTTCAAGATTACCATCTAATTTTCAGGAAAAAGAAAATGCTCTGTTATGGTTTGATATTCCTGCATCCCTAGTAATAAGTTTCTTTGAAGGTATGCAATCAATTGAAAACCTGAAAAAAGCTGAACCTAAAAAAATTATACAATTCATAAATTCACAATTAAATAACAATGAATTAACTGATTGGAGAATAGCATTAATGTCAAAACCAAATGCCAAGAACAGTTCTTCCTTAAATATAAATGGTCAAGAAACATCCATTGGTCAATGGCTTAGAACTGAAGATGGAAGTGAACAAAATTCAAATGAACAAATTTATTATTTAAGAAAATCGCATATTATAAGTCCTTGGGATGAGTTTATAGATTTTTCAGAAGAAGAAAAAACAAGGGCTTTAGAAATAACAAACCAGCGCAGGACGAAACCTGGAACAGCTTCCTACCCTAAAGGTCAAATTGTGAGAAACGAGTTACGCGACCCTAAAAAGCCGCTACTTTTAATCTATTTATTGGACACCAAAGAGAGTTTGAAATTCTACCCCCTACCTGACGGTACTAACCCATTTGTTGGCTATGCAATAAGTTTCCCAAAAAGTAATTACAACGCCCCGGTTTCTTATGCAATAAATGAAGAGTTGCTAGATAAGTTTGATGATGTCGTTGAAGAAGATTTTGAAGATTATGGAGATGACGAAGATTGAAAATATTTGGCTCGGTTTAGAGGGTGATAATTTCAGTCACTCAGGATTGCTTTATAAGCGATATTCCGCAGAAGTTTTGCCGGATGTATTTATAGCTTTAAAAGCTCCAGAAAAACTGCGGTGTGTCGCTTTTAGAATAAGTGCTTCATTCTCTTTTGACGAAAATCAATGGAACAAACTCAAAGACATCAAAATAGAAACACTGTCTGATGAAAGAGATAAATCAAAGAAATTCTTACTCATTCTATTACTCAATAAACAGCACAAAGACATTTTTTCTACCCTATGTGAAGATTTGATTTTTGGAGTATCAGAAGTATCAACGGAGCAAACTTTAGTAGAGAAATTATTAGAACGTTTGGCGAAATGGCAATCCTTATTTGAAAAAGTTGGTAAGCAAGGTTTATCAGATGAAGCACAAAGAGGTCTTTACGGTGAGATTTATTTTTTGCGTTTTTTCTTGAACAATACATCTGATAAAAACTACTGCCTCAAATCTTGGCTTGGTCCTGAGAAGTCAATTCAAGACTTTCAGTATTCAAATTGGGCAGTTGAAGTAAAAACCACGCACGGAAATAATCATCAAAAAATTCATGTCACTAGTGAACGTCAGTTGGATGATTCCATCATTGAAAAAATATTTCTGTATCATCTTTCACTCGACATTAGAGTTGGAAATGGAGAATCATTGAATTTTCTTGTTGATGAAGTTTCGGAGATGTTGAAAGAGAATACAATGGCTAACAATCTATTTAAGCTAAAACTATTAGAATCGGGATATTACGAAGTACATAGGCCTCTGTATGAAGAAAGAGGTTATACCATTCGCCAAGAAAACTCATACCGAGTTTTTGGAAATTTTCCAAGAATAACCGAAAGCCAAATTCCGATTGGTGTGGGTGATGTGAAATATTCAATTGTTCTATCCGAATCAGAAGAATGGAGAATAAACCAAGAAACTCTTTTAGGGGAAATACAATAGCATTTTTATGGAAAACAAAGAATTACAAAAGTTCTATATAGACATTCAAGAAGAGATTAACTCAACCTTAGTTACAGAGGAAGAAGGAACAAATCCTGAGCAAGTTTTTACGGAATTAGCATTGTCTTACTTATCAGATGCTGGTGAGACTGAAAACTATAGAGTTTGTTTTGATGAAAAGATTAGCAAAAGGGGTGTCGAACATAAAATAAACGGCTATTCTCTTTATGAAAATTACGAAACTTTGGACTTGTTTGTAACAATATATAATGGTGATTCAACTATCCAAGGTGTTACAAAAGGTGATGCTGATAAGACGGTTGATCGAGCCGTAAAGTTTTTCAGGAATGCCATTTATAAAGATTACGTAAATGAAATTGAGGAAAGTTCAGAAATATTTGACCTTGCTCAAACTTTAGCGAATGTTCCAGAAGTCAAAGAATATTTAACTCGAGTAAATATCTTCTTAATTACGAATGGTGAAGTAAAAGCTGATTTAAAAATTTCTGATACAGTTGCAGGTTACACGGTTTTTTATAGAACAATTGACATAAACTATCTTTTCAATCTTTCAGACAAATCAAGAGTACCGATTGAAATCAACTTTGAACAGTCTGGATATAAAGTTCCTTGTATTGTTAATGAAACTGAAAATTCTGATTATCAATCTTGGCTTGCAATTATTCCAGGTCTTGCACTAGCAGATATTTATGAGCAATATGGAGCAAGGCTTCTGGAGCAAAATGTTCGTTCATTTCTTCAATTCACTGGAAAAATAAACAAAGGTATTCGCAATACTATACTGAAAGAGCAGCATATGTTTATGGCCTTTAACAATGGTATAGCAGCTACTGCCGAAGAAGTTACTATCTCAGATTTACCAAATAATCAAGGAAAAGCAATTGCTCAAGTAAAAGATTTTCAAATTGTAAATGGCGGTCAAACAACAGCATCTGTTTACCATACTTGGAAAAAAGATAAAGTAGATATTAGTAATGTGTTTGTGCCTGTAAAACTAACGATTGTAAAAAACAGGGAGAATTTTTCTGAAATAGTAGGACGCATAGCAGAATATGCAAACACTCAAAATCGTGTTTCAGCTTCTGATTTAAGTTCGAACAGAGAAAACCACGTACTGATTGAAAAACTGTCAAGAACCATTTGGGCACCACCGATTTCAGGTGAAACAACTCAAACACGTTGGTTCTTTGAGCGTTCAAGAGGGCAGTATAAAAATGATAGAAACCGATTCGGAATAACTCCATCAAAGAGGAAACAATTTGACAAGCAGAACCCAAGAAGTCAAATGTTTACTAAAGAGCTACTTGCAAAATACATCAACTCATATGAAGAAGTTTATAATGGTAAGAAATTAGTTGTTGGACCACATATCGTTGTTCGGGGCAGTCAAAAAAATTATGCTCAATTCTTGAATTATAATTTCAGTTTCAAGGCTGACAATATTTGGTTTGAAGATTTAGTTGCCAAAGCATTATTATTTAAAAATGCTGAAAAAATTTACGGTGTAAAACCAAATGCAATTGGTGATATGCGATACATAACAGTGCCCTATTCAATAGCTTGGTTGGGTCTCAAGTTGGATTATAAACTTGACCTATACAAAATCTGGAAACAACAATCCTTAAGCGAGATTCTTAAAAGCAAGCTCCATGAGGTAATGTCTAAATTAGAAGATTATATCAAAACCCAAGCTCCTGGTTCTTTATATGGAGAGTGGGCAAAAAAAGAAGAATGTTGGAATGCAATCAAAAATGAGGATTTCAACATTGACTTGGAAAGTTTAAAGACAGATTTGGAAAACAAATCATCTGAAAAGCGAAAAAAATTAACAGAGGATGAAACACAAAAAGCTGAGATAGAGGCTTCATTGAATAGATTAAAATCAATACATATTAAAACTTGGAAGAAAATAGAAGACTGGGGAAGAGAGACTCAAAACCTTACCCAATATCAGTATGATATGGCTTCTACTCTAAGTAGTAAAATGAGAAACAATAGAGAAATAACTGATATTCAGCTTAATCAAGGAGAGTCTATTTTAAATATAGTTGCTGAACGAAACCCTGAATTGTTTTTTGATATGGACGACTTCTTTAATGCAGACAACGACAAGAAAGAGAAAGAAGTTGAAATCTCTATAGATCTCATTGAAAGAATTGTACAATGGGACAAAAGAAATAAAAGACTAGACGCATATAAATATCGCTTTATGGTTGATCTTTTAGAAGGGAAAAAGGAACTAACCGATAGAAATAAGTTTTTAGCAGGACTTAATTTAAAAACAGCCGAAAAGTATGGGTTTAGATAACAAATCCCACGCACAACAGCCACACACATTGCCAAGCCGCTCAAGCCAGCCGCACCAACCAAAGCTTGTCAATAAGTGTGTCTTTCCCAACGCACGGACAGAAAAAAAGAAAGTACGATTGCCCAATAACTAAGTATTCGGCGCGCCGACAGGCCAGGCGACACTCAAAAAGAGAATAAAACAATATCTGGGTTTTGGACAAGGGAAAAATGTTGGACATTGGGGCGGACGACTTATCTGGCAACTGAAAAACCATCCCGACTTGACTTTCTGCTGACACCAACAAACGGACAGAACCCAAGAGACGTAGAACGGACATTAATTAATGGCTTTGTCCAACAGTTCGAGCGCAGACCATTTGCAAATATGATAGGATAAATACCTGAAAGAACCTACTTAGCACGCAAATTTGCACCTCAAATCCGCGACAACAGAAGTTGGATTAAATTGATTTGAATTTTTTCTTTTCTGTAAACATTTAACTTTACTTCTAGTTGCTTTTTGTAAACTATTTTCTTTACGTCTAATAATGTAAAGTATATTCTTTACAAACATTAGAATATGAGAAATCAAAAAAAATTAATAGTACAGCAGCTTGACGAAAAACTAAGGCCTTTCAAAGGCTCCGAAAAAGTCTATCTTCCGGTAAAAGGCTGGATTCATACAATCAGAAATAGTTTTGGTATGACGCTCGAACAGCTTGGGAAAAAAATCGGAATAACAAGGCAAGGTGTACACTACATAGAAGAAAGCGAAGCTGCAGGCTCAATTTCCATCAAAACAATGCTTGAGGTTGGGAATGCTATGGATTTAAAGTTCGTTTATGGATTTGTACCAAAAGACTCCTCATTCCAACAACTAATAGATAAAAAAGCTGCTACTCTGGCAAGAAAAATAGTTCAAAGAACACATCAAAATATGATTCTTGAAGGACAGGAAAATAATGATAAACAAATACAGCTTGCCATCAAAGAACTGACAGAAGAATTGAAAAGAGAAATGCCAAAAGCATTATGGGACTGAACTTTGAATATAAATCGGGCCAAACTCCTCTTGATGAAGATGAAAAAGAAGGTCTTTTGGTGAAAACTATTTCAACTCAAGAAGAACTTGATCAGCTAGAACAACAGAACATTGAAAAGGGAATTCTTTGGACGATTCATCAAAATACAAAGCCAGAGAAACGAGGGGGCAATATATTTCTGCTTTGCGTCAGGCAGATCGTGGAAACTTTGCCCCACTCATGGAATTTGCAAGATCTTGAAAACGAAAGCTAACAATTCCCAAAATCAATCCGTGTATAAGTATAATAGGCATCACGGTTATAAATCCGCGACAACAGAGGTTAATAACCTAGTTATCCGCGGTAGTTTTTATTCTCCATATGCTATGTGAAAAAAATCAGTCAATGTAAACGAACTGCTTTTACTGTCTTGAATATTTATGGTTATTTCAACAGTTTTTCCTGTCTCCAATGGCGCAATTGACGACAATCATGAAGATGCCGCCGCCGTGACCAAAAAATATGTTAAAGATGCTGTTGATGCCTTGCTCAAAGGTGAAGAACCTCCCGTAAGTGAGACGAAAGCTATAGGCTGTAGCATTAAGGTTTAATTTAACGGCATACAAACCCGGCTATCACAGCTAAATCTGCGGCAAGGCGTTTTTCTCAAGACTGAACTTCGGACAGGGTATAAAACAGTAGAAATACCGCTTAACAAATCATTGTTTGGGAGAGGATTTATTCCTCGCTATTACTAACGATATTTTTCTCTTCTTCTATAAAATCTACGACAGCTTTGCTCCCTTCGTAAAGACCTTCAAAATAGTTGCCTTCATTAAACTTGGGGATCATCAGACGCTCAACAATATCTTTGCCTACTTCATCTGTCAAAACATGTTTGATATTGCTACCCGTTGAGATTACTGTAGCGTGTTGTTGATTACTGTAAAGGATCACGATATCATTTCCGTTCTTATTTTTTCCTATTCTGTTTTCTTCAATGAAATTATCTATGTAATCAAATATGTCATGATGTTCGCCCCAACCAGCTGTGGTCACCAAAACGATTTCATTATCCGTTTTCTTTTCATGCTCCTTAAGAAGCGTCGTCAGTTCTTCCTCCTGTTCATCAGTTAGGATTTGCTCATTATCAAACACAAATTGCTCACGTGGTTTTGAAGAACAAGCAGACAGCAACAGGACTAAAAATAGGGGTAGGATTATTTTCATTTTTTTAATATTCTTGTATAAGTATATCAGCAGGGATACGCAGCACCTTGCTTAGGTTTTCTAATCATACAACAGTTAGCGCGGATTTGAACCTTAAATCCGCGACAACAGAGAAAAATGAGTGAGCTGAGATATTTTGGACTAAGTTTTAATCCTCCTTAAAATGGCAAGTCATCATCCCCTTCTGCCACGAAAGTTTCAGCATTATCAGCTGAGGCAGGTTTTTCAGAGCTACTGCCCAAGGGCTCGATTTTCCAGGCATCCAGAGAGTTGAAAAAGCGTATGCTTCCGTCTTTTGGATTGGTCCATTCACGGCCTCTTAAAAAGAAGGTAACCTCTACATTATCTCCCTCTTTGAAATCATTTAACAGATCAACACGATCTTGAACAACTTGAAACAAAATAGTTTGAGCATATTGACCTGAAGCGTCAATTACTACAAACTCTCTTTTTTTGAATGAATCAGAGATCTGCTGAACATCATTAATTACTTTCAATTCTCCTTTTAAGGTGTACATATTTTGGTTTGTTTATTAGTTATTATAAGAAAGCAAGGTTTTCCAGGCTTCCTCAATTTTATTTTCTTTTAGCAACAACTGAGCTTTTAAATGCAGTTGTTCTTCTAGTTTATCGGGTTGATCCTCCAAAGAAACAAATAAATCACTTAACTCCAAAAGTTTGTAGTCATTTACGGCTGTTTCATTGGGTAACTCCACAACCCCGGCCAATTGACCCAGGTCATTTCCACTCAACACCCTAGACTGTAAAACATCTTTGGGTAATTGATCAAATCCGATTCCTTTGCTGATAATCGGCTTGGTAATTTCAAATAAAGCATTTTCATTGGCATGACAATACCAATTCCCTCCCATTCTTGCCACCAGATCAATTTTTCGTTGGTCAATTTTACCTTCATGATCCAATACTTTTTCGTCGATATGAATTTTTGTAACTTCGCAGATGACCAGATTTCCTGCGCCTCCATCTTTCCCTAATTCTTTTACTTCAATCACTTTACACTCAAATTGCACGGGTGATTCTGCTACTCTGAAGGGTTTGACGGTTTCTGAATTCACCTTTGTAAAACCGGCTTTGACAAATTCATCTTCATCCGCATCATAGGGAGAACTAGCCAAAGACATTTGTTGCACAATGTCGTAAGTAACTACGTTGATCACCACTTCGGCTACGCGCTTGACATTATTATAGGTGTCTTTGGTGGTGTTGGTTCTTCCGCTTCTCGCTGGTGAAAACACCATAATTGGTGGGTTTGCAGAGAATACATTAAAGAAACTGAAAGGAGCGAGATTTGCTCGTCCCTCTTCATCCACAGTGCTTGCAAAAGCAATGGGACGGGGGCCTATCGCTCCTAATAAATACCCGTGTAATACGGGAACAGCCAGATCTTTTGGATTCAAACTCAACATAGGTTTGCAAAGGTATCGAAAATTGAAGGCTTAGACTATAGCTTGTTAATAGATTGTAGAAAAAAGTTGAATTGTTTCGATTTTTACTGTCTCTTGTCAGAAAGAATTTTTTTTGGAAGCTGTAACTTTTCAAGTTCGCTTAGCGTCCCAACAATAAACCAATTAAAAATGAAGAAAATGAAAACAATTGTAGTATTAATCGCCTTATTTAGTTTAACCGCTTCATTGGCAAATGAAGGAATTCCAAAAAAACGCAACACCATTTCATCTTGGCTGACAGAAAATGCGGTTTACCCCTCTGCTGCTGTTGAGAGCAGGGAAGAAGGAACAGTTTATTTAAGTTTTGAGATCATCAATGGGCAAGTACAAAATATTGTTGTGCTGGAAGGCGTCAGTAAAGTATTGGATGAAGCCGCAATAGAAATGGTTAAAAAAATTCCGGCTTCTGAACTACAGGAAGATGCAGAAACAGAAAAGAATAAATACATTATCCCCATCAAATTTGAAATAAAATAAATTAAGACTGTAACAAATGGGCAATCTCTTACGTCCCACAGTAAAGCGGAATATTTTTCCGACCTTGTGTCAAGCCATGAAAAAATAGAATGACAACAGCAGAGTACAATCAAAGCGTTGAGGACTATGCCGATAACATTTATCGCTTTGTCTTAAAACATCTCAAGAATGCAGATGTTGCAAAAGACGTGGTACAAGATACTTTTGCAAAAGTCTGGCAAAAAAAAGAGACGATTACCTACGAAAAGGTGCGGTCTTATCTTTTTACTACTGCACACCACGGCTTAATTGATGTGGTGAGAAAAGAAAAGTACACAGAGCAGGTAGAGGCCATTGATCACTACCAACATCAACCGGCGGTCAATAATTTGGATCTCCAAAAAACGCTGCACCAGGCACTGGATCAATTACCGGAAATTCAAAAAACGGTGGTTTTACTCAGAGATTATGAAGGATATGCGTATGACGAGATTGGGGAGATTACAGGCTTAAAAGAGAGCCAGGTGAAGGTGTACATTTTCAGGGCTAGAAAAAAATTAAAAGATATACTGGTCAGTGTAGAAGCTGTTATGGAATAAGAATGAATACAATAAACACACATAATTACGAAGCCTTTTTTCTGGATTATCTGGAAGGGAACCTGAATAAAGATCAGGAGGCCTTGTTATTGGCGTTTATTGAAAAGCATCCCAATTTAAGAACAGAGCTGGAAGAAATGATGGGGATTGAGATGAGCGAGTTGACACTCAAAGCCACCACAGAACAATTGGACCAGAAAGCACCACTCAAAAAATTAGATGAGCAATTGGAACAGTTGATGATTGCTTCAGTAGAAGGAGAATTGACAGCCGATCAGGAAAAGGATCTGCAAGAAGAAATTCGGAAAAATGGTCTGGAATTACACTATCGCTATTATCAAAATACACAGCTCAAGGCAGATGTAAATGAGCAGTTTGCCGATAAATCCCTATTGAGAAAAGAAGTAGTTAGTGAAACGCAAATAATCGCCTTGTTGGAAAACCAATTATCCGAAACGGAAAAGAAAGCGCTGTATAAACAGGTAGGCACACAAGAAATAGATCGCGTTTTAAAACAGTATAAAAACACAGTGCTACGGGCAGATCTTTCGGTGGTTTATCCTGATAAATCAGCACTCAAACAAAGAGAAAGCAGGGTCGTTCCATTGTTTTTCCGTTATGCTGCTGCAGCGGCGATCTTGTTATTACTGGGCTTGTTCTTTTACAATCCGAGCAATAATTCGGTAAATTCTACTGAGACTATTACAGCAGAGCAACAGGAGAAAAGACAGGTTAATCCAAAGTTGCCGGTTGCTTTACTGCAAAATAAATCCAGCGAGAATCAATCAGAAGAAGTGCTATCCGGGCAAGATTCCGAATCCACCCCTTTTCATCCCCAAAACAAAATAAGTAATGAGGTGGCGGTGAATGATCGTACAGAAAAAGCACCCACTATAAAAAAAGACAGTATTCAAAAAAGACCGTTATTGATAGAGGAGGATATAGACATGAATCCCCCTTTGGTTGAAAAC
The DNA here is from genome assembly GCA_040880585.1 of Crocinitomicaceae bacterium. Classification (GTDB taxonomy): domain Bacteria; phylum Bacteroidota; class Bacteroidia; order Flavobacteriales_D; family Crocinitomicaceae; genus Paracrocinitomix. The sequence goes on along the minus strand of JBBDID010000035.1, from coordinate 8,865 downwards.
CCCGGTGTAAAGGACTCGATTAAAAAATCACCGCAAGAGTTGCCTCTGGAAAATGACGACATAGCTTTGGTAAATGATAATGGAGATGGATCAGTTGTTGTAAACAGTACTTCAGAGCAACCGTTCAAAATAGTTACAGATGCCGCCGGTGGTTTATTAAAGAAAGAAGTGTTTTATCAAAGAGAGAAAAACACAGACTCAGAAACGTATACAGCGCATCATGTCAAAATCGGGAACTTTGAGTTCCACCGAAAAAAACATTAATTTTTTAACCTCAACTGTAACTTTAAAAGGAGGACACCGTCCTACCAATAAAGGAGAAAAAATGAGCATTGTTAAGGCCTTCAGTGTGATTTTTGAATCCAACAGAAAACAAAAAACAAAATAAAATGAAAAAGATATATACATTATTTATCCTGTTAAGTTGTTCAACAATCGGCCTGGCGCAGGAAGAAGAAAAGAAAGGCCGGGACACCACACGATTTAATATCGGAAAAACTGAGTTTATCATCATTGATAATGACACCGTACAAGTGGATGACATGGAAGACCCGGATGGTGAAGGAGATAAAAGTTGGAGAGAAGAAAGCGATTTGACCTATTGGTCGGGCTTTGAAGTGGGAGTAAACATTTTGATGAATAATCAGTTTGAACCCAATTTTTCTGAAAGTCATTTGCAGATTGATCCAGCCAACTCATTTGTTTACAACTTTAACATCCTGGAGAAGCGCTTGCGTTTTGGAACGGATCATATAGGGCTGGTGACCGGTCTGGGATTCACCAACTCCAGATTTGGATTTAAAAACAGCAGTTTGCGATTGGTTTCAAACAACGACACAACTATGGGTGTGGTGGATTCTTCTTTGGTCAGTGGATTTTCAAAAAACCAATTGCGGGTAAACTATTTGAATATTCCCTTATTGATCCAAATTAATACTAGCAAAAATCCCGATAAAAACTTCCATCTTGCCTTTGGAGCAATTGGAGGCGTGCGGATTGGCACCAATGTAAAATACAAGTATGAAGCCGGGAATGGGGGAGATTCAAAAGAACGGATCAAAGGGCGGTATAATGTAAACCCTTTTCATGTTTCCCTGACAGCCAGAATGGGATACAAAAACTTCGGGGTATTTGCCAACTACAATATGTTGCCACTTTTTGAAAATCAGGCATCACGCGTGGCAAAACCGCTGACTTTTGGAGCGAGTTTTCACTTTTAGAAACAAGCATTGAAAAATAGCAAACATCCACTTGTCCCTACATGGGCGGGTGGATGTTTTTTTATTCAAACTTATTAAACAACCGCTTTAAATTCAGTTTGTACAGCGCACGTTTCACAAAGTTTTTTGATTTTTCTTTGACGTCTGTTTTGATTTTTTTCGCCGTTCCTTCATTGGGGCGGGCTTTGAAGATGGTATCATGATATTTTACACCCTCTTCCACCTCAGTGTAGAAATAGGTATAAAATGACTTGCGACTTTCATCTTCAGGGATGTTGATTTTAGAGTATCCATGGTAGGATATTCGGCTACATTCAAAAATGACCGCCCGGTTGAAAGACGGCAGCGCCTGTCCCACTAAGTTCTTTACATCTGCATCCCAAAATTCGCAATGGCCTCCGTACTCTTCTTTCCAGTTTTTATTTAAAAAAATGAGAAGATTGAGCCTGCGGTGTAGTTTCAAGGTGGGATGGATACTAAAATCTACATGAACATCCAAATAACTCCCATCAAACCCCTGGTGAACACCGGTTCCGCGGTGATCATTCGGCAAAATTAAATTGTCAATCCCGGTGAGTTTTGAAAAGGCTGCTTTGAATTGGTCGGTACCCAATTCTTCCCGCAAGCGGGTAAACAAAGGGTGATACTGATCAAAACCCGATCCTTCTGACTTATTTTCATTCAGGTTTTTGTAGCTTTTTCTCATTTCCTGCGAAGAGGGGAAATTTTCATACAGTGTATTGGCCACATCTTCTTTGAGAAAATTGTCAATGACTATATGCGGGTATCCCGGCGCATTTCTAAACGCATCATGAGATTTTTTTAACCACTCTTCTTGATATAACTTATCGTCGATAACTGATTCCATCCTGGATCGATTTAATTGAATATAAAGTTAAGGATAATCCCTTATTCATGGTGTACCTTTTTGAAGGTATAATTTTTATCTTTCCAGTATTGCATCAATTGGGGCAATTCTTTTTTCAATACACCCAGGGCTTTGGGATTATCGTGAAATACAAAAACACTACCGCTTGTTGTCATGCGTTTCATTTTCCGAATAAATCTTTTGGCGCGTAAATCCGGATTAAAATCGTAGGAAACAACGGTCCAGAAGATGATAGTATAGCCTTTTTGCTGGAGGGCTTTCGCCTGACGTTTTGTAATTCTACCATAGGGAGGGCGAAACAGTTTTCCGGGGATATATGTGCTGGCTTCTTCCACATCTTTCAAATAACGTGCAGTAGACGTTCTCCAACCATTTGGATGGGTCATGCTGTGATTGCCCACCTGATGCCCCCGATCCAGTAATTGCTGAAACAAGTCGGGGTATTTTTTTACTTGTTGACCCAAACAAAAAAAGGTAGCCTTTGCCTTATACTGATCCAGCAGATCTAGTAAATAAGGTGTGATTTCAGGATTGGGGCCATCATCAAAGGTGAGATAAATGGTTTTTTCATGCGGTTCGGGAAATTCCCAAACGGCACCCGGATATATCCACCTGAGCCATTTGGGAAATCTGTATAGTCGCATCTACTTCAAAAATTAGCTGCCGATCTGTTGAAAGAAAGCATCAAATGTACGTCTGATAGACTCTCTTGAGCCTCCCCCAACTTTTCGAATAGGATTTAATCCGGATTGAATCTGGACAGTGGTAGTTGTAAAACGATCGGCAACTGAAGAAGAAAACTCTTCATTGGTGCTGTACTGCAAAACGGTTTGATACACCGCAAATATACCGCGATAGCTGTCAAACATATCCTGTACCATGTTAGCAGAAAATTCAGGCTCTACGCTGAGGTAATAGTTGATGTCTTCTTCATAAATGTCAAGAATTCGATTACTGTATTTTTCAGCATTTACTTCATCACCCACTGCATAGTAGGCAGAAATATAAGAAGGGATCACCCGACCAAACGGAACATTGAACTCAGGCATTACTTCAAAACTCTTATCCAGCACTTTGGTAACCTTGACCCGGTTAGAATCGATCAAGCGTTCTAAATCCGCAATTTGTTGTTCTTCAGTGCCCCGAACAAAGTCGCCGATCGGTGTTTTGACTACTTGACCTTCAAGTCCTTCCTGTCCTTTGATTTGATTCAGGATAGAAATTTTTTGTTGCGCCATCTCTATTTCTTCAACATAAGCATCAGCAAGTACGCTAAATTGCACACGGTAATTGTTGGTTAACCTTCTGGTATAATAATCCACCAATATACCTTCCTGATCCATATTTCCCCATAGGAAAGTACTCATCAGGTTTTCATACATTTTATCTTTATTTACCTCACCCAAAGAATTTGGATTTCTGTTAGAAGAAACATCAATGGGAACCAGCTTATACACCAGCCCTTCAGAAAAGAAATACTTGGCTAATCCCAAATAAGTAGATGGACTTGCAGAACTGGCGAAATAGATAGGGCGATCCCAGTTAAAGTGAGCCACCATATCCAGAATCATCAGATCGGCCTTAAAAATAGTTTGTTTCGGTATTTTCCACCTTAAAACATCCTCTATTCGATCGGCGTCTTTTTCATCTACAATACCGTTGGCTAACACTTTTTCTTTATCAACATCTACCAATAACCCTTTAGATGGAAGGATGAACAAGCCTCTTTCTTCCAGGTTAGCGTCATCTGCCAAATAAGCCATGGCATCTTTTGCCGGTAAATAATCAAAGGCGTTATTAAAGGTGACTAGGGTGTTTTGAACAGCTTGAAGGCCTTCATTTTTCAGTCCGTATTTATTTTTTTGCCCGGTTTCATCCTGTGCGGATAAAATACTCAACACCAAATTGCGGAACTGGTAATAATTATAGGTGGTATCAAAGCCCGGAAGCTGCGTATATAATTCGGATTCCATTTCCGGAAACTGACTATTGGCCAATAAAGCATGTAAATCTCCGGCAGCTTTTTTAAATGCATTTTTAAACAAGACCGGATTACTTTCAATTTTCAGATCGGTGATTTTTCGCCACTTTTCTGTCATTCCGGTTCCGCCCAGTGTCAATTCATTGGTTCCAAGCACATAGAGATAATCCCGGTAACCGTTTTGACGGTATTGCTCTTCAGTAAATGAAATAGGAAGTGGTTCCGAATCATACGCTTTACGGGTCATTTGCTCGGTGTACCAATCTGTGTTCAAGAGGCTGAGGTTACATACCCGTACTGAAGTTTTTATTCCCTCTACTTCTTGCAAATACCAAAGCGGGAAGGTATCATTATCTCCATTGGTATATACAATCGCATTATCATCACAGCTCATTAGGTAATTGTAAGCCAGTGCCCTTGCTGTGTAGCGGTTGCTTCTATCGTGATCGTCCCAGCCCTGTACACCCATTATAATTGGTACGGGCAACAGAAGTAAAGTAGCAAAAATAGCCGCTTGCGCATCTTTTTTGATGGATTTTCTCAGGGCGATCATTAAACCATATAACGCAGTTATAACTACTCCGGCATAAATAACAGAGAGGGATGTGGTTGCGTCTGCAACAGCAAAGAAAATTCCCAAACCAACCACTACTCCTGAAATGTACATTAACTCTTTCCAGACCATGTTTTTAAAGGCATCATAAAGTGCCAGTACGGAAAGTCCGATAAAGATAGAGTAGGCATAGAAAGAAGCGGCATAGGCATAATCTCTTTCCCGCGGTTCAAATGGTTTTTGATTCAGATAGATAATAATCGCCAGTCCGGTCAATAAAAAGAGCAGCATCACAATCCACCAACTGCGGGTGGCCTTGGTGAGGATGAAAATGAAGCCAACCAATCCCAGAATGAAAGGCAACATGTAAAATTTGTTATGCGAAGGATTCTCCGTAATGGAAGAGGGCACTTCACTCTGATCGCCGATATGGTGTTGATCAATAAAATTTAAGCCTGAAATCCAGTTGCCGTCTCTGGGGCTGCCGTGCCCTTGCTCGTCAGATTGGCGTCCGGAAAAATTCCACATAAAGTAGCGCCAATACATCCAGTTGATCTGATAACTCCCAAAATAGGTTAAGTTTTGCGCCATGGTTGGCGTGGTACTGCCTTTGTGTCCTGACCATTGTTGGTAGCCGGAAACGTGCCGGCCTTCTGAACTATACATTCTGGGGAAAAAAGTACATTCTGCGGCAGGATAAGTGGGTTTTCCATTGGTTCCGTCATAGGTTTTAAAATACTTTTCAACCACTGTGGCGCCTAAATTTTTTGCATAAGCATCTGCATCTGCTTTGTCTTTAAAGCCTTTTACTTCTTTTCCTTTTTTGGTAATGACAACAAAACGTCTGAGAAAAACGTCACTTCTATCGTCCCATTCTCCACGATCCTGAACCGGCTCTGCCGTGAAATATTGACCATAAAGAATCGGCCAGTCTCCGTATTGTTCACGTTGCAAATACGCTTGTAAACTTACCAGGTTTTCAGGATTGTTTTCATCCAAAGGAGGATTGGCATTGGAACGAATAACGATCATGGCAAAACAAGAGTAGCCAATAAAGACCATGGTTCCTGACCACACGATCGTATTCATGATTGTTTTTTGCTGTTTTCTGGAGATGATCAGCAAGGCAACAATGATTCCCGTCAAAATTAAGAAGAAAAAAACCGTCCCCGAATTAAAGGGCATCCCCAGATTATTTACAAAAATTCGCTCTAAAAATCCGGCTAATTCTACAGATTTTGGAATGAGCACTGCCTGAATAAGACCTAAAGTTATCACCCCAATGATACCGGTAGCAATGAATCCGCCCACGGTAATTTCTTTGAATTTTCTGAAATAGATGACATACGCAATGGCAGGAATACACAATAAGTTCAAGAGGTGAACACCAATTGAAAGACCAATCATAAAAAAGATAAAGATCAACCAACGATTTTCATTTCTACTTTGAATTTCTGCATCTTCCGGAAAATCTTCTTTTTCTTGTAGCTCGCTATCCCACTTGAAAATTGCCCAGAATACGATTGCCGTGAAAAAAGAAGACATGGCATATACCTCACCTTCAACGGCAGAAAACCAGAAAGTATCTGTAAATGTATAAGCAATAGCTCCAATGATTCCCGAACCTAAAACGGCCCATTTCAATCCGTCAGAAAAATCAACTTTTCCTTTTTTGGCTTCTACTTCAAAATCATCTTTATTACCAAATAACTTAACTTCAGGATGCAGAACAATGCGTTTTCCTATCATGGTAATGGTCCAGAACAAGAAAAGAACAGTAAAAGAACTGGCCAGTGCAGACATCAGGTTGATCATCATGGCTGCATTCTCAGGAGAAGCAAACATAGAGAACAATCGTCCCATCATCATATAAAGCGGTGCTCCCGGGGGGTGGCCCACTTCCAGTTTGTAGGATGTTGTGATGTACTCCCCACAATCCCAAAGGCTTGTTGTGGGTTCAATCGTCCAGCAAAATACAACCGAGGCAAAGATGAAAATCATCCAACCTATGTAATTATTCAGTTTCTTATAGTTCATAATAATCAGTTAAGCTCTGCGAATTTAAAAATATATTCCTAGGTAATTTCTTAAAAAACCGTAAAAGGAGGAATTGAGGACATAGATTAAGTTTTTTTAAGGAAATTATAGGGCATTAGAAAAATTGATTTAAATTTGCAGCCCCTTACGAAAGTATTGGAGAACAATTTAAGATTGTCCCGTGGTGTAATTGGCAACACGTCTGGTTTTGGTCCAGAAGAGTCCAGGTTCGAGCCCTGGCGGGACAACTTGAGAAGGAGTTAGGAAACTAGCTCCTTTTTTTGTGCCTCATGGTTTTGTGGCGGTTTTCTTGCTTGAAAAATTTGATCAGGGTGGCCGGAATGGTGGACGAAAAGGGGTGTTTTTAAGCTGTGGTGGTTCTTACTATGATTTTGGGTTTGGTGGGGTTGTGGGGTTCAAGACCACTGTTTTTACAAATTCTCAAAGGATATCTAATGTTTTTTGTAAACACCTTTCAGAAGAGTATTTTTGTGGTTATGAATGAATACTATGATAAAATTAGAAAAAATCTAAAAGAACTTGAAGAGAGTAGTACTTTTAAATTTAGTGAGGTAAAAAGTAAGAATGAAGCTTATGCCCTTCTTCTTAGATTACGTGAAAAGTTGAAAGACACCTTGGGCAATATCTATATCTGGATTTATCTTGATCCCCAAGGTAAGTTGTGCGGATATGATTGTAGCTTGAATGAATACTATAATGAACTATTTGAAAAAGTTGAACTAGAGTACAAAGGTTGTCTAGAGAGATTGTCTCGACTTCATCCACCGACTTGGAACGGTTCTACACGTCAAAGCGAAAGAGGATTACTAACAGGTGAGTGTAAAGGCGGTGGATGAAGATTAAAATACAGTTAGGTGTTTTTTCTGTTGACTAATAGAAAGAAAATCAGTAAATTGGCTACAAAAAGAAAGTGATGATAAAAAATGTTAAGTTTTGTAGGGCAAAAGTGAAGTGTAAAGCCTGTAATGGAACAGGATGGTTGGAAGCTGGTTTAATGTGTGGAACATGTGGTGGAACAGGATACGTAGACATGTTGCGTTCTGAAAAATCAAACACAATCAACCGGAATGATTAAAATAGGTTACTAACGGCTTTAACAACTCACGCAAATGTGTTTGAGCTGTCCTTGCCTAATTTCAAGTTACTTTTTGTAGTATACAGCAACTTCTACCGAACCATCTGAGAAATATTCTTCAGCCGCAATGTACTCGGCAGTTACTTTATAAACTACTTGTTTAATTAATGTTTTCATTGTATTAGCCTTTTGACTTCTTAGGGTCTTTAGATTTCGGATATGTACGCTCTTCTTCAAATTTTCCGTCCAGTTTTCTGATTTTCAGTGAACCAGAGTGGTTTTTCATAAATTGGGCAGCGGCTTGGGTTGCTTCTGTTTTGTTCATGTCTTTGAAAGTTTTTGAAGCCTTGCTATTTCCTTCCTTTTTCAACTCCCAATCACTGCCGTTGTTTTGTAAAAAATAGTTGTCCATTGTATATTTATTTTTGTTTATATATGTAACGAATTACTATCCCATTGGTTGCTTAAGAAATTGCAAAATTCAATATAAAACCGTGGCCACGGCACTTTCTTTCAGTGGTTTTTATATTTAATGAGGTAAAACCTTCTCAAAGAAACCCTTTACAGGTAAAGAAATACAGCATAATCCTCATTAGATCATTTAGAAGGGAAGAGTGGTGAGAACACCTTGTTTCCGATCCTTTTGATCTGGTAAGCTTTTATCGCCTCCTTAGGCACAGTATGGAATTTCTCATTGTACCATTTTGAGGTTAGTTTGGTGCATACAAGGAACAACCCTGTATCGCTAATGATTAGAGCATTCTTATCTCTTCGCATTTGATCTGTAACCGATTCGATTTCGGCGTAAACAATTTTCTCGTCCATATAACATGATTTAAAAGTTAAACATTGGGCTTCCTCACTCAGGAAATTTACATGAGAGAGAAAAATCCCTTCGAGAAAATGGACGGGGGGATATGTAGATTATCCTTTTAGTGCGGGTGTGAGGTTACATTTTCTGCAACTCCGCATATGTAGGCGTTAGCTACATATAAAGGTGGGGGAGTATAGAAGAACGTACGTGCGTCGTTAGCTAGTCGATCCTTAAAAACTATTTAACAAGTTATTATTCAGTTAAATATGTTTATA
>JBBDID010000034.1:13630-25773 GCA_040880585.1 Crocinitomicaceae bacterium | reverse complement strand
AATCTTTCACCAATAATGATGAATCAACGATCATCCGGCTATTAACATCTAAACCAGCACTTGGTGCGGTCGTATATATCCCTACAGGTCCAGTGACGGGAAAGGTATTTTGACCATAAGAATTTGAACATGCAATGAGCATGGCAACATAAAGAACTTTTTTCATAACTTTAGTTTTTTAAGTTAAACAAATAATAAACCAAAAGGTTAAAAAGGAGAAAGCAATGTATAAGGTTATTTTCTGTTTTACAAATAATTAGCTAAGTTTTTTGCTTTTTAGGTATAAATACGTAGGTTAAAAAACGTAAAAAAAATGGAGGTTAAAGCGGTGGTTTGTTTTGATGTGATAAGCTGGGTTCATACAAATCATACTTACAGCGATTAAGATCACTTACCTGACTTATCAACATTCCCGCTCGTGTTTGTTTACAATGAGTGCGCAATCTAAATAGCATCCGTGACGCAACCCCTGTAATTCATTAAACATTCATCTAGTTTTATAACTTTATCGTTTATATCTGAAAGATACAAAAGGTTTAATTGCTTCTACCCGATTAAAAATCATTGATCCGGGAAGATTAATTTTCTACTGCATAACAAGAACCCACCGTTCAATCAAAAGCAGCTACCGTTTACATTTTTCTACAAAGAAACAGGATAAAAAGTCTTTATCTTTGAGACAAGGGTTAATACATTAAGACAAGCATTGTTTTCATGTTATTTTATGAGTCCCGGTTTTGGGCGTCATTTCTTTTCATAGGGTTAATTGGTTTAAGTGGTAAGTAAAATTACCATTCAAGACGTTCAAAACCGGGGTTGCTCATACTCATTTATCCACCCGATTTTTTCACAGCATATCCCTCTTTTTTAAGGCTTTCTATCACTTTGGTCAATTGATTGCCCTGAATCAGTATTTCTCCATCCTTTACAGACCCACCTACTCCACACATTTGCTTTAGCTCTTTGCCTAATGCTTTGAGGTCTTCTTCGCTTCCAACAAATCCACAAACCAGGGTCACTTCTTTTCCTTTTCTCTTTTTGCGGTCAATCATTACTTTTAAATGCTGCTCTTCAGCTGGCAATGTTTCTTCTTCCCCATCTCCCTCTAAAGAAAATTCAAAATCGGGATTTGTAGAGTAAACCACATCTGATCTTCTGTTCTTTTTTTTAGCCATTCAGTGCTTTTAAAGTGTACTTAATATTGTCTGAAATTACAAATTCAGGCGCAAATTCCAAAGCGCGATTCACTTCAGAACGAGTACGGAGGTTGTATAAGGCGAGGTCAATTCCATTTGATTTCAGCTGATCACGTGCTTCTGTGGTTATGCTATTCAATTTTGTACAGAGCATTTCTAATTTATGGGAGAGTATTAACGGAATGGCTGTATCATAATCGTCAGATTCAAATGATTTTTTCACGATAGTGTCGGTCACAGCTGTGAGTAATTGGATATCCCGGCAATTGACGGTAATCAACTCTTTTTTCGCATCCGGAATATCGCTAAAAAGAAGTTGGAGGGCTGCATTAAAATCGGTATAGTCCATTTTTTTTTCCTCACATGAATTGTAATGCTTGACATCTAACATAATTTTTCGGTTGACATTGAGTGCCAGGTCAAGGGCTTCTTTCAGCAAGGGGATTTTGATGTCTGAATTGTAGACTTTAATTTCTTTCACCTCATTGTAAAGTTTATCATTGATGCATCCAGCGGTTTTTGTTTGCTCATCTAATTCCAAATCATGAAACAACACCAACACATTATCAGCAGTCATTTGAACATCTACTTCTACTCCATCAGCACCTAATTCATTGATGGCATAATCAATCGATTCTAATGTATTTGGCGGATATTTGCTACGAGAAGTAAACAAGCTTTCTCCGGCATGGCCATACACCTCTGTTGTTAATTCAGGAAATTCTTTTTTACAAGCAAACAAGACCATCATCAAGCCGCTTAACTGCAACCACTTTTTCATTTCTGCTTATTCATTTCTATTACCTGAACACTATCTTGTTTTACGCGGGCCTTTTCTTTCAACTCAAAACGAATGCGTTTGGAAATTTTTGCATTCAACTTTCTTTTTTCATCCTCTTCCAGTGGTTCTTTAAACACTACAGATACAGCATAAATAGTATCCAGTTTATTGTTTTTATTGAGTTTATATGAGCGGTTGATGTAGATGTTTTCGTATTCAGGATAATCAATTTGTAATCCGGCTAGTAAGTGAACCATCTCCAGCGGATCTTTTTGACGCAGTGAATTCTGTTCCATTTCTTTAAGCTTACGCTCTAATTGGGTCAATTTGGTCTCTTTTTGTGAGATGAGTTCAGCCAGGGTATTTGCTCCCTTGTTACGCATATCATAATCCAACAATTTCTGATCTACCAAAGATTCAACATCCTGATCTTGTTTAATGTGCAAACTTACATTCTGAAGGCTATAATTGTCTTTTTGACGATTCCACATCTCTAAAGTACTCTCCCCGGCATAATAGTTTGCCACCGCCAAATGAATTTTAGAGTCTTCCCAATCAAATTCGTAGGTGGGTGTAACCACAATGTTCTCATTGGTCATTTCAACCACTTCTTTTACAAATGCCTGACTATTGCTTTCAAATATGGAACGTTTGGTCATTTTGTAAAACATATAACCTGAAGGTGCAACTGTCACAAGAACAAAAAGTAATGTATAGGCCTTAACCCGTTTTTCAATTTTTGGTGAGAGATATGTTTTTTTTGGGAAATTGAGATAACGGATAAAAAGGAAGGTTGAAATCCCAATCAAAAGCGAGTTTAGCAGAAACAAATAAGAAGCACCGAAAAAATAGGTCCATTCTGCATTCGCTAAACCGTATCCTGCCGTACAAAGTGGAGGCATGAGGGCAGTGGCAATGGCAACACCCGGAATAACTGTATCCGCTTTACTCTTAGAATGTGCTATAGCTCCTGCCATACCACCAAAAAATGCGATTACCACATCTAAAAAATTCGGTTCGGTTCTTCCAAATAACTCTGAGGTAGTATCGTGAATGGGTGTGATCAAAAAGTAAATCACTGAAGTGGCTAAACTAATTCCCGCCATTATTCCAAAATTCTTGACCGAATCAATCAATAATTTAAAATCATTCACCCCGACCCCGAAGCCAATCCCACGAATGGGTCCCATGAGCGGAGAAATTAACATGGCACCGATAATAACCGGGTTTGAATTCATGTTTAAGCCAACAGAAGCCACAACAATGGAGCAAATTAAAATCCATACATTGTATCCCTTGAATACAATTCCCTCCTTTACGCTGTCAGTAACGGATTTTATATCATAGGAACCATCTCTTAACGATAAGGTCCTTTTCAAAAAACCCAACAAACCCGAAACCAACTCGGTGGGATCTCTCTCAATGCGAATTTTGGTCGGATCTACTTCATCAGGAGGAATGGAGGTGTTTTGTTTTCCTTCAATTGGCTCGTCCTCATTTGCTTTACTGCCTTTATGATCTGTCATCAGTTATGGTGTATGATTCAGCAAATCTATCAAAATATTCATTTGATTTTGATTGTAGTCATTATTGAAAATTCTCCGGATGTCATTTTTTTCACGTTGGGTTAAGTGCCAACTTAAAGAAATCATTTCTGAAGGATCTTTTCGAAGGACAAAAGTAATCACCTCTACCGGCAATTTATCCTGATTTACGGCATCAATTAGTTCAGTGGAATTAAATTCTTGTGAATGGTGATAGTTGCCGTAAAAATTACTGATCGGACGCATAAATCGCTTGGTCAGGGTCATTCGTTCTTTTTCTTGAATGTCATAATCTTTTTGAATATCGCGAATCTCCACCACCACAATTCCTGAAGTATTTTCAACCAACCAATCTTCCATGGCCTGAATGTATCTGACGGTAGATTTTGTTCCGTAATTGTCGCGAATACCGGCATCCATTACCTGAATTTCAGGTTTTGTAGGCAAGGTCACCATGGGTAAAATATAAGGGAAAGTTGAATTCATCCGTAAAACAGAGGTCAGTTTAACGGACTGCCCAAAATTGGGTTTAAACAATTTGATGAATTCTACATTTTCAGGGCCACCGGAAAGCGACAGATCAATTTTTCCATTCATAAATCCGTAAGGTTGCGAGCCAATTAACATTCTTCGTCCATCATTAATAATGGTGGGACTAAATAGCATCAGGGGCGTTTGGCTAAACTGTTCCGGTCGCCGATAGTCAATCATTCGCTTATCTAAAACATGCTCTGTATTTTGATTGAGTTGGGCCTCAAAAGAAAATCCCCTGTCCTGCACATAAGTTTGCCCGTTTATTGTTTCTTTCTTGAACCGCATAAATACATCATGCATCACCAGATTAAATGCAACAGAATTCAGTAAGTCCTTTGAAATATTTTTCAGGTGCCTATCCGCTAATGGATTGACCGTAGAATCCTTTTGAGACATTAATTCCAATTCCCGGTAATAAGAAGCCCCGACCATACCCCCTGAGGCTCCGGTTATAAAATGTACATTCTTAAAGAACTCCTTATCTGAATTTTCATCCAGCTGCTGTAGTATATAGAATGTCCACATAGCAGAACGCAACCCTCCTCCTGAACAATTGAGTAAAACCAACTTTGGTTTCTCTGTTTCCTGCAGCATAGTGGCTGTTTCATACCAATGTTTCAGAATTTTCTCATGGTGTTCAACATCCTTTCTATAGGTAATGGTGTCGTATTGCAGTTCTCGTAAGTAATCAATATTATAGGGTTGTTTTTGACTGTAATTTAAGCCGTATGCATAATTTTTTATCTGGAAAAAATCAGATTTTGCAGAGATGGCATTGATCATGACCAGGGTTACTACAATCAAACTGACGGCCCAGGCTTTGAACCAGGAATAAAAGATTGACAAGATCATAACAGCAAATGTGCAGAGCAGCATTATGCTGGCAGAAGAAGGCACCTGTACCATGGTGTAATCACCAAAAAAACCAACCACAAAGAAGGAAACAATGATGGTTAGTTCAAAAATAGATGCGTTGAGTTGATTTTGCCTGAAAACATCCTGCAACATATCCGGCTTATAGTGCTTCGTTTCTCTGGCAGGTAAAACTTTGGAGAATGAGGCTAAATAAAAAGACGGTTGGTAAGCCCTGGAGTGATACGAATCAAACCAATGATTTCTTTTGGTAAAAATGCCGCCCACATAAAAGTAAAGTGATCGCCCTGATTTTCTTCTTAATTTGAGTTTTGTTAAATCCCAATTTGTCCTGAAAAAATAAAACACACTGATAAAAATGAAAAGTAAAATTCCTACGGTCAATGCAAGAATTTGACTCAAAATCTGCAAAGAACCTATTAATTCTTCATTGGTTTGCACCTCATAAATATTTACGCAGAGTGTGATAAAAAAAGCAAGGGGAATAATGGAATTGTTGATGCAAAACTTATAAAATGGTCGGGCGAGTGTAGCAATAAAAGGGAAAGAAGGCCCTAGAAGAATATAGCTGTACAAATGAAAAGCCATAAAAAATCCCCCCACAGAAAACCCCAGTATCATAAATGACACCCAACTGACCTCTCCCATATATTCAGGCGAAAGAAAAAGATAGGGAATACCAAATTTCATGGCGATATTTTGGCTCACTATACCAAACAAGAACAGCCAAAACAATAGCAGTAAATGACTTTTCTTTAAATGAATGAAAAGTAGTTGGATAGGAAAAAAACGAAATACGATCCCCAATATGTTTTTCAGCAGGCTCATTCAGTAGTGTAACTCAGGGTTGGCAAGTTGGTTAATGTTTTAAAATCAGTTTGCAGTAATATATAAAAGCCAACATTAAAAAATACGAATTTTTCAAATACAAAGCAAGTCATTTTTTTCGTCAGATTTACTTCCATTTTAATGGCCCTCCACACCCCACATCAATACAGTAGCGATATTTTTTTCCAAAAACCGCAAAGATCGAATCTTCAAATGCCTTCCAGTCATTGGCTTTGTGCTCACACATATACTCTGCCGAAACAATGACCGTATCATACACCACCATAAACAGGGGTGGCATTTTAATCGACTTTACATCTTGATGCAACTTCACCGGGCCGCCCTCCCCTTCTGCTGCCATCCCATCCAGATAATTATAAAAAGCATTTTTTGTTTTAAGGGTATCTGAAAATGTGTAATAAAACACATTGGCCAGGGGCGTCACTTCCTTTGATTTGCCGTAGGCTACTTTCTCACGACCGATAAACTGAACCTTACGGTTTTGATTGAAACTGAAGCGGTCCAGCACATTAAACGCTTTATGCCCACTGGTGTCGTAATCCGGTATTAATTTTTGTATTAATTCCCCCATTTGAGAATGATCTTCCGGTACCGGGATGGAATCCACCGCTATGGTATCTACTTTTTCCTGTCCGGTTTGTCCGGCAAAATCTTCAAAGTTTACAGTTTCGCTCTCTGATTCACCTCCTCCGCAAGAAAAAGTAAACAGCAGTAAAAAAACGCCATATAATTGTATTATTCTTTGCATAACTCAGCTATTTCTACAGCTTCTTCAAATGAAATTTTTTCAGCCTCTTCATAGTAATAATACCTTCTCATGGTTTCTTCCATCATACATTCACATTTATTGCTTTGCACGCCTTCCAACCTACAGGCATTTAGGTAAGCGTTTTTTTCTTTCGCACTCCAGGGATCCGAATCACAAGAGATGAAAGAAAAAGCAAACCACAAGATCAAAACTCTATATGACATCCGGTAATTTTTCATTCAGTTGTTCAATTGACCGATCATCAATATCCAGATGTGTAGTGAATCGGATGCGGCCTTTCCCAAACGGTACACAAAGGATTCCCATTTCAGCTATTTTATCTACCACCTCAAATTCACTGAGTCCTGCTGTTAAATGACCCACCACAATATTAGTTTGCACCGGAATTACTTCTTGTATCCACGATTTTTTTTCTAAAATGTGTTGCACTTCTTTTGCCCGTCGGTGATCTTCCCCTAGCCGATCAATATGGTGTTGTAAGGCATATAATCCTCCGGCTGCTATAATTCCGGCTTGTCGCATGCCTCCTCCCATTCGCTTTCTTACCCTGCGTGCTTTTTTAATGAAATCTTTGTTTCCCAATAGCAAAGAACCCACCGGCGCACCAAGTCCTTTTGACAAACAAATGGAAATAGAATCAAATTGTCGTCCATATTCTTTAAAATCTACACCATTCTCTTGTAAGGCATTAAAAACCCGCGCACCGTCTAAATGCAATGGTAGTTGATTGGCCAAACTAATTTCTGCTATTTGTTTAATCTGGTCGAAATTATAACAAATCCCTCCGCCACGATTTGCCGTATCTTCAATACTGACCAATGAAGTTCTTGGGTAATGCTGATCATCCGGATTAATATTGGGAACAATTTCCAGTGGATTGATACGCCCTGAATTCCCTCTTAAAAAACGAGCAGAAACAAATGAATTTAAAGCCATCCCTCCTCCTTCATAACGATAAATGTGAGCTTCTTCATGACAAATGACTTCATCTCCCGGCTGCGTCCATACATTAATCGCGATTTGATTGGTTTGTGTACCTGAAGCACAAAAAAGCGCTGCTTCATGCCCCAACAATTCGGCACCGTATCGCTCCAATTCATTTACCGTTGGGTCATCTCCAAAGACATCATCTCCTACCACAGCTGTTGCCATGGCTTCACGCATTTCAGGCGTTGGTTTTGTCACAGTATCACTCCTAAAATCTAATTTCATTCTTTTACTTTTTACGCATGAGCATAATGCCGTCTCTAACTGTCAATAAAACGTTTTCAACACGATTATCCTGCTGTACCTTATCGTTAAATTCCCTAATGGCTGCAGTGCTTTTATCCTCAAACTTGCTTTCATCAATGACGTTTCCACTCCACAACACATTATCGGCCAAAATATACCCTCCCGGACGCACTTTATCAATGACCAAATCAAAATAATTGGAATAATTTGGCTTATCTGCATCTATAAAAACCAGATCTATTCCATCCGCTAAAACCGGAATAATTTCAGTCGCATCTCCAAACATCACTTCTATTTGATCTTTGTAAGAAGATGAAAGTAGGTATTTGTTTAAAATTTGATTGAGTTCTTTATTCCTGTCAATGGTGATGATTTTACCGTCAGGAGCGAGTCCTTCAGCAAAGCATAAAGCCGAATAACCGGTATAGGTTCCAATTTCAAGTACATAAGAGGGTTTAATCATTTTCGACAGCATGGCTAATACCCTCCCTTGCACATGTCCGGATAACATACGGGGCGACATTTCCTTCAACCAGGTTTCCCGGTTCAGTGCTTTCAATTCATCCGATTCGTCCTGAGTATGTGCCTGAATATACGCTTCTAATTCTTCCGGTAAAAACTCCATACATCTCAATTTTTTTCAACTCAAAATTCGTTATATTTTGACTTAAAGATACAATTGAGATCAGTATTTGCGTTAAAATTTCAGCGAAATATCATGAGTCGAGTTGATCGCTGAGAAAATTCAGTACATCTCCTCAACATCCCTTACTGATTTTCATCTGCTTAGATGAACCCGTAAGCTGCACATCCACTACTAAAGCTGTATTATTTATCCCTGCAAAAGCCTTCTGATTTACAACATTTGGGCAATTTTTCAAATTTCTTTTTATTTCTCGGCACATCTCCTGCATCATACCCCAGGTCAGCAACAATTTGCTTTACTTCTTTTGGGGTCAAATACTTGGTTCTGTACTTCACGGTTACCTCTTTGGTTTCCAAATCCAATTCAGCAAAAATCACCCCTTTTGTGTAATTGAGTCCATCTTCAATTCGCTCTTTACACATGCCACAAACGGCAGATGTTCTAAAGGTAATTTCTTTGGTTTTGGGGGTTTGCGTAAACGCAGTTCCCATGAATAAAATCATCAGTAATACTAAGCTATTTTTCATTTTTTTTTATTTTTTTTTATTATTATTTTATTTCTTTTTTTGATCAATTGTAATGTGTAATCCTGCATAAATATTAAAGCCGGTAACAGGTGCCCACAACTGTGTAGCATCAAAATACGAACCAAAAGGGTCATCTGCTGAAATAATGGCGTTATTTTGAATGACATTTAACAAATTTTCTCCCCCTACATAGAAGCTTATCTTCTTTAAATTATAGGTGATTTGGCTATTCAACAGCCAATAATCGACAGATTCATCTCCACGTTGGTAAGGAACGGGATTAGATGCTGTGGAAGGCAATCGCTTTTTCCCTACCCAATTTCCGGTAACATCCACATTCCATTTTTTGTTTCTTGTAGTATAACCTGCATTGAGCAGTACCCTAAACTTAGGAACAAATGCCCTTTGTTGGAGTTCACCGTTGAATTCAGCCTGCACATAATAATACTTAAAAGCTGATCTAAATTCAAATCCTTTAAATAGCTTTAGGGATAGTTCAGCTTGAAAACTATGAGAAAAAGACTGACCATCTGTATTATATATGTGTAATTCTCCCGGGTTTACGTCCATATCCGTAATCAATTGATTGATAAAGTGGGTGTAGAAATAATCTACTGAAAAAGAAGACACTTCATCCCGCATCAGGAATTTCTGAGTATATGTCACCCCTGAACTTATAGCATCTTCTACTTGAATATTCGGATCTACTATCCATACCCGGTTAGACGCCATCAGACTATTGTAATCTGCGTAGGGATTAGGAACCCGGTATCCTCTTCCCAACGATAAGCGCAAGGCACTTTTTGGATTGGGATTCCACTTTGCATGTAATCTTGGTGAAATGAGTGGACCGTATAGGTTGTGATAATCTCCCCGCAATCCGGCCACCACAATCACTTTATCCAGATGATTGTAAGTGTACTCCAAAAAGGCACCCGGCACTATTTCTGTTTTAAAAAACGCCGAATCATTATAAGATTGCTCATAATTATCCAGAATAAAACTAGCTCCGGTCTTTATGTTGTGATTGGTGTTTCCCAAAATATCCGAATATATTCCATTGAAATAGTATTTCTTTTGCGTTCCGTGATAAGAAGTATTTCCAAAAATGGTAGTCATATCGTGGTATTTCAGCTGTTGAATTAATCCAATTGATGCCTGCGGTCGTTTATCCAGGAAAATTCCCATTTTTCCAAAGGCCTCCAGATGTTTGGTCTCAAAAGAAGCGCCCCATTTTGGAAAAGTAGGATCTTCACTGTGATTATATCCAATTTGACCGCCGTCTTTTTGTGTATAAGTTCCCTTAAATCCAAAACGCGATTCCATTTTATCTCCATGATATTCCCAACGGTGCAGTGCTGCAGCTAAAAATCCCACCGGCTGGTCCTTAAAACCATCCTTGTTTACATCTGTCTCCATGAATTGGTTGGAGCCGTGTAAAAAAGTCATTGTAGACCATTTATCATTGATCAACTGTGCGCCGTGCAGGTTTAGCTCTACTCTGCTGAAACGATTTCCGTATGCGTTCACATACAATCGTTCACCTTTTAGCGGTTTTTTCAATTCAATGTTGATCAAGCCGGCCATGGTTTCATAACCATTTATTACCGAACCTGTTCCTTTGGTAATTTGTATGGATTCAATCCAGGTTCCGGGAGTAAAATTTAAGCCATAAGAAGTAGATAACCCACGGACCAATGGTATATTCTCCCACTGAAGTTGGGTATAGATACCGTCCAGGCCTAACATTTGTATCTTTTTGGCGCCAGAAACTGCATCTGTGATATTAACATCTACAGAGGCATTGGTTTCAAAAGATTCTGAAAGATTACAGCAGGCTGCTTTTTTCAACTCTCCGGCTCCAATTTGCTCTATATTCATGGGACTTTTCAAATCCATGTATTTTCCGATATTCTCAGCATACACAGTTACTCCCTGAAGCATTTTACCCGATTTGAGGTTGATTTTTAAGCTATCTGTAGCCTCTTTCACCTCAAACGCCATGGTTTCAAACCCAACAACACGTATAATTAAGGTGTCGGGGAGGTGGTGTGCCGGTATTGTGAAATATCCTTCAGCATTGGACAAAACCATCTCTTCTGATAAACTCCAACTTATTTTAGCTGCCGGAACGCCTTTTTCTTCTTTGTTTTCTTCAAGCGTTACTACTCTACCCTTTATTTCCTGGGCAGATGCAGCAATACTCCATATACTTATTACGATAAGTGGAAAGATTTTCTTCCACCATTTTATTTTATTTTTCATTGTGTTTTAATATTGGTTATTAATCGATTTCAATCAATTTTCACCAATATCAAATACGAAAGACCTGAATTTCAATAGGAATATTGCGGATGCGTTTTGGGGGCACATACACGGCGTGATCTGTATTTATTTCTGTCACTTCAAGGTGCAACAGAAAAATAGCCAAAGACGGTAAGGCAATTGGAAAAATGGGTTGAACGGTATGCGCATCAAGTACTAACTGGCTTTTTAGCGCAATCAACTCATTGGTTTCACAACAGTTTTTTGAAGTTTGTTCCCCATTATGTTCAACAGGCTTGGATTTACAACACTTCATTTTTGAACAATAAGTCTGTTCCTCCTCTTGCATTTTATGCTGACAAGAAGCCGTTGAAAAGAGAGATATATCTGTTATTTCTCCGGCACAGGCGTGTACCGTAGCATAGCTAGTTAGTGTGCTACCTAAGAACAATAACAAACAGATATATGCTTTCACTTTTAACACCTAACAAAAATACTAAAATTTAACCACTCTTCAAAAAGGAAATCCGAAAACTATTGCACTCCTAGTTTAGTGATTGGTAAGACGCATTACTCCCCATAATTTTTAACATGACCCATTTAAAAAAGAGTTGGATGGAAGAATCGTAGTTCCATAGATGTTTGGAATAATTTCTATGTGCTCTGTGCTCTGTGCTATGCGGTTAATTCTGGCCTAAAAAAACCGCAAAGGCTGAT
Organism: Crocinitomicaceae bacterium; assembly: GCA_040880585.1. Classification (GTDB taxonomy): domain Bacteria; phylum Bacteroidota; class Bacteroidia; order Flavobacteriales_D; family Crocinitomicaceae; genus Paracrocinitomix. The sequence goes on along the minus strand of JBBDID010000034.1, from coordinate 13,839 downwards.
TGCATCAGCTTCGCAGAGCAGACGCAGAGTTCGCAGAGATTTTAGGATAATTTCTATATGTCCTATCTGCCTATGTGGTTCTGTTTCTGTTTATTTACCACATAGACACATAGTTCACATAGCTTTTTAGACCACAATTTCTATATGTTCTATGTGCCTATGTGGTTCTGTTTCTGTTTATTTACCACATAGACACATAGTTCACATAG
>JBBDID010000034.1:0-13530 GCA_040880585.1 Crocinitomicaceae bacterium | reverse complement strand
CTTTTTAGGACAATTTCTATATGTTCTATGTGCCTATGTGGTTCTATTTCTTTTTGTTTACCACATAGAATCATAGTTCACATAGCTTTTTAGACCACAATTTCTATATGTTCTATGTGGTTCAGGTTTTTGTTTTTACCTCCCCACACAGTCAAATATCACAACAGCCGAGTTATCACTGATTTAAAAAAGAGTTAGATGGAATTTATATAAATCCCTTATAGTGCTTCTAAATCGGGATTGTTTAACTATATATTTCCTTTAAAGGAAATACAAGTTTCACGAATAATGGCGGTTAATTGTAGGCGTTTTCCAGAATTTTTAATTGCTTCTTGGTGGGATAACTTTTGGAGAGACCAACTGAGTGAATTTCAGCTATCACCTCTTTAAGCTTTCTGAAATCAATCGGTTTTAATAGAAAATTAAATTTGGCCTGCTTAATGTTTTTAAGTGCTTCAGTAGTGTGAGCTGTAGTAAAAATAACAGCAAATAAAGGATCTTTTATATAATTAAACAATTCAAATCCTGACTCCCCGGGCATATCAATATCTAAAAATACAATATCAGGTTGCAGGCGTTGAACCAAGGCTACCGCCTCCTGAACAGATGTTCCCTCAGATAGAATCTTCACATCTCGACAAAACTGGGAAATCAGTATATTCATCAGTTTTAAATTTTGCGCTTCATCATCAATGATAATTGCGGTCAGTTCATCCATTACTTTTCACTCTTTATCGGAATTAACACACTGGCACAAGCCCCTTTTACCTTCCCTTCTTCATCCTTTATGTTGTGTATATTAACTCCGTAGTTTGTTTGCTCTTTATTAAAAAGTTTCAGTCGATTATCGGTAATTGATACCCCAAGAGATTTTCTTTCTTTTACTGATCTCTTGGGCTTTTCAATGATTCCGGGTCCGTTATCTAATACTTTACATCTCAGAGATATTTTATCGACCATTTCAAAGGAAATCTTTATTTTTCCATATTCTTTTCCCGATATTCCGTGAATAATTGCATTTTCCAAAAAAGGTTGAATGAGCATAGGCGGGAGATATACCTTATCCTGATCGATATGATCCGGAATTGAAAAGGTAAAATCAAACCCTTTTTTCATCCGCATTCTCTCCAGTTCTGTATACCTCTTTAAAAAATCAATTTCTTCACGTACTGAAATAAATCCTCTGACCGAATTTTCAAGTACCAATCGCATCAGGTCAGCAAAATCTACCGTGTAGATCATAGCATTTTCAATATCTTCTTCTACAATGTATCCGGTTATTGAATTCACTGCATTAAAAATAAAATGAGGATTCATCTGGGCGCTCAACATTTGTGATTGCAGATCTGCAATTTTCTCCTGTTTTTCTAATATTTCCCGGGAAGCCAATTTACTTTGAGTGATATCAATCATACTCCCTTCAACTAATGAGCTTTCATAGCTCTCTCCATTGATAATCGCGCCGCTTTCCAATACCCACTTTTGGGTACCGTCTTTTATTTGAAATGTAGTTTCTTTGGATTGCAGTTTGCCTTCTACCAGATCTGCCCATAGTGCAATGCTTTCTTTACTGTTAATCGTTACCAGATTATTTATATTCTTACCGAGCATCTCTTCCTTTGATGCAAAGCCAAATATCCTGGCGTAAGCATTATTACAACTTATAACGACACCATCCAGTGATCGTTGATACAAGCCTGAAAGCGATCGTTCAAACAAATTTTTATACCGGTCTTCATGTGCTATTTCTAATTCTTGATAACGAATTTGTTGAGAGACATCTTCCATAGTAATGAGCAGACAACTTTCTGAATGAAGAGCAAACGGCTCTATATGCCAATTCCACAGTCGCTGATAGTTGTTCACATCTGTAAATTGAAACGGTTTGGCTTTTAAGGTAAAGGGGGATTTACTTTGTAATACATTTGAAAAGACTTCTTTTAATAATTTATTGGGAAAGAGTTTAAAATAATTCTTTCCTTCAAAAAAGGAGATTTCTTTCTCATAAACATTTGCATACCCTTGATTTGCAAATATGTAATTAAATTTTTCATCCAGACACAGCTGAACTGTTACGGAGCTGTTTTTCAACGCTTCGATTAATATAGTTGCTAAATTTTTTCTCAAATTATTTTTATTTAGACTTCAACAATTCCTTTTTTAACAGCATACATCACAATTCCATTTGAGTTTTTTGCTCCGGTTTTCTTAAGGATATTAGACCGTATTGCTTCTACAGTCCGTTCTCCCTTACGGAGCATTTTTGCAATCTCTCTGCTGCTGTACTCATCACAAATCAATTTTATTACCAGGGTTTCTGTATCGGTTAACTGCTGTGTAGATCCTGAAAATTTTGGCAATAATTTTCCGTTACTGAGTAAATTTCCGATCAACAATTTTGAAGTCCCGTCATTCATATAATAACCGGTATTCACCAGGCTGTGAAGTGCCCTTTCAATTTCGTCAATATCTTCGTCTTTGGTAATATAACCGTTAGCTCCATTTTCTATGGCCTGAATAATAAATTCTTCTTCATCATACATGGAAAGAAAAAGTATTTTTATTTCCGGATATTTTTTAGCGATCATCTGCGCAGTTTTTGCTCCGTTAAGTACCGGCATCTTATAATCTAATAAAGCAATATCTACTTTGTTATTTTTCAACTTCTTCAGTAATTCTTTTCCATTTTCAGCCTGCACTACCACCTCTACATCTTCCAGTCCATTCAACAAGCTGACGAGTCCTTTCCGAAACATGGTTTGATCTTCGGCCAGCCCTATTTTTATTACGCTCTTACTCATTTGTCAATATTTATAGTAATTACGGAACCCCTTCCGTGTCTTTCCAGTTTAAAACAGGCATTCATTTGAAGCAATCGTCCATGAATTTTTTTAATAACAGCTTTGTTATACTTGTCCTTTGTTGAATAAGCAGCTACTCCTTGTCCATCATCCTCAATGCGAATAGAATATTTAGCGGGCTTATTCAGGGCATTGACAAAAATTTTAGAAGGTTGACCGCTTTCAATGATAAAGTGAATCACTTCACTCACCGCTTTGTAAAGACCACTCTGAATTTTTCTGCTCAATGGGTTCTCCTGATCACCGTCTTCTGTATAACGGATCACTACACCGTGCTCTTCATTCATTAATTTACATTTTTTTCGTATCGCTTCACTTATTCCCAACTCTGATAAAATCAGAGGATTCATTTGATTAGACAACACTTTCAATTTATTCAGCACATTGTTGATCTCTTCATTAATTACACGCTTTTGCTGTTCATCCATAAGCGCTTGTTTAACCATCATCCGAATCGCCATTAATTCAGATCCAATTTCTTCATGCAGGATTTCAGCCACTTCACATTCTCTAAGGTCAACTTTTTCAAGTGTTTCAAGATAAAGCTCCCGGTACGAAAATTGCCGATCATCCCCCTTACTTAATTTGGGCTTTGTAATCATATTCATATTTTTTAGTTCAAAAGGATATTACGGCATTAAGATAAATTGAAAAACGCAAAAAAATACAGCTCTAGAAATCTCTATTCTTTAGAAAGATGTTAATTTAATCAAAGTCAACATTTTAACTGGATATTTTTTATTAAAAAACCGTATTTTCCGCAAGCTTTATTGCTTTCACTACACGCTATTTTTACGCCTTGTCTACGTCTAAATACCTAAGTAAATCTTGCAGATTATTTACCGGCCTTATTTCAAGAAGCTTGAATTCAGGAACTGATTTGACTATTTTAACATAATATTCATACAAAGCATAAACTGATACTTCCAGTTTGCCTTTGATCACTTGTGTTATAATAAATCGTCCGTGCATAGCAATGATACATAATCGAGATTCCTTACTAAATAAGCAGAATTCTTCTACTTTAAGCTTTATCAATTCCAAGGGGCTCCTCCTTTCCAAATGTTCCTGTCATTAATGATTCAAATTTATAGTTGTCTTTTACTTGCATATATGCACATGAGCGAAACGGCTTTGCTCCAAATTTTTTCTTTTCAATGCCTGCGCTAAAGCCGAAATGAACACAATCATATCCCAACATTTTACTTCTTTTTATGAGTTGATAAATGGATTGTCTGTACACATTATATTGCCTGTTCAATTGATAATCGATTCCTACAAGAGCGGGTATATAAGTTTTTAATCCTTTATAAGCAAATACTACACCCACACAGTAATTAGTGGTCATTTCCTGGTCTTCAACTTGATTTTTCTTTAAGTAAAGAGCTATCACCTCCCAATTTTTATTCTCTCTCATGTTTTCAAAAAAGGTAAAGGGAAGCTTAAAGGTGTTTATTTCATAGCTATTACCAAATACATTCAAATACAATTGATAATATGCTAGCAATTGTTTTTCTGTAGGTTTTTGAATAACCCTCACATCATATATTTCTTCAAATCGTTCTACATTTTCTTTGAAATGGCGTTTAGACCTTTTACTCAGCGTCTCCTTAAAAGAATCATTTACACTCCAGTTCTCCGTATTCAATTGAAAGTTTTCAAGCATATCCACCTTAAAAAATCCGTTATCAACCATTAAATTATCCATTTCATGATCTGAAGAATTCATGTCCCGAATCATTAATGTAGTCGCTTCTGTCTCTCTTTGAAGTTTTTCAATCTGCTGAAAGAGAATTCCCAAAGCTTCTCGCCAAAGTTCTCCGGATTTATTCAGGTAAAGATGGTCTCCTTCAGTTATGAGACACCCAACAGTTAAAAAATTAGATGTATAAAAATAGGGGTCTTCTTTCCTATATTTCTCAACATCTTCTGATATCACATTATCAGAGAGCATGTCATCTTTCATTAGTCCTGAAGTCAGAAAAGTCTGAAGAATCACTTCTCCCCCCTTATCCTTAACCGTCAGATAGTAAAAGCTCCAGTTATTTTCTATTTTATCCTGATTACAAAACGTATTTTCAAGGATATTTAAATTATTCCAGTCAAACATTCCCCGATCTCCCAAATTTCTATCCCATTCTTCCTTTTTAATATCCATGATCGTATTAGACAATTCAACGGTGAGATTTTGGGAGAGCATTAAAGAACGCACCTCTTTTTCTGCAAAATTATCTTCAGGTGTTTGTAACTTAAATGCTTTGTAGACTTGATCAATAGAGACGTTTTCTTCTTTCAATGCCTCTTGATAATGATGAGCAAGGTCACGCACCATACTCTCAATTTGTTCGAAAGTATGTAGGCGTGTAATTGTAAAACGAATTCCTGTGTTTTTCATGGGAACCGCAGGAAAAATCCCAATATTGACAAAATGCCCCGACTGTTTCATTCTGGAAACGATATTATATCCAATCTTAGGCAATCCAACACCAATAAAAAATATGGGAGATTTTTTCTCAGAGACATCTGGCAAATCCATCTTTTTCAACAGTAAATGTGTGTACAAAATTTTCTCTTGTAAATCTTCCTGAAGACTTATAATTTCATCTGACAAGTGAATATTCGCAGAAGCTAAAGCGGCTCCAAGTGCGGCAGGCTGCATTGGCCCTGATGTAATCAAAGGTCCACCGCAATTTCTCACCTTTTGTGCCATTTCTTTACTAGGAAATACTATTGCTCCTCCTCCTGAAGCAAACGCTTTTGCAAAAGAGACTGCAACCACCATTCTTTCATGTTGATCTCCTTGAGAAAGCACATATCCCCTACCATGTTTTCCATAACAACTCATTCCATGTGCATCATCTATATAGACATTGAAATTGGGATATTTGTCCAACAATGTTTTTAATTCATTGACAGGAGCAAAATCTCCAAACATTGAATAAACACCATCAGCCATATACCAAATGCTTTCATATTTGTTTTGCAAAGCTTTGATTTTTTGCTCTAGTTTATCCAGGTGATTATGCCTGACCAACTCAACATGTACACCTCTTTCTTTTACCAGGGCAACTGATGTCTGTACTGAGTTATGCACTTGATGATCCATAATAATTGCGTCTTTTTTGTCAATTAAAATTGGAATTGCTGCCATGTGTCCTAATGTTGTTGTTGGAACAACGAGAGACGGATTATCAAAAATTTGCAACAGTTTTTCTTCAAGTTGATCATAAATTCCTAAAGAAATGTAAGCTCTAGAAGCAGAAAATTGAGTTCCGAACTGATCGATACAGTCTCTCGCTGACTTTTTTAACTGCTCATTAAATTCAAGTCCTAAATAACTACACGAGCCGAAGTTGGTAACACGATCGCTATTAATTGTTATCTGATTTGATGTAAAAGACAGGTCTTCAGTAACTAAATGTGCAATTTTTTTATCTCGAATACATTCGATAATTTGATTTATAGAAGAAATATGTGGTGATTTGTTCATTTTAATGTCAGTTATGAATAAGTTTGGCATCAAAATTCCAACATATATAATCTAAAATCTTCCGATTAAAGACTGAATCTTCAAATTGAAACTACGTTATAATACCTAGGTATTTTTATTAAAATTTTAACAAATTTCTTTATCTTTAATCAATCGATCCTATGAATATGAATAAATTAAAAGTTTTCGATAACCATTTTATGCGTTTAGAATGGAAAGATGACATTGTTTATGGTCTATACAAAGACGTTAACGTAGACCTTGAAATGGCAAAAAACGTTGTGAAAAATCGGCTTGAATTCACAAATCATGAGTCTGTCCCATTGCTCGTGAGAGAAGCAAAATTTAAGGGCTTTGATCGAGATGCTCGACAATACCTATCTTCTGAGGAGGGGTTAAAAGGCATTTTGGCTGGAGCAATAGTCGTTAAAACTGCATTTAGTTCTCATTTGGCTAACTTTTTCCTCAAGATATCCATGGGAAAACCAAAAATTCCGGCAAAAGTTTTTTCTAGTGAAGCTGAAGCTGAAAATTGGTTAAGAGAGATGGTAAAAGAATTCAAAGAATAACTAAACCCTTACCTACTTTTTGAGAAAATGATTTCAAAACCACTCCCCCAAATTTACACTCACCTTAAATATTTGAAATCAAACACAATATCATCTCATCTAAGTATTAATACCTAGTATAAAACACCTAATTTAAAGGGCTTTCTGCTATTTTTATATATTTGAGAACAAAAATCACCCTTTGTAAAAATCAGTCTGTTAAAATTAGATAAGCAGTCAAAAAAACAGATGCATTCATCCATGTCAAAAAAACAAATCAAAGAGATCAGTAACTTATTGCTTGAATATTCAGCCGGAAATTATGAATATCAAGGTGTCATCTCAGATAAAGTCAACGAATTGGACATGATCATATCCGGCATCAATATGTTGGGTGAAGAACTGCGGTCTACCCATGTTTCAAAAGATTATTTCAGCAGCATCTTCAATGCCGTTACTGATTTGGTAATGGTGGTGGCAGAGGATGGACAGCTAATTGATATCAACAAGTCTGCAGAAGAAACTCTGGGTTTGAAAAATAACAAGTTATTCAATATCAAATTAGATCATGTCCTCCACCAATCCAACCATTTCTTTGAGATGATGAAGAGTCAGCTGGAAAGTGGTGAAAAACCAATTTTACTGGAGCACCAATTGATTGCGCATGACCAAAGCATTATTCACGGGCAGTTTACCTGTTCGGTTATATTGAATCGCTTTGAGAAATTCCTGGGATATCTGGTCAGTGTTAAAGATATTACCGGGCAAAAAGAAAACGAACAAAAAATCCTCAAAGCCATTTTTACCACCCAACAGAAAGAGCAAAAGAGAGTGGCAGACGACCTGCACGATTCACTGGGACAGGAATTGTCTATGACAAAATTGATAATTTCTAACCTCAGAAAGCAAGTACAGGATAATGAAGCGGCAAAGGAGTTACTTGCAAACTGTACCGCTATAATAGAAAGTTCTATCAAACACCTGAGAGAGATTTGTTTCAACTTAATGCCCAGTGTGCTGACGCATGGTGGGTTAAATATGGCCTTAGCCGATCTGACTAAAAAATTACAAGCCCAAACAGATATTCAGGTGCGTTTTGAGAAAAATCCGGAAATAGATCGCCTGGACAGTGATTTGGAAATTGTGTTATACCGCATCAGTCAGGAGTTTATCAATAACATGATCAAGCACTCTGACGCAACTGAACTTGAAATTGAATTGGATAAACACTCCGCAAAAAATGAAGTCAGCCTGTTTTTATCTGAAAACGGACAAGGATTTGACCTGAATGAAATTGAAAATATTGGTGAAAACCGGGGATATAATAATTTAAAAACCAAAGTAAAAGCCTTTAACGGCACACTAAGGCTCAATTCTATTCCCGGAAAAGGTACGACAACCTACGTTAAATTTCCTATTTTACCCTACTATGAAGAAGATTAAAATATTATTGGTAGATGATCACAAATTGGTGCGTAATGGTATACGATACAGTCTTGAATCCAGTAGTGTTTCTTATCTGATTGGCCAAATTGATGAGGCTTCTGAAGGCAATGAAGCCATCTCTTTGAACAAGGCACATAATTATGACATCATTTTTATGGATATAAATATGCCCGGTATAAGTGGAATTGAAACCACACGAGAAATCAAACGCAATGATAAATACACCAAAATAATCGCACTTTCCATGTATGATGAAGATTATGAAATTCGCAGTATGATCAAGGCCGGTGCGGTTGGTTATCTGCTCAAAGATACCGGAACTGAAATATTGGAAGATGCCGTTAAAACTATTTTAAGGGGAGGAAATTACTACAGCAATGAGGTTGCCATCAAATTAATGGCTCCATATAATGAAGATGCCCTGAACATTGAAAAGATCAGCAAAGGCACTCCCCGATTCAAAGATGATGTGCTCACAGATCGTGAACTTGAAGTGTTGACCTTGATCGCTTCAGAAGAAACCAATGATGAAATTGCAAATCGACTGAAGGTAAGTAGGCGTACGATAGATAGCCACCGGCAAAATATCATACGGAAATTACAGGTCAAAAATACAGCAGGACTTATAAAATATGCTTTTAAAATAGGGCTGATTTAAGCTCAATAGGTGAAAATGAAGCCGAAGATCGGGCAGAATTCAATTTAGTCGAGTTAATTATGAAAAAAATAATATCCCCATACAAAGACAAACATGGTAACGTAATCTGTGATGGAGATTTCACACGACAATATGTAGTGGTTGATTTCCCAAAACATGAACATTGGATCTATGAGCAAGTTAGGTTCTATAATAACGATTGGTACTTGTTTGATCTGAATTACGATTATGAAACGGGGATTGATGAACCTCATTTGCTATCTTCACATCATTTTGAAATTGAGGTTATTGATAAAAATCAAATTCATATAATTTCTTGAAAGAAATTAGAAAAAGTAAATACTATTTTGTACCTTTGTAATTCAATGGAAAAGTATCACTTTTTCATAAGTTTTGGGTTAAATGGAAAAGCGGTCTGATAGGCCGCTTTTCTTTTTTTTTTACTGAGGTCAGGGTGATAAAGACGTTCTCGCGTCAGTCTTTACTATTAGTTTTTATGGGGAGTAAACAACATTGACTTGATGTGTTGTAAATCTCCTTTGATTTTCACTGATCACTCGTGATTATACGGTAGAAAAAAGCTCACTATTCAAGGTGAAATAGAACCCCACAGTTAAAAAATAGTACAAGCTATCTGCGCATGTCTGCGAGTCAATTCGGCTATCGCTGCTCCACCGCTAAAGCTATGGCGGCACGCGGTCACTGCGGCGTCTGCGGGAGATATCTTTTCATTATGCCCGCAGATTCCGCTAATTTTCGCAGATCACTCTTGCTTGAGTTGGAGAAAAAAGCGTTCTATCAGCCACCAAAAAGAGTCAAACAGTTAAAAAAATAGTACAGACTGTCTGCAGATCAATTTGACTACACCTTTTTTTGAGTAGTAAGACGCATTACTCCCCATAAAATCAACCTGATCCGTTGATTTATGCGTTGTGGTTTTCTTGTTTTTCAATGAGGGTCGTTTTCAGCATTGACAAATTTTGAAAATAATGACTCCCATTTCCGCCATTTCATTTCCCCGCCCTAAAGGGTGTGAAATGGCTTTGCCTTAGTATTGTCAAGCGATCCCACCCTTCAGGGACGGGGAAAACTGTACGCCCCTGATTAGCGTTCACCCTTTAAATTTTTTTCCCTCTTTCTGTGTTTAATTAATACATTAATCGTAATATTGCAATAAATAAATTTATAAACCATGGGGTTAACCAAAAAAGACCTTTTCAGCACCGATCAAAATGAAATGGCTGAAGTGGCCAAAGTGCTTGGACATCCTGCACGAATTGCTATTTTGGAACATCTTCTCACAGCCAATGAGTGTGTGAATGGACAATTGGTTCAGGAGCTGGGGTTGGCGCAAGCCACCATCAGCCAGCATTTAAAAGAGTTGAAAAAAATCAAGCTGATTAAAGGAACCATTGAAGGTACTTCTATGTGTTATTGCATTGATGCTGATAAATGGACCCAACTTAAAAGCCTATTCAATCAATTATTTGACCGGCATCCTTGCTGTTCCGGTAAAAATTGTTAATCCTTAAAACAAAAAATAATGAAACTATCTGAAATTAAATCCCTTTTACCACAAATAGACCATGTACGTTTCCAATTGCCGGACGGCAGTTACGTACCCGAACATTTCCACATCACTGAGGTGGGACTCATTGAGAAAAACTTTATAGATTGTGGAGGAACCGTAAGAAAAGAAGCGGTCATTAACTTTCAACTGTGGCAGGCAGAGGACTACGACCACCGATTAGCACCGGAAAAATTACTTAACATCATTGAACTTTCTGAAAAAATAATTGGTTTAGGCGATCTGGAAATTGAAGTAGAGTATCAGCAAGAAACCATTGGAAAATATGGTCTCAACTATGAAAATGGAATTTTTTTGCTCACCCCTACTCAAACCGATTGCCTGGCAAAAGACAAATGTGGTATTCCGGTTAAAAAAGAAAAAATCAGGCTTTCTGCTTTAGGAAAATCAAAAAATTCATCCTGCACTCCCGGCGGAGGTTGCTGCTAATCAATTATTCTATGATCACTACTCAACTAGACGAATTTATCCAATCGATACAAGAAGATTTTGCCAAAATTCCTGAAGATCGAAAGAAAGTACTGCAACAACTGGCTAATTTTGTCAGTGAACGCAAAGAACAAGCCGCGGTCAACCTCGTTTTTATTTGTGTACACAATTCAAGAAGGAGTCATTTATCACAATTTTGGGCACAAGTAGCAGCACACTACTACGGGGCTTATCATGTGTTTTGTTACTCTGGCGGAACTGAAGTAACTGAGCTCAACCCCGCTGCAGCAGAAGCCATACGCCAAAGCGGTGCAGAAGTGCGGCTCATCTCTCATGGAAAAAACCCGATTTACACCTTAAAGTATGATCAAAACGCCCGTCCGGTAATCGGTTTTTCCAAACTCTTTGATGACAGCTATAACCCACAAGAAAAATTCGCCGCCATTATGGTGTGTTCAACCGCTGACGATAACTGTCCTTACATAGCTACAGCCGATCAACGTATTTTAATTCCCTTTGAGGATCCTAAAAAATATGACGGCACACCACAACAGGCAGCACAATATTTTGAACGCTCCAAACAAATTGCTACCGAATTTTTCTATGCATTTTCAACACTACGCAAATGAGTAAATTAACCGGAATCAACCAAAAGAAAATTGGCTTTTTTGAACGATTCCTAAGCCTTTGGGTAGCACTTTGCATACTGATTGGCATTGGAGTTGGCTATGTTACCGGAGATGAAATTACCGTACTGAGTGATTGGAACATAGCTACCGTAAATATTCCTGTAGCCATTTTGGTTTGGTTCATGATCTACCCCATGATGGTGCAAATTGATTTTTCTTCCATCAAATACGTATCCAAAAACTGGAAAGGCCTAGGATTAACCGTAGTGGTGAACTGGTTCATTAAACCATTTACCATGGCTTTCTTTGCTTATGTTTTCTTTTACCATCTTTACCACGCCTGGATCACAGCAGATATGGCAGAAGAATATCTGGCCGGAGCAATATTGTTAGGTGCCGCCCCCTGCACCGCCATGGTATTTGTATGGTCTTACTTAACAGATGGAGACGCTAATTACACCCTCGTTCAGGTTTCTGTCAATGACCTCATTCTGCTCATTGCTTTTATTCCTATTGTCGGTTTACTGTTCACTTTTTTCGGAATAGATGTGGTGGGCAACACCGGATCAGGTCAGGTAGAGATTCCTTACAAAGCACTTTTCACTTCCGTCGTGGTCTTTGTCCTCATTCCCCTTTTAGCGGGTTATGCTTCTAATCGCATCCTCATCAAAAAAAAGGGAGAAAAATGGTTCAAAGAAGTATTTCTAAAAAAATTAAAACCCTTATCAATAATTGCCTTGCTCACTACCCTGGTTTTACTTTTTGCTTTTCAGGGAGACACCATCATCCGGCAACCCCTTGTCATTCTCTTAATTGCCATTCCTTTGATCATTCAAACCTATTTCATCTTTTTCATCTCCTGGTTCATGGGAAAAGGCTTGTCCCTAAAACATAATGTATGTGCCCCTGCCGCTATGATTGCTGCCAGTAATTTCTTTGAACTGGCGGTAGCCGTTGCTATCGCTTTATTTGGATTAAATTCCGGCGCATCACTGGCCACCGTGGTAGGCGTATTGATTGAAGTGCCTGTCATGTTATCATTGGTTGCTTTTGCAAACAGAAAAAGGTATTAATTTGGGGCTTTCATATTGAGAGCAATTAAAAAATGAAGATCTAAGTTCGGATAAATGTGACTAAATTGTGTGATGTAAATTCTTGAGTAGTTTATATTTAATATTTTTCACGAGTCTGTCTTTGGTTAATTTAGTCTCCAACCAACACCTAATGCCAATCTGGATACATTTAAGGGAGATGGATCAATCCAGGGATCAAACCCTTTATCGTATCGGTAAAAATACAATGAGTGATTTATTGTCAAAGAAAGAAAAAGTCTTTTCTTAAATTGATACAATCCATATATTCCCAAATTAACGCCTGCATCTAACAGTTCATACTCGCCCAAAACAGTTTCAAATGAATTGCTTGATGCGAAGTATGTTATCCAGCCTAATCGGCCTTCAATATCACCTGTAACCATTAATTCAAATCTATTTTTTGATAAAAATTTAAAATGTGAACCAATAGACGGGTATAGAACGTTTCTTTCTACAAAATCACCAAATTCATCTGCTCCTTTAAAGCTTCTCATATGGTCAAATAAAATTGCAGATTGAAACCCCCAGTTGTTTTGATATGTCTGTTGATATTTGATCCCTATATTAACAACTGGCAATGAGATTTTAAACCGCTTGTCGAAATAATAATAATTGGGATATAACAGTTCTAACCGTTTAAAAATTGTTGCCTCAGTAGAATTTTCATTTTGTGAAGCTCCTACTGAAGCAACGAATATCAAAATTATGATTAGTGTTTTTTTCAAATTATTCCTTAATTAGTCGTTCCTTAAAAAACAAGTTTTTTATTTCTCTCCAAGATTAAAGA
>JBBDID010000033.1:0-25975 GCA_040880585.1 Crocinitomicaceae bacterium | reverse complement strand
TTTTAATATCGATTAAGTGATACCTGCGGATTTGAGGAAGGATTCGTGCGGTAGCAGGGGTGAAAGTAGGTTGCACACTCGTCGTTCAACTACGCTAAGCTTCGTTGAACAAAGAAGACGAGCGCGAGCGGAAGTGAGGATCGATTAAGCAGCTGATAAAAGGCGTTTTTATAAACTCAGCACAGCAAAAGAATGTTACTTTTAGAAAAAATAAAGATTGCATGAGTTTATCAGATACCTTAAAAAACAGAAGTAACAATCAGTGTGAACTTTGTAGTTCACAAGAGCAGCTTTCTGTATATCTCGTCCCCCAAAAAATTGATGAAACGGTAGATCATTGTGTATACATCTGCGAAACATGTACCTCCCAAATTGAGCAGCCTGAGCAGGCAGACCTTAACCACTGGAGATGTTTAAATGACAGCATGTGGAGTGAGCATTCTCCGGTTAAGGTTATTGCGTATAGAATGTTATATCATTTGCGATCAGAGGGCTGGCCTCAAGATTTATTGGACATGATGTATATGGATGATGAAGAATTGAAATGGGCAAAAGAAACCCTATTGACTGAAGGCCAGGAGGCGATTATTCACAAGGACAGCAATGGAGTTGTGTTGAATAGTGGAGATACGGTTGTGCTCATCAAAGATTTGGACGTAAAAGGCGCAGGTTTCACAGCCAAGAGAGGAACAGCCGTGCGAAACATCTCTCTAGACGCCGACAACGCAAATCATATCGAAGGAAAAGTAAACGGACAACAAATTGTTATTTTGACCCAGTATGTGAAAAAAAGTTAAGCTTTTACCACTCTTCCAACTTGTTTTCGATTTGTTTATGCTTCTTCTTTGGGTATTTTAAATCCAACATAACAATTATAGCTGTAAATCCCCAGACCGGAACAGTTGCTTTATCCGTATCCAGATAATTATTTAGAATTCCGTGCGTAAAATAGGTTACCAAACCTAAGAATATGCACAACATCAATGTACGCATTTCACCCGGGGGCATTCGGAAATACAAACGAATGGCTGTATAGCAAATATATCCTACTAATAAGATCATGATTATCATTCCCGGTAAACCTTGCTCTGATAAGGGGCCAAGATATTCTGAGTGGGCATTTCCCCTATTCCCGGCATTGGTAGATATGATGGTCAATCCTGAAGAAAGTTGAAAAGGAGCATATACCATAGCATAGGTACCGGGACCCCACCCCATCACCGGGCGCTCTTGCCACATTCTCACCGCACTCCCCCACCTGTTCAGACGCTCTAGATTAGAGGCGTCTGTGGTTACATTGGTCATAGATTCCAGACGCTCATTCATGTTTTCGGTAGCGTGTTCTGATCGATTTTTCTCCAAGCTATGCATGATATCCGTCCAGGATGCCGCAACATAAATTCCTGCAGCTGCACCCACCATCAACAAATACTTAAATTTTACCCGAAAACGAATCAATAGATAGACGACCAAAGCAGCCAATAAAGAAACCCAGGCCGCCCGCGTATATGACATAATAATCGCAACACCAAATAAGATGATTAAGCCCACCAGCACCATATTCACAAAGGCCGAGTTCTTTTTCCCTAATAACAGGCCAAAAAACAAGGGGTAAACCAATGCCAAAATCGCCCCATAAGAAGTGTGATCTTTGAAAAAGGGGAACATCACCCAATGCCCGGACTCTTCATCAAATCCATTCATGGCATGATTGGTCAATGTATACACAACCACAATGGTTAAGGATAAAATATACAGCCAAAGGAACCATTTTACCCGTCCTTCTTTCTTAAAAAAATGAACGCCAAAGAAATAAATAGGGACAATAAACCACAGTTTGGTGAGTAAAAACTTGAAGGATACCAATGGCAAAACACTCGTAATGGCGGTTAAAAATATCCAGGAAAACTGAATAAAAAAGAGGATAGTGATTGGATGCTTGAGAAAATTGGCATCAAAATGATTGTAGCGCAGTTGATTAAAGACAATCAGCAGCAACATACCAAACAAAAGAGGTTCTGTCGGAATAAATAAACCAATCTCCCCGCCTACAAACTCTTCAATATTGACCGATAAAGGTGTAAAAAAAACAATAAACAGAAATAATTTATCCAGATGGAAAAATGCTGTATAGATGAGTAATAGTGCAATTGGAACTGCATTGAGAATGTACTCTTCTTTAAAAATCAAATAAGAATTGACCAGTACAAAAAGAGCCGCCAGCAGGTATAATCCGCGTGTATGTAGCAGTTTTACCATGAATCCGATTTACTTCACTTTTTCCCGTAGCTGCTTGATACGCTCAATAGCGAGCAAAACAAAAATAGAAAAGAGCAGGGCTGAAAAGGTAGATAAAATAACAATTACCGCCCTTTTGGGTTTTGCCTTTTTATCCGGTACCTCAGCCTCAGAATGGCGAATGGTTTGTTGGATATTGGTATTGGCGTACTGCCTCGCCTGATCATTGACATCCAAAATATTAGAATACCTCAAACTGAAAAATTCAGATAAATTGGAATAGATATCATAATCCGATCCATATTTTTGTGAAGCTTCAATCTTTTCTTTGATCTCCCGGGCAATATCGTTCTTTCCGGCTTTCAGTGCTGTCAAGTAATCAGAATATAATCTCCCGCGGGCTTCTTCATTAACAACTCCCGAATCACTCAATGATTTAAGCTTATCAGAATAATCTCCCATTTCTGTTCGGATCAATTCCACCTCACTTTGTATGGCCCACATGGGACCTTTAGATCGCTCACGAATCATTCTGTTCATCACCGTATCCACTAAGCGTACAATATCATTGGCCATATTGGCTGCTATTTTTGGGTCCTTATCCAACACATCTATCGTAATGGAATTGTAGCGGGTGCGATTAAATTGTACGTTCCCTTCATACGTTTTCTGAAACTTTGCCCTTGACCTAGAGGCAGAAGAATCAATATCGTAATGATCATATAAATCATATTTAATAATGAGACTGTCCCGAATTTCAGGAGATATCAATACTTGCAATAATCGCTCAGCATCTGCCTCATCTCCAAATTCCACTACAGAATGTCTCTCATTTCCCTGAAAATTTACTGAATTTGATTTGGTAGGAAAAACCACCGCCTGCGCCTTGTAATAGGGAGTCATCAATAAACTGATGACCACAGAAATTATCGCAGCAGCAACAGTAATCCCAATTAATGGTTTTCTCTTTTTCCACAGAAATATTAGTAATTCTTGTGAATTTACATTCGATTCTTCGCTCATGTTCTGATTTTAAAACTACAAAAGTAATGATTTCCCTGCTCAGGATTTCAATTCTTTGAACAATATAGGCGAACGTATAAATCCCATTTTTCGTATTTTTATGAGAAACAATCTCAGATGACTGTATTTTCTTCCCCCAGACTGTATGTGAAAAGATTAAATTGTTATTAAATTTTATCTTTGTGGTAACGAAAAACTTATGACTAAAGAGCAAGAAAAAAAAAGTATACTGTCAGAGCTGATTGAATTGAGTAAGGCAGATGGTGAAGTGTCAGAGCAGGAAATTGGCTTGATCAAGCAAATGGGAAATATGCTTGGATTGACGGATCAGGAGATACTTGCTATTTTTGAAAAACCGGTGTCATTTGATCCTCCAACTTCACATTTTGACCGAATTATACAATTTCACCGTCTGGTTTTATTAATGAATGTAGATGGGAAAGTGAGTCCTGCTGAATTGAGGCATTTAAGATTCGTTGGTGTAAAAATGGGGCTAAATCAACAGGCGATTCAAGAAGTTTTGCGAAAAATGTATGACTTTCCCAATAACCTCATTCCACCGGAAGTGCTGATCGATATCTACAAAAAGCACATGAATTAAATGAGGATCCATGCGGCCGATTGTTATTAAGATTGCGACAAATTGAAGAACATACCGTTACAAAAACAGGCGCAGACAGGCGCATATACGATTATTGCACCGGTTTATTTGATCAACTTCCCTCCCGAAAAGGCGTAAAAAAAGCGATCAAACGGGGGCAAATTCTGTTGAACGGTGAAAAAGTAGCCGACGGAAGATGGGTTTCATCAGGAGATGTGATCACTTTGGTAGATCCTGAAAATAAAGGACCTAAACCCTATCACCTATCTCTGGATGTGATTTTTGAAGACGAAGCTATAGCCCTGGTTGCCAAACCGGCAGGATTATTGAGCAGCGGAAATCAATTCAAGACGTTTGCAGCTGCCTTGCGGCACAACCTTACACCCTCTCATGAAAAAGATGCTCTTCCATGGCCTTTACCCACTCACCGGCTGGATAAAGCAACCCCCGGCATCATGCTGATCGCTAAAACCGCATCTGCACGCATACAAATCGGCCAACAATTTGAAAACAAAGAAATTTCAAAAGTATATCACGCCCTGGTCATGGGGAGAATCCCAACATCCGGAAACATCCACGCTCCCATTGAAGGAAAAACTGCCCAAACTTCTTTTCGATTGGTAAAGGAGGTTCCCTGTTTGAAATCGGATTATTTATCCCTGGTAGAATTAAAACCCACTACCGGAAGAACCCATCAATTGAGAAAGCACATGGCAGAAATGGGCACAGCTATTTTGGGCGACCCTTTATACAGTCCGGAAGGATTAAAACTCAAAAATAAAGGACTTTTTCTTGTCAGTAATTCTATTGGTTTTATTCATCCAAAAAGTAAAAAAAGAAAGACTTACGGTATCGCCATTCCCGATAAATTTTACAAAAGATTACACGCTGAAGAAAGAAGATGGAAAAATATTCATTTAACTTAAAATTTATATATGAAGTATAAGCCAATTCATCCCGTTTTAAAAGGGGTTAATCTAAAAATCTGAATTTATGTAATTTAAGTCACAACAAATCGTCTTTATATGTGTTAATATTGCACAAGCTAAAAAATTTATTATGGCAAGAAAGAAGTCGAAAGAAAAAGTACAGAAGATAATTAATGAGATAAAAAATTCTAAGCCAAAATTTAAATTGAAGGTAGATAATAAAACTACCATTACTTTGAAGACCAAAGAACAGCTTAACAAGTGGATGGAAATGTATCCGCAAGCAGAGCTTATTTCATAATTTAATTCTATAGTTTTATCCTGACACTAAGCACAGCTTAGGTCAGGATTTTTTTGTGCCTATATTTGCAGTAATGGTAGAAATTGGAAAAACAAACACATTGCGTGTAGTCAAGGAAGTTGACTTTGGGCTATATCTGGATGGTGGCGAAGAACAGGGAGAGATTTTATTACCCACCAGATATATTCCAGAAGGCGCTGAGGTTGATCATTTCATTGATGTTTTTATTTATCTGGATTCAGAAGACCGGATTATCGCCACCACTGAAGTGCCTTACGCAGAAGTAGGTGATTTTGCTTACCTGAAAGTTGCTGCTGTCAATCAAATTGGCGCATTTTTGGATTGGGGATTGATGAAAGATCTCCTGGTTCCTTTTAGTGAGCAAAGGGTTGAAATGGTAGAAGGATTATCTTATTTTGTGCACGTTTATCTGGATACAGAAACACAAAGGATTGTTGCCTCTACCAAAACCTATCATTTTTTAGACAATGAACCGGCCAATTTTGAAGAAGGACAGGAAGTAGACCTGATTATTGGTGAAAAATCTGAATTAGGGGTAAAAGTAGTCATCAATAATACGCATTCGGGATTGCTCTACCACAATGAGATCTTTCAACCCATTCAAGCCGGGCAAAAGATCAAAGGATACATCAAGCAACTGAGAGATGACGAGAAAATTGATGTCTCTTTGCAACCAACCGGTTATGAACATATTGTTGGGGTAGCCGGAGATATTCTTAGAAAATTACAAGCGGCAGGTGGGTTTTTAGAGGCGGATGATAAATCTTCTCCCGAAGCTATTAAATTCATGTTTGGGATTTCAAAAAAAGTATTCAAAAAGGCGATTGGCGCTTTGTATAAAGATCAACTTATCCGTTTTGATAAAGGCGGGATTAGATTGGTTCGAAAAGATTGAGTGTTGGTGTAAAAACTTCAACATTCGACATTTGGTGCTCGATATTCGATATTCAAAAACATTGATGTCCGGGGAAATAAAGCTAGACTTCCATTTCCGCCATTTCATTTCCCCCGCTTCCCCCGGCCCCTAAAGGCGGTGTGCTGAGTTGACGAAGTAGGCGCCCCACGCCCATTTCACAGTTTTGGTTTTCTTTCGAATCAGTATTGTGCTCATTTATATTTCATCTGCGTTCTAATAGAATGAGTGCTGGCCTCCCCTTTAGGGGTTGGGGGAAGAGTTGGATAAAATTTAGTTTGTTTTTTCTAAACATTGATGTCCGAGGAAATAATGCTAGACTTTCATTTCCGCCATTTCATTTCCCCATCCGCCAGTTGGCGGATGGGGAAAAGGATCGCCGGGGAGGGTTATTGTTTCTAGCTTTTGATTTTCAAATTACTCGCAAAAGCAGGCACCGGAGCTTTTTCCTCCTTTTTCTACCAATTCACCTTTTTCATTGTATTTATAGGAAACTTCCCCTTTTTTAAATTCCACATAGTAGCCTGAAGGTGCATAATATCCCAGGCCGCAAAGGCATTCAAACTGAGGGGTAATGATATTTTCTCCTTTCAAAGTGGTAAGTCCGTATTTTCCATTTTCAACGACTATATAGGATCTGAAATCGGGATTATCTTTGATGCGGGGGCCATCCATAATGGAGTTGTACTTGTTTGGTACAATTATCTTGAAGTGCTCATCCATTATTCCCCATTTCCCATTTTGTTTAAAAAAGTAAACGTCTCCCTCTTTATTAAATGCCTGATATTTTGGTCCGATTTGCTGTAGCTGAGCATTGAGAAAAAAAGTATAATCTTTGGTTTTTACCAAATTAGAGTCTTTTAAAACACGGGGCAGGTGTTCATATATAAACGGCAAAACAGTTCTTCCGTTAATATCAATATATCCCCTTTTTTTGTGTTCATTGGCAGCGTAAATATGCGCTTCGTCTTCTATGAGGTAAGAAAGCAACTTCCATTTGAAAGGGATGATCACTTCTCCTTTATGGTTGACCACTCCGTGTAATCCTTCTGCTTTGTTTTCTCTGAAGGTGATGTACCCTTTTGGGTTAAACCTGAATTGTTTTCCCTGAAAGTGCGAACTGGTATACTCAAAAGGAAAAATAGTTTTCAATTCCGAATCTAACAATCCCCAAAAATAATTATCCTTTGAAGCTAAAAATGTGCCCTTGTAAACGTCCAGCACCCGTATTTTTTCCTGTACTGTACCATTTGAATCTATCACCGTTAAAAAAGCAGTATCCACCACTTCCCATTGCTGATTTTTCCATTCAAAATTTTCCAGTTTTACTTTTCCCTGCTCAGTGATCAAAACCGGGTTGCTGAAATTAAAATCTAACACTTTTTTGCCGGATTTGTCAATTGCGCCCCACTTTCCATTTTTACTGACGGGCAAGGGAAATGTAATGGGTTCAAATGATTGGATACTGTCTGAATCCTTAGCAAATATCGGATAACACCAACAGCTTTCGTAGTGTTCTGTTGCTTGGCCTTCTGTTTTTACAAGAATACCAGAATGATCCGGTTCAATGGTCATTTGACCGTAACCTTTAGCAGTAATAAAAAAAAGTCCTATCCAACACCAATACTTCATCTTAAATTTTATACCCTCAAATACTTATTTTGTTTCAAGATACGACTGTAAAATAATAGTCGCTGAAATCTCATCAACCAGTGCTTTATTTCTGCGTTGTTTTTTAGACAATCCTGAATCGATCATAGTTTGAAAAGCCATTTTTGAGGTAAATCGCTCATCTATCATGTGGATGGGAACTGCAAAAGTTGTGCCGAGCTTTTCTTTTAGTTTTCTGACATCTACTGAACTGTGCGTATCTGATCCGTCCAATCGTTTGGGCTCTCCCAACACAATCGCTTCTACCTCATTCTTTTCAAAAAAATCCTTCAGATAAGTGAATAAATCCTGCGTAGCAACGGTTGTCAAGCCGGATGCAATGATCTGCAAGTCATCTGTAACCGCAAGCCCCGTACGTTTGCTTCCGTAATCAACTGCTATAATTTTTGCCATGTTTAAGCGTCTATTAAATATTGATCAAGGAGTAGCCTTAGTTTCTTCAATTTCATTTTACTTTTTCCCTTATAGGCAAAAACATAATCCCCTTTGTTACGCTCGTCATTATAAGAAATAAACTCCCAACCAGGTGGAGGTTCTATCCTTGCTCCCTGATCTTCAAAAATATTAATTCTTTTTCCACAATCTGTATGGAAAATAATGTAGAGTGTATAATAGTAATTTGCATTAATTCCGTTTATTTTCACTTGTGTTCTGTCAGCATAAAATTCACAGTTTAAAGGTGAAGTAATCAAAAAAGATTGATTATGAAATTTCACCTCAATTTGAATACTTTCTTTTCCCTTTTCCAATATTCTTAGTTTCCCCTTACCTTTTAAATATGATCTGAATGCAAGTAGGGTAAACAATATTGAGCAAAACAATGTAATCCAATAAAAACTTCCATATTGGCTTTCTATACTGGGATAAATGAAAACAATTATCCAAGCTGCCAATGCAATCCCGCCAAATAAAAACATTGCTGCCTGACTTAAAGAACTACTCAAGGACACATCCAAATAAACACCGTCTTCAGCTTTCAAGCTTTGAACAAATGCTTGCTCCTGCTCTTTCCGTTTTTGCGCTCTCTCTTGAATTAAGGTTGATTCTTTTTCCCGATCAATTTCGGTTTGTTTCATCTCTTGAACTGCCCTACGTTCTATCTCTTCCCACAGTCCTCTTTCTTTAAGAACTATAATTATACCCTCAGCTGCTGTCTGTTCGTATTCATCAATTTGAGCATATTCTGCCAACAATTGACTATCCGACCATTGACGAAATTTTTCAAGTCGCTCTTCCTGATTCATAGTGAATAGACATTATAAAGAATTAAAGATATCAAAAAATAGAACAAACCTATGTGTATTTACAGATCAGGGCTCTGCCCGAAAAAAAAAACGGGGATATTAATCATTCTACTTTTTTTCCCAACAGTTCAATGATCAACATAATCGCTCCTATTCCCAATAAAAATGAAATCAGGGACGGAAGTCCCAGAGCAGCAGGAATGGTTCCTGCCAACACAGCAACACCACCAACGGTTAAGGCATAAGGAATTTGAGTACGCACGTGATCAATGTGATTACAACCACTGGCTAAAGAAGATAAGATGGTGGTATCGGATATCGGCGAACAATGGTCTCCCAAAACAGATCCTGCCAACACGGCGCTCACCGTATTATAAAATAAGGCCATGGATGGATCGTAATCAAAACCTTCTGCCATGCAAATGGACCAGGCTGCGGGTAAAATAATGGGATACACCAATGCCATGGTTGACCAGGAAGATCCGGTTGAAAAAGCTACAAAAGCAGATAATACAAAAGTCAAAGCGGGAATGAGCCAGTAAGGGATATTCCCCTCCATCACATTTGTCAGAAAATCTGCGGTATGCATTTCTTCGGTGACCATAGCCAACGCCCAGGCCAATATCAGGATCAATAAAGCGGGCACCATGGTTTTAAAACCGGCTATGGTTGTTTCTACCGTCTCTTTTAAGCCCATAATTCGTTGTGAAATAGACAACATCATGGCAGTAACCAAAGCAGCTAAAGAAGCCCATAATAAAGCGATATAAGAATCTGCAGAGCCGATCAATGTTCCCAGCCTTTTGGTGAATGAATCAATTCCGGGATCCAGCAGTTCCATATTGGACCAGATGGCTGAATAGCTTGATACATCCGCATTAGCATTTTCTAACAAAAGTTGTGCGGAGATAGAATCAAAACCGGTAACCACCAATCCTAATAAGGTTCCGAACACTATAGTTGCTACGGGAAGAATCGCATTATATGCCCGATATTTTATTCCTTTTTTAGGCGCCACATCTTCCATTTCTGTCAGATCACCATTATTTTCTTCTTCATTGACCACTTCTCCCCCTCTGGCGCGGCGCTCAGCTTTGAGCATAGAACCGAAATCTTTTCCTCTCATAATGAGATAAAATATGAAAAATAAGGTCAAAATCGGATAAAAAGAATACGCCAAACTGTTCAGAAAAATAGAGTAAACCCCTTCTGTGATCACTTCTCCTTCTGCATTGATGTTTTCCAAACCTTTTCCTATATATCCCAATTCAGCTCCAATCCAGGTAGTGACAAAGGCGATAGCGGATACGGGTGCAGCAGTAGAATCCACAATATAGGCCAATTTTTCACGGGAAATTTTTAGTTTATCGGTAATGGCACGCATGGTATTCCCCACTACCAACGTATTTGCGTAATCATCAAAGAAAATAGCGATTCCTAAAAACCAGGTAGCCAATTGTCCGTTACGTGCCGTATTGGCAAAACGGGCAATGGAGTTTACAATTCCCTGCATCCCCCCATTTTTTGAGATTAGAGCCACAATCCCTCCAATGATGGTAGAAAAGACGATCACACTGAGATGCCCTGAATCGTTCAAGGCACCTATAATATACGTATCAATCACTTTGAAAAACCCGGTGAATATCCCCAAAAATCCTTCTGCATAAAAGCCCAGAATCGCTCCCCCCAAAAAGATACCACTTACCAGAGAAAACACCACTTCTTTGAATACCAGTGCCAGGGCAATGGCCAAGAGCGGAGGTAAAATAGACATCCACAAAGGAATGAGTGCCGGTGCATCATTGGAAATGATGTGGTAATTGGTAAAGTGAAGATCTTTATCTGATTGAAAAACTACTTTTATACGGGCGCCTTTATCCGTATGTTCCACCTCATACTTATCTGTGCCATCAAATAATTCATCAGGAATGGAGGAAGAGGCTGAAATGATATACACATCTGTCTCTATAGATTCAAAGGCGATATCGGGATACTCCAATAGCAAAGTATCTTCTCCCCATAGCTGCCCTGTGCTACAAAGTGCTACTGCCAATAACAGACCGATTTTTTTCAGCATCTCACAAAAGTAAATATTATGCGGTCATCTGCAAATTGCTTAATGACCGGCACTAAAAGCAGGAATAAAAATCGCATTGATCGAGTCCTTATACTCCGGTTTTACATAGTGATAATTAATCTCCTCTACATCCACAGGTTCATAGCCATTACCCGTCCAAACGTGTTTCATAGCTACATGCCCTACATCCGGATCATTGTATCCGATCAATAAGTCACTATAACCCGAAAATTGTGTGCGTATTTCCAATAAATGTCCCAAATACTGATTGACAATACGGTATTTTCCCAAGTACTCTTCAATCACCACCAACTGGTGAACCGGTGATCCGTAAAGTCCGGGAATCATTTCTACTATAAACCCGGCACTCCAATCTTTATTGGGGCGATAATCAAATACTCTGAAAAATTGATGGGTACAGGGAGGTTGTGTCAATACGGTATCAGAAAGCGTACAAATTTCCAATTTCTCCATAATGGACTTACAAAAATCGTCAATTGGCGGATAAAGGGTGTCAATCAAAGTGGTGTCCGAAACAAATACCTCCTGTGGGACTTCATCTTCTGCGGTTTCTCCCTGACAAGCAGTAATTACACCGATCAATAGTAGTAAAGTTAAACACCGCATTCCCTTCATTTAATCCTTAATTTCTTTAATCTCTCCACCCAAAGAAACTTTTTCTTTAAAATCTCCTTTTTTTCCGTCAAACTTATACTTAATGGTGCCTCCCATATTGACTTTTAAATCCATTTTTTGTGTTGCATGGCAGCTGATGTCGCCTCCTGTAGAAATTTTTGCCACTACCCTTTCTGCCTCAACCGCAACTCCACTAATAAATCCTCCGGTACTTACTTTGTATTCAGCTATGGAAACTTCTCCGGAAAGCCGCATGGTTCCACTGGTAAAAATAGAACAGTCTACAGTTTCGCAAGCCAATTTTGCTTTGATCACACCGTCGCCTCTACAGCTTAATTCAATCTTATCACCTTCTAATTCATCCTGCGCTTCTACCCAGCCACCTTTTGTTGCCTGAATAGTCACTATTTTTTTATAGTAGACGTAAATTTCCAGATCCCATTTTTTAAAGGCATCATTTTTAATACTGATATCTAATTCTGAACCCTTTACTTCAAAAAGAATCCGATCATCTTCCAGTTCTGCGTCTTTGTTCACTACTTTGATTTTCTCTTCTTCTCCTTTCACTAAAAACACCTTCAAATTTCCGGTTGCTTTCAGTTCAGTAAAATGTTCCAGTGGTTTTTCAAACTCGCCACAAAAGGCTATTGTCGTGAACAATACGCCGGTAAAAAAAGCACATAATTTCTTCATAATTTCATTTATTTATTTAGGAAAAACATGGGTTGACATTTGTAAAGCGCGATTGAATTCATCCTGATCAATCACTGTTTTAATCTTATTTTCATGAAAATAGGCCAACATTACTTCAGTCGGCATATTTCCGGTTAAGTCATCTTTTGCCATTGGACAACCGCCGAATCCTTTAATGGCCCCGTCAAATCTTCTACATCCTGCTTCATAGGCGGCAGAGACTTTTTCTTGTGCTGAATCGGGTGTTGAGTGTAGATGCGCACCAATTTCCACATCCGGTAATTCACTTTGCAAGCCGGTGAACATGGCAGTAATATTCTCTCGATTAGATACGCCTATGGTATCTCCCAGGGCGATAATATTTATTCCCAAATCTTTGTGCAGGCGATTTCCCCAATAGGCAACTACTTCCATATCCCAGGGATCGCCGTAAGGATTACCAAAAGCCATAGAAAGATAAACAACCAATTGCTTTTTATTTTTTAGACATTCTTCCTGAATGGTTTCTACCCTTAAAAAAGATTCTTCAATAGAAGAATTGGTATTTCTCATTTGAAACGTCTCTGAAATGGAAAAGGGGAATCCCAGATAAGTAATTTCATCAAAAGAGCAAGCATCATCTGCGCCTCTTTTATTGGCAACTATGCCCAGGAGTTTAGATGTAGAAACGCTCAAGTCCAGCTTTTTTAACACCTTTGCGGTATCCCTCATTTGGGGAATGGCTTTTGGGGACACAAAAGATCCGAAATCGATCGTATCAAAACCAACTTTCAAGAGTTGATTGATATAGTCCGCCTTGAGCTGCGTTGGAATAAAATCGTGCAGCCCTTGCATGGCATCTCTGGGACATTCGATCAATTTTATCATGTTGTTTGTGCCAATATTGATTGATTTATTCGTTTCACCAATTTAGGGCCTTCGTAAATAAATCCCGTATAAATTTGTACGAGATCTGCCCCGGCATTCAATTTTTCAAGCGCATCTTCGGCAGAATGTATGCCCCCTACCCCTATGATAGGAAATGCTTTATTTGATTTTTCTGCCAGGTATCTAATCACTTCTGTACTTTTATTTTTTAAGGGTTTTCCACTCAATCCTCCATTGCCTATTTTTTCAATTTTTTCTTCAGCTGTTTTTAGTCCTTCTCTTGTTATTGTTGTATTGGTAGCAATCACTCCATCAATTTTTGACGCTGCGATTATGTGTATCACTTCATCCAGTTGCATTTCGTTCAAATCCGGTGCGATTTTCAAAAGTATTGGTTTCGGTTTGGGATAAGAATCGTTCAACCTTTTCAAATCACTCAATAAATCTACCAAAAAGTCTTGATCTTGCAACTTTTTTACGTCACCAACATTGGGGCAACTTACATTTACTACAAAATAATCCACCACCTCATGCAGCGCTTTAAAATTATAAATATAATCAGCCTTTGCGTCATTATTGTGTGTAGAGGTATTTTTTCCTATGTTTCCGCCAATTAAAAGCGTAGTTTTCTTGTTTTTCAAGCGATCTACTACCACATCAACGCCATCATTATTAATTCCCATTCGATTAATAATTGCCTGATCGTTTTTCAGACGAAACAAGCGGGGTTTAGGGTTGCCTAGCTGGGATTTAGGTGTAATCGTTCCGATTTCAATAAAACCAAAACCAAAATCTTCCAGTTCATTAATCAGCAGACCATTTTTATCAAAACCTGCCGCCAGTCCAACCGGATTTTTAAAGTGAACGCCAAAGAATTCTCGCTCTAATCTTTTATCATTCAAGGTATAGATCGATCGCCTGATCATTTTCACGCCAGGAATTTTAGCGGTAAGTTTGATACATTTAAAAGTAAAATAATGGACACGTTCGGGGTCGAGTAGAAATAAAATAGGCCGGATGAGCAGTTTATACATTTTTCGCTATGAGCTTGTGTGCAAATTTAAAAACTCTCGCTGTAATTAAAGTATTTCAGGTGATAGAAATTATTCAAGGGATTAAAATCTCGCCCTGTACTTCCACTTGATCTTTTTTGATTTGGCTTGTTGAAGATTGCGAACCAGAGAAATATTAAAAAAGAAGTAGGCATCTTTATGTTTAGAGTCTCCGCGCATTTCACCGGGAGCTGTCCATGTGTCAAATGGTCCGTTTGAAGGATCTGCCCAATATGCCGCTTCTGCACCATAGGCTGCTTCAATGGCAGCATTATCATAATATACACTCGAAACATCATCCAAATAATCAGTAAATGTTTTGGTGTAAGACAATTCAAATGAAATTCGCCAAATCCGATCCAAACCTATTTTCACGCCCGTACCAAAAGGTATTCCCCAACTAAATAGTCCGTAAGGTTCGGGGCCTCCCGGTAAACCCTGTCCTTCTGTATGCAGCGGTCGTAAAAAAGGACCTCCCTGCGCCATGGGCATATACAGAAAACCGGTTATTCCAGAAAAAAGATAAACCAGCGTATTTTTATTGCGCATCCCTTTTAGTCCTCTAATTTGATGACGTTTTCCATAATGTTCATTATTATAAATGATAAATTCTAGGTGTTGGGACAGTTCAACTAAATGCGTTTTAAAACTTAAGTTTCTATTTCGTCTGGCAGGTTCATTGGTCAATCGATCAGACCCCATTAACATCCCGTATTGCAGGATGGTTTTAGTTGCAATCCATGGCTTCAGGCGGTAACGATAACCAATATGTCCTGAGGGGCGTGTTGTTGCCCATTCAAGATCAATGAATGAGTAGTCTGTTCCTATTCTGTCCAATCCTCCTAGATCTCCCAGAAAATTCGTCACCCCTACCCCAAAAAAGAATTCTTTTCTTTGACCTTTCCAATAATCACTTGTCGTAAAATTAGTCCCTACCTGAGAATATACACTATTCGTTATTAGGCATCCAATTAATATGGTCAGAAAGAGTTTTTTCACCGTTAAAAAGGTTTTACCCTACAAAAATAGAGCTTTATAATTGAAATAGTAAATTATCGATTATTAATTAACTGTTAATTGTTAATTAATAGAACGAGTGACACTTTCTTAGGGTTGTCTTTTAATTCATTAAAACATATCTAAGCGGGTTCAAACGAACCACTTCTCCTTGTTTGGTCTTCCCTTTGATGTTTTCAAAATAAACCGTTTCTCCTTTGTTTATCTTTTTCAACGCTTCTTTCATTTCGCCGTTCAACTGATTACTGGCTTCTTCAAAAACTTTTCCTCCAAGGCCGTCAATCAGGTGCAATTCAAAATGGATGACATGTACATCTGACTCAGTAGTAATTCCTTTATTATCGAAAAGCTCTTCTTTTGAAATACTACCATTCAATTTCCCACCAATCCTAGGCATTAAGCTAGTTGCACTAAACTCTTCTTCCTGTGAATTGGCTTCAGGAATAATTTCAGCTGATTTCTGATCATTTTTTTCAATAGATTCAGCCTCCTGAGAAGAAACGTCTTTTACTGTGGATGATTGAGTAGATAAATTGTCTAAAGTAGATTTTTTGTCATTTGTTTGTTTTTGAATGTTCTCTGAATAGGTAAACGTGTCTTTTACTAAGTTTTCAGTTTGATCTTTCGGATCAATTTCAGCATTCATAGCAATCAAATGCTGGTTTGGATAACTATTTTCAGGAGGTGCCGCAGTTTCAGCAGCGACTGTCTCATTTAAATAATTTTTTGACTCGTTTTGATTCATTCCTATAATTCCACCAACTACCAAACCAATAGAAGCCAAGCCTGTAGTTCCGATAAACCAGGTGGATTTATAAAAAGGCTTTGACATAATCGCATGATTATTCAGTAGTGTTTCAAAATCTTTTCCCTCATTAATGGAATTGGAATCTAATGGTGGTCGATCCAAATTAATTTTTACATTCTTCATTTGTCTTATTTAAAAGTTAGAAAACCAAAAAGGGAAACCGGATAATTGAAAGGATAGTCCTCTTCTGAACAGTCCTTTCAAATATGAAGCTTTCTTCTTGTTTTATCAATTTATTTCAATTTTAATTTATCACATCATAAAGCACCGACCACTTTTACAAATGATCGGCACATTATGTTTATCTTTCTTTTTGTTCAAAAATGGTTCTCATTTTTTTAATCACTCTATGCGACCTCACTTTTGCATTATTCTCAGTGATGTCTAATATTTCACCAATTTCTCTGAACGATCGTTTTTCAAAAAATCGCAGTTCCACCATTTGAATATCCTCTTCATCTAACTGCGCAACTACTTTGAGTAAAGCCGACCGGTTCTCTGTGGTTTTATCTTCTTCCCATTCTTCAATCATTTCAAACAAGTGCATGCTTTCCACATTCACTGTCCTTCTTGCTTTTTTGTCACGAAATGACTGATACAATTCGCTTTTTGCTATTCGGTATAACCATGAAGCAAATGGAACGCCACGATATTCGTAACTCTGAATATTGTTCAAGGCTTTTAAAAACACCTGACTGGTCACATCATGTGCTGTATCCTTGTCGTCCATTCGTTGATAGATATACCTAAATATCTGTTCATAATACTTGTTGTAAAGCGGCTCAAAACCCTTAGGATCTTCCTTCGCACACTTTACCCACTTCAGCTCCTGCATGAGCTTATCCTCTGTGTGATGATAAATCGGGTTCACTGGCATAATTCTTCGTTTGGTTTTATTTTCTTTGCAATTGTATAATCCGTTGTGTCAATTTGGTTACATATAAAGTAAACAATTTCTTTGCCACAATTATTAAACGTACTCTTAATCTATATATTGTGTAGACTATTCACACTTAATTGATCATACGAATCGGATAATAATTGAGGTTCAACTCAATTGTAAGTTACGATATTTTTTAGAAAATAAAAAATAAAATTTGTTGTATGCAAAAATGGTGTTTGCGGATATCAGTATTGTTTTTGGCATTTATACTGCTGGTATTTGCGGCCAATACTATTATCATAGATGAATCAAAGGACTTTCTTTTTGATCGCCTGGATGAAGTTCCTCCCAAACAAACTGCCTTAGTGTTAGGAACTGTTAAAAACAGTCGGTATGGAGGAATTAATCCTTATTTCAAATATCGGATGGAAGCAGCGGCAGATTTATATCATGCAGAAAAAGTGAAAGAGATTATTGTGAGTGGCGATAATCACATTGCGGCGTACAATGAACCGCAAGATATGGCTGATTACCTGGTAAAATTGGGCGTCCCAAGAAAGGTGATCATACTGGATTATGCCGGTTTTCGCACATTAGACTCAGTTATTCGGGCAAAAAAAGTTTTCAATTGTCAATCGTTGATAATTGTGAGTCAAAAATTTCATAATCAACGTGCTGTTTATGCAGCCAGAAATTTTGAAATAGATGCGGTAGGCTACAACGCGACTGATATTAAAAGCCATTCTAACTACACACATTACCGTGAAATACTTTCCAAATTTCTCATGATTTTAGACATTCACTTCCTTTGCACCCAACCAAAATTTCTTTAGCTGCGTTAGCTTTTATTAACTACTTCTTTTCTATTTTAGTGAAAATTTTGTGAATGAGGAAGGCTATTGGAATTACTCTATTTCTTGCTGTTACTGTTATTTCTTGCAATAAAGGGCCGGAAGCTTGCATTGAGATGGATAAAACATCTGCCAATGTAGGTGAGTCCATTGAGTTTCGTTCCTGTTCAAAACGTGCATTGAGTTATATCTGGACTTTTCAAGGACCGGAAGGAGCTGCAGTAAATGATACTGCGCGATCTGAAGAATGGTTTTTTATGGAATTTGATACTTCGGGATCTTACACCGTCCAACTGCAGGCGTTTAAAAAATACTCATGGCTTGGTGAATCTTCCACCGCTTCTGCCAACTTTACCATTAATTAAATTCATAACAGCCGATATCAGGAAGAGAACCTCTACCTACCCCATCCAAATCGCTGATTGTTGAATAAATGGCATTCCCTTGATCAATCAATACAGAACCGCTATTCAAGTGATAATCGACCATTTGCGGATCAACAAATTTTGGGTCACCATTCCATATCGTATTTAAATACCCACTATAATCATAGGGTTCATCACGTTTAAAATAATTGCTTCTAAACTCCATATTCACAATTCCACCACAATCAAGGGTATCGACCTCCAGCTCCTTTTCAATCGTCCCATAAGCAACGCAATTGTTAAACTCAGAATTCTCAATTGGTCGACAATAAAGGATATTATCTACCTGAAAGTAGTTTTTTATTCCCAAAGCCGGCCCCCCTCTGCTTCCTGTCCAATAGTTAACAAAGTCACAATGGGTAAAATGATATTCTCCACCTGCAAAAAGATAAGCGGACATTAATCCCGCACTTCCGAATAAACAATTTTCAGCGCTTACATTTGCTCCTGCATTCACATTCAATGCAAAAAAATCATGATTATCGATTATGGTATTTTTCAAATCCAGTGTTAGAAAAGATTGTGTAGAATCTACCTGTAATCCCACCGAACCATTTTTAATGATAGCGTAGTCAATATTACTGGTATTTGCTTCAATCAATCGGATTCCCCACCACTGTCCCGGCACATCATCATAAAAACTCTCCAATCTATCGCCTTGAAACACCACCTCATTTCCTTTACTACCTTGAATATCAATAGATGATTTGTAAACAATTAAAGTGGAGTTTTTGTGACAATAAATATGTGTTGAAGGAGGAATCGTTAAAGTCAAATTTGAATCTATTCCCGGATACCCCACGGCAACCGTACCGTAAAGCACATGAGGTTTGTCATTCATCCACATCCCACTCACCACTTCATTGGCATGGAAATAAGCATCCTGACCCCAGACATCTAAATTCACATATTGATCCAGCCCATTTGTTCTGAATCGTATTGAATCAGATATAATCATAGGGTTAGAAACATTATTTACTTCCAGCGTAACTTCAACAAATACAAAAATGGAATCTTCAGCCGGTATTTCAATCTCTTCCAGATAATGCCCCGAAACGCCATCCACATTGATTCGAAAAGGAGAATTGACACCGCCCATCAACTGTATGTTTTCAACAAGAATGGCTTGCGGGTTACGGTTATATACTTTCAACCGCTTAGTGGTAGACCCCACTGTCGTAAACACCGTATCAAACAAAACGGTATCTCTTGAAAAATCAAGATGATCTTTTGTAAAAGGTAAATCCTTTTTGCAAGAACTCACCGCAAAAACAATCACCGCCAATACATACAGTAGTTTATACATAACTTTCAGTTCAAAGTTAATCACGTATTTTTACTTTTTTTATTTTAAGCCACATAAAATAAAGTACATTAAAAAATAATTTTTTAACTTTGCACCCGCTTACCATTAGGCGAGCATCCGTTTCAGTTTGTTAAAAATCGATTCGGAAAATAAATTAGAACAAAAAATTAAGTAAGATGAAAGAGGGAATTCACCCAGACGATTATAGACTAGTGATCTTTAAAGACATGTCTAACGGTTATTCATTTTTGTGTAAATCATGTGCCCCTTCAGGGGATATGGAAAAGTGGGAAGATGGCAATGAGTATCCAATGGTGAAATTGGAGATCTCTTCTGAGTCTCACCCATTCTTTACCGGTAAAATGCAATTTGTGGATACTGCAGGTAGAATCGATAAATTTAAAAACCGTTACGGCGACCGAAAAAAATCATAATTTTTTACCCCATTTAAATACAAGACCCATTCGTTATTTTAACGGATGGGTTTTTTTATCTTCCGCCCAGTGTGATGATTGCTAAAAAAGTCAACTAATTTTCCACCCTTTTTCCTTTATGCTGCGTTAAAATTCTTAAACATAGCTATGGCTATGCTTAAGAATTTTGCTTTGCCTAAAGAAAAAATGGTCGCAAAATTTTAGTTACCTTTCTTACCAATCGCCACACTAGCCGGATATTTTAGTTATTTTTGAATCAATGAACATTATATTTGACGACAATAGCTGCCATAAATCATTGGCTCCTTTAACTTTAACCAGGCCTGTTGCTGATGTACGGCTGGGAATAGAAACGATCCGTGAATCCTGGATGAGATATATAGGAGAGCAACACACCATTGACCGTGTTGGTTTTATCACTGAAGATTATTTGCAGGTGAAGTATCCGCCAATCAAAGAGTTGGGATTAACCCTTATGGGAAATGTTAAGCCTACACCGCTTGTAGCTGATTTGGTAAACAAACTGCAAGAGGGAGAAGCGCTCTACATTAATGACATCAAAATTGCCCACTTTAACACAGAATCGACACGAGTTGACTACAAAATGGATGAAGACGAACTGATCGTTATTCACTATCCCTGGGATTTATTTCAACAAAACGGAAAAGCCATTGTCTGTGATTTTGATGCCCTGACAGCAGATCGCAGTACACAGCAATTAAGCTCTTCTAACCAACTCATTGGTAATGGAAATATTTTTGTAGAACCGGGAGCAAAAATTGAATGTGCCATTCTAAACACGGAAAATGGACCGATTTATATTGGGAAAAACGCCGAAATCATGGAGGGATCCATCATTCGCGGACCTTTTTCGTTGGGAGATCATGCTGTACTAAAAATGGGGGCAAAAATTTATGGAGATACAACAATTGGCAGCCATTGTAAAGTAGGTGGCGAAGTAACCAATTCTATCTTTTTTGCTTATTCCAATAAGGGACATGACGGATTTGTAGGAAATTCAATCATTGGAGAATGGTGTAATTTAGGAGCGGATACCAATACCTCCAATTTGAAAAACAATTACTCTCCTGTTCGTCTGTATTCATACGAAACTCAGGATATGGAAGAAACAGGAGTCACCTTTTTCGGTGTCATGATGGGAGACCATGTTAAAACCGGCATAAATACTATGCTTAATACAGCAACTTCTATAGGGGTTTGCAGTAATGTTTTTGGTGGTGGATTTCCTTCCAAGTTTATCCCTTCTTTCAGTTGGGGAGCAGTACATTCCAATGATCTGTTCAAACTTGAAAAAGCATTTGAAGTGGCAGATAATATGATGAAAAGAAGAAATACAGAACTCAGTCAAGCTGACAGAAAGATACTCACTTACTTATTTCAGGAATTGGCATAATCATTGACTTACTTATACATAGAACAAACCTAATTCATCTGTTTTTCAAGCATTTGGATAAACAAACCATACATCAAGTCGTTACAATTCATTAACGGTTGTGACAAACTGACTGTAAAACTGCATATATGTCGGATATTTTTGAAAAAGATTTTTTAAATTTTACTAATATAATTGATCAGGACTCTGAGTTTATTCCCCTTATTTCAGATGAGGAAGAAGAAGATATGAACCGGGAAGATGTGCCTGACATTTTGCCCATTTTACCTTTACGTAATAATGTGCTTTTCCCCGGAGTGGTGATTCCCATTACTGTGGGACGCGATAAATCAATAAAATTGATTGAAGATGCTTATCAGGGAACCAAAACAATTGGGGTGGTCTCTCAAAAGAAAACAAGCATTGAAGATCCGGTTCCTTCTGATTTTCATAAAATCGGAACGGTTGCAAAGATCATCAAACGCTTAAAAATGCCGGATGGTTCAACTACAATCATTATACAAGGTAAAAGAAGGTTTTCTGTTACTAATTTCATTCAGACAGAACCCTATTTTAAGGCCAATGTAACGGGACTCAAAGATGCCCGCATTGATAGTAATAATGATAAAAACCGAGCGTTGGTCTCTTCTATGAAGGATATGGCCCTACGTATTATCAAGGAAAATCCTAACATTCCATCCGAAGCTTCTTTTGCTATTAAAAACATTGAAAGTTCTACCTTTTTGGTCAATTTTATTGCTTCTAACTTAAGTTCTGAAGTAGCCAAAAAACAAGAGATACTTGAGATGAACGAAATCTCAAGTCGGATTGAAATGGTACTGGAGCAACTCTCTTATGAGATCAAGATGCTCAACATGAAAAACGAGATCAATTCAAAGGTCAAGTTAGACATGGACCGACAGCAGAGAGAGTATTTCTTGAATCAGCAAATGCGAACGATACAAGACGAGCTGGGTGGTAGTCCTGCCGAAAATGAGATCAATGAATTCAAGAAACGGGCAAAAGACAAGAAATGGTCTAAAAAAGTACAGAAAGCATTTGAAAAAGAACTCCATAAACTCAGCCGAATGAATCCTCAGGCTGCTGAATACTCGGTTCAACTTAACTATATTGATCTGCTTTTGGATCTTCCCTGGGCGGAGTTATCAAAAGACAATTTTGACCTGAAAAGAGCAGAAAAGATATTAGATCGTGATCATTTTGGTTTGGAAAAAGTCAAAGAACGTATACTGGAGTATTTGGCTGTTCTGAAATTGAAAGAAAATATGAAATCGCCGATTTTGTGTCTTTACGG
Source organism: Crocinitomicaceae bacterium (assembly GCA_040880585.1). Lineage (GTDB taxonomy): Bacteria > Bacteroidota > Bacteroidia > Flavobacteriales_D > Crocinitomicaceae > Paracrocinitomix. The sequence continues at coordinate 3,277 of JBBDID010000033.1, read as the reverse complement.
CCCTCCCGGTGTAGGAAAAACTTCATTGGGAAAATCTATAGCAGAGGCGCTGGGAAGAAAATATGTACGCATGTCATTAGGTGGTTTACATGATGAATCTGAAATCAGAGGACACCGTCGTACTTATATTGGTGCCATGCCCGGACGGATCATTCAAAACTTAAAGAAAGCCACTACCTCAAATCCCGTATTTGTTTTAGATGAAATTGATAAGGTAGGAAGAAGTCATCAGGGAGATCCCTCATCTGCGCTCTTAGAAGTGCTGGATCCAGAGCAAAATAGCCATTTCAACGATAATTTTGTAGAATTGGATTATGACCTGTCCAATGTTTTATTCATTGCCACGGCAAATAATTTATCTTCCATTCAGCCCCCTTTACGGGATCGTATGGAAATAATAGAAGTGAACGGATATACCGTTGAGGAAAAAATTGAGATCGCCAAACGCCATTTGATTCCTAAGCAAATTGAGGAACATGGCATCAGCAAAAAAGACATTTCTATTCCTGCCAAAGTCATTGAGCGTGTGATTGAAGAATACACTGCTGAATCCGGTGTTCGTGGACTTGAAAAACGAATTGCAAAATTGGTTCGTACCCGTGCCAAGGACATAGCTATGGAAGAAGATTTTGAGGTCAAGGTGTCTCTGGAGCAACTGTTGACTATTCTTGGACCGGCACATGCCAAAGATAAATATATCGGCAATGAATTTGCAGGAGTGGTAACGGGTTTAGCCTGGACAAGGATCGGGGGAGATATTTTAAATATAGAAACCAGCTTGACCAAAGGAAAAGGCAAACTCACACTTACCGGAAGTTTAGGAGATGTAATGAAAGAATCAGCCATTTTGGCGCATCAGTATCTCAAGGCAAACGCCCTTGAATATAATCTGAAACAAGAAGTTTTTGATAAATGGGACGTTCACTTGCACGTGCCTGAAGGTGCCACTCCAAAAGACGGCCCTTCTGCGGGAATCACCATGTTAACCGCTATGGCATCTGCATTTACCCAACGAAAAATAAAAAAGAATTTAGCCATGACCGGCGAAATCACCTTGCGTGGAGCTGTATTACCGGTTGGTGGAATCAAGGAGAAAATTCTTGCAGCAAAACGGGCAAACATAAAGGAAATCATACTTTCTTCTAAAAATGAAAAGGACGTACTGGACATTAACGAGAAATATCTGAAAGGTTTGACCTTTCATTTTGTAGATCGTATGGGGCAGGTGCTGGAAATCGCGTTGAGTGATCAAAAGGTTAAAAATCCAAAGAAGATTGAGTAAGAAGGTAATCGCTGAAGTTATTCTTCTACTTGAATACTGAAAAGACGCATTCCTATTTCTTGCACTTCTGCATTACGGTACATGGAAAGCGCACGTTCATTATCTTCATTGACCAACACAAACATTTTTTTGATGTTGTGATCACTACAAAATTTTCGGGTAAATTGAATTAATGCTTTTCCCACTCCCTTTTGCTGATGTTCTTTTTTTATGGCTATATCATAAATAAACAGATTAACACCGCCCTGATAGTAATTGGAGATGATATGTGCTGTCAATCCACCCACCAATTCAAAACCCACTGTTGCACTTATTGCCACAAAATTTCGATTATCTCTTAAATTGGCATATTGTTGATCATCCAACTCAGCAAAGGGACGCTCAAAGACTTCTATGAAAATCTCTCTGAGCGCTTTGAATTCTTCAATTTCTTCCGGACCGATTCTTTTTATAACCACAATATAATTTTGCTTTTTCTCTTTGAAAGGTAAGAAAGTATGAGCAAATGACATAGAAAATGTCTTTAAAATCAGCTTTGCCTTTCCTCTTATGCGTTTGTATCTCTTTTACGGTTAGATTTCACTACTTTCGTGCTCAAGTTTATCCTGGCATGTCATTCAAAGAACAACTCAAAATATTTCGCGCAAATCTACTGGGGCTGGATCCCGGATTTATGTCAGTATATTATCGCCTTTTTTTCAAGCCCAAACCTCATTCACTGGAGGCTTTTATAGATGAGAAATTGAGAGATACCCCAAGGGTTCATTTTCTACAAATTGGCGGAAATGACGGTTATGCAAAAGATCCCATCTTCAAATTTGTAAAAAAATATCCCTGGAGAGGCATCATTGTTGAACCTCAACAAGAAGTGTTTCACAAACGTCTGAAAAAAACCTACCGATTTGAAAAAAAAGTCATCCTTGAAAACTTAGCCATTGCTGATCAAACCGGTCGAAAAAAACTATGGAAGATTGCCGTTTCAAATTCGCGTTGGGCCACGGGATTAGCAACCTTTAATCGCGACACCCTCATTTATCAGATTGAACGGAACTATGTCAGTGACCGATTAAAAAGAGAAGGAAAACCCATTCCAGAGACGATAGAAGATTACTTAACTTACGAAGAAGTCAATTGTACAACCATTCACGATCTGTTACTGAAGCACCGTTTTGAAAAACCGGATTTACTTCAAATCGATACAGAAGGATACGATTTTGAAATTATCAAAACAATCGATTTTCAAAGACTCAAACCCAAATTGATCTCCTTTGAAAGTGAACATCTTTCTGAAAGTGATCGCAAGGCGTGTGAAGCATTATTGACAGCACAAGGATATTCCCTGCAACATATAGATCGGGATACGGTGGCCTATCTTTAAGTGTGTGGCAGACGTATGGGCAGGACGCTCGCGCCAACTTCAGAGTATATGCAACAAAAATGTCATTTGGTACTAATAATGTTGTACTTTATATTGTTAGGGTTGCTAATTACAAATCTGAATTTGTGGTATTCTGGACAATATCTATCATCTGTCATTATGGTTTCGCGTATTAAATAAATGGTATCGTTCGAAACTTCAATTTTCCCTTGTACCGAATCAATGCAGCCCACCCTAATTAATGTTGTGGCTACGATCTGCGTATCACGATAATCGACAGAGAAGTATTTACTAGTGAAGTTTTCATGATCATTATTGTATTCCTGTTCATTCATCAGGTATTCGTGAGAAAAGCCAATTAAAACAGGAGATTTTTCAACGGCCCCCTGCGCCTGCTCTGTATCCGATCCGTCGTTGCAGGCGATTAAAAATATCAGTATGATGCAATAATATCTCATAGTTCAAGTCCTGTTTTTATAATCGGCAAAACGGTTTGTGCGCTTTTTTAAAACGAAATGTGCACAAAAATATACATTTTGCCGATTATATCTTGCTTTATTATATAGTCGTTCCTTAAAAAACGAGTTTTTTATTTCTCTCCAAGAAGAAAGACAAAA
>JBBDID010000032.1:0-26109 GCA_040880585.1 Crocinitomicaceae bacterium | reverse complement strand
GATAAAAGACATACCAAACGTGGCCATGTGACGGTGTTGAAATAGTTCGTTTAATACTTTTCCTAGTCTGTTTTTTTACACCAATTTATAGGTACTTTTGTACAATATGATTGAACGATAAAAACGACTCTAAATGGAAATGTGGCTTTTAGCTGATACCTGGATTGCACTATTGACACTAACCTTTCTCGAAATTGTATTGGGGATTGATAACATTATTTTTATCTCTTTGATCTCCAACAGGCTGCCTGAAGAGCAACAACCTCGTGCGCGTTTTATTGGTCTGGTGTTGGCTTTGCTAACCCGTATTGCCATGCTGATAGGAATTTTGGCCTTAATGGCCTTAAAAGAGCCTTTATTTTCAATCGCCGAACATCCTGTAAGTATCCGTGATATTCTTTTGTTGGCAGGGGGATTGTTTTTATTGGCAAAAAGCACTTCTGAAATTCATGAAAAAATTTCCGGAAAACACAATGATGTTATAGTAAAGGTTAAAAAGTTTGGTTGGATCATTGTGCAAATTGTATTGTTCGATATTATTTTCTCTTTAGATTCTGTCCTGACAGCGGTAGGGATGGTGGATGAAATCTCATTAATGATAATTGCCGTTTCTATATCCATGATCATTATGATCATATTTTCAAAGAGAATCAGCCTGTTTATTAATAACAATCCCACTTTACAGATTCTAGCTTTGGCATTCTTGATCTTAATTGGCTTTATGCTGATTTTGGAATCCATGCACTATGAAATTCCTAAAGGATACATCTATTTTGCGATTTTCTTTTCTCTAATCGTAGAATTGCTGAACATGAAATTGAGGAAAAAGAAACCCAAAGAAAAAAAGTAAATCCAATTGTTTCTGAACCTACTTTTTTCTGAGCAGTGATTGGAAAAGGGGACAGCTTCTGTAATGAGGGGGTGAGTAAGAAAATAATCTTCTGTTTTTTTCTGTGCAACGTATTTTTTAAAAAATACGTCTGAAGTTAAAATAACACATCCTTTTAACTCATTTAAGATGAAAAGATTATTAACAATCACAACTTTTTTTATACTATTTTCAAATGCTGTTCAAGCGCAGTGTGACGCAACCTTTACTGCGGTTCATGCAACTTGTGATTCTCTTTGGTTTTATCCGGTTTCAACCGGCAGTCAATATACTTACAGTTGGGATTTTGGAGACGGATTCAGCAGTAACAGCATGTATGCTACGCATGAGTACAGCAGTGACGGCACCTATTATGTAATTCTCAACATCACTGATACAATTAACGGTTGCACAGATGCGTACACTTACCCGCTTACCATAGACTGTGGGGCTTGTACGGTCAATGCAGATTTTGCATGGGTGGTGGACACCAGCAATTGTTCTGTTCAATTTACGAGCACGGCATTTGGAGGCACGGCACCGTACAGTTACGAATGGAATTTTGGAGACGGTAACACGGGTACCCAGGCACACCCTTCACATACCTATCCGCCAAACAGTACCTGGACACCTTGCTTAACGGTAACAGATGCTATGGGTTGTGATACCTCTTATTGTGATGTGGTGAATGTGTTTTGTGCCACTTCCTGTGATGCGGCTTTCAGTGCGGTTCATGCAACTTGTGATTCTCTTTGGTTTTATCCGGTTTCAACCGGCAGTCAATATACTTACAGTTGGGATTTTGGAGACGGATTCAGCAGTAACAGCATGTATGCTACGCATGAGTACAGCAGTGACGGCACCTATTATGTAATTCTCAACATCACTGATACAATTAACGGTTGCACAGATGCGTACACTTACCCGCTTACCATAGACTGTGGGGCTTGTACGGTCAATGCAGATTTTGCATGGGTGGTGGACACCAGCAATTGTTCTGTTCAATTTACGAGCACAGCATTTGGAGGCATGGCACCGTACAGTTACGAATGGAATTTTGGAGACGGTAACACGAGTACCCAGGCACACCCTTCACATACCTATCCATCAAACAGTACCTGGACACCTTGCTTAACAGTAACAGATGCTATGGGTTGTGATACCTCTTATTGTGATGTGGTGAATGTGTTTTGTGCCACTTCCTGTGATGCGGCTTTCAGTGCGGTTCATGCAACTTGTGATTCTCTTTGGTTTTATCCGGTTTCAACCGGCAGTCAATATACTTACAGTTGGGATTTTGGAGACGGATTCAGCAGTAACAGCATGTATGCTACGCATGAGTACAGCAGTGACGGCACCTATTATGTAATTCTCAACATCACTGATACAATTAACGGTTGCACAGATGCGTACACTTACCCGCTTACCATAGACTGTGGGGCTTGTACGGTCAATGCAGATTTTGCATGGGTGGTGGACACCAGCAATTGTTCTGTTCAATTTACGAGCACAGCATTTGGAGGCATGGCACCGTACAGTTACGAATGGAATTTTGGAGACGGTAACACGAGTACCCAGGCACACCCTTCACATACCTATCCATCAAACAGTACCTGGACACCTTGCTTAACAGTAACAGATGCTATGGGTTGTGATACCTCTTATTGTGATGTGGTGAATGTGTTTTGTGCCACTTCCTGTGATGCGGCTTTCAGTGCGGTTCATGCAACTTGTGATTCTCTTTGGTTTTATCCGGTTTCAACCGGCAGTCAATATACTTACAGTTGGGATTTTGGAGACGGATTCAGCAGTAACAGCATGTATGCTACGCATGAGTACAGCAGTGACGGCACCTATTATGTAATTCTCAACATCACTGATACAATTAACGGTTGCACAGATGCGTACACTTACCCGCTTACCATAGACTGTGGGGCTTGTACGGTCAATGCAGATTTTGCATGGGTGGTGGACACCAGCAATTGTTCTGTTCAATTTACGAGCACGGCATTTGGAGGCACGGCACCGTACAGTTACGAATGGAATTTTGGAGACGGTAACACGGGTACCCAGGCACACCCTTCACATACCTATCCGCCAAACAGTACCTGGACACCTTGCTTAACGGTAACAGATGCTATGGGTTGTGATACCTCTTATTGTGATGTGGTGAATGTATTTTGTGCCACGAATAGTATAAATGGCGAGGATGATCAATACACGATTACTATTTATCCAAATCCTGGGGATGGAAACTATTTCATTGAACTCGAAGAGATGACAGAAATAGAAGTGTTTGACGTTTCAGGGAAGCTAATATTTAATGATCAATCAGCAGATGAAAGGTATTACCTTGACCTTACTGCTGTACAAAGAGGGATGTACATTATTCGACTATCAATGAATGATGGGGCTGTGAGTCAAAGGTTAATTAAGAATTGAGAACAGTATCCCTATAACAGAAATAAGTGCATAAAATTATTATAAAGTATTCGGTCTTCTTTTGCCAGTAGGGTAAAAGGCAGGGCAAATACTTTTTTATTTTTCGCCTGGAGGGATAAATATCAAAAAGCTTGTTAATTTTACCCTCAATTAATTCTGGGTTGGGCATCAAAAGATCAGTTCGGAACAAATGGGGATGTAGCTCAGTTGGCTAGAGCGTTTGACTGGCAGTCAAGAGGTCGTGGGTTCGAGTCCCATCTTCTCCACAGATGAAATGCCGTTTCAATTTTGTTGATGTGGCAGATTAAAGAGGTGTTAAAGTCTCGTTTTGGCTCATGTCAACTTGACTAAGTCGGAACAGGTAACTTCGCAAATCTCGGAGCCATTAGCTCAGTTGGTTCAGAGCGCTGCCTTGACAGGGCAGAGGTCACTGGTTCGAATCCAGTATGGCTCACCATATAGAGGCTGTCTCAAAAGGGATGGTCTCTATATTTTTATTATAAACACTTCACTTTTGTCTCCTTAAAAGATAAAATTTTTCTTAAAAAGAGGACTTGAATCACCCCCCTCTTCGACCATTAGTGTTCTTATTTTCTTCTTCTTTTTCTTCTGAACCTTTTTCGACGGGTTTAGTACCTCTGATAGTCTTAGTGGTGTCAGGTTTGGTTGTTTTGGTAGTGCCACTGTTATTTGTGCCATTGGTCGTCTTTGTGGTGCCGCCTGAGGTATTTTTAGAACTTCCATTCCCGGGAGGTCTTGTATTTGTATTTCCTCCTTTATTAGTATCCCCTGATCCATTTGTTCCTTGGTTACTCGGTGGTTTTGTGTTTGTGTCTCTGGGTGGAGTAACCGCTTTATACGTAATGGTGAACGATTGACTTTCAGTTAATCCGCCATTTTTAGCCACCAGTTTAATGGTATTGACTCCAGCTCTTAATTTCAGAACAGCCACTACCTGATTATTTCCTGAACTATAAGTAAAACCAGAAGTGGGGGAACCATTGACATAAAGCTGAATGTTTGATTTAGAAGTTACATGTTCAACTTTTACTTTAAATAGATAAGACGAGCTACTTACTGTGGTGTTATTTGAAGTGGGGCTTATCATGATGATAGTCGGTTTCTTGGTTTTTGTATCAACGGTAGTATTACCCCCGATATCTCTTCCGTTGGGGACAACTACTGTGCCTACTTTATACTGGATAGTATATAACCGTTCTGCTTTTTGATTCTTGTTTTGTGCCACTAATTTCAATGTATTATTTCCGTTGCTTAGTCGAACAACTGCAGATACCTGTTTAGAACTACTGCTGTATGTAAATACAGTCAGTGGTTTACCATTCAGATAAAGTTGGATATCTGACTTCGAAGTTACATTTTCTACTTTTGCTTTAAAAGAATAAGTAGAGATGGAACTTTCTCCGGAAGTTGATGTGGGATTAACATTGGTGATTACTGGAGTCGGAGGAGTAATTTCTTTAGGTGGAGCATAGGATACCGCATAAATAGCTTCTGCAGACTTATCACCATTTTTAGCCGCTACTTTAATTGTGTTGTTACCTCCTTTTAACGATAGTACAGCGCTTAACTCTTGAGATGAACCATTATAAGAGAAAGTGCGCACTACAGAACCGTTCAGATAAAGTGTCAATGCCGATTTATCATTCACGTTGAGCACTTTTGTTTTAAAAGAAAGTTGTTCAGCAGTTGAAACAGATTTAAAGTTAGACGGGCTGAGTGGTTTAAATTCCGGTTTTAAATAGGTTTGATCGTGATCACCTTCGTTGTTGTTAGTGTTTGTTTCCCTACCGGCTGGATCGTTCTCATCATTGTCTCCTTCACTACCGTTGCCCCCTTCATTTCCTCCATTGTTTCCGTTGTTACCTCCGTTTCCACCGCCACCATTATTTCCACCTGTAGTGGTTTCACAAGGGCTTGTTGGTCGATTATTTCCATTTCCAAACGTTGGTGTATTATCTGATGTTATGCAAATTTCCCAATGACCCATAGATCCAGGATGAGTGGAACTCACATCTACCGTTAAGTTTCCTTCAAATAAATAATATTGCCCATTTTGAACCGGGAAAGCCTGTCCACCAACAATGGCGTCACCACCACCCGCAATAGGGCTAAAATAAGCCGCTGTAGCCGGGCCTGAGTAGGTAAAAGAAGCGTTATTTGCCAGGTCATTTCTATTGTACGTTCCTCCCGGAGTAACCAGACAAAATTGCCATTCAGAATTCCCAGGATTGAAACGCGGGCCACAAGGTTCAACCGGAGCGGTGTAATCAATCGTATATTTCAATTCTTTATCACTGCAGTCATTTAAAAAAGAAACAACCAGATTATTTTGCCCTTCGGTTAACGGAAGATGGGACAGACTAATTTGACCATTTTGGGCATCAAAAGTATAGTTTACTGAAGCACCGTTCAGCGTTGCTGCAATGGTTGTTGGATTGGTGATATTTGCTGTACCGATCTGAACATTGTAGCTGGCATCTGTAGAGGCAGCAGTCAATGAAGTGGGGGCGAGTAAAGTATAACTCACAGGATCACACGGAGGCTCAAAAGTTACGATCCAGTTGTTGACTACACTTTCACAACCTGCGGCTTCAATTTTAATGGAATTTGATCCCTGATTTAAGGTGAGTTGAGCTGTAATAACTCCATTGTTAAGGGTAAATGGAACCGTTTGATTATTCAGTTTCACTACAATGGCAGAAGGTGAGTCTACATCTGTAACTGTTGCGTTTAAGTTGAAGTTAGGTTCATTTACCACAGCAGATGAATTATTGAGTGTAATAACCGGTGGTGTACAAGGCTCACCTACCACAAGATGGAAAATCGCCTGTGCATTACTACATTCATTGTTCATTTGTACAACTAACGTATTGTTCCCCGTTTGTAGGTTCTGTAGAGGAATTGTAATACTTCCGTTCAGGAAATTAAAATTCACATTATTTCCATTCAGTGTAGTTGTAACATTAGAATTTTGAACATGAGTAGCATTGATCTTAACCGTATAGGTATTACTTTCAAGGAAAATCGTATCGTTGGTAGCCGGAATGACATGAGTAAAAGTAATCGGGTCACAAGGCACCTGATAGTTTACAGTGTAAGTAACTGAAGTTTCACTACATCCTTCTGCTGTTACCGTTACATCATTTGATCCTTCCTGTAAAGTCATTTGTGCTGAAAGCGCACCACTAACCGGATCAAATGTGCTGGAAACGTTCTGTCCGTTCACACTGAGCTGTATATTATTTCCATCTGTTACATTTTGGACAGCACAATTAAAGGTAAAAATAGGATCGTTGGTGGTGATCGTACTATTTGCTACAGATATGACAGGACCATCACACTGATCCGATTCAATGGTATAAACTACTGTTTCCGAGCTACAGCTATTTCCAAACACTACTTCTATGGTGTTAGCACCATCTATCAAAGCAATATTACTTATGATAATCATGCCACCTTTAAAAGTGAAAGGAATGCTTGATCCGTTTAATGTAACAGATATATCAGTGGTATTTTCAACAGATTGAACACCGAGTGAAATATTTGTAGAAGCAGTATTTACTACTGAAGAAAGTTGGTTGGGTGAAGAAAGGCTAAAACTAACCGGATCACATGGAACCGTGTAAGTAATCTGGAAATTTTCGGAAGTCGAAACACAGCCGTTAGCGTTAACAGTGATCATGTTGGAGCCTTCTGTCAAATTTAGTTGAGCACTTAAATTTCCTAATGAAGAATCATACGTAAATGTCACAGGATTTCCATTGTGTGTTACCGTGATGTTACTTTGATCGTCAATTTGTGTCACAATTGCTGAAAGCGTGTAAATGTTCGTGGTTACAGCATCTGGATTTCCTGAAAAACTAATGGCAGGTGCATCACAACCGTCATGGTGGATAACATAAGTCACCGTTTCATTGCTGCAGTCATTTGAAAGAGTAACCACAACTGTGTTGTCGCCATCTACCAGAGAAAGTTGAGGAATAGTGATCATCTCATTAGAGTAGTTATGGGGAACAGCCGCCCCATTTAGTGTCACTGAAATAGATGATGCACTAGCATGTTGTGCGATCAATTTAACGGTATAGGTATCATCCGCAACAGAAGTTTCTGTTTGTGAAGGAACAGAAGGAATAATAACAATGGGATCACAAGGAGCAGTATAAGTCACCTCTATTGTTTTGCTGTTGGCGGCACATCCATTTGCATTTAATGTGATGGTATTTAATCCTTCTTGTAAGTTAAGGTCAGCGGTAATACTGCCATTTTGAGGATCAAATACAAAGGTGACCACTTGGTTATTTAATAGTAATTGCAGTCCAGATGAGTTGTCAATATTTGTTACAGATGCATTCAGGTTAAATGAGGCATCTGTAGCGTTAGTTGTGTTTGATCCCATATCAATAACAGGAGGCTGGCAACCATCATACTGAATGGTATACGCAATGGTTTCACTGCTACAGTCATTGCTTGCAGTAACAGTAATCGTATTTGTTCCTTCTGCCAGCGTTATCCCATCAACAGTAAGTATGTGAGAGTTTGTGTTGAACGTAAAAGGATGTAAATCTCCATTATGCGTGACAGAAATCTGTTGTTGGTTTGTCACTTCTGTTAAGTTCAGCGTGATTTCATAATCTGATTCAACTACAGTATGTGCGTTGGTGGTAGGATGCATAAAATTGTAGCTGATAGGTTGACAAGGCACTTCGTAAATAACAGTTAATGTCTCTGTTTTCTGTTCACAACCGTTGACGATTAAAGACAGGGTGTTTCCTCCTTCATTTAAGGACAAGGTAGAGGTAAGTAACTGGGTTTGTTCGTCAAAATCAAAACTTTGATTTACGCCATTAACAGATAGTGAAATGTTAGATGCGCCATTTGAATTTTCGATCATGGCGTTAAAATCTATGGTGCTGGAATTATACACTGTGCCGTTAGCCACATTCGAAATATTGATGACAGGAGGTATACATCCGTCATAATTGATGGTGTAACTAATGGAGGTGCTGCTGCAATCGTTAGTGAGTTGAACCAGAATGGTGTTTGCACCTTCTACCAATGTCAAACCTGTTATGTGTACCTCACCGGATACAGAATCAAATGTACTGCTTAGGTTATTTCCGTTATGTGTGGCACTAATACCGGAGGCAGCTAAGGTACCGCTTGTATGAAATGATAAATTCAGGTGTTCATCTGTTACAGTTGTATTGGCAGATGAAGGGGATAATAAACTATAACTAACCACAGTACAAGGCGATTCATGAACGAAAGTGTAAGTTTCCGTAGCCGTTCCACAAGCATTAGTAGCATTTACTACAACCGTATTATTTCCTTCTGACAAGTTAATCCCGGCAGATAATACACCGGCATTTAAAGTAAAAGATTGTGAGATAGCATTGACGATCAGTTCAACTTCATTTGCCGTAACATTTGCAACGTTTACAGTAAAAGGTAAATTATAATCGGTAGTCGTGTAGCCATTGTTAAAGGCAGGGGTTGAAATAATCGGAAGTTTACACGCTTCTCGCAGAATGTGATAGGTCAATATCGCTTTACCACAATCATTGGTGGCCGTGATCACAATGGTGTTGTTCCCTGTAGATAAATTGACATTATCCAGTTTTATCGTACCTGTTCCCAAATCAAATTGAGAAGGGATGCTGTTGCCATTCAGTGTAACCGTAATATTAGCGGCATCAGAAATCCCCGTAACTCCCGTTTGTAGATTTACGGATGCATCCTGAGTGGTAAATGTAGTTTGTCCGTTTGCAGACAATTCAGGGTCTTCACAAGGAGCCTCAGCCGGCTCATAAGTTAAGGTAAATGTAGCCTGATTTGAACCACAGTTATTTGTAGCTATTACTGTAATGGCATTGGAGCCTTCTTCCAGCACTGTAGCTAGCGAAGCAATAGAGGTCGTACTGTTATAATTCATAAAGCCGACACTTGTTCCATTCAATAACATCTCAACAAGGCTACCGTTTGTGTGATTATTGATTTGTGCATCTACTATAATGTTGGGGTCATTGACAGTTGAGTAAGGCACAGGACTGATGTAACCGACAGTTGGAGTAACACAAGGTTCATTTGATGGTTGATAAGTGATGATGGTCATATCCTCTGCATAACCGTCATTATTATTGACTTTCACCTGAAAAAGATTGTTCCCCTGAATTAAATTGGAAGTATATACAATCTGATGATTGGAAGTAAAAGTGTAGGATGTACCTGGGATCAAAACACCATTAACCAACAATGAAATTTGTGATTTTGAATCGATATGAGTGGTTTTCGCCGTCAGGGTATAGGTATCTGTACTCACTAAGTGAGGAGAGGAAGATGGGTTGACAAAACTCACAGTTGGCGGTGTAGGAACAGTAGGTTTTTTGTAAATTATAATGCGCGTATCGGTATCTGTTCCTGCTGAATTGGTGCCGGAAATAACAACTGTATTTGCTCCTTCTATGAGTTGTAGTGGTAAACTCAGAATTTTAGTAGCGGTATTGTAATTAAAGCCCGTCGTTTGATTACCGTTAACCAGTACTGAGATGTTGGATGCACTACTTACATTTAATACAGAGGCCACTAAGGTGATGGATGGCGTATTAAACTCTTGGTTATCATTAGCAGGATAAGAGATGTCAACAACAGGTGGAGTTTGTAGTTGTATTTTTCGATAAATAATGGTGGTCGTTTCCAAATCCTGTCCCACATTATTGGTTCCCGTAATCTCAATAACATTCGAGCCCGGCGCTAAATTTGTAACAAATGACATCATTTGTGAAGAGGTACTATAAGCAAAGTTCTGAGAGGTATTTCCGTTGATTTTTAATTTGATGCCAGAAGCACCACTCACATGTTCAACCTTTGCTTTTACCTGGTAAGTTGAGTTGTATACTGTAATCGGATCCTGCGAAGGGTCGACAAACGTAACAATCGGTGGTTTGGGGATTTCCGGTTTCTGATAAAAGATGGTAGTGTTCTCCTGATCACTCCCCGCTTCGTTAGTACCGGTAATCGCGATTACATTGGCGCCTTCATTTAAGTTGGTGTGAAACGTCACTTGCTTTGTACTGGTATTGTAAGTAAAATTGGTGGTTTGTTGCCCGTTGATTTTTACCAAAATATCATTTTTTGAAGCGACATTTAAAACACTGGCTGAAATATTCATTGAAGCCAAAATGGAATGATGTGGATCGTTCCCCGGGAAAATAAAATCTACAACAGGAGGTTGAATTTCTCTGGGTTTATCGTAGATAATTTTTACCGTTTTACTGTCACTGCCCGCTTCATTGGTGGCGGTTACCATAACGGTATTTGTTCCTTCTTGTAATTGTAGGGTTGCATACAAGGCTTTGGTCGTCACATTATATGTAAAATTAGATTGATAAGCACCGTTAAAATAGAGTTTGATTTGAGCTTTTGAATCTACGTTAAGGACGGTTCCTGAAAAATTAAAAGTGCTGTTTGAAGTGGTATAGGGAGAGTAAGACGGATTTGTGATGGTGACAATCGGCGGTTCAATCACCGGTTCATCCCGCTTATAAATAATAATGGTGGATTCGTAATCCTGCCCGGCTTCATTTACCCCGGTTATTTCAAAAATATTTTGTCCCGGCTGCAGAATAACGCTGCTTTCAAATCGATCACTGGCGGCATTATAAGAATAATTGGAGTTGATGTTTCCATTTTGCTTAAAGGTGATGTTTTGTTTGCCGTCAACGTGATGAACATCCGCACGAATGATAAAATGATCCAATTCAGTGGTATATGGATTGACAGACGGATCATAAATATCTACAATTGGTTTTTTCTTAGGTGTTGGTGTAACAATAGGATTGGTGTTAGGATTATCAAAATTGTTGATGTCTGTAACATCTTCATCCGGATCTTCTTTGACAGTGGTTTGGCTACCTCCCAACAAGTGAAAACGAATACCTGCTGAAGAGTAATGGTAAAGGTCATTTAAACTGGTATTGATTCCGCCTGCGTCATTGGGCATAAGGTCAAACTCGGCATTTGAACGGGTCCAGGTCATTTTATGTGAAATACCGATTGAGGCCCAGGGGGTAATTTGATAAGATACTCCGGCTCCAAAACTTGGCATCCAGTCTACATTAAAATTAGCTGCTGATCCTACTACATCTGTTTCATGATCCCCATCTTGAAAATTGAGCAATGCTGATTGAGAGGTTGAGGAAACGTTCTCATAATCATAAATTTGCCCTGAAGCAGCTGTCATGTCGGCTGCGGTATGAAACATTTTGACACCAATTCCTCCAAAAATCTGAAAATTCCAGCCGGTATTTTGTCGTAGGCGATTGGTGTTTAAAGCCAATTCAAGTGATCCACTCAGCAATTCTGTTCGGAAATTAGGGATGAAATAACCCAGCGTATCCTGATAGGTTTGCAAATTTGCCCCGTATGCAGGCAGGTTTGAGGTAGTTGAATCATTGAGGGTGTAGCCTGTCGTTGATTGTCCGCCCCACCATCCGTGAAGATATCTGAATCGAAGATCCCAGGAGAATAAGTTTTCAGGTTTCATTCCAAATGAACGACCAAAGGTGAATCCGTAGCCCCCTTTAACAAGGTTGTCAACTTCGGTTCTTGAATGCCAGGTAGCACCCGCATTAATACCAATAAACCATTTTGAATCCCTGTCGTAGTTTACAAAACTTTTTTGTGAAAAAGAACTGCTTGTAATAGCGGTTAACAGAATAAATAAGGTAAATAATTTTTTCATACGTTTCATTTTTTCACTTTAATCATTTATACGTGCTGTTGCTAAACGAGCAAAAAGTGAGATCTTAATTCGCCTTGCATTTATCGTACCAAAATGGTTTTCAATTTGTGTTAAAAGGGTAAAAATAATGTATTTATCTTGTTTTGACGCTCCATTAGATAAATTTATAGGGTGAAGAAATAATCGGCTCAAATTGCTTTTTTTAGATAAGAGGATGAAGAAAATAATTTTTGTCCGGTGAAAATTTAAAAATCTAGAAATGATAACCATCTCCGGCGATCCTTTTCCCCCACCCCTGAAGGGTGAGATCGCCTAATAACAATAAGGTCAAGCCATTTCACTTCCGCCAACTGGCGGATGGGGAAATGAAATGGCGGAAATGAAAGTCATTATTTCCAAAATTTATCAATTCTGAAAACGATCCCCATTGAAAAACAAAACTCCTGAGGCAACTGTGAGTATTGACTTATTGGAAATCTAACTTTATTTCCCCCGGACATCAATGGAAGAAAATAATTTTTTTACCCGTAACATTATCGGGTTTAAATATGATTGCTATCTTTGCCCCTGCCTTCCAAAAAGTGGTCGGTACAATTTAAAGATGGTGATGTAGCTCAGTCACGCCGAAAATGGCGTGATTAGTAAAAACTACAAAATCAGAGATTTTTTGTTTTACTGAATTGGTAGAGCAAAGGATCGAATAAGTTAAAAGAAATATTAAGGTGATGTAGCTCAGTTGGTAGAGCAAAGGACTGAAAATCCTTGTGTCGGGGGTTCAATTCCCTCCATCACCACCACCAAAACCCATCAGTGTTTTCACTGATGGGTTTTTTTGTGCAAACCAATGAGATGAGCTTGCTCAATCGAGTTGGGGTGCACAAAAAAACCAGCACGAAGTGCGTGGGTTTTGGTGGTGAGGCGCTCCCACCCGGAATCGCTTTCATCAGTTCAGCTGATGGAAGCACTTCTCCAACTTAATTTGTTGTTCATGAGCTTGCTCAATCGAGTTGGTTTGCACAAAAAAACCAGCTAATCTAAAGGCTTCCGCACAAAAGGCTTCGTGCGGAAACTGAGGATTTTAGATGCAAATAATGCCTATGCTGCCGAAATTGTTGGTAAAAAACAAAAAGCAACCCAAAGCTGATATTGACTTTGAAAATGAAGGCTTGGATACCACCAACGAATTACGCGCTACCTTAGTAGAAAGGACCTCAAAGAGGTAATTCTATATTCATTGAAACCTCCCAATGTATGACGAGCGCAACATTATTTTCAGTTTTTTCTGTACATTTGAAAAATAACCTGATAAACATGAAAAAGCTACTTCTATCTTTATGTTGCTTCTTGTATTTGACAAACTCTAACCATGCCTTCTGCCAAAACTATGACTGGGTATTAACTTGGGGAGATGCTTCCGCGCAAGGATTATCTGATTTAAAGGTGGACAGCTTGGGTAATATCTATACTTGCGGTTATTATACAAGCACATTTGACTTTGATCCGTCTTCTGCGGTAAATCAAGTAACAGGAGGTGCAAATGGCGAATTTTATGTATCAAAACACGATTCGCTTGGGAATTTAATTTGGGTCAACGGCTTCCATGGCCCTGGTGTAAGCAGTATTGAGCAGATGGCCTTAGATAACAATAACAGCGTTACTGTTACAGGCTATTTTGGTGATTCGATCGATTTTGACCCAACTCCTTTAGGAGAAAATTACATTTCAGCCAATTCTTATGATTGCTATGTTCTCAAAATAGACACGGACGGAAATGTCGAGTGGGTGCATACATTTGGATCCTATTCTGTTGATCAGGGCCACAATATTTGTACTGATGGCAGCAATATATATGTCACTGGAAGATTTATTGGTAATCAGGATTTTGATCCGGGACCGGGAGTATTTAATCTAGAACCTTACCCGTACGGAGGTCAGTTTAACACCTTTGTTCTTAAACTTAATAGTGCAGGAGATTTTGTTTGGGCAGGTCAATACGGTAGTTCGTGGTCTTACGGAATGGGGTATGATCCTACGGGTAATATCTTAATAACCGGTAAATTTGAAAGTAGTTTTGAAGCAGGAATAGGCCCTACAGTTGACACTTTATTTTTAGATCAACATTCAGACATTTTTGTTATCAAAATTGACACCAGTGGAAATCATCAATGGGCAAAAAGCTACGCCGGTTACTCCTATGATTATGGCTCAGACTTAATCGGTAACGCTCTGGGTGAAGTTTATGTGACAGGAGGGTTTAGATATGATGCTGACTTTGGAACTGTTTCCAACCCAATCCCGTTAACTGCCGGAGGTTTATACGATCATTTTATCCTCAAATTAAATCCGGATGGTTCTACCCAATGGGTCAGACATGTTGGTTCAGATGTTGCGATTGGGAATGCTTTAGAACTTGACCCTGCTGAAAACATTATCGCAGTGGGTTATTTTGAAAATGATGATACGGATTTCAACCCTGGCGTAGGTGATTCAATATTGATAAATGGAGGTCAAAAAGATATTTTCTATCAATGTCTCAATCCTGATGGTGACTTTCTTTTTGCAGGTAAAGTGGGGGAAATTTCTGGAGAATCTGCAGCTGCAGTAGCTGTCACAAAAGAAGGAAAAATTGTAATTGGAGGGGCATTCAACGGGGTTACCGATTTTGATCCGGGTACTGGAGTACAACAAGAGTATTGTCAAGGACAAGTTGACCCGTATATCCTAAAACTAAATGCTTCTCCGTATTCAATTCCTCCGATAATTATTGATGATTCAGGTCTTAGTTCCTACGATAACAACGGTATTTTTGTATACCCAAACCCTACAAATGATCAGGTTTATATAAAATTAAATGATTATTCAGGAGAAGATGTTAGAATTCACTTGTACGACATTCAAGGAAATGTTTTAGTGAGCGACAATCTTCAGAATAATTTAAATTTTTCAGTTGAGCATCTGCCCCCTGGTATATACATGCTTGAAATAGACTGCAATGATTTTATAGAAACGGTTAAATTATCAATCATAGACTAATGAAAGCTCAAATAAAAAGTCCGTTATTCTCACGCTTAATAGGATTGTTGCTTTTTTTAAGCGCGCTCCCCATACATGCCCAATGGACACAAATTGCAAATCCTTCGGACAACGGTTTATATTCTGTTGATATACATGAAAGCGGACTGTGTGTCGCCGGAGGGATTGATATGGTCAAATCAACTGACTGGGGACTTACCTGGCAAGAAATAATTCATAGCGGCCCACTGGCTATTTTCTATGATAACTGTATCACGAATTCAATTGAAGTTGTGAATGACACTACCATTGTTGCAGTAGGATTATACATTTTCGACAACTATCCCGTAATTATAAGATCAACGAACAGTGGCGTAGACTGGAATCTTGAATTTCAAGGAACTTTTGGATCAGCCCAACAATTCAGAGCAGTAGAATTTTATGATGAGAATGTAGGTTTGGCAGCTGGTGATAATTTATTATACAGAACAACGGATGGCGGTGATACATGGAGCTATGTCGCTGGATCCGGAGGAGATCAACTAAACGATATTATTTGGCTTTCCGCAACTGAAGTTATTGTGGTTGGTGCAAACCGAATTATTAGGTCAACGAATGGAGGACTCTCTTTTTCTGCTCAGTTTCATTCCGGTAAGATTTACAAATCCATAAGTGAACAGCCGGGTACAGGAAAACTTTACGCCTGTTATAATCAGAATGGAGACACTTATCAATCTATAAGTACTAATGGTGGATTGAGCTGGACAGATGCCTTAATCAATGAATATGAAGTCATATATAGTCATCAGGTTTTTGATGGCGATTCAATATTCTATGGGTTCGACAACTCTGTTCAGGTAACTTACAACGAAGGCGCTGATATGTTTTTAAATTTGGATTATCCATGGTCTGCCGTAAGAGATCTGACCTTTAATTCAGGCGTTGGATTACTTGTAGCCGGCGTTTTAGCAGATGCTGAAATATATCGATATGACTTTAACAGTACACCCAATTTAGTGCAGTTGGTGGACTTTTCATTTCAGGACACTATTTGCGTTGGAGTTCCTGCCACATATGAGCCAGATCATAAAAGTTGCGACAATTGGGAATGGTTAGTCAATGGCGTTTCAGTATCAAATGATACAAGCTTGATTTACACCCATCCAACTGCAGGGAACACCCAAATTGACCTAGTAACTGTCTATCACGGGGTTTATGATACGGTTACCAAATTTGTTAATGTGATTGGGGCTCCTGTACCTTCGGCTTTCACCGTTACCTCTGACACCATGATTTGTGAAGGTGAAGCTTATACATTTATTGTAGAAAACCTTAACGATCAGAATGGATATCAAGTTTATCAGAATGGATCGCCCATTTCACCCACTTCACAATCCGGGAATACCGTTAATTATAATGTTGGAACGATACTATCTAACACGGAGTTTATATTGCACAAATGGGTGATTAATGAATGTGACTCTGTCGCAGCAGTAGATACTTTTAATTTATTAATCGAAAATTATGGAGATCCCAGTACGTCCTTTTATTTAGAAGACACGTTATTCTGCTATGGTGATGCTACTACCTTGCTCATTCCTTCGCCGGAAACTGACTATTTGTACCACATATACAAAAATGGTTATTATTCAACTACAGTTTCAAATGCAACAGGAGATACTATTTTCTATCCAACCGGCAGTATTTTAGGTACAACTCCATTCTACATTGAGGTGGAGTCACCTTTGCTGGGATGCGCCAATATGTTGAACGATACGGTAACGGTTTATCTGGATGATGTTTCAGCTACTTTTTATACTCCTGCTGATATACTCACAAATGACACAATCATTATTGGGTCTTTTCCGGTCACAGGTTCAATTTATGACTGGAGTGCAAGTGGTTCACCACTTACATTCGAGGATACAACAAGCCTAAATCCTATTATCGCTTATGACAGTACAGGTGTTTATACCATTTCTCTTGTAGTGGAAACGGCTGCTTTGGGATGTGTTGATTCAAATACTGTTACAATTAATGTTTACGATCCGGTTCCTGACTCAACAACAAAGAAAGTTTGCTGGGCGCAAGAAATGAATTTACCCCATAGAGTTATGGATAAACATGTTGATCTATTCGGGAATTTAATTGTGGTAGGGTTTTATGAAGATACAACAGCCTGGCCGTATCCGAATTATTTAGCGAGTATCCAAAAATATGATCCGGACGGTAATGTGATTTGGAGTTGGTATGAGGATCCTAATGAAGTTGACCCAAATGACGATCATCATTCATCAATGATAGGCTCCGTGACTACAGATTCACAAGGGAATTTATATTTAACTGGAACAGTTCATGGTGAATCATTTAAGTATAGTTACTGGAACTTATATTATTCTTTTTCATCATCAGACAATCTGACTTTTATTATGAAACTTGACTCAAGTGGAAACTTTCTGTGGTGGGTTAGGAATACAGAGACCCTTGCAGGGCAACACTTCCATGGGGGGGGATTTTCTGATGTAGCCGTAATTGAGCAAGAGAACAAATTATTGGTGCCATGTGTAGCATCTTATGGGCCATTTGAATTCACGAATAGCACTGAAACTGTAAGTAGCCAAGGATTTAATGTATTTATTCTGGACCTGGACGGCAATTATATCAATCATTTAAATGCAAACACAGGCACTTACAATATTAAAGGGGAAGAATCATCCATGTCTACCAATTATAGTGGTAATCGAGTTCACACCTCTCCAGAAGTTTTTGTTGGAGATAATGGTGAAGCTTACTTGGTGGGTGAATGGGGTGATGGTTATTTTTATTTTGGAAACCACACCCTGATTAGTTTATATCAGGACAGGTCTGGATTCATTGCAAAAATGAATTATCAAAGCAGCACCCCCAGTTGGATAGATGCTGTAAAAACCTTTGAATGTAGTCAATCCAGTGCTTGGCCTTATTGGTACGGCAACCGTACTCAGCACATGACATTTGATTCTGACTATAACATATATCAATCTGTTAACCACTCCGGAAACTTTGTGGCAAATGGCGATACAACTTCATCCGCATCCGGTAGTGTAATTTTGAAATTTGACGGAAATCTCAATTATGTATGGAGGAAAAATTTTAGTATGGTGTATTTACATGATGTATTCTGCACTAATGACGAAGATTTATACTTTGAAGGAGTTTTATCAAGCAGTCTAAAAGTATATGATGGTACACAACCGGAATACTTTGATCCTTTACAAGGAAGCCAAAACATTTATTTTGGATCACTGAGTGCAACATCAAGTGATTTAACCTGGTTAAAACAATTCGGCCAGTCAGATAAAGAGTTTGTTGATCCAATCGGAGGAAATTCTTGCGGTGACGTTTATTTCTCTGGTCAAAGTGCAACTGCGCATTGGGAGTTAGCATCACATTCTAGCATACCGTTTGATTTAAACGGAATAAGTTACGGACCTTTAAATGGTGCGTTCATGTTTAAGTTAACGGATTCAGTGTGTGTTTCCGGGGGCTGCAACACCCTATGTCTTGATTCAACCCTATTTCCTTCCCCGGTAATTACGTCAAATGCGGGTGTTTTAGAAACGGGTAATTTTGCTACCTATCAATGGTATTTGAATGGTAATTTACTGAACGGCATGACTAATCAAACACTTGTGCCGATAGATACCGGATACTATAGTGTTCTTGTTACTAACGTAAATGGTTGTTCCGGACAAAGCAGTGACTTTGATCTATGTTCACACAGTGACTACTATCCATCTCCGGTAATTACTGCTTCAAATGGCACCCTCTCAACCGGACAGTTTAGTACCTATCAATGGTTTTTAGATGGATTACCAATACCGGGTGCTACACAACAAACTCTATATTTTACTGCTAATGGAAACTATAACGTTGAAGTTACAAATCAAATAGGTTGTAAAGGTTTAAGCTCATCTCCTTTTGTAGTTTCAAACCTTTCTACGAAGCATACAGAAAACGACTTTCAACTTTATCCCAACCCTACCCATGATCTGATTAATGTATTCTTTTATACCCAAGTTCCGAATAAGGTTGAAATCACAAATTTGAGCGGCAAAAGCATTCAGTTATCAATTGAATTTCTAAATAACAATTCTTTGCAGTTGGATTTGTCACATCTTGAGGATGGAGTTTATCTGCTGCACCTATTTTGGGATGATGAAAGCCAGATAGTGAAAATCGTGAAAATGTAAGTTTGAACAGATGTGCTTTTAGCTGATACCCTAAGTGCATAATCCTCCCGGAGTTGGTTAATTAGTGATTTAGTTGATTAGATAATTGGATGTACATCAATGTTTTCCGGCGATTTTTTTAGATTTTCAATTAAAAAAGTGCGTAGGCAAGTGTGCTGGCAACTAATTAACTAAAGTGCGCTGGGAAACTAATTAAAAACAACCATGAAGCAAGGGTTTCTTGGCTCTAAAATCTTGCATCTTTCAACCATTGCGGAAACTACGCTATTTTTACTAAAATAGTCTCTATTAGAAATGAGTTGTTTATATTCGGGATGTCGGGTGATTGGAAACCAATAAGTTGGTTTGTTGCCTCTCAGGTTTCATTGCAAATAATATTATCGTACCTTCAAAAAAATGAATCTTATGAAAAACTGGACTAAAACACAGATTGTGATTACTTCTTTGGGTTATATTGGCCTTATCATATTGGGATACGGATATCTAAAAAATCAGGATAAACTGAAGGTTCTGACACAACTGATGAAGAAGAATAAATGAAGTATGAAAAATCAAGTCTAGGCACCCTGCGGCTTTTTAGTTGGCGGGGTGTTTTGTTGACCTGACCCGTCCTAAAAAATATTACTTCATCTAGTATGTATTTGTATTTCTTGAATCCTAAATCCTGAATTAAGTTTATTTGATTTTACGACAATATTTACATTATTATCATTGGGATTTTGAATCAGGATCTTTTCCCAGGGGTAAAGGCGCGCAGTAAAAGAAGTATTTGGCTCGAACGGCTCTACATATTGAGGCTCTTTGGATTCTTGATCAAGAATCTTAATTTGTAATTCTTGATTACTTGAATTGTATACTTTAAATTTTGTTTTTTCAAAAGTAAATTCTCCGAAAATAAATTCTTCTTGCGGCTTTAATGTAAAAGTTTTTGTCGTTCCGGCATCATCTTCATCATTAATAATGAAGCTAGTGCACAAAAATCCTAGCACCAATAGTTTGATCGAAAATAATTTGAAGTTGAACATGATTTAAGGTTTTTAATTAATATTCACTCCAAAGTTACCTTCTGCATAACTATATAGTCTCTCTTACTTTCCAAATGATCTCTTTCACTTTCCAAACGGGATAACCCGGCTCCGCAGTAGCTTTTTTATCCGCGACAACTGGGTAAAGTATTGATAGCAGGTTCATTCCTCTTCTCCTTATGGCGGATAAGACCCCGTATAAATCACACAAGGATTTTTGCCAATAAAGCATTGATCATAAGTTCCCCAGTTCAACTGTTGCCTGGGATCACCGGCCAGAATTTCAAACTCTCCCAGGTTACTGGCCCACCATTTTTCATAGCAGTCAGTTCCTTGCCGTTCCTGGTAAAAGTTACCCGGAGCTTTGTAATGCTTTTCCTTAAATTCTTCAAAGGTGCAATCTTTATACATTTCCCGAATGCCGTATTTGCCAGGTGGCAGATTCAAATAAAGCGTTCCGGTAGAGTCTGTTTTTACGTTAATTCTTTTACCTGAATTTAGGTCGATCAGGATAAAATTTGTGTTGCCTTGTGGATGGTGTAAGTCATCTAACATTTCTTGTGTAGGTGCCATTCCACCGCAGTAAGATAAGTAATGGGTGATCGTGATGCTGACGTTGTGCATGTCCGTATCTCCGATTTGGAGATCATCCGGTTGCAGGGTTGAGTCTTTGTCCGGATGAGTGTTGTCTGCTACTACTCCTCTGGTGGTACCGCAAGCAGTAATTGCCAAAGCTATGGAGATAAAAAAGATTCCTTTCATCTGTATATAATTTATTTTTTATCGGCCAGATAGAATCGTCAGGAAGAAAAATATTCATGTCGTGTTGGTATGAATATTTATTCTTATGGCTTATTTCATGTTTAAAAGTACATGTTTGCCGGAGAAAGGTTCATTTTGAGGATCGCAAAGTAAGAGCTTTATCGGCTCCCCGGCTCCGCAGTTAGCTTTGCTGCTGCGGCAAGTTTAATTTATTCACTCACTTCACCGTTTGAGATACTCTGAAGAAAGTTTCAGTAAGTAGTGAAAGAGCGAAGCAGCGCAGCTACTTCGCAGCAGGTTGCAAATCCGCGACAACTGGGTTATCACTAGAAATGTAAAAATAAAGCGCTATTGGCTGACCACAAAGTTGATGTGATGTCCTTCTATATCCAGTATGTAAAAGTCAGCATCCAAAAACGAAACATCAATGACTGGCTTAGCTCCGGCAACTGACCCTTGCCCTACTAATCTTCCGGACACATCAAGAATTCGATAGCTTACAGTTGTATTGAAGTACTTATCAAGCGTCAATTTCTCAGTGGTTGGGTTTGGATAAACCGTAAATGCCGGTTGAGGGGTTTCATCTGCTATTCCTGCGGCGCAACCTGCAATACCGTTGATATCAAATCGCTGCAGAAAATTCCAGGCTACACGACTTGCGTGAATATCCATATTGCCCCAAACGCCCGGCCAGTCATGATCTCCCCCATACACTTTATAGTGCTCTACAAAGGTACAATTATCGCCCGGGCCGTATTGAATATGATCTACAGTGCTACCATCTGATGAATTGATATCTGGCACTGAAGTGGTGTCAGGCATTGCGTTATTGTTATAATTTGACCAATATGCTAATACATCAGGAATTGATTCAGTCCATGTATCACCATTGTAGGGAACAGTACCGTCAGCGTCTCCGTGAATTTGAAGAACAGGTGTTGGGTGCTGCGGATTACATGCATTATAGGTCTGAGGGGTCATTGATCCGGTGATAGATGCAATGGCGGCAATGCGATCACTCAACTGACAAGCTAATAAGAAACTCATGAACCCACCGTTTGACATGCCGGTGCTATAAACACGGTCACTGTTAATGTTATAATCTTGATCTAAGGTGTCTAAAAGGGCATCAACAAATCCAACATCATCTACTGTACTGCCCGTAGTCCAGCCACCTACGTTCCAATGTGTAGATCCTCCATACACTGTTCCTTGCGGATAAACAGCAATAAAATCTGCGGTATCTGCAATAGCATTGAAGTTTGAGTACGACATGATGACGCTGTTTGAACTGGTGTAACCATGAAAACACATGAGCAATGGAAAAGCTGTGGTTCCGTCGTATGATGCAGGTAAATAAACGATATAATCGCGTTGGCCACCATCATGGGTTATAGACGCATTAATAGTTTGTTGCCCGAATGATTGAAAAGACAAACTTAAAACTGCCGCAAATGTTAAAATCCTTTTTATGTTCATGGTAGTACTCTTTTAATGTTAAGGTAAAGATAATTTGAAAATTGAATACCAAGCGGCAATATTTTATAAACGGAAAATGAGCTGTTTTGAAAAATAATTACTTACCTCAATGAAGAAGCGTATTTCATCTGACTTACTAGAGTTTTTGTAGTTATCAATAGGCAAGAACCATACGTAAACCTAAAAAAGTACGCAGCCTAAATTTTATTAGAATACATTTGGTTTTTACGATAGAATGCGGTAACTGAGGTGCGGCAGCTGGGTCAGCTACGGCGTTTAATCTTGTGATGATTCATTTCTGTTGGAAAAAAGTCGGTAACATAAACGGTTAGGGTGGGTTCGTCTATGTAATAGATGACTTTTACTGTTGCGTGATTGGATCGTTTGTAAAGAATGTATCTAAATCCCTCCGGACGGTGTTCCAGATTTTCTTCTGTTTTGCCTCTTTGTGGAAATGTTGTCAGTTTTTCAGGCGTTTCCAGCAGTTCTTCTGCGATTTCATCCGCTCTTTGCTCACTGTAATGTTCGTAGATGTATTCGAGGGTTTTGTAGTACTTTTCTTCTCCTAAACCGGTAATGATTATTAGGTACGTTTTCTGTTTTTGATCCATTCTTTTGCTTCTGCTTTAAACTGGCTGTAAGGTTTTACTCTTCCCTCTTTAATATCGTTGATTGAAGTTTCTGCGCGGTCATCCATTTCAACCTGTATCAATAGGTCTTCAAAAAGTTGCAAGGTGGCAGCTTCCCGGATTTTCATCAGCCGTTCGATCAAACTGAGTTTCTTTGCCTGTATGTCCATATTCCTGTTTGTTTGAATGATTGCCATAAAGTTACGATATTTTAACGGATAAGGGCGGTAACAGTCAGCGCAGATTTGCACCTTAATCCCCCCTCGCGCTCGTCTTCTTTGTTCAACGAATCCGCAACCTAGATTTATAAATCTCTGCCCCACAGTAGTTACACCACTGGGGACAGTGAAAATCAATCAAACACACGCTTATCCCGGTATTTAAAATGAGATATGAGTATATTTGATACTGATATAGCAAGTAATGCATAGACGATCCTGAAAATAATTGATAATATGTTGGACGAACTGACAAAATATAAAAACACAGACCATTTTTTCTTTACGCCATCTGACAATCTGGGACAAGTTTGTAATGCACCGACAGACAAATGTGGGATTTATGTGATTTACGCTTTGAAAAATGGACAGGTTGAACTCATTTAC
Organism: Crocinitomicaceae bacterium; assembly: GCA_040880585.1. Classification (GTDB taxonomy): domain Bacteria; phylum Bacteroidota; class Bacteroidia; order Flavobacteriales_D; family Crocinitomicaceae; genus Paracrocinitomix. The sequence goes on along the minus strand of JBBDID010000032.1, from coordinate 2,294 downwards.
ATTGGACGGTCTGGTGAAGTAAGATCAGATGGCACGCTCTTTATTCGTAAAGCAGGGCTAGGCGGGCTTAAAGACCGATTGGTTAACGGTAAACAGTTTGGCGAGCCAAGACGAAATTCATGGAAGCGCCAAATGCAATTTGAAGGAATTGAGGCATTAGATGTTTATTGGTACGTGACACACAGTGATGACTTTGTAGACTGCCCAAAAAATATTGAAAACAAATTGCTTACGAGACACATGGACATTTATGGACGACTTCCGAGATGGAACAACGCCTTATAAAAGCCTCCCAGACCAAAAGCACGTGCCTGTAACTGCCCCCCTCAGGCGGAGTAGCTGATTGACGCCTGCGCAACCCATTAATTATTCAGTTAATTCCAGTTGTTTATACCTCTCATTAAGGATCTCCTTGTAAGCTTTTTTCATGACATCTGATAGAAAAGACTTATCAATCCATTTAACAGCAACAGGCTTACCCTTAAACATCCGTTTAAATGCTCCGCTAATTTGCCTATCGGTTAAGCCCAAACTTTCGCCTAACTGCTCAAAATGCATTCTTTTCAACTTCTTTTTCTTGCCGACAAGAGTCAGCGCAAGCTCTTCCTTATCCTCCGGAAAAACAATTATCACGTTCAATAAATCGTATGCAGGTGCCAGCACCCAACCGGAAGAACCTTCAATCATTGAAAAATTCTTCAGATGCATATCATTGTTCCCGGTCACAAAAGAGAATAGCGCCAGGTCAAAATAATAGGTCTTATCTAATAGCGTGTTGCTGGAATAACTGTCTAAAGCCTTTCCTACCTTCTCCATAGAACTCTTGTATTTATCAAAAGCTTCTGTGATCTGAAACATATCGATCAGATGTATTTTTCCCCCATTTTCAGTTCTATCAACACGTTTCGTTATATAGGAAAGCTCACCTGAAGCTAATCGGATCAATGAAGAAGGAACGACTGGTATTCCAAAAACTTTTGCCATGCGCATAGTAAGATGTTCGTTTTCCGGCATTTCCGGAAATTGATCGGATGGTGGTTTAAAAATGTAGTTTCCGCCGAGCGCCCCAACTACGGTTAAGCGTGTATCCGGGTTTTCCTTCGTTTCTTTTATCAGCGACAGTGATAATTTTGGCTGTACACCTGGTACTGCAACGCTTCTTTCCACTACATTTTTCGCCAGTTCAGCCATTTCATCCAAGGAATAAGTGATTTTAGGAGGTGTGGGAGTTCCAAAGAATTTCTGAGAACACTTCTCATGAAAGCCTCCTTCTTTTTCAACAGTCTCGTAGCAATACAAACATTTATTCTCCATCTTCTTCAGGTATTGGTTCTACACTGACAGCTCCGATACAATTTTGACAGCATGCTAACAATAATCCCATGCGGTCATTCTTATTAATTTTCCAGTTTTTAGATGCGATATCCAGTAGCCATCCTTCAGGGATCAGCCCTTCAAAAAAGGGAAATAACCGTTTTTCCACGTATGGTTCCTCAGTTACCGGCATAGTGAAGGTGATGAATTTTTCCGGATGATCTTTTACATATTGATCATCATATTGAAATACATACTCGCCTTCATTCGTTTCCGTGATGATACCGGCCAAATGATCTTTATAATAAACCTTGCCTCGTCTCATTCATTCAGATCTTTACTGTTAACCGGTGCTAACTCATGCCCGAACATTCTGAGAACCAGATTCGCTTTATCCATATTCAAATTCGTTTTACCTTGCTCGATCTTTCTCACAACAGTTAGTGCAACTCCAGCACGCTCAGCAAACTCCTCTTGAGTGAGGTTTACCTCTTTTCTACGTTCTTTTACAAATTCTGCCAATGTTTTCATTATATGTATTTAGATATAATACAAGGCTAATATACGAAATTATATGTAAATAGATATAATTTAACTTAAAATTACATAATTATATGCAAATAAATATAATTTGTAACAGAAAATAATAGAAGTCTGCCTAAGATTCAACCCCCGCTGGTGCGCGATTAGCTTTAGCGTATCGCGTTTCACTTAGTAAAAAAAAGACGACAAGAATTAATACAAGTTGATTTTAAGCAGTTGGGTAGAGGTGTTGCCAATTTTGGCTCCTGCCAGTATTGCCAGGATAGATTTCCCATCAGGTGACCAGCAGCCACTGCACGAACCGAAAGCTTCGCAGGATATGTTATCCTGCGGCAGGTTTGAATAATACCTACCCCTACAATCACCTATTTGTTATATTTGTCCCCATGCAACAAGGTGTTAAACACACGATTAAGAAAGATGGAAGTTATTTTCTG
>JBBDID010000031.1:0-26792 GCA_040880585.1 Crocinitomicaceae bacterium | reverse complement strand
AATTAAACTAGCCGCAGCAGCACAGCTACTGCGGAGCAGAAGTGAGGAAAGAAATTAAACTAGCCGCAGCAGCACAGCTACTGCGGAGCGGTTTTGTTATTGGCATTTAAAGTACTCATGCAATGATACGTCCCGCTCAAAACCATTAATTGGAGCCCTGTGGATTGGATATTCTTGTTTATCTTTGCATCTCTGAAACTTTTATCGGTCAAAAAAGTATAAGAAACGGATACGATAAAAGCAGGGGGAGACTCCATTATGGCTGAACAACAACCAAAATCTAACAAATTGATTGACACAGGTGACCTGATGTTCATTTGGCGATTATTTGTCAAAAACCTGTTTCTGATCATTTTAATACCCATCATTACTTACCTGATTGGTTTTGTCTATACCCACCGCCTCACCGATATTTACGGGGCGAAGGTGCAGTTACTACTCAAATCCAGTGATACCTATAATTACCAGGATCAAATTTATAAAGGGCTGGGTGCTTACGGGGTGTACATGGATGTGCAAAACCAAATGCGTATTTTACGCTCCAGAGACCTCATTGGAGAGGTCATTGATAAAATTGATATAGGAACTTCCTACTATGTAGTGGGGCGATTGAAAAAACAAGAGGTGTTTGAAACGCTTCCTTTTCGGACAGAGGTGACTCTATTCAATGAAGCGGCTTATGAAATTCCGGTAACTGTTTTTGTTTTAAATGAAGAGGAATACCGCATTGAGTATACGGTTGGTGAGCAGAATAAATCATTTACACAAGCATTTAATAAAGAGTTGCAAACGGAGGATTTTAACCTTACACTGGTACAACAATACGACTTTGGCGAGCAAAACATTGAGACGATCATGTCTTCGGATTATGAAATGATTTTTCATTCCAGGAATTACCTGATCAGTAAATATCAAACCGCATTGGAAATTAACAATGTAGAGTTTACCAGTATTTTGGATGTTTCGGTAAAGGATGAGCTGCAAATGAGGGCTAAAGTTTTTTTAGACACCCTGACGGCCGTCTATGTGGATTTTTCCAAACGCATTCAGTTAGAGGTCAACCAAAATACCCTCACCAATATTGACAAACAAATTGATACCGTCGGTATTTTTATTCGCAACAAAGAACAGGAGTTACTCAATTATAAAAATGAAAATGCCATTTTGGATCCCACCAAAGAGGGGGATCAATATTTTGCTGAATACATCAAATACAGCCAGGAAAAAAGAACCTTGCAAAGCAAAATGAGTTCGATTATTGCCCTGAAGAGTTATTTGAAGTCTTCGGATGACAACCGGGTATTGCCGCCTTCTTTTTACATAGAAGCCAATGATTTTTATTTGAGTCAGGCCATTAGTGAGGTACGTTCATTGCAGGTCAGCTTAGAGATAAAAATGACTCATGCTACTGTTGAAAATAATACCATAAAAAACCTCAAGAAAGAAATTGCCTTAAAAAAACAGGACATTATCAATTACCTGGGCAATCTTGAAAAGGCGGTACAAAAAGAAATGGAGATTACCGATCAGTATATTGCCAAGTACCGTTATAATGTAAAATCTATCCCCCTTTCTGAGCAGGGCATTATTAACATACAACGGGAACTGGACGTCAACAACAATATGTACCTCTTCTTACTGGAGAAAAAAACCAATACCCTGATTGCCCGGGCCGGTATTATCCCTCAGGTAAGGGTGTTGGAGACCCCTTCTATACTGGGAGCGGTGCAGCCGGACAAAAAGAAGTTATTGCGTTTGTTTCTTTTATTTGGATTAGTGCTGGGAATATTGGTGGCCGCCATTCGCACCATCTTTTTTGAAAAACTGGTCAATGTGGCAGAATTGAAGCAGAATACCTTCTTAAATGTAGTGGGTGGCATCCCCCGGCACAAAACAATGGAAACAGGACCTGTGGTACTGGAAAACCCCAAATCACAGATCACGGAGAGCTTTAGAACCATACGGACCAACCTCTCTTTTATGCGGGGAGAGAAACGGAAGTCGCAGCTCATTTTGATCTCCTCTTTCTTTCCGGGAGAAGGAAAAACTTTTTGCTCTACCAATTTATCGGCTTTAACGGCGCAAAGTGATAAAAAAACGGTACTGATTGATTTTGACCTACACAAGCCCAGGGTCCACAAAGCGTTGGGAATAGAAAATACTACCGGAATTTCCACTTATCTGATCGGTAAATCAAGTATGGAGGAGATCCTTCAAAAGAATGTGAGTGATAATTTGGATGTGATTACCGCCGGACCGATCGCTCCCAACCCCTCTGAACTGATACTGAAGAGCCGGGTAGATGAGTTGTTGGAAGCCATGAGCCGTGAGTACGAATATGTCATTATTGATACGCCGCCTTTCGGTATCCTCAACGACACCCTGGAGCTCATCAAAAAAGTGGATACCTTTTTAGTGGTACTCAACACAAAATATACCAAAAGAAAGGGCATTCGTGTAATGGAAGAGATTTTGTCCAAATACGAGCAGGTGAGTGTGGGCTTAATCCTCAATGATATACGGGAAAGTAAAATCAAATACTATTACGCCAAATATGCCTATAAATACACTTACGGCTACAATTATGGATATGGATACGGTTATGGCAAATCATACGGGCAGGATTACGTTGAAGATAATGATGAATAGGCATTATGCGCCTAAAGTCTGACCAAAATTAAGGTTGTTAATTTTATGTCACAAGAAAACTCTGATACGCTAAATATTGAAAATCAATGGACTCTTATAATAACCCCAGAGAGGAGACTGTTTTCACTGAATTTGAAAGAACTTTTTCGTTTTCGGGACTTAATTTTCTTATTTGTTAAGAGAGATTTCATATCTATTTACAAGCAAACTATTTTAGGTCCACTTTGGATAATATTACAACCATTACTAACTTCTCTTACCCTGACGATTGTATTTGGAAGTATAGCAGGAATAGAAACCGGAGCACCTACCATGTTGTTTATGTTGGCAGGTGTAACTGTTTGGGCTTATTTTGCGGACTGTATATTGAAAACTTCAGATACTTTTATTGTTAATCAAAATATTTTTGGAAAAGTCTATTTTCCCAGGTTGGTGGTGCCCTTATCGATTATACTGACCAATTTTATAAAATTTCTCATCCAGCTGATCTTGTTTGTTATTTTCTATGTAATTTATACTACATGGGTTGATACCGATTCTGGTGTGTATATATCCTGGCAAATTGTTCTTCTACCACTGATCGTCTTAATCATGGCGGGGCTAGGATTAGGATTTGGATTAATTATTTCGTCTTTAACTACAAAGTATAGGGATTTGAGATTTTTAATCTCCTTCGGAGTGCAATTGGCTATGTACGCTTCGCCTATTGTTTATCCCTTAGAAATGGTCCCGGATAAATACAAATGGATTTTATTGTCTAATCCTATGACATCCGTTATTGAAACTTTTAAAGTTGCGTTTTTTGGAGAAGAATTTGCTATTTTTAACTGGTATCATATTCTGTATAGTTTAGGTTTCGCTGTCGCCGTTATTTTCATTGGGGTTGTTATGTTTAATAGGGTTGAAAGATCTTTTATGGATACAGTTTAAGATATGGGGAAAGTAATTTTAGAAGTGGAAAATTTATCCAAACAGTACCGTCTCGGTCAGGTTGGAACCGGCACCTTATCTCATGATTTAAACAGATTTTGGCATAAGGTAAGAGGCAAAGATGATCCCTATCTCAAAGTTACGGAATCCAATGTTCGTGAAAATAAAGGCGGTGATTACGTTTGGGCGCTTCAGGACATTTCTTTTAAATTGAAAGAAGGCGAAGTAATGGGAATTGTCGGAACAAATGGCGCGGGTAAATCAACTTTATTAAAACTGCTTTCTAGAATCACTAGCCCAACTACTGGTGTTATAAAGATGCAAGGGCGAATCTCTTCTTTGTTGGAGGTAGGAACTGGTTTTCACCCTGAATTAACGGGAAGAGAGAATATTTATTTGAATGGAGCAATTTTAGGAATGACTAAGAGTGAAATCAATTCAAAGCTAGAAGAAATTATAGAATTTTCTGGATGTACTAATTATGTAGATACCCCTGTAAAACGTTACTCTTCAGGAATGATCGTTAGATTGGGATTTGCTGTTGCCGCTCATCTTGAATCTGAAATTTTAGTTGTAGATGAAGTGTTGGCTGTAGGTGATCAGGCTTTCCAGAAAAAGTGTATTGGTAAAATGAAGGATATCTCAGAAGGTGGACGAGCTGTTCTGTTTGTAAGTCACAATTTGAGTTCTGTGCTTAATTTATGTGAAACCGGAATTTTACTGGAGCATGGCACCAAAAAGTTTGAAGGTGACATTAAGGATACTGTTAACATGTATTTGGATAAAAATACCTTTGAAAACCAACTATCTTACGACTTAAGCCGTTATACTGAACGAGAAGGAAATGGAGATATGAAATTCACTAAAATTGAATTTTTAAAGAACTGTAAGCCTTCTAGTTCTGTTTGTATTGGTGATGATTTAGGTATGAGAATAACACTCAAATCTAAAGACAAAATCCCTTTTAAACTTGCCATTCACCTTTATAAACATGATGAAACAATTTTATCAAATATTGAGAATATAGATTCTAATTTTGAGTTAGATGGATTTATGGGAGAACAAACCTATGAAATAACATTCAGGCAGTTTAATCTTTATCCTGGATCTTACAAAATTGGTCTTTGGATAGGAGATGCGATTTCTGGTCAGAATATTGATTTTTTAAGGTTTTGTGCAAAATTCGAAGTGGAAGATGGTTCAATAATGGTAAAAAGAAACTTACCTCCAAGGAGTGGGGTGATCTATTATCAACCAGAATGGAAAATAGTCAATTAAATAGTATAAGAAGCATGAGAGTTATTAAGATTATATTTTTATTCCTTGTGCTTTTTTTGTGGTCCGGTTCGGCTTTTAATCAAACAGTTGGACGTTATACGCTTTCGGCTTTTAAACTGAATAATAACGATAGCTTATTAGTTGTCGGAGGTCAAGTTTTAAGCGGTAATACTTCTAATCCGGAAGTATGGCATGGGTATCTTCCCCTTCAATATTCAGAACTTGCGATTGATCAGTTAAATTTAACTGAACTGACTGTTTATCCAAACCCTGCTATTTCTAAGGCAACTATTATTCTGGGTAAGCACGATAAATACCAAGCTAAGCTCTATGGTATAGATGGAAGATTAATACGTTCTTTTCAGTTTACGGGTGTAACTGAAACAGTAGATTTAAACAATTTGGTGGCCGGAACTTATATCCTGGAAATTCAGGATGTTAATGGTTATAAAATCAGTGCTAAACTCATCAAACAGTGAATGTGAAAATTTTTCAGCTGGCTTATTTTGTATCGATTTTTTTCGGTTTGATGATTAATTCCACCTGGAGCCAGAATTTTGATGGAATCAATTTACAATTTCAAACTGAACAGGATTTTGGAGGAACAGTAAATGTTGAGATTATACTTTTAAATTATAATTCAGATACTATTTGGAGAGAAGAGCATGCTTCTGTTACTCTTTCTCAACAAAATTCCTTTTCCGTTATGTTAGGAAAAGGAAGTTTTTTATCGGGGTCTATCAATTCATTCCAAAATATAGATTGGAAGGAGATTGAGATGATAAAAGTTTATCGTGTTTCTGGAAGTCAGTATTTACTAGGTGAAATGCAATGTTATACGTTGCCTTATGCTTTGCATAGTCTTAGAATAGAATATGTACCCTCAACAGCAGTTCTGACAGATGTCTCACCGAATACTTTATTTCAAGATGCAATTTTGAAGTATGATGGAAATAGTTTTGTAATTACGGATGACGTATTAGCTGATTCCGTTTTGTTTGCTTATGAATCTCAGAATTCAGTCTATTCTGACACAGCATTGTACGCCTACTCATATGTTCCCGCTTTTGTTGACACTGTTCTTTATACTTATCAAAGTGACAGTTCTAATTATACCATAAACAGTTTTAATTCTGTGTATGCTGATACTGCCGGTTACGCCGATTCATCTGAAATAGCAACTCTTTCTACAGGAAACTGGTTAATTGGAGGTAATCAAGGGCTGAATGGTTCAAATTTCCTGGGGACCACAAATGCTGAACCACTAATATTTCAGACCAATTCAAATATTAAACTGAAAATTGGACAAGCTAGTTTCGTCAATGGAGGTTATACTAATTCTGGCTTATTTATTAACGGAAATAACGGGGTTTTACATAGTATGTCAAATACAAATCAAACTGTTTCTGTACAACATGCTTATTTGTTTATGAATGGCGGTAAAAGAGGGATGGGAGTTGGCTATACTCCCAATTTATTAAACCTGGACACTTTACAAGGACTTTACAGTTTTCATGCTGGATATAACGTGCAATCCAAAGGTTCTTACAGTAACATATTCGGTCTAAATTCTTGGGCAGATACCTTAGGTAATGGAGGAGACCCAACCAGTGCATTTGTACATGGAAGATATTGCAGTGCAGCAGCGTTTGGAGTTGTATTTGGCGATTCTTGTTCCGCTGGGTTTTACAGAAATGTGGCTATTGGTAAAAAGGTAACCGCTACTAATGCCTCTGCCGCAATAGGCGTTGGCAATAATGTTTTGTCTATAGGAGCTACATCCTGGGCGGCTGGACACAATGTGTCCGCTAATTCTAACTTCTCCACAGTTCTAGGTACGAATGCTAGTTCAAATGGGTTTATCGGTGGCTTTATTTATGGAGATGCTTCTACAACTGACACGGTCAGTAACAGTACAAATTATCAGTTCATGGCTAGAGCAACTGGAGGCGTGGTATTCTATACGGCAAGTGATTTGTCAGCAGGAGTAGAACTCAGTGCTGGAGGGGGTAGTTGGAGTATGTTGTCAGATCGCAATAAGAAGAGAATGATAAGCCCTGTTAATTATATGTCTTTTGAAAATAGCTTTAACCAACTAAATCTTTATAGTTGGCAGTACAAAGGATATACTGTTGCGCATTGCGGCCCCATGGCGCAAGATTTTTACCATTTGTTTTTAGTTGGAGAATCAGAAAGATATATTAACATGATTGATGCTGACGGAGTGATTCTGGCTGGAATCAAAATGCTTAGGCTAAAATTAAAATTATTAGAAGGGAATTTAAAATTGAGTGAGGATGTTGAAAAATCGATTAAAACCGAAGAGACGGAAACGGATTTAATTAAAATAAAATTAGAGGAAATTTATGAAAAATTGGATAATTAGTATGGCCGTTCTGCTGAGTTGTTCGGCCTGGACACAGCAGTTTCCAGAAGGAATCGCATATCAGGCCCAAATTTTTGGTTCTGGCGGGCAATTTTTATCTAATACAGCGGTAGGAATTGAATTTAATATACGTTCAACTTCAATGACTGGAACAGTAGTTTGGCAAGAAACTCATACAGTTTTAACCAATGAATTGGGCCATGTTTCATTGGTGATAGGAGAGGGCACTCCAACGGGCTCAGGTACTGTTTCAAGTTTTTCAAATATACCGTGGGGTGACGATATATACTTTGTTGAAATGTTGGTGGATGAAAATAATAGTGGAAATTATATTTCATCCATGACTCAGCAACTCATGGCTGTACCCTTTGCTTTTCATTCGAAAACGACAGATCAAACATTTAATTTATCCGGTCTGGATGATGTCGATACTACGGGCTTACAAATCGGTGATATTCTAAAATGGGATGGGGCGCAATGGGTGCCCGGAACAGATAATTTTACGACAAATGCTGATACCGCCCAGTTTGCCTTGAATAGCGGTAACTCAGTATATAGTGACACTTCATTCTTTGCGGTGAATTGTATTTCTGGTCAACCGGCCGATAGCGCCGCATATAGTCATTATTCTGATTCTTCAAATTTCAGTCAAATGTCAAATTTTTCGCAGTATACCGATTCGGCGTTGTACGCTGATACGGCCGGGGTAGCTAATTATGCGATCAACAACTGGGGAATTTGGGGCAATGACAATATCGTTTCAGGTACGCACTTTATAGGAACAACTGATTCTGTTGATCTCATCATGAAAACAAATAATATTGAGCAGATGAGAATATTAGGGAATGGTAGAATTGGTATTGGAACAGCAACACCTTCTGCTGACTTTCATCTCAACAACAATTCCGGTGTACTTTATACAGGAAATTTCGGAAGCGGTAATATTCCTGTTGAAGGAGGAGGAACCAGGTTGATGTGGTATCCCGGAAAAGCGGCTTTTAGAGCCGGACACGTTACAGGGACGGCATGGAACGATATTAATATAGGTAGTTACTCATTTGCGTCAGGATTCAATACAACCGCTAGCGGTATGTATTCTGTTAGTATGGGTAATGGATGTACTGCTAACGAAGAGGGTGCTTTTGCAGGAGGATTCGCCAGCATAGCAAGCGGTCAATATGCTGTAGCACTTGGCTCACAAGCAACTGCTAATGGAGATTATGGTATTGCTCTTGGTAGAGGGGCCATTGCCAATGGATACAGTTCTGTAGCGCTTGGTTATCATCCGGAAAGTTATGCTGACTATGGCTTGGCTTTCGGGAATTTCGTAAAAGTCTATGGCGATAATGGTGTAGCAATGGGATATCGATCTCAAGTAGATCATGATGGAACATTTATGTTTGTTGATCAAACTTCGCCAGGATGGACATTAAGTACTGCGCCGAATCAATTTTTTGTAAAATCGTCCGGGGGTGCTGTGTTTTATACGAGCTCAAATCTTTCAACCGGTGTAATTCTTCCTGCAGGCGGAGGAGCATGGTCTTCACTTTCAGATAGAAATTCAAAGGATAATATTCAAGAAATTGATGAGAACAAATACTTGAAAAAGTTAGATTCTATAGATGTTTTTTACTGGAATTATATCTCACAAGATTCAAGCATAATGCATATTGGGCCAATGGCGCAGGATTTTTATAAAACCTTTGAAATAGGAGAGGATTCTACCATGATTAATTCTATCGATTTTGATGGCGTGAATTTGATCTTACTGAAAGGGCTTTATGAGAAAATGATTGAATTGGAAGAATTGCAGGCAAAATATGAGCAGTTAAATGAAAATGTAGAGAAGTTGCAAAAAGAAAGAAAAGAATTATGGCTATTAATTGAAGAAATTGAAACTAAAATGGATGCTCAAAACAAGGTTAATTCTGAAACTTCTGAGCTACCTTTGGATCAGTAATCTTTTAAGCAGTAGTGTACAAAGTATCAATTTTATTACCGAATTACAATAATGCAGCATACCTCAGGGAATGTTTTGATAGCATATTTAATCAGACATTACAGGATTTTAAAGTGATTGTGATAGATGATGGCTCAACAGATAATAGTCAGCATATCCTAAAAGAATTGGCACTGGATAAGCGGGTGCGTCTTATTATAAAAGATAAAAACTCTGGAATAGTGGACACTTTGAACATGGGGCTACATGCCTTAGATACAAAATATGTAATTAGACATGATGGGGACGATCTTATGCATCCTGAAAGACTGGAGAAAATGGTTGATTTCATGGAATCAAACCCTGAAATAGGGATTTGTGGATCTAGTATCGAATGCTTCGGGTATTATAATGAAATCTTGACCTATCCTGAGGATTGGAGACTGAATCAAGCCAATCTTATTTTCGGGCACTCACTTGGACATGCCAGTTGTATTTTTCGCTCTGAAATATTTACTGAAATGGGAATAAGGTATGCTAAAGAATACCCCTTAATGGAAGATTATGATTTGTTCTATCGACTGAAAGATAAATATAAAACCACTAGCATAAAAGAGCCCCTGTACTTATATCGATTAACAGATGCACATGATTTTGACGCGATCGTTAAAAAGAAATGGGATATTTACTTGAAATTTTATCAAAGAATTATGGATGATCTGGGAGTTGAAAATAAAGAGGCCGCAATGATTCATCTTGAACTGTCAAAGAACATTCCTCTAACATTTGATTATGAAGCTTATAAAGATCATGTCGCTCAGGTAAAGCGTAGAAATTATCAGATGAAACTTTTTGAATCTGAAAATCTTAGCCAAATTCTTGATGAAAAAATGACGAAGATTGCAACTAAACTAATTGATCAAGGCGGACTGAGAAAAGGACAGATCCTGAGTATGCCCAAATTATGGCGCTATGCATTGTCTAACAAAATTAAAGGAAGCAAATAAAATGTATCTTCGTTCAACTACTTTAAAAAAAATATCCGCAGTGCTTCATTTTTTCAAAAAGAAACAAACAAAAGTATTAAATAGAGAATTCATGGGGTTCAATCTTTTTTACAGTGAAGGGACTTCATTGGTGAAGAGGTTGGACGAGGGGAAAGAGTATGAAGCTGAAACTGTCGACTGCTTGAAAAATATTCTTAAACAAAAAGATAAAGAATCTCCTGTAATCCTAGATATTGGAGCGAATATTGGCCTAATCTCTCTAGCTATTTTAAAAGAATTTCCCAAGGCAAAAATCTTTGCTTTTGAACCGGGAAGGCATCAGTATGAACTTTTCGAAACTACCATAGAAAAAAATCAACTCAAAGAAAATATTTTACTTTTTGATATTGCGTTGAGTAATAAGAATGGAACTGCAGACTTCTTTGTTCATAGTACGGAAGACGCTTCAGGTGATGGGTTGTTAGACACAGGCAGAGCCGGGAAAGCTAAGCTGGTAAAGATACGGACTCTAAAGCTGGATGACTGGTGGAAAGAAAACGGACGGATAGATGTCGATCTTATTAAGTGTGATACGGAAGGCGCAGAATATTTTGTGTTCGGCTTCGGTAGAGAATTAGTAACACAATGCCGACCGGCAATTGTTCTAGAATTATTTGAAAAAAATATAGAGAAATATCCTTTCACCGTTAAAGATTTGTTTGATTTATTTGAAGAGTTGGAATATGACTTTTATACACTTAGTGGTGAAAAATTAACGAATGATAATAAAACCGAAATGATGTCAAAAATGGCAGAGTTTCAGGCTTTGCCAAGAAAATGATAAAGAGAATAATAAATAAGGTTCTAAGAAGAAATAAACCAGTTCATGAACATTACTATGTTCTAGATTTGATCAGTGAAAAATTCGGTGAAATGAAGTCTGTATTAGAAGCTGGTGCACATAAAGGCACTGACACCGTGAAAATAGCAGAGAAATGGCCAAATGCGAAGATTTACGCTTTTGAACCGGTGCCTGATATTTTTCAAGAACTCAAATCAGCAACATCAGATATAAATAATGTACAATGTGAACATTTAGCACTTGGTGCTCAAGAAGGAACAATTACAATGCATGTAAGCTCTGGCAGATCAGACGGATCATCTTCAATCTTAAAACCGAAAGAGCATGTTGATTTTCACCCTGATGTCAGTTTTGAACATGAAATTGAAGTGCCTTTGATGTCACTCGATAAGTGGGCAGCTGAAAACCATGTTGATAGTATTGATTTTATGTGGCTGGATATGCAAGGAGCCGAGTATGAAATGCTGAATGCATCCTCTAATATCTTGAATAAAGTCAAAGTGTTATTTACAGAAGTTAGCTTGATTGAAACTTACGAGGGGGTTCCACTTTATAATGAGTTTAGAGCGTTTCTTGAGTCCAAAGGATTTGAAGTGTATAAAGAATATCTTTATTGGGAGGATATGGGAAATGTACTGTTTGTAAGGCGTGATACATGAGTGAAAAAGAGTTGATCAAAGTCCTAGTTTCAAGAAGTTACTCGTTTCCAGACTTTAAAAGGCAAACACCTGGAAATTCAGGTGTCTGGAACAATATACAGTTGGTCGAAAACACCAGTGAAGAAGTAGATTTTATCCTAATATTAAATCAACCTGGCCAAAACATTAATACAAAAGCTTATGAAGGTGGTCGCTGGCTATTTCTTCAAGAACCGCCGTATGCACGTAATGAGTATTTTAAATACCATTTTAGATTCGTTGATAAAGTGATATCAGGATTTGGAGATGATATTTCTATAAATGAGCAAGCTCAAGCAGCTTTGCCGTGGCATGTCAATAAAAATTATGACGAACTAGTGAATTTGAGAGTTGATCAAATTCAAAAGCAAAATAGAGTGAGTTGGATTACTAGCAATAATAACATTTTTCCTGGGCATCAGCCAAGAATCGATTTCATAAATTATTTAAATCAAATCAGTTTTGATTACGACCTTTTTGGTAGAGGATTTCAACCTATTGATGATAAGTTTGATGGTATAGCGCCTTATAAATACTCAATAGCAGTTGAGAATTATTCAGCTAAAGACTACTGGACCGAAAAAGCAATTGATTGCATGTTGAGTTGGACTATACCCTTATATTTTGGATGCACGAATATGGGAGATTATTTTCCAAAGGGGTCATTTATTGAATTAGATATTACGGATAAAAAAAAAGCAGCTGATCAAATTAAAAATATTTTGGCATCTGATCATTGGGAACAGAATCTCGAGGCACTGAAAGAGGCCAGAGAGTTGATTTTAAATAAATATCAGATGTTCCCGGAGTTAGAAAGAAGAATTTCTGATTTCAAGAAACAAAATCCGCATGCGAAAAAAAAGAATTTCTATATTCCGAAGAGTGGTTTGACCAGGTCAGAATCGCTTAAGAAAAAAATTAAAAATATTTTAGGTAGTTAATGTGTGGTATAGCCGGTATAATAACTAATCAGGGAAGCGTTCCAAATCAAATAGATTTAAAAATTCTTTCTGATCAACTGCTTAATAGAGGACCCGATAACCTCGGTGTCTCAACCTATGGTCAGGTTGGCTTTGTGCATACACGGTTGAGCATAATTGATCTGTCAGTCGAGGCTAATCAACCATTTGAAGTGCTGCATGAAGGATTGACTTATGTTATTTCATTTAACGGCGAAATATATAATTACTTAAAGATAAGACAGGAACTTCAGGAAAAAGGAGTGCAGTTCGGGACGAATTCTGATACTGAGGTGATTTTAAAAGCATATATTCATTATGGAAGCTCTTTTGTGGGTAAGCTCAGAGGGATGTTTGCTTTTGCTATATATGACCCTCAAAATAATGAGGTGTTTCTGGCCCGGGATCATTTCGGTAAGAAACCACTTTATTACTCTCTTCACAATAACAGGTTTGTATTCAGTTCTGAAATCAAAGGCATCAAGCAAGTTTCATCAGGATTTACGTTAAACTATGAGGCTCTCAATTACTATTTCACTGAGCTTTCAATGCCGCAGACAGCTTGTATTTGGAATGAAGTAAAACAACTTGAACCAGGTCATTACTTAAGACTAAACCTAAGTCAGCTTTCAATTAGGAAAGAAAATTATCATTCATTCAATGAAATTCAAAAACAAGACATTTCTTTTGAAGAAGCAATGAATTCTGTGGAAACTGAATTAAAAAAGGCTGTTAACAGAAGAAAAATTTCAGATGTACCAATTGGTTATTTTCTGAGTGGCGGTGTTGACAGTGGCCTCATAGTTGCAATGGCAGCAGAAAATTCAAAGATTTCAACATATTCGGTGGGATACGAAGATTCTCCGATAAGCGAATTACCAGAGGCAAGGACACTCGCTCAAAAATGTGGTACTGATCACCATGAGGTAATTATCAAACCTGATATTGAAAATGATCTGGAAGAAATTCTATCCCATTTTGGTGAACCCTTTGCGGATGCCAGCGCTATACCGTCTTTCTATATTTCCAAAGAAATGAAGAAAAACGTGAAGGTCGCTATATCGGGTGATGGAGGAGACGAAAATTTTGGTTATCAGAGTTACTCGTTCTTTCACCAGGTAGATCAATTTTCTGAGGGAAAAACAGATCAGGCTCTGAAAAGAAAAATATTTTTATCCAAACTGAAATCCAGAATTGGTTCTGGAGTCAATTTTGGTCAGTTTGAAGAAACCCTATTTAGAGAAAGAAAAGGAAGCGTATATAAAAGAGAGATGGCGCTGTCTTTTCATGATCTTCAAAAAATATGGAAATCTGATGCAGGTCTTAGCCAAATTGGTTTTACTGATGATTACATGGACCGCATTTGGGAAAATGCCAAAGGAGATCTTTTAACAGATAAGGTTATTACCGGATCATTTAGAACGCGTTTACTTAACGATTATCTCGTTAAAGTTGACCGAATGTCTATGGCCAATTCTTTAGAAGTAAGAAGTCCGTTTCTAGACGTAGATTTTGCTGAAAAAATGCTTACGATTCCGAACGAATACAAACTTCAAGACGGAGTACCAAAATTCATTTTGAAGAAACTAGCCGAGAAATGGGTGAACCCTGATATAATGAATCGAGAAAAGAAAGGATTTGGTATTCCAGTCAACGATTGGCTAAAATCTGACTTAAAAAAGAAGGCGGATTATTATCTTGATGAAGTCTTATCAAAATCCGAATTATTTAATTCCTCTTATATTCAAGATTTGAAAAACGAATTTTACCAAGCTGACAAAGTAGTCTCATATAAGATATGGACATTAATTTGTCTGGCTATTTGGATGAAAAATGAACTATAATTATGAATAAATACGAAAAGATACGCCTGAATAACACCTTAAATGATTTGCTTGAATTGGATGCGAAAATGTACTGCGATTTAGGCCCAGGCTACGGCGAAATACCTATTGGCTTGAAAGAAGCAGGCAAAGATGTTGTATTCATTGAATCGGAGTGGAATGAGTTTTTAGTAAAAAAATGGGCTCCGGAGAGCGGGATCAATTATTACATAAAAGATTTCTTAATGGATGATTTCGACTTTTTTGAAGAGGATATTGATTGCTTTTCACTTGCCCATGTCATTGCTCATTTTCATATACCACCACAAGTGTTAATGGAAAAAGTATATAAAAAACTACCTGAAGGAGGGTATTTTTATATTTCAACAGTGAATGGTTCTTCACTGAGCAGAGCAATGAAGCTATTCAGAGGTCACCCTGTTACAGGCAAGGTAAATAAAACGTCGGATCCAAATAATTTTACAAATGTTTACTTGAATAAAATGATGGGCATCAACAGGCATCTTACCTATTCAGATTGGATGCATGTTAAAGAATATACCAAGCCAGAACTTGAAGAAATGTTAAAGTCAGAAGGGTTTAAAATACATAAGTCTATTTGGCGCAATAATTTTAAGCATTGGAAGCAAAGACTAGCGAGTGGTTTTAGAAAAAGCCTTTCAGAAGAAATAGTCATAATAGCTAAGAAGTAAATGAAAAAATCCCTTGTTGTAGTCACAGCAGCTTACCCGTATGATACAGGCGAGGAATTTATGGATAAAGAAATTGCAGAAGCTACGAAATACTTTGATAAAATTTTGATTTATCCACTTGAAAATTCAAACAACCTTGCACGCAAAATACCTGCCGGTGTAGAGGTGAGAAATTGTTTATGCAATAAAAAATTTCCTACTATCAGAAAGAAATGGACAGAAATGGTTTCAATTTTGTTGTTGGAGTTAATAAAGAGTGGTCGATTTTCATTTGTTTTGAAAAACACAAAGAGTCTTTTGCGCGCTCTTTATCAATGTAGTCAGATGGCTCATTTATTGAGTACTGATCTAAAGAAAAGTGAATTAGGACAGATACACTTCTATTCAGTTTGGATGAATTTAGGTGCTACCACTTTGGCTATTTTAAAGAAGCGAAATCAAATATCAAATTTGGTCTTTCGGCTACACGGTTATGACCTCTTTGATGAAAGAAGAGAGGGTAATTATATGCCTTTCAGAGTATTCAATTTTAAGTGGGCCAATAGAGTGTTTGTATTGTCAAAAGCTGGAGCAACTTATATTAAAGCAAAAAAGTTGTACGAATATAAAATTGAAACCAATTATTCAGGCTTATACAATCAGGGTCTGGGTCCTTTCGATCCTAATGCTGAATTTACTGTTATTTCTTGTTCAAATTTGCACAAGTTTAAGAGAGTACATTTGATTCTTGAAGCACTTCAACGAATCGACTTTAACTGTACTTGGTATCATGTTGGAGATGGTGAACAGCTGAGCGCATTAAAAACTCAAATGAATGGTTTGCCAAAAAACGTTAAAGTTAAATTTTTGGGTAGAATACCAAACCAGGAACTTTTGACCATATATCAGCAAAAACAGTTTAATTTATTTGTACATTTGAGCCAAACAGAAGGTCTGGGTATGGCCGCTGTTGAAGCGCAAAGTTTTGGAATTCCAGCCCTCTCTGTTGACGTTGGAGGAGTGTCAGAAGTTGTCAACGATCAAACAGGCATTCTTTTGAATGCAGATGCGAACGCAGATGACGTTGCTAAAGAAATCAAAAAGTTTAGGGTCTCTGATAAAAACACTTCAGACTTTCGAAGTAAAGTAAGAGAATGTTTTTTGAAAAAATTCGAAGCAGAAGAGAATTATAAAAACTTTTTTGATCGTATAATAACCATTAATCAAGGTTAATTTGTGAAAATTCTATTAATATCCTATACATTTCCACCAACTCCGGGTATCGGTGGTCGAAGATGGGCGAAATTTGTCAAATACCTGTCAAAAGAGGATATTGAGTTTCACGTCATTTATTCTCAAGAATCTTTGGTTCCGGGCAACTTTTGGATGAATGATTTAGAACACAATCAAAATTTGCACAGATATCCGGTATCATTTAAATGGAACAAAATTTTAGCAAATAAAAACTTAAGTTTCTACCAGAAAATTATATACAAGTTCTTTATGTTCTGGGCCAGGAAGTCTAAGTACAATCCATACGATAATACGGCTTTTTCACAAAATCAAATTGTCGACTTGGCCTCCCAAATCATAGATAAAAATCAGATTGATACTGTTGTGGTTACTGGTGCGCCGTTTAACCTCTTGTACTTTGGAGCAGAGATTAAAAAACGCAATAATATCAAATTAATGCTTGATTACAGGGATCTCTGGAATGGACATCCAATTTTTTCAAAATTTCAAAAGCTCACTCAAAAACAGTTGGATTATTGTTTATATCAGGAAAGAGTTGCTTTACAATCTGCGGATACTGTTTTAGCTGTAGATGACGGTTTAAAAAGTCAATTAATTAAACTGGTGGATAAAAGTCATCATGGAAAATTTCATGTAATCCATAACGGTTATGATGTTGATGATTTTTATCTAGATTACCCTAAAACTGAAAGTCAAAGAATTAAAATTATGTTTGCCGGAAATATAGATGCGAACTTGTCCAACCTTGTTAAATCTTTCGTTTCTTGCTTTAAAAACCTTAAGTCTATTGACAGTCAGATATATGAGAAATTTGAACTGATCATGCACATGAAAACAAATGATAAAGAGCTTTACGAATTTTTACATGCTGCTGTTGATAATCAATTTATTGTTCATGATGACTTTCTCCCTAAGGATGAGTATTACAAAAAGCTTAGAGAAGTTCAGTGCGGAGTTTTCTTCTTAAGCGAGGTATATTCAGATGCTTTCATTACTAAGTTCAGTGACTTTATTGTCAATGAGAATTTTATTATTCAGGTTGGCTTTGAAGGTGAGTGTGCAAAATATTTGAGGGACAACAAGATTGGAGCAACTTTTGAGATTGGCGAAGGAGCAGCTTTTTTTAAGAAATTGAAGGATGTGAATTTTAGCACGCTTTACACGAACTATGATAGTTTAGATTTCAATCTTGAAAAAATCGCAAAAAAACTGAAACTTTTGATTACTAAGAAATAGAAAGTATTTCGTAGCCTCTGAAAGTTAACCGCTTGTTTGAAATTTCAAATGATTTTTATCTACTGGCATAGGAGCACGAACTGATAAAACAAGTTAATAAATTTCGAATTGTTTCTTTATATTAACTTTACTGATCCAAATTCGAGTATGCAATTCATCTCTCACCCAAAGATGTTAAGTCTGCATAACTTGAAATATTTCAGGAAATTCATGAAATATGCCCATCAAAATTTTAATTTAGATTTTGATTTTAAAACCATGATAAACGCGTGAAAAGAATTTTAATTGTAGTTGGCACTCGTCCTAATTTTATTAAAGTTACTCAGTTTAGAAGGGTGGCTAAAGATTTTCCGGAACTCAATATTAAAATCGTTCACACAGGACAACATTTTGATAAAAACATGGCGGAGGTGTTTTTTGAGCAGTTCAAACTGGCACCTGATTACTTTTTAGAAATAAATCCAAAATCTCCTGTGAATCAAATGGGTGAGATCATGATTAAGTTGGAACAGCTCATTGATAACACGTTTTATCCCGATCTGATCATTACGCCGGGTGATGTCAATTCAACTTTAGCCGTGGCAATTGTCGCCAATAAAAAAGCGATCAAACTGGCTCATCTTGAAAGTGGTCTGAGGTCAAGGGATCGCACTATGCCCGAAGAGATCAATAGAATCCTTACAGATGAAATTTCTGATTATTACTTTGTGACGGAAAAAAGCGGTAAAATTAATTTGGAAGAGGAGAATAAACCCGGTGAGATATTTATGGTCGGCAATACCATGATTGATACGCTTGTAGCCTTTGAAGAAGAAATTGACAAGTCAGATGTTGTAGAAGAGCTCGGGCTGACTGCTGAGTTTGTGTTAATGACGATTCACCGGCCATCAAATGTTGATCATAAGGAAGGCCTCCAAAAGTTGATTGACTTGCTTCAAAAAGTCACGCAAACAATGCAGGTAGTTTTCCCTATACACCCCAGGACGCGAAAGAATATTGAAAAATTTGGATTGAGTGAAGCGTTTGCTCAAATACCTAACGTCATCTTGACAGAGGCACTCGGTTATTTTGAATTTCAGCATTTAGTTAAAAAATGTATGCTTGTGGTAACAGATAGTGGAGGTATTCAAGAAGAAACCACTTTTCGGCAGGTACCGTGTTTAACATTACGAGATTCAACTGAAAGACCTATTACTACTGAGATTGGGTCTAACACCCTGACCACTTTTGATGTTGACGCAATCATGAAAATGATTCTTAAAATCAGTGAAGGAGAATATAAAAAAGGAGAGGTGCCTCCATTGTGGGATGGTAATTCAACGAAAAGAATATTGGAAGTAATTAATAACCTCCCATTATGATTTACCTCACAGTGAATGATGCGCCATCAGGAGTTTATAAAAGTCAGGTTATTGATGTGATTGAAACACTGAATGAATACCTGGATGAACCTATTCAGCTGATAGCACTGGTCTCTGTTCGGAATTTTTCAGCTAATAAAAGAAAAATAAAGGAATGGTATCCCAAAGCAACTGTTATGCGGATGATTCCGGGCTTAAGTAATTGGAAAAAAAACAGGTATGTACTGGGTCTCATTCGCGGGATAAGAACAAGGTCTATTCTTGCACGTGGGCCAATGGCCTGTTGGATAGCGCAAGAATTAAACAAAAATGTGATTTATGATGGTAGGGGAGCGGTTAAAGCAGAGTTAAAGGAGTTTCCTGAAATGATACCGGATAACAAAATTGTGGATTCGATTATTGAGGCTGAAAAAAAGGCGGTGATCGAATCTGTATTTCGGATTGCTGTTTCTAATAAATTAGTGAGTTATTGGCAGAATGAATTTGGATATGAAGGAAATAATCACGTTGTCATCCCTTGTACATTGTCTAATTCTGTCACGTCAAGTCAATTGATTAGAGCTGATTCTCACTCAGCGCCCAGGTTAATTTACGCAGGAAGTACGGCAGGATGGCAGTCTTTCAAGAAAGTGAAAAGATATATCGAGCACTGGATCCAAAATCAGGATGCTGAAGTTTTGTTTCTTTCAAAGCTATCTCCTGAAATTGAAGAGTTGATTTCAAAATTTCCGAATCAAGTAAGCCAAAAATGGGTTGACCACAAGGATGTGCATAACGAACTGGTCTGGGCGGATTATGGTATTTTAATCAGAGATGAAAATGTAACAAACAAAGTGGCATCCCCCGTTAAATTTGCTGAATATTTAAGTGCAGGGTTAAAGGTGCTTATTAGCCCTCATTTAGGTGATTTTTCAGCTTTGGTTACTGAGTTGGACTTAGGATATGTTGTTAAAGAAGAGGATATTGATCTTCTAAAAGTTGAGCTCCGGGAAAAAAAGAGACTTCAAGAAGTGGCTCAGGATAGATTTAGTAAAAAGGCGCATTCCGACAGTTTCAAGTACCTCACACAATTCATTTTAAATACTGAAAAGAATAATGCTTAATTTTACTTTACATAAATAACTATGGGTGATAAAGAACCAGCTTTAGGCAAAGGCGTAAGACAACTGACCCTTCAGGATCAGCTACCGGATGCAGAAATCATCATCAAGCGACCTGCTTATGTTTTTGAAGAAGTAGTCAAAGGTAAAAAAGTAGCAGATATTGGATGCGGCTACGGAAGAAATAAACCAATTGTGGAACGTTTAGGGGGAGAATGGGTTGGAGTGGAGCCATTTGAAGGAGGAAATCATATTGTGGTTGCCAGTGCAGAAGACCTGCCATTTGAAGACAACAGTTTTGATGTGGTAGTAATGGATGCTGTATTGGAGCATATACCGGATGTTGGTAAGGCATTTTCTGAGATAGGACGTATTTTAAGACCAGGTGGTGTTTTCATAGGATACGTTGCCTTCATGGAGACATTTCATGAGATTTCATATTCGCATTTATCATTTAAAGCCTTAGAGCATTATTCAAATATCAATGGAATGAAATTGGAAAAAATTTCAGGAGGTAGAAGGTTTGGCATTGATTACCATAAAAAAGTATTGCTGTATCCAATTCCTTTCCAGTTTTTAAGGGGATTTGTTGCCTGGAGGATCCGTACATTTATTTTGATGAAATCTAAGCTAGCTTATGTAGCCTTACGTCTTAAACGCAGGATGGGTAAAAAGAAAGCTAAGCAGACAGCGCATCAATATTATCAGTTAGAAGTCTTGCGCATGTCAGTCGGTTTTTCTTACGTAATCCGAAAAATATAGGTTAGTTTTTGAATCTACTGCGTTTCAGGATTAAATTTTTACCATATCGTGGTCTCATTTTCAGGCTTGCCAGCAACAAAAAAAAAATCCACTCAAAATTGAGCGGATTTTATAGTCTTTTAAACTTCCCCCTTAAAACTTCGCCTTAGTTCCGCCAAATTTTCTTTTACGTCCGTACATCCAGGAGTAATTTCTTCTAGAGAAACTGTTTCCGATACGATAAAGGTGGCTGTAAGATATAGTGACAAACATATAATTGTCTCTGTCGGTAGGGTCTCCTCTGGGACTTCCCGGACCATATTGAACCCCTTCAGGTACATCCGGTTGATCCACGTATTGATTTGCCATTTGAGCAGCTAGTGATCCCGGAGTATGTTCTACATACACGGTAGAAATATCATCTAAATAGTCGGTAAAGGTCCAGCTCCATGAAAATTCAAACCCAAATCTGTGAACCCTTTTGTGGGTGAAGAAAAATCCAAATCCCATGGGCATTTGAAAAGCCACTGGAGAGTATTTTACACCTTCAGTCATTAAAGGACGCAACTTAATAGAGCTGCCTTCTCCATTGAGTTGCCCTTTTGGATTATGAATGACAGCTCCTGCACCGACAAAGAAATAAGTTTGATAATCTGTACGGTATCTTCCTCTGAATCCCACATCAGAAACGGCAAGTATTTGAGGGTAATATTCAAATTTTGCATGTACATCAAAAATATCATTGGTAAAGTTCAGGTTTCGTCCCCGGCGAGCCCGGTTGTCTGAATTAGAGTCCATTCCCTGAATTCTTCCATAGGTTAATCCCCCCTGCAAAGCAAATAGCGGATGAAATCTCCATCTCACAAAGGGTCCTACTGCCCAGCGGGTATCGGCCAACTCCATATTAAATACAAAATCCCGGGCGAGATCACCGCTACCAATATCTCCTAAAAATCCGGTAGCACCGGCGCGAAGTCCAACTCCCAGATTGTAACGTTGAGCTTGAGCACCAAATCCCAACATAACAATAAAGAATAATGCAAATATTTTTTTCATGCTGTAAGCGTTAAAGCTATTTGGCAAATATAACCGAAATAACTGTTTTTTCATTCACTTTAAAAGGCTAAAATAAGAAAAATAATTCAGTTATTAAAATCCGGGACTGTTCAGTAAACTTCTGCTAAAATTCTGTTACCTTTAAAATCCAATATGAAAGACAATAGAATTACGCAATTGTTAGGGGTCAAATACCCCATTATTCAAGCCGGAATGATCTGGTGTTCAGGTTGGGAATTGGCGTCAGCCGTAAGCAATGCAGGAGGATTGGGGATTATAGGATCCGGTTCTATGTACCCCCCGGTATTAGAAGAGCACATCCGTAAATGCAAGGCGGCAACCAACCAACCTTTTGCGGTGAATTTACCCATGATTTACCCGGATGTGGAAAAACACATTGAGATCATTATTAAACATAAGGTACCGATTGTTTTCAGTTCTGCCGGAAACCCTAAAACATGGACTGCTTATCTGAAAGATAACGGAATTAAGGTGGTGCATGTAGTCTCTTCTTTGAAGTTTGCCGTTAAATCACAAGAAGCAGGGGTAGATGCAGTGGTAGCAGAAGGATTTGAAGCCGGTGGACATAACGGCATAGATGAAACCACCACCCTGACGTTGATTCCTACCGTAAAAAAAGAAATTGATATTCCATTAATTGCTGCAGGAGGTATAGCTACCGGAAGAGGGATGTTGGCCGCTATGATCCTGGGAGCAGATGCAGTACAAATGGGCTCGCGATTTGTAGCTTCTGAAGAATCTTCTGCACACCAAAACTTCAAAGAAACTGTACTAAAAACACGAGAAGGAGGAACGCAATTGACCTTGAAAGAATTAACTCCGGTAAGATTGATTAAAAATCGTTTTTATGATCAAATTCAAGAAGCCTATAAAAAAGCCGCTTCCCCGGAGGAATTACGAATTTTATTGGGTAGGGGGCGTGCAAAAAAAGGCATGTTTGAGGGAGATTTAGATGAAGGTGAATTAGAAATTGGACAAATTGCCAGTGTCATTGATCAAATCAAACCCGCAGCTGAAATCATCACTGAAATACTGGAAGAATATAGAGAAGCTCGTGAAGAACTCACTACTGAAAAATTTAAGTTGTAATGATCAAATTTGAAACCTTTACGCTCCCCAACGGATTAAAAGTCATTTTTCATCCCGACAAAACGACGCCTATGGCCGTAGTCAATGTGATTTACAATGTTGGCGCACGTGATGAAAATGAAAACAGAACCGGATTTGCACACCTGTTTGAACATTTGATGTTCGGCGGTTCCAAACATATCCCAAATTTTGATGCGCCTTTACAATTGGCGGGGGGTGAATGCAATGCTTTTACCAATAACGACATTACCAATTATTACGATATCCTTCCCGTACAAAATTTTGAAACCGCTTTATGGTTAGAAAGTGACCGTATGCTGGAACTGGCGTTTACGCCAAAAAGTTTGGAGGTACAAAGAAATGTGGTAATTGAAGAATTTAAACAACGGTACTTGAATCAGCCCTACGGAGATGTTTGGTTAGAATTACGGCCAATGATCTATAAAACGCATCCGTATAAATGGGCAACAATCGGGAAAAACATAGAGCAAATTGCAGGCGCAAGCATGGAAGATGTAAAGGGATTTTTCTATAAACATTATTCGCCTGAAAATGCAACCCTGGTAATTGGTGGTAATCTGGAATCAGCAGAAGTGAAAGCAAAAGTAGAAAAGTGGTTTGGGGATATTCCGGCGAGAGAAAGATATCTGCGCAATTTGCCGATTGAGCCACCACAGAAAGAAGCCAGAGAGAAAATCATTGAAAGAGAGGTGCCTTCAGATGCCATTTATTTAGCATTTCGTATGGCGAAAAAAACCGACCCTGAATTTTATACGGCTGATTTAGTATCTGACATTTTGGGAAGTGGAAATTCGTCCCGACTATATGAAAATTTAATCACAGAAAAAAAGATATTGACCCAGGTTTCTGCTTATGTTACCGGAGGATGGGAAGATGGATTGATCGTCATCTCGGGGCATTTACAAGATGAGGTATCTTTGGAAAAAGCAGAAGAGGAAATTTGGGCTGAACTGGATAAAATTAAAGCAACACCAATCGATAAGAGAGAATTGACCAAGGTGAAGAATAAATTTAAAACCGTGAAAGTATTTTCAGAGCAGCCGATACTGAATCGGGTGATGAAATTAGCGCTCTTTGACCAAATGGGAACCCTGGATGAAGTCAATGATGAGTTGTCAAGGTATGATGCAGTAAGTTCAGAAGATATTCATCAGTTTGTCAATACAAAAATGCAAAAAGAGAACAGCACAACCCTTAAAATTAAAGCGAAATCATGAATCGAAAAGAAGCCCCTGAATATTTACAGGCAAAAGATTTACCACTGATTCTTCCTGAGGAGATTGAGTTGCAAAATGGTGTCAGGCTGTTTTGGATGAAAGACGTCAAAGATGATTCGGTGAAAATGGAAGTGCTTTGGGATGCCGGAACAAAACATCAGCAAAAGTCATTACAGGCTTCGTTTACCAACAAATTACTTCTTTCAGGAAGTAAGGAAAGGTCTGCAAAGCAAATTTCAGAAGCCTTGGATTATTATGGAGGATACGTGCAGAAAGAGTTGGATAAAGATCATGCCGGTATTTCTGTGTACGGTTTGAATGAGCATATTGCAGATATTTTTGGAATTATTCAAAACGCTTTAGCTACGGTTAGTTTTGAAGAAAATGAGCTACAAAAAGAGTTGAGTATTGGTAAAAATCGGTTCAAAGTAGACACACAGAAAGTGAATATTTTAAGCAGAAGAGCTTTTACCAAACAGTTGTTTGGAGAAGATGCACCGTATGGGCAGGTAGCAGAGTTGGCAGATTTTGAGCAGCTAAAGCGAGAAGATCTGCTTGCGTATTATGATCGTTTTTATTATCAGAGCCCTGTCATTTTTTTGACCGGAAATGTTTCGCAGGCTTTTATTGAAGTATTGCGTACCTGGTCGGTCAATTTCAGGCAAGAAGAAATCGTCATGAAAAAACAGCAATTTTCACCGACAATAGGTAGGGTGGATGTTCCCAAAAAAGAGGCATTACAATCCGCCATTCGGATTGGGCGATTGATGTTTGACAAAAAGCATGAGGATTATTACCCCTTTCAGTTGCTGAATACCATTTTTGGCGGATATTTCGGAAGTAGGCTCATGACAAACATTCGGGAAGATAAGGGATACACCTATGGAGTTGGTTCAGGCATGTCTGTTTTGGCAGATGCAGGATATCTTTTTGTGGCGACAGAAGTAGGCTCAGATGTAAAAGAATTGGCGGTGAAAGAGATTTACCATGAAATGCAACGCTTACAAACAGAACTGATCCCTTATGAAGAATTAGAGAAGGTAAAGAATTATATGCTGGGTGAATTTCAGAGAAATGCAGATGGTCCCTTATCTATGATGGAAATGTTTAAGAATATTTATTTTAATGAGCTACCCAAAACGTATTACTCTGACTTTATTCAGGCGATCCATCAAGTTACTCCTGAGCAACTGCGAACACTAGCTGAGAAATACCTACAGCAAGATGAAATGCTGGAAGTGATAGCAGGCTAAAGCATAAAAAATAACAAACAAACATCCGTACGGCAGAGGTGTCTAGCGTCTAACATCTAAAGTCTAGCGTCTAACATCTAGCGTCTAGCGTCTAGAATCTTATGTCTTATGTCTTTTGTCTTATGTCTTATGTCTTTCAGTCTTATGTCTAAAGTCTAGCGTCTAACATCTAGCGTCTAGCGTCTAGCATCTAAAGTCTAGCGTCTAGCGTCTAGAATCTTATGTCTTATGTCTTATGTCTTTCAGTCTTATGTCTAAAGTCTAGCGTCTAACATCTAGCGTCTAGCGTCTAGCATCTAAAGTCTAGCGTCTAGCGTCTAGAATCTTATGTCTTATGTCTTATGTCTTTCAGTCTTATGTCTAAAGTCTAGCGTCTAACATCTAGCGTCTAGCGTCTAGCATCTAAAGTCTAGCGTCTAGCGTCTAGAATCTTATGTCTTATGTCTTATGTCTTTCAGTCTTATGTCTAAAGTCTAGCGTCTAACATCTAGCGTCTAACATCTAACATCTAAAGTCTAGCGTCTAACATCTAGCGTCTAACATCTAGCATCTAGCATCTAGCATCTAAAACTAACACCCCTCGCCGTAATCGACAAATTTCACTTTAAAATCCTCTCCGTAATCTACCCATTTGATCTTGAAATCTTCACCGTAGTCTACTTCTTTCCACTCTCCTTGGTCGTCTTCACCGTAATCTACCCACTTCACTTTTACATCTTCACCGTAGTCTACTTTTTTTACTTTGTAATCTTCACCGTAATCAACAATTTTGATTTTCCCGTAAACTTCACAAGCTGTGTTTCCGGTAGTTTCACCTTCTTTTTCAGAAGCAATGAAGCTGCTCAGACCAATCGTTCCTATTACCAAGGCGGAACCCAGTATAAGTGTTCTGAGATTGAATGCTTTTTGAATTTTCATCTTTTAAATTTTAGTTTGAATGAATGTACGAATTAATTTTAAGATGCTAAGGAAATCGATCAGAAAAATAGAAGTTTACCTTGAAAAATAACATTGACTGGATACGTCCCGCAGATTTCACTGATCACTCTTGATTATATCGTGGAAAAAACCCACTATTCAAAGTGAAATAGAACTCAGTAGTTTAAAAAATAGCACAGGCTATTCTGCGTGCTTCTGCGGGAGATATTTTTTTTTGCCCGAAGATGCCGCAGTGAGCTGGAAGTCGAGTCGGAAATCGAGTCGGAAGTCGAGTCGGAAATCGAGTCGGAAGTCGAGTCGGAAATCGAGTCGGAAATCGAGTC